>CAZJHD010000008.1:17310-20822 GCA_964545855.1 uncultured Planctomycetales bacterium
AAAGGGGTCTGACCCCACGCCCGGGACGACTCGGCCTCGGGGCGCGCTGGTCCTGGTACGGCCTGCTCGCGCTCTCGGGAGCGGCGGGGCTGGTCTACCAGGTGGTGTGGCAGCGCAAGCTGTCGCTCGCCCTCGGCGTGAGCGCGCACTCGACGGCGATCACCCTCGCGGCGTTCATGGGGGGGCTCGCCCTCGGAAGCCTGTGGGGTGGACGTCTCGCCGAGCGCACGCGGCCGGCGCGGCTGTACGCCGTGGCAGAGATCGTCCTCGCGGCGCTCGCCCTCGGCGCCACGTTCCTCCTCGACGCCCTTCCGGCGGCCTACGTCGCTCTCGTCGGCTGGTTCGGGAGCGGCGCCGGAGCGAACGTCGCGCGCGCGCTCCTGGCCGGCCTCGTGCTGCTCCCGCCCACGATCTGCATGGGGGTGACGATCCCCGCGCTGCTGAAGGCCTTCGCGCGGCGCGGCGAGGGGATCGGCGCGAGCGCGGGCTTCCTCTCGGCGGTGAACACCCTCGGCGCCGCGGCGGGCACGCTCGGCGCGGCCTTCTTCCTGATCGAGCGCTACGGCCTCCTCGGCACCGTCCTGCTGGCCGTCGGCGCGAACGTGCTCGTGGCGCTCACGGCGCTCGTGCTGGCGCGGGGGGAGGAGCTGCCGGCCGTCGAGGCTCCGGCGGCGCGCGGTGCGCTTCCCTCTCCGCGCCGCGACGCCGTCGTCTGGTTCGTGCTCGCGGCGAGCGGCCTCACGACCTTCGCCAACGAGACGCTCTGGACGCGGGCGCTGCTCTTCTCCATCGGGGACAACTCGGCCTTCGCCTTCGCGGAGATGCTGGCGACGGTCCTCATCGGGCTCGTCATCGGCGACACCCTCGGCGGGCTCGTGGCCGATCGCGTGCGTCATCCGAAGCGTCTGCTGGGAATCCTGCAGCTCCTCCTCGCCGCCGCCGTGGCGGCGAGCGTGGTCACGATGCGGCCCGCGGGCGTGCTGGAGGAGCTGGACGGCGGCCGCTCCGGCGGCGCCGACCCCTCGATGCTCTTCGCGCGCGAGTCGCTCGTGGACTTCGCCATGCGCGCCTTCGTCGAGTCGGCCCGCATCGTGCTCCCGGCGGCGATCCTCGCCGGCATGGGGCTGCCCGTGGCGATCCGGATCCTCGGCGGCGGAGCGTCGGATCCGGGGCGCATCGCGGGGAAGGCGCTCATGGTGAACACGCTCGGTGCGGTCCTCGGCGCACTCGCCGGCGGATTCCTGCTCCTGCCGCTGCTCGGCTTCCAGATGGGCCTCCTCGCGAGCGCGGCCGTGAGTCTCGTCGTCGGGTCGGCGGCGGTGCTCTCCGATGCGTCGGTCTCCGCGACGGGCCGTGTCGCGCCGTGGCTCGTCGCCGCGGGCCTCGTGATCGCGGCGGCGGTGCCCGCCTGGTCGACGGAGCCTCCGTGGAAGAAGGCTCTCACGCAGGGACGCCCGGGATTCGAGGTGATCCACTACGCCGACGGGGTCTCCGCGTCCGTGGGCGTCGTGCGGCGCATCGCGACGGACGACCGCGTGCTCTGGGTCGACAACGACGCGCAGGCGGGGACGGACGCGGCGATGCGCGTCCACCTGGCGCTCCTCGGACACCTCGGCGCCGCCTTCCACCCGGAGCCTCGCAGCGGCCTCGTCGTCGGCTTCGGCTGCGGGATCTCCGTGGCGGCCCTCGCGATGCACCCCTTCGAGCGGATCGACGTCGCCGAGCTCTCCCCGGAGGTCGTGGCCGCGGCTCGCTTCTTCGAGAGCGCGAACGGCCGTGTGCACGAGGATCCGCGTGTCTCGATCCGCTTCGAGGACGGCCGGAACTTCCTCCTCGCGTCGCCGGGCGGCTACGACGTCATCACGTCGGACCCGATCGACCCGGACGATGCCGGCGTCACGAGCCTCTACTCGCGCGAGTACTTCCGGCTCGTGCGGTCGCGGCTCGCGCCCGGCGGGGTCGCGTGCCATTGGATCCCGACGCAGTACTCGACGGCGGTGTACGGATCGCTCGTGGGAGCCTTCCGCGAGGCGTTCCCGAACGCCTGGGTCTTCGACGCCGACTTCACCACGGTGATCGTGGGGCGGCGCGAGGATGGGCCCGCGGCGCCCTGGGCGCGGCTGGAGGCGGTCTTCGCCGACGAGCGCGCGCGGAGGTCGCTCGCCGAGTGCGGCGTCGACGCGCCGGAGGATCTCCTGGCGCTCCGGCTCGCGGGACCGCGCGGCCTCCTGCGTTTCCACGAGGCGAGCGGCGGCCTCGTGAACACCGACGACCGGCCGATCGCCGAGTACGCGGGTCCACGGTCGCTGCGGAGCCGCTCGCCGGACTCGTGGAACGAGAAGTTCGAACTCCTCCTCCGTGGCGAGGAGGAGGGGATCGAGGCGCTCGTCGCGGACGTCCCCGCGTCGGCGCAGCCGCGTCTCGCCGCCGCGCGTGCCGCGGCGGAGCGGGCATTCCGGGCGCGCATGATCCTCGCCTCGAGCGGACCCGAGTGGGTGCCGGCGCTGCGGGCGCGGCTCCTCGCGCTCCGGAGACCGGCCCCGCGATTCGTCGACGTGGCCTGCGGTCTCGACGGCCCGGAGTTCGCACCCGGCGCCGACACGGCGGAGTTCGATGCCGCCTTCGCGGCGGGTCTCGACGCGCTCGAGAAGCCGGATCCGGGATCGGCCCTCGTCCACTTCGATCGTGCGCTGGGCGCGCGTGCGGCATCGCCTCGCGCGCTGCTGGGGCTCCTCGTCGCGGGTCTCGACGCGAAGGAGCCGCTCGTCGCGTCCTACGCGGCCGTCGAGCTGCTGCGCTGGCAGGAGCGCATGGCGTCGGTCGTCTCCGGAGTCCTGAAGGGGCTCGTGGAGCTCTTGATCCGGCGCGCGGCCGATCCGGCGCGGCGCGACGAGGTGCTCGCGCGCGTGCGGGCCCTCGTTCCGGCGCTCGCCGACACGCCCGTGGAGCGACTGCTCGAGGGCTGGCGGGGGATCCACCGGACCCTCGACTTCCGCCCCGACCTCGGTCGGTTCGAGGCGAGGCCGCCCGGCGGGAGCTGAGCCGCGCCGGGTCTGTGCGCGACGCCGGTCAGCGAGGCGCCGGGGCGAGCCGCACGATGACGCTCGCGCCGCGCGCGACGGCCGGCACCGAGGCGGTGGCCCCGTCGGCTCCGCGCGCCGAAACGGCGAAGCGCCCCTCGGGCAGCTCCGGGACCACGAACCAGCCGTAGCCGTCGGTCCGGACGGGGGCGGGCGCCGCGCTCCCGGGTGTCTCGGGCTGGAGCGTGACGACGGCGCCCATCGTCGGGTGGCCGCTCGCGTCGAAGACGTAGCCTCGGATCGTGTTCGCCGCGGGCGCGAAGAGATAGGCGACGAGCGCGCCGGCAACGGAGAGCGCGACGAAGGCGCTGCCCCAGAAGAGTCCTTGGCGCATGGAGTGGAGGACGGGAGGGAGCGGCGGAGCCGGCGGCCCGATCCGCCGGCGGCGCGCCACGGGGACCACAGTCAACGATCAGGTTGACCATGAGGGCG
>CAZJHD010000008.1:20832-89473 GCA_964545855.1 uncultured Planctomycetales bacterium
CGCCCCCTCTCTCGGCGGGGGCCATTGGTGGGCGGGGGGGGGGGGCGGGGGGGCGCGGGCGCCACGACCCCCCGCCCCCGCGCCACGGGGACCTCAGTCTCCGATCTGGTTCACCTTGAGGGCGATGCCCGCGAGGGGGAAGCCGACGACCGTGATCGTCGTGCTGACGTTCTCCGGCACGGCGGCGAGGGCCGTGGCGTCGACGCCGAAGCTCCGGTTGAAGAGGAAGTGGTTTCCACGACGGCAGCCGGACATCGAGAGGCAGCCGATCGCCAGCAAGGCCACGAGCAACATCGTCGGGACGCGGCGCCCGCCGTCGCCCTTGCGGCGGCGCAGCAGCGGAATCGCGAGCGGCAGGAGGAGCACCCAGCCGTGGGAGACCGGCGACGCGGGCGCGCTCGATCCGTCGGCGTCGGCCGAGGGCTTCGCGTTCCCGGAGGGTGCCGCCGTGCTGGCGAGGAGCGTCATGCCGAGGTCGTAGACGACGAGGTAGGTGCGCGTCTCGTCCGGCGCGAGCGTCTGCGGCGTCGAGAGAACGAGGTTCACAGAGCCGTCGTCGGCGTTGAAGGTGGCCGTTCCGATCGTCGGCTCGCCGCCGTCGATCGCGCCGTCGCCGTCGAGGTCGCGGACGATGCGCACCTGCTCCACGACGGCCGACTCGTCGCCGGTGCCGAAGGCGGTGAGGTCGAAGGAGTTCAGCGTCGCGTTCTCCGTGGAGGTGTCCTCGGAGGTGACGGTGAACTGGAGAAGCACGTTCGCCTCGCCGAGGCAGCCGACGGCGCCGGCGGAGGGCGTGTTCGGGCCGAGCGCGACCGTGAGGTCGATCTGGCCCTCGCCCTTCGGATCGAAGACGAGCTTCGTGACGAAGGCGTCGGGCGAGAAGGAGCTGTCGCCCGTGGCGACCGGCAGGACCGGAGGCGTGTTGATCTGGTCCTGGAAGGGATTCGCGAGCGGGAAGTCGTCGGACTCCGTCCAGCCCGTGACGAAGACGTCGTCGAGGGAGTCGACGAAGCCGACCGCGACTCCTCCGCCGAAGTCGTTGAATTGCCCCCCGAGGTAGGTCGAATACACGAGCGTGCTCAAGTCGCCAGAGAAACGGGCGACATAGGCGTCGAATGGGGAGATCCCGTCGGGCCATCCGGCGCCGAACTCGACCGGAAGATCCGTCGACGTCGTCGTGAGCAGGGTGACGACGTCTCCCCCCTTCGTGATCGCGACGCCTTCGACGAAGTCGAGGTCGTCTCCGCCGAGGTAGGTGGAGGAGAGGAGGCTCGCGATGTCGTCGCCGATGCCGAGCGTGAATTCCGGCTCGAAGCCGATGATGCTCACGAATCCATTGCTCGACTTCCCGATGGGGCCCGGAACGGTCCGCTGGAGCGAGCCGGGAGTCGTCGGGAAGTCGCCCGAGGCGGTGTATCCGACGCCGATCACGTCGGCGCCGCGGATCGCGACGTCGAGGACCTCGTCGCCGTCGCTTCCGCCGAGGTAGGTGCTGAACTGGAGGGAGTTCCCGCCGACGTCGACGGCCGACATGAACCCGTCGACGCTCCCGTTGAGAGATCCCTGCACGACCGTGGACAAGGGCAGGTCGTCCGACGTCGTGAAGCCGCCGAAGAGGATGCTCCCGTCGAAGTCGACGGCGACGCCGTTCGCGCCCTCTGCCGACGAGCCCCCGAAATACGTCGAGAGATGGAAGAAGAGGTCTCCCCCCGCGAAGCGCGTCACGAAAGCGTCGCTCGGACCCTGCAACGAATTCTGGAAGCCCTTGGCGGGATAGTCGGTGGACATCGTCTGGCCGACGACGACCACACCGAGAAGCAGCGGCGGTGGTGTTCCGTCTCCGGTTGGCTTCGAGATGTCGAAGTCGAACGCAACGTCATTTGCGACGTCGTCGCTCGAGCCGCCGAAAGGGAACGCACGAAAGATCTCGCCGGTCGAGTTCACGGCAACGATGAAGGCATCGGAGCCGAGCTTGCCGTCTCCGTCTCCCGTGCCTCGAGCCCTCGGGCTGGGCTCGAACACGGGAAACGAGAGAGGGTCGGCCGTGACTCCCACGAACACGGTGAAGTCGCCGCCGGGATGGTGCGCCACTCCGTGCGCGAACTCGTCGGACGCGCCGCCGATGATCGTCGTGGAGATGAGCGTCTGTCCGACGGAGTCGAGGTGCGCCAAGAACGCGTCGAACCCACCGCCGCCGTCTCCGGTCCCCGTGAGCAGCTCCTCGGTGCCCGGGAAGTCGAGGGAGAGCGTCTCTCCGGTCACCCAGGGATCTCCCTCCACGCCGAGGGCGATGTCCTCCCCCATGTCGTTGTTGGATCCGCCCAGGAACGTCGAGAAGGCGAGGTCAACTTCGGGATCGATCACGAGAGGAAGGGCGGGATCGATCCCGTCGATGGCGAAGGCGACGCGGGCGGAGCCGCGGACGAGCCAACGCGAGGGGAGGACTCGACGGCCGTCCTCACGGTCTTGCCAGACGCGCGGCGCCTTCAGCGCCAGGCGCTCGGATCCCGCCCGAAGGGCGAGCGATCCGTCGGCCTCGATCGCGAGGGAATCCATGCCTTCGAAGCGGAGCTGGACCACGGCGGGATCGACGCCGGCTTCGAGCAGCAGGTCGTACTCGAGCTTCCGGGGATTGCCGTAGTAAACGACATCGACGCCCTGGTAGAGACCCTTCGCATGCACCCGCGCGAAGTGGGGCGCCTCGGGGACCCAGCGCGACGGGTCGTTGCCGAGGTAGTAGCGCGTGACGCCCGGGAGGCGGTCCGCGCCGAGAACCTGCGTCTCGGTGGATGCGCCCTCGAAGCGCATGGCGATCGACCTGGAGTCTCCGAGGGAGAAGATCGCCCCGTCCCACTGCAAGAAGATCGTTGCTCCGGCCGCGCGCGCGACGAACGCGACGGAGGGGTCGGTCTGGCCCTCGTTGCGCTCGAAGACGAAGGGGAGCGCGCACCATTTTCCGGCGGGACTCGGCCGGACCGGAGGTGCGCCCTCGTCGCTCACGCGCGGCGCTTCAGTCAGTTCGCTGCCATGCGGCTCGAAGACGGGGAGACCCTGCGAGAGGCCGCCTCCAGCGAGGAGAGCGGAGACGATCGGGACGATGACCGATGTGGAGTACGGCATGCGAGGGCGTTTTCCGGTCGATAGTGGGTGAAGAGACGGGCCGGTGCGAGCACGTTGCGTCCGGCCAGGATCTCGAGGTCGATGCGCTGTCGGGTTCGCAGAGTCGGGATGGTCACGAAGCCCTCGATAGGCGTCAATGGGCGCACGATCCGACCGCGGGTGCGAGCGCGCGAACGAGTTCAGCCGCCCGAGACCGGGCGGAGCGAAAGGCCGCCAGGCCCGGGGCCAGCCTCGATGTGATGAGCTCCGTCGCGCCTCGATCAGGAAACTCCGACGCCCTGCGACCGGGGAAGTCCGTCGATCTGCGATCGGGGATCTCAGTCGCCGATCTGGTTGACCGTGAGGGCCAGCCCAGCGATCGGGAGTCCGACGATCGTGATCGGCGTGCCCGGATTCGTGGCGACGGCGGCCATGGCGGTCGCGTCGACGCCGAAGGTCCGGTTCATCAGGAAGTGATTCCCCCGGCGGCATCCCGAGAGCGAGAGGCAGCCGATCGCCAGCAAGGCCATGAGCAACATCGTCGGGACGCGGCGCCCGCCGTCGCCCTTGCGGCGGCGCAGCAGCGGAATCGCGAGCGGCAGGAGGAGCACCCAGCCGTGGGAGACCGGCGACGCGGGCGCGCTCGATCCGTCGGCGTCGGCCGAGGGCTTCGCGTTCCCGGAGGGTGCCGCCGTGCTGGCGAGGAGCGTCATGCCGAGGTCGTAGACGACGAGGTAGGTGCGCGTCTCGTCCGGCGCGAGCGTCTGCGGCGTCGAGAGGACGAGGTTCACGGTGCCGTCGTCGGCGTTGAAGGTGGCCGTTCCGATCGTCGGCTCGCCTCCGTCGATCGCGCCGTCGCCGTCGAGGTCCCGCACGATGCGCACCTGCTCCACGACGGCCGACTCGTCGCCGGTGCCGAAGGCCGTGAGGTCGAAGGAGTTCAGCGTCGCATCCTCCGTGGAGGTGTCCTCGGAGGTGACGGTGAACTGAAGGAGGACGTTCGCCTCGCCGAGGCAGCCCGTCGCGCCGGCGCTCGGGGAGTTGGGCCCGAGGGCGACCGTGAGGTCGATCTGTCCTTCGCCCTTCGGATCGAACGCGAGCTTCGTGACGAAGGCGTCGGGCTCCGTGGAGCTATCGCCCGTGGCGGCGACGATGACAGGAGGCGTGTTCAACGCGTCCTGGAAGGGATTCGCCAGAGGGAAGTCCGGCGACTCCGTGGAGCCGGTGACGTAGGCGTCCTCGAAGAAGTCCACTGCGATGCCGAGGCCGAAGTCGTTGAGCGTTCCGCCCAGATAGGTGGAGTAGACGAGGCCGCTCAGGTCGTTGTTGAATCGGGCCACGGCCGCGTCGAAGGATCCGATGCCGGCCTTCTGCTCCATGCCGAAGACGACGGGGAGATCCGTCGAGCTCGTCCAGAGGACGATCACGGGGTCGCCCGACTTGGTGATGGCGACGCCCTCGACCACGTCGATGTCGTTCCCGCCGTAGTAGGTGGAGCTCACGAAATCCGCGAAGTCGCCGCCGAGCCCGAACTCTCGTTCGCCGGGGTCCTTGGGATCATCGAATCCGAACTCGATGATGCTCACGAAGCCGCTGGCGGACTTTCCGGTCGGTCCTGGAGGATTCGGCTGGAGGGAGCCGAGCGTGGTTGGGAAGTCTGCCGAGCCCGTCTCGCCGACGGCGAGGATCTCCTGGCCGCGGATCGCGACGTCGCGAACGGCGTCGAAGTCGTTTCCGCCGAGATAGGAGGAGAACTGGAGCGTCGTCCCGGATTCGTCGAGAGCCGCGAGGAAGCCGTCGAAGGCTCCACCGCACGAGTTCTGGACCGCGGCGACGGTGGGGAGATCGTCCGAGTCCGACTCTCCTCCGAAGAGGATGCTCCCGTCGAAGTCGACGGCGACCCCGTAGGCCGCTTCGTCCTGGAACCCTCCGAAGTACGTCGAGAGAGTGAAGTTCCAGGTCTCGGTATCGAATCGCGAGACGAAGGCGTCGCTGGGCCCGTCGAGCACGTTCTGGAAGCCCTTGACCGGGTAGTCGGCGGAGAACGTCTGGCCGACGATGACGACCTGGGGACTCGCGGGCGGCGGCGTGCCGTCGGCCGTCGTGGCCAGGTCGAGGTCGAAGGCGACGTCGTAGGCGATGTCGTCGTTCGATCCGCCGAAAGCGAAGGAGCGGAGGACGTTGCCGCTCGAGTCGACGGCCACGAGGAACGCGTCCCTGCCCGGTCCTCCCTTTCCATCGGCTGAGCCGCGGGGAGCAACCTCCGGTACGCGGATATTCGGGAAGGTGGACGGATCGTCTGTGACCCCGACGAACACCGTCGTCGACGGGAAGGGGTTGTGCGCGACCCCGAAGGAGAAGTCGTCGGCGTCGCTCCCGATGATGGTCACGGCGATGAGGGCGTCGCCCGTCGTCGTGAAGCGCGCGAGGAACGCGTCGAAGTTCCCTCCGTCGGCGGTGCCCCCGGTCAGGTCACCGAATCTCGGGCCGGGGAAGTCGAGCGAGAAGGTCTCTCCCGTCACCCAGGCATCGCCCTCCACGCCGACGGCGATGTCCTCGCCGAAATCGGTCGACGAGCCACCGAGGAAGGTCGAGTAGGCGAGGTTCACCACCGGATCGATCACGAGCGGGAGCGCGGGGTCGATGCCGTCGATCGCGAAGGTCGCGCGCGCGGAGTTGCGCAGGCTCCAGCGGGAGGAGAGCTCCTTGCGCCCGTCCGGGCGGTCCTGCCAGACGCGCGGCGCGTCGAGGACGAGCCGCTCCCTGCCGACGCGTACCTCGAGCGAGCCGTCCGCGTCGACCGCGATTCCGTCGCTGCCGTCGAAGCGCAGGACGATCTTCGCGGGATCGACGCCGGCCTCCAGCAGCAGGTCGTACTCGAGCTTCCGGGGGTTGCCGTAGTAGACGGCGTCGACGCCCGCGTAGAGGCCGACCACCTGCACGCGCCCGAAGTGCGGTGCCGCGGGGACCCACTTCGCCGGATCGTTGCCGAGGTAGTAGCGCGTGACGCCCGGGAGACGCTCCGCGCCGAGCACGGCGGCCTCCTCTGAAGCCCCTTCGAATCGCATCGCGATGGCCGCGCCGCCTCCGAGGGCGAACGTGGCGCCGTCGCGGTGCAGGAAGATCGTCGCACCGGCGGCGCGCGCGAGGAACGCGACGCGCGGGTCGGCCTGACCGTCGTTGCGCTCGAAGAGGAAGGGGAGCGAGCCCCAGTCCTTCGCATGCGCGCGTCCTGCGGTGGGGCCGGCGTGGCCGGCCGGCGGAGGACCGATCGCGGCGGTGGGCGACTGGCCGAACGCGTCCGCGAGAGGAAGGATGAGAACGAGCGACGACGCGATGGCCGACCGGAGGGTCATCATGTGCGGGGCTACATCCGCGCTGGCGCGGTGCAGGGGACTCGGCGGAGACGAGAGCCTCGTGGCACCGACTCACGGCACGAAGGAGCGCTCTCGGGGACTGGGGATGCTCTACCGAATCCGGCCTCGCGTCAAATCGTTGCGGGCTTTCCTGCGCGCGCGAACTTGATGCGGCTCAGGTCGAAGCGGGAAGCGTCTTCGCGGACGGCGCCTCGCTCGGCGTGACCATCGGCCGGCGCACGGGCGGCTTCCACGCGCGCTCGAGCGGCGTCGGCGCCGGAGGCGTGTCCGAGGGGCCGAAGGTCTCGTAGGGCGCCGGACGCTTGCCGAACCAGGACGCCATCTTCATCGCCATGTAGCGCTTGCACATCCGCGGGAAGCGGAAGTGCGAGATGTCGTAGCCGCGCTTCGGCGCCGGGAAGTGTCCCTTCTCCGGGTCGAGGCCCATGCCGTAGACGAAGCGGACGAAGCGGAAGAGGTTGAGCGTACCCACCACCCACCAGAGTCCCGTGCGCATCATCACGTCGCACGCCCATCGCGGCAGATAGTTGTAGGCCTCCATGTAGACCTTGTACTTCTTGCCCCGCTTGTGGTGGTACGCGCTGATCGTCGAGATGTCTCCGGCGACGGGATTCGCCTGCAGCGCTTCGGCCTGGCTCTCCGTGAGAACGCCCGCGTCGACGCCCTGCTGCACCATGTCGGTGCCCGGGAAGTAGTTCATCCAGTAGACGTTCACGAAGTCGGTGGGGTTGCTCCGATAGAAGCTCACCATCGCCTTGTAGTCGTCCTCGTTCTCGCCCGGCAGGCCGTAGATCTGGTCGCAGAAGAGGCCGATCCCCTCGTTGCGCATCACCGAGATGGCGCGCGCGATGATCTTCTCGGGCATCGGGCGGCCCATGGCCTTGCGGAGGATCGGGTTCATCGACTGGACCCCCATCTGGACCTGCTCGCAGCCCGTGATCTTCAGCAGGTGCGCCGACTCCTCGTTCATGGAGTTCGGGTTCACGAAGCACTTGTAGGGGATGCGCGACTCGTCCGTCAGCAGCTCCGAGAAGCGCGTGAGCCAGCGCGTGTCGTAGGGGAAGTCGTCGTCGTTGATGCGCAGGAGCTTCACTCCGTAGTCGCGCTTCACGACCTTCAGTTCCTCGACGACGTTCTCCGGCGTTCGCCCGCGAAGGAACTTCGGGGTGAACATGTAGTTCGGGTCGTCCTTGAAGTAGACCTTTCGCCAGAGGTTGTTCCCGCAGAAGGTGCAGCCGTAGGGGCAGCCGCGCCTCGTCATGATCATGTGCCCGACGTCGAAGGGCGCGCCGAGGCGTCGGAAGAGGTCCTTGTCGGGGAACGGCAGCGTGTCGAGGTCGTCGATGTAGGGGCGCACGTCGTTGTCGACGAGAGCGCCGTCGCGACGCATCGCGAGGTTCGTGAGCGTGGGATCGACCTCGCCCGCCTCGATCATCGACACGAGATCGGCGAACGCGTGCTCGCACTCGCCCTTCATGACGTAGTCGACGCAGTCGTTCTGCAGGACGTGCTGCGGCGAGGCCGTCGGGAAATAGCCGCCGAACACGATCGGGAGATCGGGCCGCGCCTTCTTCACCGCGCGCGCGATGTCGAGGGCCCAGGGGTAGTTCGCCGTGAGCACTTGGAAGCCCAGCACGTCGGGCTCGAAGTCGGCGATCTTCCGCAGCATCTCCTCGCGGTAGCTGAAGATCCGGCTCAGGACGGCGTTCCGGTACTCGTGCCGGAAGAAGTCGAAGAGCCGCGGGTCGAAGGCGAGCTCGGTGACGTGCCCCTTCTGCTTCAGGACCGCGGACAGGTACTGCAGGCCGAGCGCCTCGACCTCGTTGTAGGCGAACAGGATGCGCATGGGTGAGGGCCGGGTGGCGGCCCAGGCGATGAAGCGGCGAGGCGGCGATCCTGCGGAGAACGCCGAACGAGTCTGCGCTGCAGTATAGGGGCCGATGCGGGACCAGGGGGTTTTCCCACGATGCGGCGCCTCGCAGACTGCGCTCGATGGCCGATGCTCCCCGCGACCGTGCGCCCAGCGCCGCAGGTGGAGCCCCGCGAGGCACGCCGGCAGGACGGTGGCGAGCGCCGCTCCTCGTGTTCGGAATCGCCCTCCTGGTGCGTCTGGCCCACGTCGCGGCGATTCGCGACAGCGCCGGGGTCCTGCACCCCTGGATCGATCCCGCGGCCTACCTGGCGCGAGCCCAGGAGATCCTCGCGGGCCGCTGGTTCCCGGAGGACGTGTTCTTCCAGGATCCGCTCTACCCCTACCTGCTCGCCGGGCTCCAGGCTCTGAGCGGCGGCTGGCGGCTCGGGCCCTACGTCGGGCATGCCGTGGTCGGCGCGGCCTCCTGCGGTCTCCTGGTGCTCCTCGGGCGCAGGTTCTCGTCTCCGACGGCTGGAGTCGTCGCAGGCTTCCTGGCGGCGCTCTACGCGCCTTGGGTCTACCAGGACGGACAGCTCGAGAAGCACTCCTTCGCCCTGGCGGCCTTCCTCGGGGCGCTGCTCGCGTTCCCCGGGACCGGGCCGATCCGATGGGGCCGCGTCGCGCTCTCGGCGGTGCTCCTCGGCGCCGGGGGCATCCTGCGCGGGAACTTCCTCCTCGTCGCGCCCGCGCTCGCGCTCGTGGCGGCGCTGCAGGCCCAGGGCGCCGGCCTTCTGCGTCGCTGCCTCGTGGTCGGAGCCTTCGGGCTCGCGGCACTCGCGCCGATCCTCCCCTTCACGATCCACAACGTGCGCGTGAGCGGGACCTTCCTCCTGACGACGGCGCAGGCGGGGACGTCGTTCTACCTCGGGAACAACCCGCAGAACTCGAGCGGCGGCGTCCACCACCTGTCCTTCGTCCGGCAGGTGCCGGAGCACGAACCCGACGACTGGAAGCGCGAGGCCGAGCGCCGCGCCGGACGCACGCTCACGCGCGCGGAGATCTCCTCCTTCTGGTTCCGCGAGAGCCTCCACCACATCGTGCGCGATCCAGGGCTCGGCTGGTGGTGCATGCTCCTCGCGAAGAAGATGGAGCTCGCGCTGAACGCCTACGAGGTGCCGGACAACACGTCGATCCAGTGGGTCGAGCGTTTCTCGCCCGTCGTCCGATGGTCGCCCGTGCGCTTCGCGACCATCGGCCCTCTCGGCCTCCTCGGCGCCCTCTGGGCGCTGCGACGGCTCCGCGCGCGGCTCCCGATCTTCGTCGCCTTCGGCGTCTACGCCGCCACGATGCTCCTCTTCCCCGTCTCGGAGAGATTCCGCGCGCTCCTCGCGGCGGCCTTCCTGCTGGCGGCCGGCGAGGCGCTCGTCGAGCTCG
This sequence comes from uncultured Planctomycetales bacterium, assembly GCA_964545855.1. Classification (GTDB taxonomy): domain Bacteria; phylum Planctomycetota; class UBA1135; order UBA1135; family JACQFD01; genus CAZJHD01. Next base: position 30,595 of record CAZJHD010000008.1, read on the forward strand.
CGCGCGCGGCCGCGACGCGGCGTTTCGGGGTGCTCGCCGTCGGAACGCTCGGCCTCGCTGCCTCCGTGGTCGCGGTCGATCACGAGCCATGGCTCCAGACCGAGGACACGAATCTCCGCGAGCGGAACGCTCTCCTGAAGAGCTATCACGACGAGGCGGCCGCCTGGATCAATGCGCGGGAATGGGCCCGGGCCGAAGCGGTGCTCCAGGAGGCCATGACGGACCCGTGGCGGGCGACGAAGGCACGCCTCAATCTCGACCTCGCCATCGTGCTCTGGTACGGGCAGGGGAGACTGGACGAGGCGAAGGCGCTCGCGGTGAAGAGCGTGCCCGCGCTGCTCGGGAGCGGCGAATCCGTGCCCGACGGCTACCGACTCTACGCCGACCTCGTGGAGGCGGGCGGCGACCGCGAGGAGGCGAGCTACTGGCGCGCGCGCTTCGAGGCGGCGGAGACCTTCGATGCGCCGAGCCTCGTCGAGCACGCCCGACGCGCGCTCGCGGCCGGGGACTCGGCGCGCGCGACCGGGATCCTCGACGAACTCGTCTTCGTCGACGGGCTGCGGCCCGCGCGGGTCGCGCCGGCTGCCGCCTACGAGATGCTCGCCCGTCTCCTGCTTGCGCGCGGCAAGGAGCGCCGCGCGTCCGAGATCACGCAGTCGCTGCTCGACCGGACGGGCGCCGTTCCGGACGACCTGCGGCCACTGCTGCCTGCGCGATGAGGGCGGCGCGGAGCGGGTCGGTCGCCGTCAGGGAAGGACCGTCATCGCGAGGCCGTCGGACGTGCTCAAGCCGAACGTGGACGGCACGCACGGGCCTGCCCACGCCGAGAGCGTCTGGGCGAAGTAGGTCTGCCCAATGAGCGCCAGCGTCGGAGGGATCGCGACGGACGCCACGCCGAATCCGGCGGCGTCGCTGAACATGTCGAGGGCGATCAGCTCGAGGCCGCCGAAGCCGACGTGCAACGTCACGCCGAGCCCGAAGGGGTCGCTGCCTGCGAGATCCTGGGCGTCGCTCACCATCGTGAGCTGCAGGGAGCTCGGCGGGCAGTTCGTCGTCGAGAGCTCGAAGTCGACGTTGCCGATCGTCGGGGCCGAGTTCGCAGCCATCGCCTGCGCGCCCGAGCATCCGGGGGTGCCGGCGCCGTAGCTCGCGAGCCCCTGGGAGGCGACCGTGAAGACCTGTGCGGCCGAGGTTCCGGCGTTCCCGGCGCGGTCCGTGACGCGCACGACGTATTGGATCGATCCGGTCCACCATCCGGGGATCGTGCCGCGCACCAGATTGCCGCCGCTCCACCGCGCCGGCGCGATCTTCGGCGCACCGCCGTCCACGGTGAATTCGATCTCGGCCGACGCGTCGCGCAACCGCTCCATCGCTGCGTTGTCGTAGACCTGCGCGACGATGCGTCGCGGCGCCGAGGTCGGCGAGAGCAGTCCCGCGTAGCTCGTGACGAGCGGCAGGCGCGGTGCGATCGAGTCGGGCACTCCGAGGAGGTTCTGCTGCAGCGCCGTCAGCGTGGAGAGTCCGCCCTGGGAGAAGATGAGGTCGTCGTCGCCGTCGTTGTCGAGGTCGCCCACGTCTCCGGAGCGGAACGAATCGGCGACGGTGCCAGGCGTCGCCATCTCCGTCTCCGTGCCGAGCACGGAGGTCCGCACGAGGAACGTCGAGGTCGTCGCGGTGCTCGCGCCCTGGGCCGCGAGGCTCTTGTAGATCCAGTTGGTGCCCTGGAAGTTCGCGACGGCGACATCCAGATCGCCATCCCCGTCGTAGTCGAGGACGTCCGCCTCGTTCTCGTCCGCGCCCGGATCGCCGAGCGGACCGCCCGCGCTCGCGAGGATGCCCGTGCCGTCGTTGAGGAGGAGGCGGTCCTGCAGGCCGCTCCAGTTGACGCCCCAGAGGTCGAGGTCGTCGTCGGCGTCCGCGTCGAACAGCTCGACGTCCTGGCAGAGCCCGCCCGTTTGAGGCGTCGCGAGCACCGACGCCGTCACGTCGCGGAAGAGCCTCTGGCCGATTCCCTCGTTCCCGAGGGAATCGCCGTTCTCGATGTAGCGATTGCGGTAGACGCGCGACGAGCTCGCGCGCCCCTGCACCAGGACGTCGAGGTCGAGGTCCTGATCGAGGTCGCCGAAGTCGATGTCGTAGGAGACGCCGGTGAGGTCGTGCTGCGCGCCGGTCGTGTTGGGCGTCCCCTCCAGCTGCGTTCCTTCGCACCAGCCCGCGGAGCTCCCGGTCGCGAGTGCCGTCGCGCCGCTCACGGCGCCCGAGGGGTTGTGCTCCTCGAAGCCGTTCGTGCCCTCGTTCAGGAACATCCGGTGCAGCGTGCTGCCACCGAAGCTCGGACCGATCGAGGCCTGGAGGAGGTCGAGATCGCCATCGAGATCGACATCGCCGAACTCGAGCGCGTGGGACCAATCGGCGAAGCCTCCGGAGAACGTCCCGCTCGAGAGAACGAGTGCTGCGGCGACGCTCGATCCCGCGCCGCCGAGCCCGTTCCAACGGCTCATGTCGAGGAGGAACGTCCCCGGCGTGCCTCCCTGGGCGCCGCCTTGATTCACGAGCCAGACGTTCGATTGCGCGAAGAACTGGGAGGTGTTCGCGATCGCGAGGTCGAGGTCGCCGTCGCCGTCGATGTCGGCGGCCTCCGCGCTCTGCGACTGCGCCAGGAGGATCGGCAGGCTCGCGGGCGTTGCATCGGAGAACGAGAAGGACACGCCCGCAGTGGTCGCGTTGCTCGTCCAGAGTCGGCTCTGCGCGTTGCTGAAGGACCCGCCGGCCGTGAAGAACGCGTCGAGGTCGCCGTCCTGGTCGAAGTCTCCGAGGCGAACGGTCTCCGCGAAGGACGTCGTCTGGGCGATGTCTCCCGGCTGTGCGACGAAGTTCGGTCCCGGCTGGAGATCCTGTGCCACTCCGTATGCAGGGACGAGGAACACGACGGAGAGGGAACGCAGGGAGAAGCGTCGATGCATCGGTGCGTGATCTCGGGCGAAGGTGAGCCCGTCGATGCTCCCCCCATCGGCTCCAAAAGGGAAGACTCGATCACGGGCGAGGAGCGATCGGCTCGTCGCACGGGAGCGCTGAGCTGCATCGTGTCGTGTGCTGGCTCCGGCGGACTCGAAGAAGAACCAGGCCCAAGAAAGAACCAGGCCCTGTCGACTCGCGTCGGCAGGGCCTGGCCGTTCTCACGACCGGCGAGGTCGCCGGTCTTCGTTTCCTGCGTGCCTTACGGCTGAATCGTGATCGTCATGCCCTGCGTGCCCGACAGGTTGAAGGGCGGCAGCGAGCAAGCCGTCTCGACGAACAGACCCTGCAGGCGGTACTGCTGGCCGATGAGGATCGGGCTGTTCGGAATCGGCGCGGGGCCGACGCCGTTGCCTGCGCCATCCGTGAAGATGTCGAAGGTCCCGATCTCGATGGACGTGAACAGGTCGACCCAGAGGTTGAACCCGATTCCGAACGGATCGTTCCCGATCCAGGCGTTCGTCGCGTAGAGCCCGAGGCCGAGGCTGCTCGGCGGGCACTTCGTCGACAGGAACTGGAAGTCGGGGTTGTTGATCGTCGGAGCCGAGTTGGTCGAGATCACGTGGGCGCCCGTGCAGCCAGGCTGATCGGTGCCGAAGAGGCTCACTCCCGCCTGCGGGATCACGACGACGTTCGCCGCCGACGTGCCGGTGTTCCCGGCGCGATCGGTCACGGACATCGTATAGGAGATCGTTCCCGTCCAGTAGCCGGGGATGAACGCGAGCCAGAGATTGCCTCCGGCGTACTTCGCGGGCACCTGCTTCGGCGAGCCATTCACGGTGAAGTTCAACACGCCCGTCGCGTGGATGAAGTTCTCCTGGTTGGCGTTGTCGAAGACGCGAACGACCACACGGCGCTTCGCCGACGTCGGAGCGGAGGCCACGAGAGCCTTCACGTTCGGAAGACGCGGAGCGTGCGGGTCGGGCACGTTCAGGTTGTTGCGGAGGAGAACCTCGTTCCCGCCCGCGTCTTGGGCCTCGATGATGTCGAGGTCGCCGTCGTTGTCCATGTCGCCGGGGTCGGCGGCGAGGGTCGACGTGCCCGATCCGGAGTGGATCGTCACCTGGACGAGGTTGACGCTCCCCGTCTCGATGAACTGGTTCCGGTAGAACTTGTCGGCTCCACGGAATGCGGAGACGTACGGATCGACGTCACTATCGTTGTCGTAGTCGAGCCAGTCGACCTCGTTGTCGTCGTTGCCGGAGTTCGGCACCGTGAAGTTCGCGCCGAAGACGCCGCTACCGTTGTTCAGCGACCAGCCATCCGTCGTGCCACCGAGGCCGTTCAGCCAGTAGCCGTCGACGTCGTTGTCGTTGTCCATGTCGGCCAGATCGCTGTCGTAGTTCGACGACGCATCCGTCAGGCTCGGGATCCAGGCGTTCGTCACGTCGCGATAGAGGCGCGTGTTGGAGCCTTCGTTCCCGAGGGTGCCACCGTTCTCGAAGTAGCGGTTCTGGTACATGCGCTGCCGCGTGTCGCGGGAGTTCGCATGGATGTCGTTGTCGAAGTCGCCGTCGAGGTCGGCAAAATCGGCGTCGAGCGACATGTTCGTGATGTCGTGCTGGGCGCCCGACGTGTTGGCCGTGTTGTTCGAGTGCGTTCCCTCGAGGAATCCGGCAGCGCTGCCCGCCGCGATGTTCGGGTTCGCGGAGACCTGACCCGAGGGGTTGTACTCCGTGAATCGGCCGACCGCAGTCCCGAAGCCGTTCAGGAAGAGACGGCTCATCACGTTGGCGTTGAAGCCCGAGCCGTAGGAGGTGTGGTACAGGTCGAGGTCGCCGTCGAGATCGACGTCGGCGAAGTCGCACTGGCAGGACCAGTCCTGGAAGCCGTTGTCGAAGTTGCCGCCCGTGATCTTCTGCGCGGCGGGAACCGAGGAGCCAGCCAGGCCGACTCCGTTCCAGCGCGTCGGCTGGAGCTGGTAGATGCCGAGCGTGCCGCCCTGCGCTCCACCCATGTTCGTGAAGAAGACGTTCGACTGCGTCGTCGACTGCGAGTGGTTCGAGAAGTAGAAGTCGAGGTCGCCGTCGTTGTCCATGTCTTCGACTTGGACGTCGCGACCCGAGGTCGTGAAGTTCGGCAGGAGGTTCGTCGACGTGCGGTCGAGGAACGTGCCGATCGTGCCGAGGGCGCCGCCGCCGGCAGAGGAGAGACCGCGGTTGAAGAGGAGGCGGTCCTGCTGGTTGTTCGAGTCGCCACCGTTCGAGTAGACGAGATCGAGGTCACCATCGAGGTCCCAGTCGCCGAACTTGGAGGCCTCCGTGGAGGCACCAAGGGCCGGGAGGTTGCCGCTCACATCGGTGAACTGCTGTGCGTTCGCCGTGGCGGCGAGGCTCGCGGCCAAGACAGTGGCCGTAAACCAAGCAGAGAGAGATGTCAGGTTTCGCATGGGGTAGCTGCTTTGGCCGCGTCTCACCCAAGAAGGGCTCGAAACGACTCACGCGCTTTTCCGCGCCAGGGATGAGGAAACGGGGAGAACGAGGGAGAGGGTCAGGCGACCTGCGGAGATGCGCCGAACATGGAACCCTACGGCATCCTCCGACGAGCGGTCAAGACCGTGGGGTTCCGCGACTTGGGGTTCACTGGGAATCCAGCAACGCGGCATCCCCGAAACGGGGGAGCGAGGGTGCTCTCGGCGGGAAGCACGAGGCAACGGAGAGGCGGCCGAGGAATCCTCGGCGGACCGGCCGGGTTGCGGGATCGGATCCGATGGCCCATCGATCCACGCAGCTGGGCGGCTCGAGGAAAGCCGTCCGAATCTCCCGCGCGCATTGGTTCCCGCGGAAGCTCGATGTCGGCGCGATTCGGGGAGAACCTGAAGCGAAGTTGATTCCCGGACGGTGCGGTCGGCACCGAAAGTCTTTCGGGACGGGAGATTCCGTATCGCGTCGGAATAGAAAAACCAGCTACGAAAGCAGGAAGAAGCGACGAAATAGAGCCACCCATTGAGTGTCGGTTCTTCTCACCGCAAGCCGCGCGCCTCGACCGTCCCGTCCTCGTGGAGGATCCAGAGCCGGCCCGGCTCGAGGTCGCGAGCCTCGGTCACCGATCCCGATCGCCAGTGGATCCGCACGCGGTCGACCCGGGGGGAGGTTCCGAGTCCGAGGGCCAAATCGGAGGCCGATGCCGAGAGATAGGAGAACGCGCTTCGGCACTCGGCCACGCTCTCGATCGGGCCGCGCCACCAATGGACTCTCGCACCAAGACTCGCTCCTTTCGAGGGGGACGCGGCCAGCCGTAGGAGGACCCAGCGACCCTGTGCGTCCGTGTCGTTGCGCAGAAGGACGGGGGGGCCGTCGTTCTGAGAAGCGATCGCATCCGGATCCCCGTCGCCATCCAGATCGCCGAAGGCGAGGCCGCGAAGCACGCGCGCCGTCGAGAGGAATGGAGTGTCGGCGGATCGCAGCGCGAAGGTCCCGTCCCCGGTGTTCTCGAACAGGAGCGGACGCTGTCGATGGGGACTCGCGTCGCCGAATCGCTCCGCGTTGTCGAGGATGTGTCCATTCACGACGAGCACGTCGCGGTCGCCGTCTCCGTCGAGGTCGACGAGCCCGCAGCCGAATCCGACGAACGGCACGGAGGGCGGACCGAGTCGCGACGGACCGCTGCGATCCTCGAACACCAAGGGCGCGGTCGATCGGAAGAGCGAGTTCGGCTCCTGATTCAGATTCGTGATCAGGATCTCGGGCCAGCCATCGCCGTCGACATCGCCCGCGTCGATCCCCATGCCCGCGCGCTCCCGGCCGTCCTCGGCGAAGGCGACGCCCGCGAAGGCGGCCACCTCTTCGAACTTCCAGCCGCCCTCGTTGCGGTAGAGGAAGTTCGCGCAGGAATCGTTCGCGACCACGATGTCGGGATCGCCGTCCCGGTCGAGATCCGAGAGGACCACGCCGAGCCCCTTCCCATCGAACCGTCCCGCGCGCGCGATGCCCGTCGCTCTCGAGACGTCGAGGAACTTCGCGTCTCCGAGATTGCGGTAGAGGAAGTCGGGCGCTCCGGAGAAGGCGTGCGGCGAGCAGTAGGCGCGGCCTCCGGGATCGTGGGTGCCGCAGTAGGGGTTCTTCCGTGTCTCCGCATCGTCGAGGTAGTTGACGACGTAGAGATCGGCGAGCCCGTCTCCGTCGAGATCGCCGAAGGCGGCCGACGAGAGGAAGCCTTCGGCCACGAGTCCCGACCGATCCGTCTCGTCCGCGAAGCGCGCGTTCCCGCCGTTGCGGAAGAAATGACCCCGGCCCCAGGCGCTCGTGTAGACGTCGAGGTCGCCGTCGTTGTCGACGTCGGCGACGGCGACCCCCATGGCGAATCCGGCATCGGCGAGGCCCGAGGCTGCGGTGTCGTCGCGGAACCGAAAGCTCCCCTCGTTCCGATAGAAGCGCGAGCGCGCGTCGAAGGCCGCCGTGCCCGGCGAGGGGCTCGCCTGGAGGAGGTAGACGTCGAGGTCGCCGTCTCCGTCGGCGTCGAAGAGGGCCAGGCCCGAGCCCATGGTCTCGGGGACGAACTTCGCGCCCGAGCCGCCGTTGCGGTGGACGAAGTCGATACCCGCGGAGGCCGGATCGATCTCCGTCAGCACGATGCCCGTGGGACGCGGAGGGGGCGGCGCCGGCTTCGTCGCCGGCGACTCGTCGGCGCGCGTGCAGGCCGACGCCATCACGACGGCGATCGCCGCCGCGAGCCGTGCTCCGCCGAATGCTCGGGAGTTCCTCACCGGCCCGGACGCGACGCGACTCCCTCGCCCCGCAGGAGCGCCTCGGCTTCGGCGGCGAGCGCTTCGTCACGGGGGGCCGCCGCGATCGCGTCGCGCGCGGCGCGGTCTCGCCGCTCCGTGTCACCGAGGGCCGCGAAGGCGCGCGCCGCGCCGAGGTGGGCACGGGGCTGCGGAGTCGTGGATCGCAGCGCCTCGCGGAAGTGCACGAGGGCCTCCGCCGGGACACCGAGGTCGAGGAGCGCTTCGCCGACGAGCACGCGGTTCGGCGCCGACGCCGGATCGAGCTTCAGCGACTCGAGCGCGAGCGTGAGACGCTGCTGCCCGCGTGCCACGCGGCCGTGGGCTTCGATCTCCGCCCGTCCCTCCACTTCGCGTCCGAGCGCAAGGAGGAGGCGCCCGAGATTCATGCGCGCTCCGAGTTGGAAAGGGTCGTTCTCGATCGCAGCGCGGTAGGCGCGGATCGCGTCCTCGGAATCGCCGCGACGCTGCAGGGACAGCCCGAGACGGAAGAGAGACTCGGGATCGCGCGGGTCGAGGGCGAGGCAGGCGCGGAACCACGTGATCGCCGTCTCCACGTCTCCGTCGTCGAGCGCGATGCGCCCGAGCAGGTGGCGCGGGCCCGGCAGCCGCGGATTGCGCGACGCGGCGATCTCCAGCGCGGCGCGCGCGCCGGCGCGGTCGGCCATGGCGAATCGCGTCGTCCCGATGCCGTTCGCCGCGCGGCCGTCCGCGTCGCCGATCTCCGCCGCTCGCTCGAATGCGGCGAGCGCGGGTGTGTATCGCTGGGCCCGATAGTGCGTCTCCCCGAGGGCGAGCCAGGCCTCGCGATGCGCGGGATCGAGGGAAGTCGCCGCCTCGAGGTGCGCGAGAGCGCCTGCGAGATCGTCGGACCTCGCCAGCAACAGACCGGCTCGGACCCGCAGCGCGACATCCTTCGGGCGCAGTGCGATCGCCTCCTCGATGGCCCGTGCGGCGCCGGGAAGATCGCCGCGCCTCTCCCTCTCCGCGGCCTTCGCGATCGGATCGTCGGGCTCCGCCTTCTCCTGGAGCGGAGGCGCGAGCAGCGTGAGCAGCAGGGCGGCGGCGAACATCCGAGCGAAGGAGGGTACCGTCCGCGCCTCTCCATGCCTTCCACCGCCGAGGAACGGCTCCCTCTCGAAAGCGACGCGGCGCGTCTCCCCGCGCCCGTCGTGGCGGCGGCCGTCCTGAGCGGCGCGGCGAGCCTCGCCGACGAGATCGGCTGGCTCCGCCTGCTCACGCTCGAAGTCGGCGCGACCGCCCCGGCGCTCGCGCTGCTGCTCGCCACGTTCTTCGCGGGACTCGCGCTGGGCTCCGCGATCGCGGGCCGTCTCGTCGAGCGCATCGCGCGGCCGCGCTCGGCCTACGTGGCGATCGAGCTCGCGATCGGCGCTCTCGGCGTGGCGAGCGCGCCCTGCCTCGCGCTCGCCGGTGGCTGGCTCGACGCGGCGCGCCCCGCGCTCGCGCTCCTGCTGCTCCCCCCGACGATCCTCATGGGTGCGACGTTGCCGCTCCTCTGCCGCGTCGTCGGCGCCGGCGGACGTCGCGCGGCGAGGCTCTATGCCTGGAACACCTTCGGCGCCGCTCTCGGAACCGCCGCGGCCGGGTTCCTCGCCATCGAGTGGCTCGGTGTGCGCGGCACGCTCTGGGCCGCCGCCGCCGCGAACGTCGTTGCGGCGGCTCTCGCCGCGACGGCGCGTCCCGCGACGCCTCCACGACCGATCGCTGAGCCGTCGCACGCCGCTGCCCAGGCGACGCTTCCCCATCGGACGATCCTCGGACTCGCCTTCGCCGTGGGCGCGATCGCGATCGCGGCCGAGGTGGCGCTCAACCGGATGCTCCACCAGGTGCTCGGTGGCAGCACCTACGCGATCACGGCGACGCTCGTCGCGTTCCTCCTCGCCATCGCGGCGGGATCGGCGATGGGAGCGCGCGCCTTCCGCGGGAACGCCGATCCGCGCGGGCGCATTCGCGCAGGCCTCCTCGCTCTCGGAGCGACGTGCGCGCTGGCGCCTCGCCTCCTGGAGGTCCTCGCGTCGGCGCTGCGGAGCGGCCCCGACGCAGCCCTCACGGTGGAAGGAGGCCTCCTGCTCACGGCGCTCGTCGCGTTCGCCGTGCTCCTTCCTCCCGCGCTCGCCTCGGGCTTCCTCTTCCCTCTTCTCCTTCGCGCGCGCCGCGGACCGGCCGCGACGTCCCTCGGCGTCGTCTACGCCGTGAACACCGCCGGGTCGATCGCCGCGTCGCTCGGCGTGACCTTCCTCGTCGTCCCCGCCCTCGGTCTCACGAGGACCCTCGGCGCGGCGGCGCTCACCGCTGCCGCGCTCGCGGCACCCGGCGCGTTGCGCGGCCGCGCGGCCGAACGGCTCGGACTCGTCGCAGTGCTCGGGCTCGCCGCCCTCGTGCTCGTGCCCGCGCCGCGCCCGCTGCGGCTCTGGCTCTACGCACCTCTCGCGGAGGCGCGGAGCGATACGGAGCGCGGGGAGGATCGCGCCGCATCCCGAACCGCGGAGGAGACGATCCTCTACCGCGAGGGCGTCAGCACCTCCGTCGCCGTCTACGCGACGCCGGCCGCGGCGGAGCCGGGGAAGCCGCCGCGGCGCATCCTCGACTTCGCCGTGAACGGCAAGAAGGAGGCGAGCACGGGCTTCGAGGCGCAGCGCAACCAGATCGTCCTCGGGCACCTCCCGATGCTCCTCCACCCGAGTCCCGTGCGCGCGCTCGTCGTCGGACTCGGCGCGGGCGTGACGGCGGGGGCCGTCGCCGTGCATCCCGGGGTCGACGTCACCGTCGCCGAGATCTCCCCCGAGGTGCCCGAAGCGACACGTCTCTTCGCCGACTGGAACCACGGCGTCGTAGACCGCGCGAACGTGCGCATCGTCTTCGAGGACGGCCGCCGCGTGCTCGCGGCCGCTGGCGCCGGACGCTTCGACGTCGTCACGAGCGATCCGATCCACCCCTGGGTCTCCGGCGCCGCGAGCCTCTACACGGAGGACTACTACCGCCTCGTCGCGCGAGCGCTCGCGCCGGGAGGGATCGCCGTGCACTGGCTGCCGCTCTACGAGATGGCCGTCGAGGACTCGCTCACCATCCTCCGCGGCTTCGCGCGCGCACTCCCCGAGAGCGCCCTCTGGATCACCTGGGCGGGCGACGCCGTCCTCGTCGGCGCGAAGGCTCCGCTGCGGCTCGACGCGCAGTCCTTCGCGCGCCGCGCGTCGGCGGGCGACGTGGGAGCGGACCTCCGTTCCGTGGGACTCGGCGATCCCCTGCGGCTGCTGGCGGGGCTCGCCGTGGGGCCGCGCGTCGCCGACGACCCCGCGGTCGCGCTCCACACCGATGACCACCCCATCCTCGAGTTCCACGCGGCGCGGAATCTCTTCCGGCGCAACACCACCGCCGACAACCTCCGGTTCTTCGCGGGACACGCCTGGAGCGCCGACGATCTCGCGCGCTTCGTCGGTCTCCAGGGCGCGACGCGGCCGCGGCTCGCGGCGCTCCTCAGGGCGAACGTCTCGACGCTCCGCGCACGCGGGCTCGTCGAGCGCGAGGAGCCCGAGGCGGCGGACGCGGCCATCGCCGCTTGGGTGGACGAGCCCGACGGAGAGCACCTCGCGCTCCTCGCGGGGGCCTCGGGCCTCGCGCGGCGCGTCGCCGAATCGAGGACGGCGTGCGACGCCTTCGCCGCCGCGCTCCTCGAGGTGCGCGCCGCGCGCCGCACGGGCGCGGGCGAGCGGCTCGCCTCCGCGCGCGACCGCCTGCGGGCCGCGCGCTCCCTCCCGGATCTCGATCCCGACACCGATCGGGCCATCGCACGTCAGCTCGCCGTCGTCCTGGGCGAGCTCCGTGACTACGCGGGCACCCTCGACGCCGTCGCGCCCTGGATCGCGGAGCCCGCCCCGGATCCCACGATGCTCCGCATCGCCGCGCTCGCGCTCGCGCGGCTCGGCCGCGACGACGAGGCGCGCGCCGCACTCGAGCGCGCCGCGCCGCTCGACCTGCGGGGCGCGCCGCCGTAGCCGCGCGCCACGACCACCCTCCGCCGGTCGGGCGCGCGAGGCGGCAGGCTCAGCCGTGCGAGGGGTAGGTCTCGACGGGGATCCCGTCGCCGAGGGCGCCGCGCACCTTCGCCGCGATCGCGTCGAGCTCTCCGTCGGGGAGCGCCGTGGCCCAGGGCTCCGTCGTCGGGCGCGCGACCGTGTACACGTCGATCCTCATCAAGCGCGCTCCCTCCGCCACGAGTTCCCGCAGGCGGGCGACGTAGGCGTCGATCTCCTCGGCCGGCGGCGGCGCGCCCTTCACGCGGAGGAACATCGACTGGATCACCGTCGGGTGGCGGCGCGCGAGGTCGGCGATGTTCTCGATCTGCCGCGCGAGGGGAACATGGCCGCGCCCGACGAGCCGGAAGTACTCCTCGGTGCCCGCGTCGAGCTTCGCCCAGACCTCGCCGCCGTTCGCCATGAGGCGCTCGATCGCCTCTCGCGTCGCCGGTCGCTGGAGCGTGAGTGCGTCGGTGATCAGAACGAGCTTCAGGCCCTTCGGTCCCAGACGCTCGCGAACGTCGGCCGCCACGTCCACGGCCTCGCCGAAGAGCGGCGAGATCGTCGGCTCCCCGTCGCCCGAGAAGGCGATGTCGTTGATCCGCTCTCCGGCGAAGGACCGGCCCTCCCGGATCGCCGAGAAGACCTCCTCCAGCTCCTCGCGGAGCTGGCCGATCGAGGGCTCCACCCCCGACGTACCGGGGTTGTCGACCTCGCAGTAGACGCAGTCGAGGTCGCAGACCTTGCGGTGCGGGAAGAGGTTCACGCCGATCGAGATGCCGCGGCTGCGCCGGGCCCGGACCGGATAGACCATCCTCCCGGAGATGCGGCTGTGATCGATCACGTGGAGCGGAGAGGTCACGGGAGAGCTTCGGATCGTAGCAGGCCGCTGGAACGGGCATTCGGGCCGCGCGCGGCCGCGAATCGGACGCTGGCTCGTTGTGCGATCCGCCGCTGGGCTCCTACTCTCATGCGACCCCGCGGCGAGGATCGGACCCGGATCCTTCCGCTGGAACCTTCCACGGAGATTTCAAGATGGCTGCGAAGAAGAAGTCCAAGAAGTCCTCCAAGGCTCCCAGGCGTGCCCGCGCGACGAAGCGCAGGGCGAAGAAAGTCGTCCGCAAGGCGGGGCGCTCCAGGGCGACCGCGAAGAAGCGCGTCACGAAGAAGCGCGTCGTGCGGAGGAGCGCCGCCAAGAAGCGCGTCACCAAGAAGCGTGTCGTGAAGAAGGTCGTCGCGAAGAAGCGAGCCGTCCGGAAGGCGGCGCCCCGCAAGGCCACGCGCAAGCCGGCGGCGCCGAAGCGCGCCTCCGCCGCGCCGCCGCCGCTCCCTCTCGCGCCGCCGCCTCCCGCCATGCCGAGGCCGATGGTTCCCGACCTTCCGCCGTACTCTCCTCCCGACGATGGCGGCGATCTGGACGACGACGACGACGACGATTTCCCCGCGTTCTGACGACGCTCTCGTCCGGGCGCGGCACGACCGAGTGAACGGCGCGCGCGCCCATTCCCGGCATTGCCGGCGATGAAGCCCGGAGCGACGTCCCTCCGCCGACCGATCCTCGCGATGGCCGCCGTGCTGGCGGTCGCCGCGGGGCTCGTGGCGCTCGCGGCCCTGGGCGGGCCCGGGCCGGAGCCGGATCCCGGGCCCGTTCCCGAAGGCCCCGCACCGCTGCCGGCTCCCGACCCGGGTCCCGCGATCCCCGAGAGCGCGACGGCCTCCGCGCCCGGCGCGGCCGTCGACCTCGGCGTCGTCTACACCGAGGTTCTTCTCTGGAAGCTCGACGGCGCCGCCGGGCCGTCGACCGCGAACGCGGCAGCCGGCGTCGTCGGCGAAGGGCGCACGGCCGTGCTCGTCGGCCGCGCCTACGACGAGCGCGGCGGACTCGCCGGCGTCGAGGTTCGCTTCGCCGCGGGGCTGAACGAGGGCGTGCGCGCCGTCACGAACTCCGACGGGCTCTACGAGATCCCCGGACTGCACCCGGGCGCGTCCCTGCTCGAGGTCGACGCGCCGAGGCACGGCCGCGCGCGGCGCGATCTCGTCCTCCTCCGCGACAGCGTCACGACCCTCGATCTCCCGTTCCTCGCGATCGGCAACGTCCACGGCACGCTGCTCGACGAGTCGGGCGCCCCGATCGTCGGAGCCTGGGCGGAGATCGACGGCCAGCGCCAGCCCACCGACCCCGATGGCGCGTTCTTCCTCTCGGGCGTCGTGCCCGGCGATCTCGTTCTCTACCTCGGCGCCGAGGGATTCGAGACGCGCCGCGAGAACCTCCACCTCCGGCCCGCGCAGCACCTCGAGTTCGACCGCAACCGTTTCGTCCTGCGCCGATCGGAGCCGCTCACGCTCGTCTTCGATCCGCCTCCCTTCGGCGGGAGCCCGGCCGTCGCGATCCTGCTCCCCGATGGGCCGCCAGAGGGACGCACGTTCCCCTTCGAGCGGCTCGGTGCCACTTGGTCGCTGCCGGGCGACGCGAGCCTCGTGATCCACGGGATCCCGAACGGCGTCCCGTTCCAGATCCGCGCCGCGACGGGGACCGGTGGATCCGACCCCGCGATGCGCCCCGTGATCCAGCGGCCCGGCGACACGACGTTCACGCGCGCGGCGTTCCTCTTCACGTGGAAGAAGCCCGTGTCCGGCACGATCCTGGCGCGCGGCATCCCCGTGCAGGGCGCGCGCGTGCGCGTCGAATCGAGCGACATCGGCCGCTCCATGGAGCGGATCCTCCGCGAGTACGGCGGGCTCGACCGGTTCCCCGTCCCGATCCTGCCGTGGGTGCGACGCACGGCGACGACGGGCCCGACGGGTCAGTTCCGCCTCGAGACCACCGACATGCCACGGCCGCTCGGTCTCGTCGTGGAGGCGGACGGCTACGAGCCCGCGATCCTCGCCGTGCCCGCCGACGCAGGCGACCTCGGCTCGATCGTGCTCGCACCGGCGCCGCCGTCGACCGACGCGACGGTCTCGATCCGCTTCGATGGGCTCGCCGCGAGGCGCGTCCGGCTCACGCGCGTCGGCGAGCCGGCCGTCGAGTTCGAGGTCGCCGCGGGCGAGCCTCTCGACCTGCCGGCTCTCGAGCCCGGCGACTACGGCGTGCGCGTCCGCGAGGCGGGACGCATCGTGCTCGACGCCGCCGCCCTGCGCGTCCGCGGCAACGTGGAGCTTCGCGTCGGCGCACCCTGACCACGAACGGAGATCCCCCTTGAGCGAGAAGCCGAGCTACTCGATCCACACCGACATCCGATTCCCGGCACTGCAGCTCGTCGACGTCGGCGGCCTCGCGGATTCCTGCGCCGAGCCCTGGTTCAACCAGAGCCTCTGCGGCGTGAACGACTGCGTCGTGCGGCTCGGCGTGATCGAGGGGGAGTTCCACTGGCACCATCACGTCGACGAGGACGAGTTCTTCTACGTCGTGGAGGGCCGGCTCTTCGTCGACTGGGACGGCGGGTCGGTGGAGCTGCGGCCGCGGCAGGGTTTCACGGTGCCGCGCGGCGTGCGCCATCGGACGCGCGCGCCCGAGCGCACGGTGATCCTCATGGTGGAGGGCCGGGGCGTGCGTCCGACGGGAGACTGAGCCGCGAGAGCGGGATGCCCGTCTCGCACCGCGTCACGGCGCGCGCAGGAATCCGAGCGCCTTCCGCACGGCCTCGACGTCGCGGTCTCCGCCGATCGCGCGCAAGAGCGAGAAGGCCGCCTCGAGGACGCTGTTCGGGCCACTGCAGGTGATCACGGCGCCGTCGATCTCGAGGGGCGCGTTGCTGAGCGTCGCGCCGCACTCGGCCAGATAGGCCCGATGGCGCCCGTCGTCGAAGGGATACGTGGTGGCGCGCTTGCCCACGAGCAACCCCGACGCGGCGAGAGCGCGCGTGCCCGTGGACGTGGCGACGAGCGTTCCGCCGGAGCCCTCGATCCCGCGCAGGAACTGCAGCACCGGCGCGTCGCAGACGTGGGAGTAGCCCTTCTCGTAGGAGCCCCCCGGCACCACCACGGCCGCGTAGCTCGTCGGATCGGCGTCCCCGATGCGCGCGGCGACGCGAGCCACGAGCCCGTGGGCGCCCGGCACCTCCCGATCGATCGAAAGGGGCTCCAGCACGACCGGCTCGACGGTCTCGATGGCGCGCGTCCAGCCGAAGACCCCGAGGAACGTCGAGGCTTCCATCTCGTCGAAGCCCGGAGCGAGCACCAGGGCGAGGCGCTTCATGACGATCGAGTATAGCTGCCCGTGGTGGAAGGGCTCCGCAGAGCGAGCGCGAGGCAGCGGCGCACAGCGCGAGGCGCGCGCCGCAAGCGTAGCGGGAGGTTGCCGTGAGGACGCGCAACGACGCGATGTGCGTCGGGGCCCGCGCGCAGCTCGGATGACTTCTGCCACGGGCAGATTGAACGCGCCCGGAACGCATGTCGGCGGTCGGCGGCGGAGAGCGTCGTTCCTCCGGGCCCTCCCGTTCCCGAGAATCGCGGGGTGACCATCGCGATCCCCGTCGGCGAACGCCCTCTCCGCCTCCAAGACCTCGAGCTCGTGGCACGCGCCGAGGCTCCGGACTCCGCGCCGCGGATCGTCGTGCCGCCCCGCGCCCGGAATCGGATCCTCCGCTCCCGCAAGATCGTGGAGCAGAAGCTCGAAGCGGGGGAGACGGTGTACGGCGTGACGACGGGCTTCGGTCGGCTCGCGCGCGTCCGCGTCGCGACCTCCGACCTGCGCACGCTGCAGCGCAATCTCCTCCTCTCCCACGCCTGCGGCGTCGGGCCCGTGCTCTCGGTCGGCGAGACGCGCGCCGCGCTCCTCCTGCGGATCCATGCGCTCGCGCAGGGCACGAGCGGCGTGCGGCTGGAGCTGATCGAGGCCCTCGTCGCTCTCTTCAACGAGGGGATCACCCCCGTCGTGCCGGAGCAGGGGAGCGTCGGCGCCTCCGGCGACCTCGCGCCGCTCGCGCACCTCGCGCTCACGGTGATCGGGGAGGGAGAGGCGATCTTCCGCGGCAAGCGCATGGCGTCGGCGAAGGCGCTCCAAGCGGCGGGCTGCAAGCCGATGGAGCTGCACGCGAAGGAGGGTCTCGCCCTCATCAACGGCACGCCGATCATGACCGCCATCGGAGGGCTCGCCGCCGCGCGCGCTCTGCGGATCTCGAAGTCGGCGGACGCCATCGCGTCGCTCTCGCTGGAGGCGCTGAAGGGGAGCGCCGTTCCCTTCGACGAGCGCGTGGCGCTCGCGCGGCCCCACCCGGGACACGCGAAGGCGGCCGCCAACGTGCGGCGATGCCTGCGCGCCTCGCAGGTGCTCCGCTCCCACAAGGACTGCGACAAGGTCCAGGATCCCTACTGCCTGCGCTGCATCCCGCAGGTGCACGGCGCGGCGAAGGACATGCTCGCCTTCGTCGCGGGAGTCCTCGAGTGCGAGCTCAGCGCCGTCACCGACAACCCGCTCGTCTTCGACAACGGGGACGTGGTCTCCCAGGGGAACTTCCACGGCCAGCCCGTGTCGACGGCGCTGGACGCCCTCGCCATCGGCGTTGCCACCTGGGGGACGATCAGCGAGCGCCGGATCGAGCAGATGGTGAACCCGACGCTCTCGGGCCTGCCGGCGTTCCTCGTCGAGGCGAGCGGCCTCAACTCGGGGCTCATGATCCCCCAGGTCGTCGCCGCCTCTCTCGTGAACGAGAACAAGGTCCACGCGCATCCGGCGAGCGTCGACACGATCCCGACGTCGGCGAACCAGGAGGACCACGTCTCCATGGGCGTGACGGCGGCGCGCAAGGCGCGCACCGTCGTCACGAACGTCGAGTGGATCCTCGCCATCGAGGCGCTCTCGGCAGCGCAGGGGCGCGAGTTCTTCCTCGAGAAGAAGGCTGGCAAGGGCGCCGAGGCCGTCTACCGCGCGATCCGCACGCGCATCGCGCCGCTCGATCGCGACCGCTATCTCCAGCCCGATCTGGAGTCTGCGCGCGAACTCCTCGCGTCGGGCGCGATCCTCGAGAGCGTGGAGAACGCCGTGGGAGCCCTCGAGGCCTGAAGGCGTCCGTCGGCGGCGAGCGGCGGCGGCTTCGTCGCTCACTCTCGATCGGCTTCGGGTCAGCGGCGGCGGTTCCTCCACGACCTCTCCGCTCAAGGGGGCGGGCGCCGTCGTCCGATCCTGCAGGCACCCCTCGACCGGGCGCGGAGTGAGAGCCTCCGCCGATCGCGGATCGAGGGCGGAGAGTCTTGCAGCCAGCCACCTCCCCCCAGGCCGCATCCGACGGAGTCCGGCGATCGAGCTCGCGATGGGGCGCGCCCCCGAGCTCCGATTTGATCGTCGTCCATTCCGATCCCGGGTTCCGCCGCGCGGTGCGCGACCTCGCGGCCCGGCGCGGGCTCCGTTGCTGCGAGACCGACTCGCCCGTGACGGGCGTGCTGCTCGCCCGCGAGTCGAATCCCGGCGCGATGATCCTCGACCTCGAGATCCCCGGCATGGACGGGCTGCTCGCGCTCACGCTGCTGCGGGAGCAGGCGGGCGACGCGCTCCGCCTCGGCGTCGTCGTCGCAGGCGTGGACGGTCGGGCCGAGCTCGCCCGCGAGGCCGGTGCGGACGCGGTCTTCTCCGGCGTCCCCGACGCCCGCGAGATCGATCTCCTCCTCGAAACGCGCGCTTCGGAGCGGCGGCGCGGCCGATCCACCGTCGGGAGCCTGCCGTGACGGCCGCCACGCGGCACGGGGACGCCGAGACTATTTCGATACCGGCCTCCGGGGGGGCCCTACGGAGCCCCGTGCCCCCGCCCCCCGTCGAGCTCCATCCCGTCCGCCCGCCCCACGAAGCGTGGGGCTTCGAGACGGTCCGCTACCCGGTGCGGCTCGCGAATCGAGGGCTCCTCGCGCTCGCCCGCCCGGAGACGGCGGGGCGCTACGTCGGCACGGCCGACCTCTTCTCCGCCGACGGCCGGTTCGTCCGCCGTCTCTTCGAGACCGCCGTTCCGAAGCCGGTCCCCGTGGGCGGCTCCGAGGAATTCGACGCACACCTCGACGTGAAGGCCTTCGCCGGCGACTACTCCGTGCGCATGGGCTTCCACGAGCGCGTGGGGGCAGGCCGCGACGCGCGGCTCGTGCCGCTCGCGGCCGACACGGAGGACGCGCCGATGCGCGTCCGCAACACGATCTTCGACGCGTTCATCGAGCTCGTGAACGCCTGCAACTTCCGCTGCACCTTCTGCCCGCAGGGGGATCTGAAGCGCAAGCAGCGGCCCATGGACTTCGACCTCGCGAAGAAGGTCGTGCGCGACCTCGCCGAGATGGGGCACCACTACCCCATCCGCGTCCACCTGATGGGGGAGCCGCTCCTCTATCCGAAGTTCTTCGACTTCGTCGACTACGCGCACGCGCAGGGGCAGCGCATCCTGCTGGCGACGAACGGCTCGCGGTTCCAGCGCGAGCGGATCGAGGGGATCCTCCGATCGCGTCTCGACGAGATGGTGATCTCGCTCAACACGCCGGAGCGCGAGGCCTACGACGCGCAGCGCGGCACGGCCGTGCCCTTCGACGAGTACCAGGCCGGCATCGAGGCGATGGTCACCGAGATCGTGCGGCGCGGCGCCCCGCCGGCGACGCGCGTGAACGTGCTCTACGACCTCGCGAAGGCCGCCGATCCGGTGGAGCTCGCGCGCATCCGCGGCATCGTCGCCCACTGGGCTGGAGTCGTGCGCCGCGCTGGTGGGCGTGTCGCCTCCGGGATCGAGGAGAGCGTGCGGCTCGACCCGACGGGGACGACCCTCCTCGCGCTCTGCGAGGGGCTCGAGCTGCAGTGGACGCCCTACCACGCCTGGGGCAACGACGGCGCCAAGGAGAACGGGATCTCCGGGCACGTGCCGCCTTCGCCCGTGGCGCAGCGCCGCGACCGATTCTGCTCGTTCCCCTGGCGCCAGCTCGCCGTCCTCGTCGACGGCCGCACGACCGCCTGCTGCGTCGACCACGAAGGCGAGATCTCCCTCGGCGACGCGCGCACGCTCTCGATCGAGGAGATCTGGAACGGGCCCGAGCTGAACCGCATCCGCGAGGGCTTCCTGCGGTCGCGTGCGTTCCATCCGAAGTGCGCGACCTGCACGGTGCAGCACGCGAAGGCCGACTTCTTCCCCGCGCTGCAGACGCCGCTCGAGTCGGTGGCCGCGGCACTGCCGGCGCTGGTGTAGTTGCGTCCGCGCCCGACGCGGGCGCGAGGTCCCGGGGCGCGATTCTTCGAATCGGAGGTGCAACGATTCCGCGCGTTCCCTGATCCTGGGGAACGACCCCGCGTCACGCGGGCGCCGGGTCTCCGAATCGCGGAGTCGCGCCATGTCGCTCGCACACCCCCGGATCGCCGCTCTCTCGCTCGTCCTCGCCTCGGCGCCGGTGGCCGCCCAGGACGCCCCCGCGTCGCGCATCGCTCGCGCGACGCCCCTCCCCGGAACGCACGCGCGCTTCCTCGAGAACGGCGGGCGTTTCCCGGGCGAGGTGGTCGCCTCGCTCCAGGGACGCAACCTCGACGCCTTCTTCACGCGCGAGGGCGCCGTCCTCGCGCTGCGGCGCACGCAGGCCGACGGCACCGTCGAGCGCCATGCGCTCCGGCTCGACCTCGTCGGCGCGTCGCCCGCGTCGGTGCCCGTTCTCGAGGCGGAGACCCCGACGCGCACCCATTGGTTCCAGGGCGCGCCCGACGCGTGGATCACCGACGTGCGGAGCTTCGACCAGCTCGTCACGCGCGACGTGTGGCCCGGGATCGATCTGCACCAGGACGCGCTCCCCGGCTCTCTGAAGACCACCTTCGTCGTGCACCCCGGCGCCGATCCCTCGCACATCGCCCTCGCTTGGCGCGGCGCCGACGCGGTGTGCCTCGCACCCTCGGGCGAGACGGTCGTCGCGACGCCGCTCGGCGACCTCGTCGACGCGGCGCCGATCGCATGGCAGGTGATCGACGGCACGCGCGTGCCCGTCGCCGTCCGCACGGCGATGCGCGGCGCTGGCGATCCCGTGCTCGGGCTCATTCTCGGCACCTACGACGCGAGCCTGCCACTCCTCGTCGATCCGGCCGTGGTGATCCAGTCGAGCTTCTTCGGCGGCTCCGGGAACGAGGAGATCTACGCGATGGCGACCGACGTGTTCGGGAACCTCTGGGCGACGGGCTGGACGACCTCGAGCCAGGCGACGTTCCCCACGGCCGTCGGACCGGATCTCACCTACAACGGCGGCGGCTCGCCATTCGGCGACGCGATCGTCGTGAAGTTCGATCCCACGGGCACCGTGCTCCTCTCCTGCGGCTACATCGGCGGACTCGACATCGAGTTCGGCAACGGCATCGCGACGGATTCGGCGGGGAACTGCTACGTCGTCGGCCACACGCAGTCGCGACCGGTCGACGGCTTCCCGGTCCTCGTGGGGCCTCATCTCCTCCACGACGGCGGCTTCGAGGGCTGGATCGCCAAGGTCACCGCCTCCGGCAGCGCCCTCGTCTACTGCGGCTACATCGGAGGCAACAACGTGGAGGACCGCTCCTTCGCGGTCGCCGTCGACGCCGCCGGCGCCGCCTACGTGGCGGGTCGCGCCGGCTCCGACTCAACGACGTTTCCTGCGTTCGTCGGTCCCGACGTCACGCACAACGGATCGACTGATGCATGCGTCGCGAAGATCCGTCCCGACGGGACGGGCTTCGAGTACCTCGGCTACATCGGAGGCAGCGGCTTCGAGGATGCCGTCGCCATCGCCGTCGACGCCACCGGCCGCGCCTACGTGGCGGGCCTCACGTCGTCCGACGAGACCACGTTCCCCGTCTCGGGCGCCTTCGACCTCACCTACGCCGGCGGCAGCGACGGATTCCTCGCGCGAGTGAAGGCCGATGGCACCGGACTCGACTGGTGCGGCTACCTCGGCGGCGTCAACTTCGACATGGTGACGCACTTCGCCTTCGGGTCCTCCGGCGAGATCGTCGCGGCGGGTCTCACGAGTTCGTCGCAGGCGACGTTCCCCGTCCTCGGTGGGCCGAGCCTCGTCTGGAACGGCTTCAACGATGCGATCGTCGCTCGCATCAGCGCCGACGGCAGCACGCTCCTCTCCTCCGGGTACATCGGCGGCGCCGGAACCGACGTGGCGACGCGCGTCGCCGTCGACGGCGCCGGACGCATCCATCTCGCCGGCACGACGAACTCCCCGCACACGGGCCTCTCGGCTTTCCCCGCGCTGAACGGACCCGACGGGA
Source organism: uncultured Planctomycetales bacterium (assembly GCA_964545855.1). Lineage (GTDB taxonomy): Bacteria > Planctomycetota > UBA1135 > UBA1135 > JACQFD01 > CAZJHD01. The sequence continues at coordinate 52,553 of CAZJHD010000008.1, forward strand.
CCCACAACGGCCTGAACGACGCGTTCCACGCGCTCGTGGATCCCACCGGCACGACGCTGCTCTCCTGTGGCTACATCGGCGGCAGCGCCAACGACCAAGGCCAAGCACTCACGCTCGACGCGAACGGCCGTCCGGTGATCGGCGGGCGCACGCACTCCACCGAGACGACCTTCCCCGTCCTCGGAGGATTCGACCCGACGTTCAATGGCGGAGCCGTCACGATCGTCGGCCCGAGCGACGCGTTCCTGACGCGCCTCGACGTCGACTGCGTGCTCCCTGCTCCCTTCGGCACCGGCACGCCCGGCTGCTCCGGCCCGCAAACGCTCTCGACGAACACCTGCCCGATCATCGGCACCACCGGATTCCAGATCCTCTGCTCCGCGGCGCCGCCGAGCTCCCTCGGGCTACTGATGATCACCGACGTCGCCGACGTGGCGGGCTCCGACCCCTTCGGCATCGGAGTGCTGCTGCACGTCGATCTGCTGACGAGCACCGAGGTGAACGCCCTCGACATCTTCAGTGACGCCGCCAGCGTCGGCGCGATCACGTTCACGGTGCCGAACAACCCCGCGATCGTCGGCAACACCTACTTCGCGCAGGCGCTCTGGGCCTGGACCACCTGCTCGCTGCCGCCCTTCGGCCTCAGCACGTCGCGGGGGCTTTCGATGCTGGTGCAGTAGGGGGAAGGACCGCGAAAGGGTGTCAGACACCTTTTCTCCGAGGCGCGCACGCTTGGGGGAGACTGTGCCTGACACCCTTTCGCTCTCGTGACGAGCCGTCTCGTCGCCGCCAAGGGGCGCATGCGAAGTCTCCCGGCTCTCGTCATCGTGGCCCTGCTTCCGCTCGCAGGGCCGGCGCGTTCGCAAGTCGTCCCGCCGCGTCTCCTGCCGCGCACCGATCGCTCCGCCTCGGGCCTCGCCGAGCTTCGCGTCGAGCCGAGCAATCGAGCGGGCGCGGCGGATGCGCCGTACGAGCTGCGATCGAAGGGATCTCTCCTCTGGGAGGGCCCGCGGCCCTTCACGCTCTGGGAGTCGGTCGTGGCGAGCGACGGCACCGTCGCCGGCTTCGGCTACACCGACGGCGCAGACGGCGCCGGGCACATGATCGGTGTCGTCGAGAGCGAGTTCTTCGTCGTGACGATCGCGCCCGATGGCTCCCTGCGCGCCGTGGAAAGGACTCCCAGAAAGCCGAGCCGGTCCATCCACGGGTCTCCGGAGCCGACGGGCGCGGGAGTCCTTCTCCACGAAGAGCTGCGCCGCTTCGTCGTACGGATTCGGGAGGCCGATCAGAGCGTGCTGACCGAGCACTGGTGGGTCTTCGACCTCGATTCCGGCTCGCGCGTGGCGACCTTCGACCTCGAGAAGCACTTGGAGGACGCCGAAGCGACGCGCCGCGTTCTCTTCGCGGGGCCCGTCCACGGGACGCCCCTCGCGCTCGTCCACTGGTGGCGAACCCAGCACGGCGCGCGCGACGAGCCCTCGCAGCTCGGGGCCCGATTCGCGCTCGTCGACCTCGCCGGACACGTGCACTGGACCCTCGCGCTCCCGCACGACCACGAGGTCCTGCGCGACGAGGATCCGGAGGACCGCAACCGAGGAGTGCTTCGCTGCGACGAGCCGCGGCGGTTCACTCTGCGCTTCGCGCGCGACGCGCAGGCCGTCGAGTTCGAAGTGGAGTCCGACCGAGCGTCTCCTGCCGGGTGGACCGTCCGCGAGACGGCGCGCCGTCCCTACGACCCGAAGCGAGACGGGCGCGGCGGCCGTCCGGAAGGACCCGCCGACGATCTCGCTGCGATCCCGACGCTCGAACTCCGGCGCCGGGAGCCGATCGTCCTCGGTGCGGGCGAGACCGACGCCGAGGCGGAATGGCGAGACGACGCGAACCTCGGGGGGATCTTCTGCTTCCTGATCCTCGATGCGAAGGACCAGCTCCTCGCGCTCTCCTGGCGGACGAAGACCGTTCACGGATTCGACGTCTCCGGCAAGCGCCTCTGGACCCGCACGCCGAGCAAGGCGGACGTGGATCGCACGCACCCCCCGAGCACCTTCGCGGTCACTCCGGAAGGCGAGGTCGTCGTCGGCATGAGCGAGGTCGGCGGCGCCGGCCCGCCTCGAGTCCTGCGCTTCGGTCCGGATGGCGTGCGACGAGATTCGGGTGGGCTCGAAGCGGATGCCGGCTTCGGGGAACTCGCGTGGCAACCGACCGTCGGGCGCCACTGGGTCATTGGGCTCCACACCGTGCTCCTGGTCGATCGCGAGGGGAGGGTCGCTCGCAGGATCGAGAGAGGCGCCTCGGGGAGCTTCTTCGACCGGCTGATCGCGCTCGGCGTGGCGCCGGACGGCTCGCTCGCCGTCTGCGAGGGGATGAGGAGCTCGGAGGGAAGCGGTCCGCGACGGAACGGGATCCACGTCCTCGCGCCCAACGGCGATCCGCTCCGGAGCCTTCCGCGTCCCGCCTGGCTCGACGACTACTCCTCGGGCGCCTCCGACGGCGCGCGGATCGCGGCGCTCGCGAGCGAAAGCAAGGAGCAATCGTCGATCGTCCTCCTCGACGCGACGACGGGCGCGCCGATCGGCAAGGTCGCGCTGCCGCCCGGGGATCGCGGCTGGACGCCGCTCTTCCCCTCGACGGCCCCCGAGCTCTGGGTCTTCGACGGCAGGATCACCGTCGAGCGGTACGTGCTGCCGGAGGAATGGCGCTGAGCGGCGCGCCGGCGCGGCGGACCTGCGCGTCACTCCTGCCCGCGCCGCCGAGCGAGACGCGTCGTGAGCGCGAAGCCGAGCACGCCGAGGCCGAGCGCGAGCGCCGCTTCGATCCAGAACGTCGCGGTGAAGCCCGCCGTGCGCACCGACGCAGGGATCGGAGCCTCGAGGACGGAGTAGCGCAGGAAGAGAACGGCATCGATCGAGGCATGCACCGCGACCATCGGGTAGATGCTGCGCGCCGCGAGGGTGAGGTGCCCGTAGCCGCACGCCGCGACGAACATCGGAAGCGCCTGCTCCAGGAACCACTCCTGGTTCGCGTGGAGGAGCGTGAAGACGAGGGCCGAATACCCGACGGCGAGCACAGGGAAGCCCGCCTCCTCGATCGGCCTCTGCAGGTATCCGCGAACGCCCACCTCCTCGGCGACTCCCGCGACGAGCGCGAGGACCGCGAGCGCGCTGACGTGCGTCCACCAGGGGAGGACGACGCCGCGGGGAAGGATGCGTAGAGCGTCCGCGGGCAGGTCGCTCAGCCGCAGCGCGAGGGACATCGCGACGAGCGCGAAGAGCGCCCACGCCGTGGCGGCGCCGGCCGTGAGCATCCACAGCCTCCGCGGAACGGGCTCGGCGCGGCGCATGCGCGCGCACCAGCCGGACGCCCGCCGCGGGAAGCCCCACCCTCCGGCGGCGCGCCAGAACGCCCACAGCAGCGGAAGCGCCACGAGGGGCGCCCAGGGAATCTCCGGCGCATGCCGCAGGTTCGCGCGGGCGAGAAGGCTGTAGCCGTGGACCCCGATGAGGGTGAGAGCCAGCCCCGAGGTCGTCCCGACGACGAGAGCTCGGAGAAGGGTCGAGATGCGCATGCAAGCGTCGGTCGGCCCGGCCGCGCGGGAGAGTACCCCGTCTGCCGGTCTCCCCGCTGCAGACGCCGCCCGCCGCGACGAACGGAAGCGAGCCTCGCACCGACTCTCCTGCGGCCGGCCCGCCGCGCGATCAGAGGCGGGGCGGGTCGATCCAGACGGACAGCAGCGCGAGGCCCACGCTCACGGCGTTGGCCGACGCGAGCCACGCCGCGCAGCGGCGGTCGAAGGGGACGCGAAAACCGACGCGCAGGACGAGAGCCTCGAGCCCGGTGTTCACGAGGACGCCGAGAGCGAAAGTCGCGCCCCAGGCGATCGGGTTGAAGGTGTTCCAGCCGAGCACGGCTTGGACGACCTGCGCGAGCGTCGCTTCGTACACGATGCCTGCGATCGGGATCGCCAGCAGGCCGATCGAAGTCGACACGAAGTTCATCGAGAGCGCGGCTCCGAGCGCTCGTCCCGCGGGAAGCCCGAGCACGAGCCGCAGCACGCTCCATTCGACCCAGAGGCCGACCAGCACGACGACGGGATGGAGGAGGCGTGTCTCGAGGAAGAGCGCGGGCCAGACGACGTTGGCCAGCGGAAGCGCCGCCGCCCGCGCGAGGTCCGTCATTCCACCGCCTTCCCCTCGGGCGTCGACACGCGCGCCGCGAGGTCGCAGAAGTAGCCGATGTCGTAGACCTTCACGAGGAGCGTGTTCTCGCCGGCGCGGAGGGTCAGCGGCGCCCACCAGGAGTCGGGCGCGACGCCGTCGACGTAGGTCTCGTTCTCGTAGACGAGCTTGCCGTTGAGCCACGCGCGCGCGCCGTCGTCGTGGCCGATCCAGAGGACGGCGTCCTGCGCCTTCGCGACACGCAGCGTGGTCCAGGCGTAGGCGAAGCCGGCGTCGAAGGGCGCGATCGCCTTCTCGATGTGGAGGATCGGCCCCTCGGCTTCCGCCGCGACCCACTTCTTCGACGCGCTGCCTGCGCGCTCGCCGGCGCGGGCGGAGCGCACGGTCGTCTCGCCGATCGCGTCCTTTCCGAAGGGCTCCTCGCGCTCGTGACGCCACGAGCCGACGACGAGCCAGCTCTTCAGGAACGGCACGCTCGCGTCCGGCGCCGGCGGGCGCACGGCGCGGGCGACGATCACGGGCGCGCCGACGTACTCCTCGCCCGGCGCCTTCGACGACCAGGTGAGCGTCGCGCGCTTCAGGAACAGCAACGCGAAGCAGGTATCGACGACGTTGCCCTTCCAGGCGCCCTCCGTCTCCTGCGTCGCCAGCAGCTGCTCGGCGCCCTCGCGGTACCACGGGCGCTTCCCGAGCGTCGCGCGCCCCGCGAGGGCGCAGGCGCGCTCGAGCCCGTAGAGCCAGTAGTGGTGCCATCCGCGCAGGGAGCCCTTCCCCGAGTGACCGGCGGGATTCGCGTCGACGCGGAACGCGGCGTCGAGCCACGCGAAGGCGTCGAGCTCGATCTCCTCCAGCTCGCGGCGCTTCGCCTCGTAGGGGCCGTAGCCCTTCAGCGCCATCGCGGCGATGCGGAGATCGGTGATCGCCGCGACGGTCATGGAGCCGGTCGCCGTCTCCGTGGGACTCTTGTAGGAGAACGCGCCCGACTCCTGCGCGTGCTTCGCGACGGCGAGCACGGTCTCGAGGAGCGCCTCCTTCGGCACCTCGACGCCCATCCGTGACGCGGCGTGGAGGCCCAGCAGCGCGTACTGCGTGTTGGAGAGGTCGGGATCTCCATCGGGATAGGCCCAGAGCTTCGTCGCGCGGTCGCGATGCGCGAGGAGCCACTCCGCCGCGGCGCGCGCGTCCGGCAGATCGCGCTCGCCGCGCTTCAGCGCCTCCCAGGCGAGCAGCAGGCAGCCCGTCGAGTAGGTGCGCTCGAAGTCGCGGAAGCCCGTGAAGGTCGCGAGGCAGCGCTGGATCGACGGATCCGACTCGGCGACGCCCGACTTCACGAGCGTGAGGAATCCGAGGGCCTGCACGCCGCGGAGGAACCGTCCGTTCTCGCCGCTCTCCCACGTGCCGTCCGCGCGCTGGCGCTCCTTCAGCCAGGCGGCGCCGCGATCGATGGCGGCGTTCACGCGCACGTCGAGGCTCTCCTGCGCCGCGCCGCCGCGCGCCACGAGCGCGAGGGCCGCGGCTGCGAGGAGGACCGTGCGCACGAGGGAACGACGTCGCGACACGGCGGCCATCCTGCCGCGCCGGTGCGTCCGGCGGGAGCGCGAGCCCGAGTCCTGCGCCGTGGGGCCTCGGGCCGTAGGATCGGGGCTTCGCCGTTCCCCGCTCCGCGACCGGAGATCGCCGCGCGCCCATGAGCCCCCCGAAGTCCGCACGCCCGGCCGCCGCGCCGACGCCTCCGGCGCCGCCGGCAGCCCCGCGTTCGCTCGCGCTCCACGCCAAGGGCGTCTACCGATTCCACGAGCTCCAGGGGCGGCGGATCCCCGTGCTGCTCGACGTCTCCTTCGAGGTCGCGCGCGGCGACTTCGTGGCGATCATGGGTCCGAGCGGCTCCGGGAAGACGACGCTGCTCCAGATCCTCGCCGGCCTCGACCTCCCGTCGGCCGGCTCCGTCGAGGTGCTCGGTCAGCCCCTCGAGGGCCTCGACGAGCGCGCGCGCACGCTGCTCCGCCGCGACCAGATCGGATTCGTCTTCCAGTTCTTCAACCTCCTGCCGACGCTCACCGTCGCGGAGAACGTGCTCCTGCCGCTGCGCATCGCGGGACGGTCGCTCCGCGACGGCCAGCTCGAGCTCGTGCGCTTGCTGCAGCAGTTCGGACTCTCGGAGCGGAGCTCCCACCTGCCGAGCCAGCTCTCGGGCGGCGAGATGCAGCGCACGTCGATCGCGCGCGCGCTCGTCTCCGGCGCGCCGGTGCTCCTCTGCGACGAGCCGACGGGCAACCTCTCGACGACGGCGGGCCTCGAGGTGATGGAGGCGCTGCGCCACTGCCGCGAGCGCGAGAAGCGCACGATCCTTCTCGTCACGCACAACGCGCGCGACGCCGCCTTCGCCGACCGCGTCCTCGTGCTCCGCGACGGCGCCCTCGTTCCCGACGCGGCGATGGAGGGCCCGAACCTGACGGCGGAGCGCATCCACGAGACGCTCGCGCGGCTGAAGATCTAGCGCCTTGTTCGCCCTCCCCATGGCGTTCTCGGCGCTGCGCACGCGGCCCGGGAAGACCCTCTTCTCCGTGCTCGGCATCGCGCTCGGCGTCGCGACGGCCGTCGCCATCGTGACGCTCGACGAGACGACGGTCTTCGCGCGGACGGCAGCGAAGACCGACGCCTTCGCGCGCGTCGATCTCGAAGCGATCCCCGCCGACCCGGCGACCCCGCCGGCGGAGGCGCTCGAGGAGCTGCGCGCGAACCCCTCCGTGCGCGCCGTTGGAGCGATGGTCCTCGGCACCGTCGACCTCATCGTCGGAGGCCGCCCGTCGGGCTCGGCGACGGCCATCGCCCTCGACCCCGTGGCGCGGCGTGCGCCCGCCTTCAGCGCCTACCGCGTCTCCACGGGCGACGACCTCCCGGAGACCGACGACGGCGACACGGCGCTCGTCCTCGTCGGCGAGGAGCTCGCGCGCCAGCTCGTGCTGCGGCCGGGCGACTCGATCGAGATCGTGCGTCCGAGCGCGCAGGCGCGCACGGCGTGCGTCGACGGTCAGCTCGTCGAGCGCGCGTCGCCGCGGGACGAGGCGCCGATGGCGATCCCGATCCAGGTCTCGGTAACGGGCCTCCTCGACCGATGGCACCTCGGCAAGCAGGGGGGTGGCTCCGTCGTGGTGATCCCCTTCGCGCTCGTCGAACGCGTCTTCTACGGCGAGCGGATGGCGCCGCTCTTCTGGCTCGCGAAGGACCCGAAGGTCTCGGCCGAGGACCTGAAGGCCTCCCTCGTGCCGCGCTTCGCCTTCAGCAAGGAGCGCTCGGCGCTCGTGGGGGAGGCCGCCGACGAGCGCGCCTTCCGGAACGGCGTCCGCGTGTCGGGGGTGCTGGCGCTCCTGCTCGGCCTCTTCGTGATCTTCCACACGCTCTCCATGACGCTCCTCGAGCGCGTGCGCGAGATCGCGATGCTGAACGCGCTCGGCGCGACGCGCACGCAGATCGGCGGCGCGTTCTTCCTGGAGGGTCTCCTCGTCGCCGCCTCGGGCGCCGCCGCGGGCGTCGGCCTCGGCCTCGGCCTCGCGCGCCTCGCGCTGCTGTCGGGATACACGACCCTCGGCCGCGTCGCCGCCGTCGAGGAGTTCCAGGTCTCCTGGGGACCGGTGCTCGCTATCGCCGGCGTCGGCGTCGTGATCGCGCTCCTGGGTTCCATCTTCCCGCTCGTGAAGGCGCGCGCGATCTACCCGGCGCAAGTGCTCTCGCAGCGCGACCTCGGCCGCGCGACCGACCTCTTCCGCGGCCTGAACGTCTTCCTCTTCACGATCTTCGCGGTGGCACTGCCGCTGCTCTACGTCTTCGTCGTGCCGGTGCTCGGCGAGGGATCGCGCGAGACGGGGCGCGTGCTGCTGCTGGGCGGCGTCCTCTTCGCGATCTTCCTCGGCGCGCTCCTCCTCGCGCCGAGGCTCCTCGCGGCGCTCTGCGCGCTCCTCGCGAAACCCCTCGAGGGCCGCTGGCCGCTCGAAGGATTCCTGTCGTCGCGCTCGATGACCGAGGGCGTGGCGCGCGTCGCCATCTCCGCCGCCGTGCTGGCGCTCGTGGCGTCGGCGCTCATCACGATCCGCGGCGTGACGGGCGGGCTGCGGACCGAGCTCGTCTCCTGGGGCGACACCGTGGACTCCAAGGTGTTCGTGAGCGCGTCGCCGGCGATCCCGCGCGACCGCGTCGAGGCGCTCCGGGCGCTCCCGGGCATCGCCGGCTTCGAGTCGCTCGGGCTCTGGATCGACTCGCCCTTCATGATCCGCGGCCTGCGCGCCGACGACCTCGCGGGCGGCGGCCCCTTCGCCGACGCAGAGCTTCGGCGCGCCTTCGACGAGACCGAGTCGATCGTGCTGTCGACGCCGCTCGCGCGGGCGCTGCGCGCGCAGCGCGGGAGCGAGATCCCCGTGGCCGTGCCGTCGGGTCCGCCGCGCCGGCTGCAGGTGATCGCGGTCTCCGACGATCTCGGATTCTTCCCGACACAGCGCGAGTACGGCGTCGTCTCCGAAGCATGGATGACGCGCTGGTTCTGCAAGACGAGCGCCGAGATCTCGCACGTCGCTCTGCGCATCCGCCCCGGCGCCGATCCCGACGCGTCGGCCGGCGCGGCCGCGGCGGCGCTCGCCGACCTGCCGCCCGTGAAGATCCGCACCGGCGCGGCCGTGCGCGACGCCGAGCTCGCCGACGTCGACCGCGACTTCCGTCTCTTCGACTGGATCCTCGGCCTCGTGGCGGCGCTCGCGGGCATCGGCGTGCTGAACGCGCTCCTCATCGCCGCCATCGAGAAGCGCAAGGAGATCGGCGTGCTGAAGGCCCTCGGGATGACGCGCGGGCAGCTCGCCCGCACGGTGCTCCTGGAGGCGGCGACGACGGGATTCGTCGGCGGCGGACTCGGCGTCCTCCTCGGCATCGCCTTCGTCCTCGTCGTGATGGACGCGCTCGCGCGCCTGACGGGCCTTCCGCTCGAGGTGACGCCGCAGCCGGGCACCGCGGCCGCCGCCTGGGTCGGCGCCGTCGGCCTCGCGCTCGGCGCATCGCTCCTTCCGATCGCCCGCGCGAACCGGTTCCGCGCGGCCGACGCGGTTCGCTACGAGTGATCCGTGCGCGGAATTCTCCGATGACTCGCGACCACACCCATCCCGAGAGCCACGCGCGCGAGCCCGTGCCCCGAGGGCGGCGCGTCGGCGCGAGCGTGCTCCTCGGTCTGGGCGGACTCGTCGCGACGCCGGCCCTGGTGTACGCGACCGCGCTCCTGCTCCACGGATCGCGCGCGTCCTGGAGCGAGGGACAGGGAGAGGGCTTCGTCGCGTTCCTGACGGCGGTCTACGCCATGCCCGCGGGCGCCGGGTACTGGGCGATCGCGGGAGCGGCGATGACCGGAGCGACCTCGTCCGCGCGGCGCCGCCGGATCACCACCGCCGCGCTCGTCGTCTTCGTCGCCGCCGTCGTCGCCATGACGGTGCTCGTGATGCGGGGCGCCGCCTGAGGCCGGGGCGAAGCATGGCACTCGTCGTTCTTCTTCGCGGCGTGAACGTCGGGGGACATCGGACCTTCCGTCCTTCCGCGCTGGCCGCGCAGCTTGCGCACCTCGGTGTCGTGAACATCGGCGCTGCCGGAGCCTTCGTCGTCCGGAAGCCGATCGGCCGCACGCGGCTCCGCGCGGAGTTCGCGCGTCGGCTTCCCTTCGAGACGGAGATCGTGATCTGCGGCGCGCGCGACCTCGCGCGGCTGCTCGATCACGAGGGCTTCGCGGAGATCCCTGTTCGGCGCGACCTCGTCCGCTTCGTGAGCGTGCTCGCGCGGAAGCCCCGCGCGCGGCCGCCGGTGCCGCTCGCCCTTCCCGCGACCGGCCCGTGGCTCGTGAGGATCCTCGTGCGGGAGGGCCCATTCCTGCTCGGCGTCTATCGCCGCCGGATGGATGCGATCACGTCCCTCGGGACGCTCGACCGCCTCTTCGGCGCGCCCGTCACGACACGCAACTGGAACACCGTCGCCGCGATCGCCGCGTCGTGCTCGTCGGCGGATCTCGATCGGAATCCTGCTCGCGCACCAGCGACCGAGGCGAGGACGCGGGCCAAGAGACGGAGGACCAGGCAATGACCCCGAGGAAAGGAGCTCCGAAGACGTCCGATCGCGCCGCGGCGCGGCGCGAGAGCGCCGCCGGCTTCACGGCCGAGGAGCGTGCCGCGATGAAGGAGCGCGCCCAGGAGCGGAAGGCCAGTGCGCGCGGCGCGGACGGCGAGAAGGACCTGCTCGCGAAGATCGCCGCCCTGCCCGAGCCGGATCGCGGCGTGGCGAAGCGGCTTCACGCGATCGTGCTGGCCGCCGCGCCGGACCTCTCGCCGAGGACCTGGTACGGGATGCCCGCCTGGGCCAAGGACGACAAGGTCGTCTGCTTCTTCCAGAGCGCGGGCAAGTTCAAGACGAGGTACTCGACGCTGGGCTTCAGCGACAAGGCGAACCTCGACGACGGCGATCTGTGGCCGACGGCCTTCGCGCTGAAGGAGCTGACGGCCTCCGCGGAAGCGCGGATCGTCGCGCTCGTGAAGAGAGCGGTGCGCTGAGGTCGCCGTGAGCCGGCTCGCGCGCTTCCCGAACGCGGTCCGCCGCGACGCCGGCGTCCAGGCCTGGCTCGACGGCCACGCGCACGAGCGGTGCGCGGTCGCGCGCCGCTGGCACGAGGGGATGCGCGCGTGCGGCGCCGACGTTGCGGCCTTCCGGGATCTCGTCCGGGTCGCCTCGCGCGACATGAGGGGGCGGCTCGAGGCCGGGTAGTGCGCGGGAGCGGGATCTCGGCCGTGCCTCGCGCGGCTCCCGGAGGCTCGGTTCTCATGTGAACCTCCGAGAAGGTCCGATCTCATGGAATGTGTCCTTCTTGAAAGGACACATCGACTTCATCCTGGCTCCATGACGTTGCACCCCGTCCTCGCGGAGAAGCTGAGCGCCGCGCTCGCTCCCGCGCCCCGATCCGAGATCACGCGGCGCGACATGCGCCTTCCGGAGATCGCCGGCAAGGTCCACGCGGTGATCGGAATGCGGCGCGCCGGCAAGACGACGTTCCTCCGACAGCTCCTGGAAGACCGCAGGAAGGCGCTGCCGCCCGAGCGAGCGCTCTACCTGAGCCTCGACGACGATCGATTGGCGGAGCTCGAGTCGGACCAGCTCGGGTTCCTCCTGGAGGAGTACTTCCGACGATTCCCGAAGCTGCGCGGACGGGAGCCCGTGCATTGGTTCCTCGACGAGATCCAGCTCGTCCCCGGCTGGGAGCGATTCGCCCGAAGAGTGCTCGACTCGGAGAGAGTGGAGCTCGTCGTCGCGGGCTCGTCGGCGCGAATGCTCTCGCGAGAGGTCCACACATCCCTGCGTGGCCGTGGAATCGCCACCGTGGTTCGGCCCTTCGGCTTCCGAGAGTTCCTACGCCACCGCGGTGAGGAGCCCACCGAGTCGCCCCGGCGCTGGACCGCCGCGGAGCGGTCCCTCGTGGAGAAGCGTTTCCGCGAGTTCCTCGTCGAGGGCGGTTTTCCGGAGACGCAGCGCCTCCGCGCCGCGCTGCGGATCGAGATCCTGCAGGGCTACGTGGACGTCGTGCTCTTCCGCGACATCGTGGAGCGCCATGGAGTCACGCAGATCGCGGCCTTGCGCTGGCTCGTCCGCCACGCCCTGCGGAACCCGGCGGGTAGCTTCAGCGTCCACCGGATGCACCAGGATCTGAAGAGCCAGGGACACGGCGTCGCGAAGGATGCGGTGCACGCCATGCTCGGCCATCTCGTCGATGCGTTCCTCCTGAGCGCGGTGCCGCTCGCGACCGAGTCCGAGCGCCAGCGGAATTCGAACCCGCGGAAGCTCTTCCCCGTGGATCCGGGCCTCATCGAGGCGTTCGACGCGAGCGGCCGCACGAACGTCGGACATGCGTTGGAGACCGTCGTCCAGAACGAGCTGGAGCGTCGCGGCGCCGAAGTCGGCTACGTCAAGATCGCCGACGGTTCGGAAGTCGACTTCCTCGCTCGGCTTCCGGGGAGCGGCGATTTGCTCATCCAGGTCTGTGCCGATCCGACGTCACCCGAAACGCTCTCGCGCGAGCTTGCCGCGCTGAGCGAAGCGGCCAAGGAGCACTCCCGGGCGGCGCGGCGACTCCTCGTGCTCGACCGCGACGCTCTCGCGCGCGTTCGCGCGCCGGGGGTCGAGGTGCTTCCGGCCTACGAGTGGCTGCTCGCGGATCCCGAGGATGCGTGACGCGTCGCTCGGCCCCTCTGCGCGCACGAGTTCAGTCCTGGCGCCGCACCATCTCCTGGATCCAGATCGGAGCGAACGGAGACGTGCAGCCTTTCGAGACGGGGTAGTCCCGGTAGATCCCGAGCTTCTCTCCGATGGCGAGCGCGCGCTTGCGGTACTTCGGGAAGTGGATCCCGATCTCCGCGAGACAGGTGTTCATCGTCCACTGGATCTCGGAAGCGGCGCTCCCCATCTCGGACTCGATGCGGTCGAGGAGCGCCGCGACGTCGAGCCCCTCGGGGCTCCGCGCGACGCGCGCGGCGGTGAGCCCCCAGCCGGCGCGCGCGGCCATGGGGTCGTCCGCCGCCATCCACTTCTGGCGGAGCGTCTCCTGGTCGGCGTGCTGCTTCACGACGTAGGAGAGCAGCCAGTCGGCCACGTTCACGAAGGTGACGGAGCGCACGATCCGGTCCATCTCGACAAAGGAGAGGGACGCCGGGTCCATCACGAGGATCGCCAGGAGCTGCGCATCGGCGTTCCCGGTCTTCCAGAGCGCGAGCGCCAGCGCGTGATCCTTCTTGATCTTCTTGGCGAGCGTTCGGATGTCCCCGGCCTTGACTCCGAACTGGTTCTTCCCGGCGCCGCGCTTGCGATTCCGGGTGCGCACGTCCTCGGACCCGAGCGATTCGAGCTGCGCGAGTGCCTGCTTCACGTCCATGGGCCGATCGTAGGGGCCGGTCTCCGGGGGGTCCAAGGCTCGCCCGAAGCGGGACCGCCGCGCCGAGCGCGCGGCACTACACTCGGCACCCGACTGCTCGCAGCGTGCGAGCATGCGAGGAAACGCGCATGAACTTCTGGAGGCTCCTTGCGGCGCTCCTCGGAGCGTCGCTGATGGTCGGCGAGACGATCCGATCCTTCGGCCAGGGGCGCCATCCGATGTTCGTGCTCGACGACTTCTTCATCGGCGGGGGTCTCGTCGCGGCGGCCCTCCTCATGGCGAAACCGACGCCCACCCGCTGCTGCGCCTTCTCCGCGGCTTTCGGCGCGGCCTCGGGGATGCTCTACGGGAGCTTCTTCGGGAAGCTCTTCGATCCGTCCCGGCCGCTGATGAGCAACATCGATTCTCGCCTGCTCACGGCGCTCATCGGACTGGCCTTCACGGGCTCCCTCGTGGGGCTGGCGGCAAGCCTTCGCATGGCGAATCGGCTCCTCGTCGAGCGCAAGCCGTCGAGCGAGACGGAGAGACGATGAAGGTCGAGGAAATCCTGGCGACGCTGAAGAAGCTCGGGAAGCCCCAGACGGCCGCGATCTATCGGCGTCACGGATCGGGCGAGCAGGTCTTCGGCGTGCTGACGTCGGATCTCGCCAAGCTCCAGAAGAGGATCGCGGTCGACCATGCGCTCGCGATGAAGCTCTGGAAGACGGGGATCGCCGAGGCGCGCATCCTGGCGCTCCTGATCGCCGATCCGGAGAAGCTGACTCGGTCCGACGCGGACGGCCTGCTCCAGGACGGTCGAGCCCATTTCGTCGGCTGCTACCTGACCGGGCTCGTGGCCCGCAGCCCGATCGCGGACGAGACGATGCGCGCCTGGATGGAGTCTCCGGGCGAGCTCCACCGCGAGATGGGCTACGGGATCCTCGGCCTTCGGCTGAAGGACGATCCGGACTCGGTCAGCGACGCGGACGCCGAGCGCGTGCTGGCGACGATCGAACGGGAGATCCACCGCGCTCCGAACTGGGCGCGGTACGCGATGAACGGCGCCCTGATCTCGATCGGGGTCTTCAAGCCCGCGCTTCGCAAGAAGGCGATCGACGCGGCGAAGCGCATCGGCAGAGTCGAGGTCGACCACGGCGAGACGTACTGCAAGACTCCCGACGCGGTCGCGTCCATCGAGAAGGCGTCGAAGCGGAAGCGTTGCCCGTGAGCCGGGCCGTCGCCTCCAGCGATGCCCTGCGCGAGTCCCCCGCGCGGATCGGCGCGCCGCTCGTGCGAAGTGCCACGCCTCGCACCCGTTCCGATCCCGAGGAGGCCGCACCGTGCCGGAGACGCGCGTCAAGTACTGGATCCTCTCCGCTCTCTCGGGAGTCGCCTGGGGTGGTCTCGTCGCCCTGATCGCGGCGGACGCGTTCCCCGGAATCCTCGGGGGAGGACTGCTCGCCTCGCCCGCGATCGGCGTCGCCGTCGGCGCCGCCACGACGCAATGGTGCCGCTTGCCGGCGGCGCTCCGCGTCGTGGCCGCCCTCGTCTCGCTCTACGCCGCGGGGGCGATGTTCGGCCTCGCCGTCGGGCTCTACGACTGGCTCGCCCGCGACATCCCGAACCGCATCCCCGAGGGCGTGGTCGTCCAGGCCGTGATGGCCTTCCTGTGGGGGCTCACGCTCCCCGGGTGGTTCCTCGTGCTCTGGCCACTCGCCTACGGGAATCTCCGGCTGCTCGCGCGCTGCAGCCCGGAGTGCATCGATCGGTAGGGAGGCGCGCCGGCGTCGATCGGCGCGACGAGAGGGAGCGAGCGCCAAGGGACGAGCACCGTCGCCGCGAGGCCGCGCGTCGCCTCAGCCGAGGAAGGCCTGCCGCAGCGCGAGCCCCCGCTCCAGCGCCTCGACGCCGATCGACTCTCCGCGCTGGTGCGCCTGGCTCTGCTCTCCGGGACCGAAGTTCACGGCGGCGATGCCGAGGCGTGCGAGCTGGGCGACGTCGGTCCAGGCCTGCTTCGGCTCGACGACGGCGCCCGTCGACGCGAGGAGCCGCGCGACGAGCGGATGCGAGCGCGCCGGCGCCGCGGCGGGGGCGCGGTCGACGATCTCGACCTCGGCGCGGTCGCCGACCAGCGCGCGCACCTCCGCGTCGACGGAGGCGTCGTCGCGTCCGGGCGCGAAGCGCACGTTCACGTTGAGCTCGAAGCGCTCGGGCACGATGTTCTTCGCGTGGCCGCCCTGCGCGAGCGTCGCGCTCATCACCTCGCGGAAGACGAGTCCGTCGACGACGACGTCGCGCGGCGTGCGCGCCGCGAGCGCCGCGAGGAGCGGCGCTGCCGCGTGAATCGCGTTCTCCCCGTGCCAGGGGCGTGCGCTGTGTGCCGCGCGCCCGCGGATCGTCACGCGCGCCTGGAGCGTGCCCATGCAGCCGAGCTGCACCGTGTTGTCCGTCGGCTCGCCGCAGAGCGCGAGGTCGACGCTACGGATCGCTGGCGCGGCCTCGATCAGCGGCATCAGCCCGTTCTCCGCGAGGGGGCCCTCCTCCCGGTCGTAGAGCACCCAAGCGAGATCGAACGGCGCGGCGTCGAGGTCGAGGATCTCCAGCAGCGCGAGGTCGCAGGCGATCGCCCCCTTCATGTCGCTCGCGCCGAGGCCGTGGACGCGTCCGGCCTCGATGCGCGGCACGTTCGCGTCGCCGGGCGCGGCGGGAACGGTGTCGAGGTGACCCACGAGCGCGATGAGTGGCCGGCCGCGCCGCGGCCCGAAGCCCGCGAGCGCGTTGCCGTGGCGCCGCACGTCCGGAAGCCGCGCCCGCAGCCGCGCCTCGACGAGGTCGGCGATCGCAGTCTCGCTCCCGGTCGGCGAGGCGACGCGGAGCAGGTCGAGGAGGCGGGCGGCGGCGTCCACGGGCGGCGATGGTAGCGGCAGCCTCGGCGCGCCCTCGGCGCTACGCTCTCCCAATGGCGTGGACGGCTCCGCTCCTCCTCGCGTGCGCCCTCGCGGCGGCCGCGCCCGACGACCCGGCCCGGCTCGCCGACGCCTACGCGAGGGCCGTTCGCGAGGTGAACGAGAAGCACGCGCGCAAGCCCGGCACGGCCCGCGAGGCCGACCTCGCGAAGCAGCTCCCGGCCTCCGCGCGCCGTGCGCTCGACGATCTGCTCGCGGCGAAAGGGCCCGAGGCGGGCGCCGCGCTCCGCGCCGCCGCCGACGCCGCCTGCGACCTCGACCTCGCGAAGGATTACGAGCGGATCGCCGCGCGCCTCCAGGCGCTCGACGAGGCCGCCGCCGCGGAGGCGGGCGTCCTCGTGTCGCGCGACCGCTTCGTCGTCCGGGGCGAGGCTCTGAGCCGCGCCTACTGCGAGCGCTTCGCCGACGTCGTGGAGGCGGTCCTGCGCGGCTACGACGAGGTCTTCGGGTTCCGCGAGTGGAGCAAGGTCCCGGGGAAGAAGCTCCGGTTCCGACTCCACCGCGTGCCGAAGATCGAGCGGCCGCCCCACTTCGCGCCCGAGTTCCCGTTCCACTCGCAAGTCGACTTCCCGGTGGCCGACGCGGAGGCCTTCCGGTCGCCCACGCCCGACGGGAAGTTCCTCCTCTACGGCCTCTGTCACGAGCTGGGCCACGTGGTCTCGATGTGGGGGACGCGCACGCGCGAGGACGATCACCACACCTGGGCCCACTACACGGGCGTCGCGATCGTCGAGCACCTGGCGGATCGTCCCGACGCCCAGGACGCGCTCCGCGGGCTCGGCGACGCGAAGTGGCGCTCGCTCTCGAAGGAGCGCGAGGCGGCGGCGGACCGCGCGCCCTCGACGGCCGACCGCGACGGAACGATGGCCCTCTGGATCGCCCTCCACGACTCCGCCGGTCCGCGCGCGATCGGCGAGGCGATGAACGCGATCGACGCGAAGGATCGCCGCCTCCGCGTGAACCGCGTCCGCTACACCACCTTCGACGAGCTCCGCGACGCGCTCCTCGCGACGCGGCTGGACGAGAAGACGAAACGCCGCGTGCGCGAGCTGCTTCCCTGAGCGGGTGTCGGCGTCCCGCGCCGCTCGGCTACGGCGCGAACTCCGTCGTCTTGAACTTGTTCCCGCTGTAGGTGTTCGCGTTCTCGGGCACGTCCGAGCGCAGATCGATGAGGCCGCTGCCGCCCGCCGTGTTCTTCGTGAAGGTGTGGCCGCCCGTCTCCACGTCGAACCCGTATTCGCCGGCCTTCGCGACCTTGTTGCTCTCGAAGAGGTGGCCCGTGCCGTCGATCTCGAAGCCAGCGTCCGAGGGCTTCGCCACGACGTTCATCCGAAACGTGCAGGCGCTCGTTCCCGTGCGGATGTCGAAGGCGTCGTCCTCGGCCTGGACGACCACGTTCTTCTCGAAGAGGCTGCCCGTCGAATCCGAGATCTCGAATCCCTCGTCGTCGCAGCGGAGGATCTTGTTCTTCAGGAACCGGTGCTGGTTCCCCACCACGTCGAAGCCTTCGTCGCCCGAGTCCTGAGTCTGGTTCTTCTCGACGAGGGCTTCCGAGCCACCGATGCGATAGGCATCGCCCGCGCCGCGGACGACCTTGTTCTTCTGGACGGCGTTGCCCGCGCCGCCGCCGTTTCGGCCGACGACGACGCCGACGCCGCCGCCGTCGGAGACCTGGTTCGAGACGATCTCGTTGTCGTCCCCTTCGACGTGCAGGCTCGTGCCCGTCGCGCGCACGATCTTGTTCTTCGAGACCTGAGTGGAGGTCGTCGTGGTGACCGCGTCCTCCGAGAGCGCGATTCCGTCGCCTCCCGTGTCGGCGATGGAGTTCTTCTCGATCGTGCCCAGGGAGAGTCCTTCGCCGTGGATTCCGTCATCCTGCGTGTCGGCGATCTTGCACTTCGCGATCACGAGCTCCGAGCACTGGGTCGCCCGGATTCCCGTCGTGCCGCCGTCGATCGTGCACTTCAGGATCGTCGCTCGCGTGCTGCCCGCGACATCGACGCTTGCGGGAGCGCCGTTGGCGAGGACGAATCCCAGGATCGTGATGTCCGTGGAGCCATCGATGCACAGCGGAACGGCCCCGCCGCCTCCGTCGATCCGCGGGAATCCCTTGCCGCGCATCGTGATGTTCGTGCGCGCGAGGAAGACGACGGCCTCGGCGTAGGTGCCCTTCGCCACGTCGATCGTGTCTCCCGGCTGCGCCGCGTCGATGGCGGCCTGGATGGTCGCGAAGTCTCCCGGGACCTTCAGGGTGTCGGCGCCCGCGGGCGCGGCGAGGAGCGCGAGCGCTTGTGCCAGAGTGGGAACGGACGCGATCGTGAAGGCGGCTCGGCGCATGGGAAGTGAGGTGGGGGCGCGAGGAGGCTACCACGGCCCGAATCGGCACGCGTGAGGGGAGGGCCCGCCGCGCCCACTGGCCGTTACGCCTGCACTCCGTGCTCCCGCAGCGCCTCGTTGAGCGAGGTCTTCCGGTCGGTCTCGGCGTTGCGGCGGCCGATGATGAGCGCGCAGGGGATGCCGTAGGTGCCCGAGCCGAAGGCGCGCTGGCGCGTCCCGGGGATCACGACCGAGTTCGCGGGGATGCGGCCCTTGTGCACCACTTCCTGAGGACCCGTCACGTCGATCACGTGCGTCGTCGACGTGACGACGACGTTCGCGCCGAGCACCGCGCCCTCCTCGACGACCGCGCCCTCGACGAGGATGCAGCGCGAGCCGAGGAAGACGTGGTCCTCGACGATCACGGGGCTCGCCGCCGGCGGCTCCAGCACGCCGCCGATGCCGACGCCGCCGGCCACGTGGCACTCGCGTCCGATCTGCGCGCAGCTCCCGACCGTCGCCCACGTGTCGATCATCGTGTCGGAGCCGACGCGCGCGCCGACGTTCACGAGGCTCGGCATCAGCACCGCGCCGCTCTCGACGAAGGCCGAGTAGCGCACGACCGACCCCGGCACGGCGCGCACGCCGGCCGCCTCGAGCCCGTGCTTGAGCGGCACCTTGTCGCGCCACTCGAAGGGGCCCGCCGTGTGCGTCGTCATCTCCGAGATCGGGAAGAAGAGGAGCACGGCCTTCTTCACCCACGCGTGCGTCGTCCAGGCGCCGGCCTTCTTCTCGGCGACGCGCAGCACGCCGCGGTCGAGGAGATCGACGGTCTCGAGGATCGCCGCGCGATGGCGCGGCTCCTTCGCGAGCGCACGGTTGGCGAAGGCCTCCTCGACGAGGCGCTCGAGATCGGCGGGGGAGGTGGCGGGGCGCGGAGAGGATTGCGTCACGGCGGCGCGAGGATGTCCGAAGCCGGAGTGCGCCGCGGTGAGGAAAACCCGGAGCCGTATCGGGCCCGAAGGCCGGGTAGTAGCGTGGGGGAGTTCACGCCCCGGAGAACGGCATGCGACGCCCTTCTTGCTCTCCCGTGCGATGGCTCGATTCGAGCCCGCTCGCGCTCGCGGCGCTCCTCGCGCTCGCGGCGCCGCCCGTCTCGGCGCAGGCGAAGCTGTTCACCGTCGAGCAGCACACGGTGCAGTGGATCTCGGGGAGCTCTCAGTTCGGAATTGCTTCGTCGACCCTCGGCGACACGAATCTCGACGGAGTGCCGGACTTCGTCGTGGGAGCGCCTCGGACGGACCACTACGAGTATCCGAGCGTCGGACGCTACTACGTCTACTCGGGGAAGACGCTGAGCCTCGTGGCGATGGCTCAGGGGACCGGCGTGAACTACGACCTTGGCAGCGCCGTCGCCGCCGTGGGAGACATCGATGGCGATGGGATCTCGGAGTTCGTCGCGGGCGCCAGCATCTTCGTCCATCTCGTCTCGGGAAAGGGCACGCCCGTTGCGCAGGTTCAATACCCGTTCGGCAGCTCGGTCTCGAAGGCCGTCGCTGGAATCGGCGACGCGAACGGCGACTCGATCCCCGACTTCGCCGTGGCGAACTACGGCAACGCGTCCAATGGGCGTGTGATCGCCTACTCGGGCGCGACGCTCATGCCGCTCTACACGATCCTCGGCGAGATCCCGAACGACGGCTTCGCCTGGGACATGGCGGCCGTCGACGACCTGACGGGCGACGGCGCGCGCGAGCTCTGGATCGGCGCGATCGGCGGCTACCCGCCCACGGCGCCGGGCACCGTTCGCCTCGTCGACGGCGCGACGGGAGCTACGATTCGGACGATCCAAGGCTGGGCGGTGGGCGACCAGTTCGGCCTCCACGTCGCCAACGCGGGCGACTTCGACGGAGACGGCGTCGGCGACCTCGCGGCAAGCGGATCCGGGCCTCCCAACCGGCTCCGGGTCTACTCGGGCGCCACGGGCGTGCTCCTCCACGAGTCCGTGCAGCCGAACGGTGTCCTCGAGATCGCCGGGATCGGAGACGTCCATGGCGACGGATTCGACGACCTCGCGATCGGCCAGTACGTGAACGCTCTCGCCGATCGCGTCGCCATCGTCTCGGGTGGATCGGGGCTGTCGACTCTCCTCGTGCAGGGCCCGCCCTCCTTCGGCCGCGGCCTCGGTGCCGCGGGCGACCTCGACCGCGACGGCTGGGGCGATCTCCTCATCGGTCTTCCGCAGCTCGAGCGCCTCGATGCCTATTCGCTCGTGCCGAAGGGCATCTCCGCCTACGGCGCCGGCACGCCGGGATGCGCGGGGGCGCACTTCCTCACCGCCAACTCCGTCCCGTCTCCCGGGAACGCTCTCTTCGCGATCACCGGCGGCGCCGCGCCGCCGTCCTCGCTCGGTCTCGCCCTCGTCGCCGACGCCGACCTGCTGCCCGGCGGCGACCCCTTCGGCCTCGGCATCACTCTGCTCGTCGATCTCCTCCAGGCGACCGAGGTCCTCGCGCTCGACATCGCGAGCCAGCCGAACGGCGGCGCCTCCGCGCCGGCGCCGATCCCGGCGAGCCCCGCGCTCTCGGGCAAGTCCTACTTCGCGCAGGCGCTCTGGGCGTGGCCCGCCTCCGGCTGCCAGCCGTCTCCCTTCTTCCTCAGCACCTCGAACGGCGTGCGCATCGCGATCCCGTGAGGCACGCGCTGGCCGCGGCTCACAGCGCCTTCCTCCACGCCTCGATCGCCTTCGCGCAGCCCTCGAGCGTCGGCACGAGCGCGAGGCGCGCGAAGCCCTCGCCGGCAGCGCCGAAGTCGGTGCCGGGGGAGATCACGATGCCGCGCTCGGCGAGGGCGTCGGCCCAGGCCGCCGACGTCGAGCCCTCCGGCACGCGGATCCAGAGGTAGAGGATCGCCGACTCGCTCGCGACCACCTCGATCCCCGCGTCGCGGAAGAAGGCGAGGAAGAGCGCGCGCTTGCGTTCGAAGACCTGGCGGCGCTCCTCGGCGTGCACGGCGTCGCCCCAGGCGAGGCGCGCCGCCGCCTGTCCGGGCTCGTGGGGCGCGACGCCGACGCCCGCGCGCACGGCGCGGTAGATCGCGACGAGCGCCGGATCGCCGGCGACGAAGCCCTGCCGGTAGCCCGTCATGCCGCTCCGCTTGCTGAGGGAGTGGAACGCGAGCACGCCCTCGCGCGCGACCTCGAGGATCGACGGAGCCGGCGACCCGCCGTGCACGTCGCAGTAGCACTCGTCGGCCGCCAGCAGGATCCCGCGCTCGCGCGCCCAGGCGGCGACGCGCGCGAGCTCCTCGCGGGTCATCTGCGCGCCCGTCGGGTTGTGCGGGTAGTTGATCCAGAGGATCGCGAGGCGCTCGTCGACACCCGGCGGCACGCGTCCCTGCAGATCGGGACGGAAGCGGAAGCCGTCCTCGGCGCGGAGCGGGATCGCCACCGGCTCGCCGCCGCCGAAGAGCGCGCCGAGGCGGTACACGGCGTAGCAGGGCTCGAGGAAGCCGACGCCGCGGCGCGCGCCGGCCGGGTCGACGAAGGCCATCGGCAGGTGGAAGATCGCCTCCTTGGAGCCCGACGTCGGGATCACCTCGCGGTCGGGATCGACGGAGACGCCGAAGCGCCGATCCAGGTAGCCGGCGATCGAACGCCGGAGCTCTGGCGTGCCGGAGACCGTCGGGTACTGCGAGACCTCGGGCACCGCCGCCAGGAACGCATCCCGCAGGAAGCGCGGCGTCGGCTCGATGGGATCGCCCGTCCCGAAGTCGTGGATCGGCACGCCGCGCTCCCGCAGGCGCGCCTTCAGCGCGTTCAGCCGCTCCATGGGGTAGGCGGCGAGCGACCGGGTGGCCGGGTGGACCGTGAGCTTCGGCATGGGCGCCGCGCTTCTACCCGGCGGCGCGCGGGGGCGGAAGGGAGCCGCGGGAGTCGTCCGGGTGCACGGGCGATCCGACCCGCGCGCCCGCGCCGGAAAAACGAGCCGGCTGTAGGCTTCTTCGCTCCGTCCACGACACCTTGGAAGTGACGGATCAGAGATCACCCATGGCGACTCGCACCTCGTTGCGTTCGTTCCCTGCAGCCTCCGCGCTGCTGACCTCGTTCCTCCTGGCGCCCGCCGCGCGCGCCGTCGACCCGAAGGTCGACATCCCGATGGCCATCGCGCCCGGCACGAGCATGGTGCGCATCACGGGCGACCCCGGCGCGCCCTACGTCCTCTACTTCTCGCTCGTCGAGGAGCTGACGCCCATCGGGAACGGGATCGTTCTGCAGATCTTCCCCGCGCGCGAGTTCGCGACCGACTTCCTCATCGAGGGCACGCTCGACGGGAAGGGCCAGGGCTGCTTCGAGTTCGAGTCGAGCGCCGAGCTCGCGGGCCATCGCATCAGCTTCCAGGCCGTGACGCTGGGATCGACGCCGAAGGCCTCGAATCTCTGCCGCGCCACGTTCCAGTCGCACAACACCTTCGCCGAGGCGGTGGGCACGAACGCCGTCTTCTCGATCCTCGGCGACCTCTTCTCGACGGCGTCGGGGAACCTCGTCGCGATCGGCGGCGCCGGGCCCGTGGTGCAGGCCTACGAGCCTTGCCTCCAGGCGGCGCTGCCCGTGGCCGCCATGAGCCAGGGCGGCTTCCCGCTCTCGACGCGCACGGCGCTCGTCGACGGACGCATCCTCGTGGCCGGCGGTCTCGCGATCTCGGCGCCGCGCACGGCGAACGGCGCGCCGACCGTCGCCTCGACGAACCAGGCGTTCCTCTTCGACCCCGCCACCGGCACGACGACGCCGACCACGGGCTCGATGGTGGCCGCCCGCGCCGGCGCCGCTGCCGCGCGGCTCATGAACGGGAAGATCCTCGTCGTGGGAGGCCTCGGCGCCTTCGACCTCGCCGACCCGCTCTCGCTGCTCTCGGCGGTCCTCGCGTCGAGCGAGATCTTCGACCCGGCGACAGGGCTGTTCACGGCGGGGCCGTCGATGCTCGAGGGGAAGGCGTTCCACACGGCGACGCTCCTCGACGACGGGCGCGTGCTCGCCGCGGGAGGCCTCGCTTCGGCCTTCGGCGTGCCGTTCATCTCGAACACCGGCTACCTCTTCGCCGCCACGGGCACGACGATCTCGCCGTTGCCGAAGCTCTTCGCGGGGCCGCGCCTGCTCCACTCGGCGACCAAGCTCGCCGACGGGCACGTGCTCCTCACGGGCGGACTCGCGGCCGACCTCACGGCCGTGATCACGTCCGGCGACCTCACGTCGCTCGCCTTCACGACGCTCGCGACGACGGCGCGATTCAATCCCGCGGGGATCACCGGCGGATCGTTCGCCGTGGGGCCGGTCATGCTCGCGTCGCGCGCGCTCCAGACGGCGCCGCTCCTGCCGAGCGGGCAGCTCCTCGTCGCGGGCGGCATCTCCGGCGTGCTCTCCATCGGGTCGATCCTCTCCGGCGATCCGACGGGCGTGCTCCTGCCGAGCGCGCTCGCGAGTTCCGAGATCCTCACGGGGGCGGCCTTCGCGGCGGGTCCCAGCATGGCGAACGCGCGCGCGGGCGCGAGCGTCGCCGAGAGCAACATGGACGGGCGCTTCGTCGTCTTCGGCGGCGGCCCGCTCACGGTGGAGCTCTACCAGCCCTGACCGGCGCGCGCGTCGGCGCCTTTCTCCGATCGTGCGCGGCGGGGGATCGGCGATCCTCTTCGGCCCGCCGATGTACGACTCCGTCAGCGACTCCTTCGACGCGCTCCTGCGGCGCGAGCCCGGCGCCGTCGCCGCGTTCCGAGCGGCGGCGGCGGCGTCGCTCGATCGTTTCGGCGCGCTCCCGGGCGACCGGGACGCGCATCTCGAGACGGCCTTCGGACACGCCATCGCCGACGTCGCGCGGTTCCGGTCCATCGAGGAGGCGGGACGCACGCAGGGTCTCCGCGTGGCGGCCGACGCGCTCGCCGCGGCCGCGCTCGCGCGCGCCGACTCGCGGGAGGGCGGCGACGTCTCCTTCGAGCAGCGCCTCTATGCGCGGATCGACGCGCTCCCCGCGCCGGCGCGCTCCGTCGCCGTGGTCGCCTTCGTGCGTCGAGAGAGCTTCGCCGACGCGATTCCGAAGCTCGGGCTCGACGGCGCCGCGCTCGCGGGCGCCATCACCGAGCTGCGCCGGCTCGTCGCGGCCGACGCGGAGGCGCCTCCAGCCGCCGACACGCCCGCCTACGTGCGCGTGCCCTTCCTCGTGACCGGCCGTCTCTCGCCGGAGGACGCTCTCCGCGTGCGCGAGTACCTCGGCGAAAGTGCGCCCTGCCGCGCCGCCTATCGCGACCTCGACGCCTTCGGGCGGATGGTGGCGCGGCTCGGCCCCGAGTGCGGCGAGCCCCATCCCGAGCCCGCCGAGTGGGTGCGCTTCGTCGAGGGCTCCATCGAGGGCGAGCGCCGAGACTCCATGGCCGAGCACCTGCGGTACTGCATCGGCTGCGAGGCGGTGGCGCGCGCGCTGCGGTCGACGGCGCCGCGCGCGGCGCCCGCGAATCTTCGCGGGAAGCTCGACGTCCCGGCCTCGCGCAAGCGGCTCGCCGTCGCGGCCGTCGTCCTCGCGGTGTTCCTCCCGACAGTGATCCACGCACTCAGCGGCTCCCGCGGTCCGCTCGTCGAGGTGACCGAGGGTCCCGCCCTCGATCTCGGCCTGCCCGTCGCCGACGACCCCGCGCGTCCGCGCTCCACCGTGCGCGCCGAAGCGCCCGGCGCCGGCGCCGTCGTGTCCATCGAGGTGCCCCTCGAGCCGAACGTCGCCTTCGACCTCCGCTTCACGCGCGCCTCCGGCGAGGAGCTGGAGGCCCTCGGCGGCCTGCCGCTCGTGCCCGCGGGCCAGGGCGTCGCGCGGATCACCCTGCGCCTGCGCACCGAGCGACTCGAGCCGGGCGACTACGAGCTGATCCTGTTGAAGCGATTCCGCCTCGCGGGCGGCGACGCGCAGCGGCTCGTCTATCCGCTGCGCGTGGAGAAGTAGGGCGGGCGAGGCAGACGAGCGCGACCGCGGGCCCTGTCTCCTCTAAGGACGCGATCGGAATCAGGCAGGCGGATCCACTTCGAGGCACCAGGGCAGCAGCGGGCAATCGGGGCAGCGTTCGACCAGCGAGTGGAAATCGAGCGCGACATCGCACGCAACGCGCAGGAAGCCGTTCGTCTTCTGCCTCGGAGCGATGACCGCAACGTGGTGATCGCGCTCACGGAGCCAGTGCACGAGATCACAGAAGTCCCCGTCGCCGGTCACCAGCACGAACGCGTTCACGGTCCCCATGCGCTCGAGATCGACCGCTCGCAGGATGATCTTCGAATCGGTGACGCTTCGCCGGGGCCCCTTCACCGAGTAGCAATCGCGAATCTGGAAACCGGCCCTCGCGAAGGCGTGCTTGCATTCGGTGCTGCACCGAACTCTGGAGAAGTCGGCGAAAGCATCTCGCACGATCGCGGATCCGAAATGTGCCTCGACCGCCTCGAGCGTGCGCAGAACGACTTCGTCTGGGCTCAGCCGCGATGAATCCGAGACGTTCAGGATCTCGTCCCAGACGTTCTCCACGTCGACGAGGAGTGCGTTCGAGACTCCCTGCCTCGTGTACGAGGACTGCCAATCGCAGAGCCGAGTGAGGGGACAGCGCGCAACCATGGGGAGCTCCGGTTCGCTCGTCTCGGCGGATGCGGGTGACAGCGAGGCCGAGTCGGGTGAACTGGCTGCAGCGTCGCGGGCGCAACCGCATGTGTCAATGCGATGCGATCATAAGCATATGTGCTAGATATGCTTGTGATAGCAAAGTTGGCAATCCTCGCGATTCGGAGGAGTTCCTTCGAATCGTTGAATTGGCTGAATTCCCCAATTCCGTAGGATCAGCGCACCGGGCCGTTTCGAGAGCATGAGGAGCGCGCTTCAGGAGCGAGCCGGTTCGTGCCGGATCTCCGCACCCCTTCCTGGCTCGCGAACCCATGCCGAGTGCTTTCGAGCCGTTCAGCGTCTCCGAGCTCCAAGCGATCGAGTACGCATTCCTCCGTCCATCGACGCGACCCGAGTTCTGGAAGAAGCACGCGTTCTGGCAGCAGGCTCTCGCGGAGATTCTCTTCGCCATCGTGAAGGGGGTTCGTCCGCGCGCGACTCAGGAGCAGATTCAAGCGGCGCTCAGGCGTCGTGTTCGGACCGCCGACCTCCAAGCGCTCCGAACGGCGACTGACAAGCAGCGCTGGACCGATTCCCACTCCAACCTCGTTCTCGCCTGGCTCTGGCTCTTCCTCTACGGCGAAGCGGAGCCGACGCCGAGGACAGCCGAGTCGAGCCCCGTGGGCCGACGGATCGAGACGTACCTCCTCGGAGCCACGAAGGGCCAGGGAAGGCCGCAGGAAGTCTCGGACGGTGCGTTCCTCGATCCTGCATACCGCGGTGTCGATTGGGCCGTTTCGAGATCCGAAGCGTCCTTCGAGCTTCGTCGAATGGTTTGGACGATGCGTCAGTCGGGAGAGAGCCTTCTGGGGCTCTCCCACACGAAGCCCACGACCGCGATGGTCTTCGTCATCTCCGCAGGGCCGCGAGTGCCCACCGTGAACGTCTCGATCGTGGATGGCGACCGTCAGGCGCTGACGCTGAAGAAGGACGGAACCACCTTCTGCCTGGAGAACAGCATCCCCGTTTGGTGGGTCTATCCGCGAGCGTTCCCCGGCTCGGTTCCCATCGTGGAGCAGGTCGAGAAGCTGAGAGCGCGCACCGCGAAGTTGCCTGGCCTGAACGAGTACCTGAAGGACGCCGACCTCTGGGCTGGATTGGGAGGCGCTCTCCCGATCCCCACGATCGTCTCGAGCCTGTACTGCTGCGCAGCGATCGTCCGGTTCATCGATGGGAAGCGGGAGATCGAGATGTTCCAGATCCGGTCGGGCTCGTCGGATCGTTGGTTCCAGTTCCGAGCCCCGGTGGAGGCTCGCAACGCCTTCGAAGAATGGCTCGATCGGAGCGAGTCCAGACGCGACCGGCCAGGGAAGAAGCCACCGAGCGACCGGCGCAAGCCCCGAGAGGGAGAGGCGCGCTCCGAGTAGAAGAACGGGAGGCAGGGCACTCGCCCTGCCTCCCGCAGCGGTCTTCGTCGCCGCGCCGCCGTCCGGCGGAGGCTCGCCTCTCCTTCTCCCAGGGCGCGCTCTCCTTCACCGACGCACTCTTCTCCCTGCGAGATCCACCGGAGCGGCGGCGCGTTCGCTCGGTCGCCCGCCGATGCACGACTCGCTGGGACAGAGGGCGATCGTGGTTCGAAAACTCGGGACCCCCCGCGCGAGCGAGCGGCCCCAATCGCCCGGCGTGCGACGTCGATCCGACCCGTCGCGCGCATCGCGAGATCACCCGTTGCGGCCTCTGCGTGCGCTCGCCGATGATTGCGGCCCATGGAGAACGAAGATTCGGCGACGGCCCGAGCGCTCGTGGGGCGGGGAAGGGCGCCCGGCCGGAGCGACGCTGCGAACGGCTCCGAATACGCGCTGCCTTCGCACGAGATCGACCGCCTGGCTCCCACTTCTGGTTGGACGCTCCTCGTCGACGACTCGGGGCCGCCCCGCGGAGTCCCCGCTCGGGAGAAGCGCGTCGTCCTGCTCCTCGGCGTGCTCGTTCCCGACGGTGTCGAGCTTCCCGCGGTCGGCGGTCCGAGCCCCTTGGCTTCCTTCCACACTCAGGAATGGCTTGGGGAGAGTGCGCCGCGGCCGCGCGTCGAGGCTGTCGTCGGCGCGCTCCAGTGCCTCCTCGCGGACGAGCGCGTCGGCATCCTCGGTGTCCGCGGCTCCCGTCGGGGCGATCTCCCGAACGTCTGGGCGCGTTCGCTCGAGGCGCTCGTTCGATGGACCTGTCACCTGCTCCCGCGACCCTCGGGCGGGCACGTCACGCTGAGGGTGCGCGCCGAGCAGTGCGCGAGCTACGAGAAGGGGGATGTCGTCCTCGCCCGCGATCTCCTGAAGGCTCGGCTCGCCCAGGAGGATCCCGAACGCGCGCGCGGGATCGAGCTGGAATGGTCGCTCGTCCCGAAGCCAGATCCTTCCGCGATCACCGGGAGTCATGGCGACCCCACGGAGGCGCGAGGTCTCGTCCTCGCGGACCTCCTGAGCCACACCTGGAGCCTCGATCGATGGCCGCGACCGAGGACGCCGAGCTGGAAGACGCCCGCCCGAGACGCGCTGTGCGAGGTTCTCCGCAATGCGAGGATCGAGCCGTGCTTCCTCGATCTCGACGGCAGGGACTTCCAGCTCTCGGAGGACGTTCTTCGACAGGGAGCGGCTCTCGCGCCCTCGACCTGGACCGATGCACTCGGCGGATCCGCGTCGCGGCTCGAGCCCTGTCGACGGTCGCTCGAGCGGCTCGGTCGATCCGCGCAGTCCGACGCGCGTCGCTGGAAGCGGTACTTCAGGGCGACGGTCCAGCACCTCGAGAGCAAGGCGATCGACTTGCCGCTGCTCGGTGAGCAGATCCAGTGGCTGCAGCGACACACGCCCGAGCCGTCCGACCCCGCCGGATTCCCACCGGTCGTGCGCTTCGCCTGGGTCACCGCCCAGCTCGAGCACGGGAACCACGCGGGCCGGACGGAGGAGGATCTCGTCGCGGAGCTCGACGCCATCGAGGAAGCGGTTCCGCTCCGCAGGGAGCGCGCGACGCTCGCATGCCTCGGCGACCTCGTGCGCGCCGTCGAGGCGAGCAATCGCTTCGACTTCGACGAGATGGCGCGTCGGCTCGCGCCCTGGAAGTCGATCAGCGGATCGGTCATGGGCACGCGGCACCACGGAATGCTGCTCAGCAGCCGCGGCCAGGTGGAGGCCTTCCGCGGGAATCTCCGCGGAGCCCGCGCGCGGTTCCGGGAAGCGATCCGCGTCTTCGAGCAGCTCTCGGATCCGCGGGACAAGCTGCGGGAGATCTCGCAGACGGCCTCCTATCTCGCGATCGCTTCGATGGACGACCCGAAGGTGCCTCCGAGCCGGACGCGAGCCACGATTCTCCGGTACTTCCCCTTCACGCCTGCCCGAGCGCACCAGCTCGCCCGGAGCGCGGCACCGAAGGACAAGTACGAGCATCTGCTCCTCCTCCGGACGCTCGTTCATGCGCCGGATGTGCTTCCCGAGCTGGAGAAGCCCTACTTCGGCAAGCCGGGGAAGCCGAGACAGTGGGCGAGCGTGGAGGGGCATCCCTGGCCGGCGATCGAGTTCTACCGGGCGATGCTCTTCCATCGCCGTCGCGGTGCAGGTCTTCCAAGCGCGTCCGTCGCGGATCACGTTCGGCGTGCGCTCCTGCTGGTCTCCCGCACCGGCGCAGGCCAGACGCTGCAGCTCATCGGCTGCGCCTTCGCCGTCGCGAGCCGGGCGATCCTCGAGACGAAGGAATGGATCCAACTGGAGGCGCGGGTTCTTCGGCGACTCGCGAACCTCGAGACAGCGCTCCCGGCGGCGGCCGATCGGATCGCGCGCCTGCGGCGAGCAGCCGGGGCGCTGGAACCGGAGGAGCCGCTCGAGATGCTGAAGGACGTGCTGCCCTTCTACTTCCGGTGACGAGGTCTTGGTCAGCAGCCGGATCGCACCGTTCCGACCTCTCGTGAATGCGGAAGTTTCAGGCGCACGACGCCCCGTCGATGCCCAGGTCGCGATGCAGGCTTCGCCTGAGGAGATCGAGCGCCTTCCTCCAACGTGCGCGGACACCTTCCCGCGTCAAGCCGATGTGGCGCCCGATCTCCTCCAGTGTGAGGCCGTCGTCGATGTGGAGCACGACCACGATTCGCAGCCGTTCGGAGAGACGCTCGATCGCGTCGCGGACGCGTTGATTCCGTCCGTCGCTCCGCGTCCGTGCCGCGTCGTGCTCGTACGAGCCGTCGCGAAACTCCGGATCGTCTCGGTATTCACGCCGCGCCGAGAGCGCTTGCCAGCGCTGAACCGCACGCCGCAGGAATCGAACCCTCCACGGACGGATCTCGTCGACGAGTCGCCGCTGGGCGATTCGGTAGAGGATCGCGTTCGTGATCGGGCGCCCCGTCTCGATTCGTCGACAAGCCACGAGGAATACTTCGCACGCGGCGCTGAGGACCGTGTCGTAGTCGAAGACGCGCTTTCCCCGAGCGGCGCATTTCGTCGCCCGCAAGCAGCGCTTCCAGAGAGAGGAGAACTCGGTCGCGAGCTGTTGCGCGCGAGCATCGACGGTCTTGAAGTCTTCACCGGGCTTCGAGCCGTCGCCAACGATGTCGTCCGAACTGCTCATGGGACACCGCCGCTGTGGGAGGGTTGAAAGGACTCGGCAGAGGTGACGCGGCAAGGAATCGTGAATGTTCCCTGCGCGCTCAGTGGCTCCCCCCCGCGCCCGCGGCATCCACCGCGCTCTCGATCGCATGGAAGAGCGACCGATAGCGCGGTGGACCGAGGACGCGGTCCTGTTCCACCAGAACCGTGGTCGCTGCGCTCACAGCGATCGAAGGAAGGAGCACGGGACGGACGCGGACGGCTTCGGGGAAGCGCTCCTCGTAGAGGGCGAGCCCCTCGGCGATCCGCCATTGGAGAGGGTCGAGCCAGGAGACGAGCGTCGCGCCGTGCAGGGACTTGCGCCTCGGCGCCACGAGATCGAACAGGTCGCGCAATACGAGATCGGGGAGGGGAGTTGGAGCCGCGCGGAGGTGCTCGCGGACGCGCGCGTGGAGACCGTCGCCGCAGCTCACGACCTTCACGAAGTTCCGCCGCGCCAGGACCATCTCGGCATGGGACCCGCCGAAGGGCTTCTCCGACTCCCGCTCGGTGAATCGGACGGCGCTTCGGGCCGCCGAGGAATGCATGTCGGGAGCCAGCCGGAAGAGAGGCTCGAAGCCGAGCGCCCGGGCGGTCTCCTCGCAGTCGGCGAGGAGGTCGGAGTACCACGGGCGGGCTTGGAGGCCTCCCTCAGGGAGGCCGGGGTCGGTCGGAGGAGTCATTGCGGTTCTCTTTCTTCGGGGGCACCTCTTTGCGGAAAGCGTTGGCCGTTGCCTCCAGTCGCGCGCGAAGCGCCAGCTGAGTTTCTCCCACGCAAGCCGATTCGGTGAACTGCTCGACGAGTTTCTCGAGCCTCGGCCGAATCGACTCAGCATCGGGGAATGGGGAGGAGGAGGCAGGCACGGGGCGTCTCGCTGCGAAGGACGGTGCCGTCGGGGGTTGGAGCGATCAGCGGCAGGGGAGTTCCCCGGGATTCGGAGCCGCCCGGGGGACCGGGAGGGAGCGCGCCAGGAACGGCGCGCAGGATCGCGAGGTCGCGGTCGGCGCGGAGCCGCCCGGCGCGGGCGAGAGCGGCGAGGAAGGAGGATTCACTCGCCGTCTCAGCCGCGCCGGGCGGATGGCGCTCTCGTGCCGTCCACCAGGACCTCGAGCCGACTCAGGAGCGCCGACCCTGGCGGCGGTCCTGCAGGAAGAACGGGAGCGCGAAGGAGAAGAAGGCCGTCACGAAGGCGGGCGCGAAGGCGCCGAAGAACGCGCCGCTGAGCGGCATCCCGCCGGCGAACGCGAAGAACGAGAAGATCACCGTCGCTCCGGTCGTTGCCATCGCGAAGGCGAGGAAGAACGAGAACGAGAAGAACGCCGCGAAGAACGCGGAGAACCGGTCGCCGAAGCGCGCCCGCTCGAACTCGAAGAAGCGGAACCCCTCGAAGACCGCGAAGCCGAAGAAGAACGCGAAGCTCGTCGCCACGGATCGCTGGAACGTCTCCGTCTGCGCCTCCGCTGCGCCGAAGAGCGCGGCGATCGCGGGCGCCGCGAACGCGAAGAAGAGGGCGAGGAAGGCGAAGAGGGCGACGAGGAAGGGAGTGGGTGCGGCCTGCGGAGCAGGCTTCGCCGGGGCGTTCGCCTCATGCACGGTGACGGGGTTGGTGGCGCTCGAGAGCATCGTGATGTGCCTCCTAATTCTCGGTGGCTGTGGGAGTGCGGGTCCTCCGAGCCGGCGAAGGCGAAGCCAGTCCGCGCGCACTCGCCGGTGGTGTCCCGTTGCTCCCGTCTCGCGCGCACGGGCTACGGCGGGTGGAAAGAAATCGCGAAGGTTTCCAGAAGCGCTCCCGCTCGTACGGATCCGCGCCGAGTCGTCGTCGCATCGCCCCCGAGGACGACTCGCGGGAAACCGCCACCCGCACCCTCCCGAGCGCGCGAGGAGTGCACAGCGGCTCGCTGCGTCGTTCGCGGAGTCGCTCTCCCATGAGCCTTCACCCTTCGACTCCCTGTGGCGAATGCGTCGCCGAGCTGCCGGACGCGCAGCGAGACCAGCGCGTGGCGTTCTTCGTGTCCCTCGTCGCCGCCGCCCTGCTCCTTCTCTCCCTCGCGGCCTGCTTGCGACCCACCGGGCCGGACGGCGGCGTCCCGCCCTGGCTCGTCACCGACGATCGCCGCTGACCATTCGCCGCCGTCGCGGGCGCCGCGCGGCATCACCGTCGATCGTGTTCGTTGGTGAAGGGCATGCGTCGAGACGCCGTCCCCACCCACCAACCGCTTCGAAGAAACTCGTGTTCCCTCGCGACGCCGCGGGGATCCATCGAGTCGCAGCGCGGAGGTCGGGGAAGACAGCGTCCTCCGCGCGCCGTCCGGGAGAGTCGAACGACGTGGCTCGATCGAGCCGACGGACGGTCGCCTCGCCCGGGCGAGTTCCGATCCCGAGAGTCCCTCACCAGCCACCGGAGAGCCATGGTCCAGCAGATCGTTCACATCACGAGCCACGTCATGCGTCGCGTGCTCCGCGCCGCCGGAACGCTGGCGGGAGCCGCGAGCCCCGCCGTCGATCGGATCTCGCGGTCGCCCTGGCGCGTCGGATAGCGCGAGGCGCGTCTCGCGTCCGCGCTCCTCGTGGTCGCCGGCTCCGCTCGCGAGGGCGGGGCCGGCGGCCCGCATCGCTCCCGATTCGCCTCCTTCTCGTCGACCCCCCCCGTGATCGCCATGGAGAGTCCCTTCCCCGCGTGGTTCCCCGTCGATCCCCGCAGCCTCGCCTCCGCCCCGGACGATCGGCAGCTCCTGCGCCCCACGGCCTTCGGCGCCTGGGCGGCGCTCTACGACGGAGACCTCATGTGGAGCTCCCTCGTGACGGGCGTTCCGCAGCTCGCGCCGAACGTCGATTCGCTCGTCAGCGGCGACGCGATGCGCGCCGTCGCCCTCGCGACGCCGGGAGCGACCGAGGCGGCCTGCACGCGATCACCCATCACGCGCGCGGCCGCCGACATCGCTCTCCGCGCGCTCTCCCTCGCGACGATGGCGCTCTGCGGAGAGTCCACCTCGCCACTCACCGTTGTCGCGGCGATCCCGGCCGAGGCGCTCGACGCGCTCGCATCCCGCTTCGGCAGCCGCACGCAACGCGAGCGCGCGACGGAGACTGTTCTCGCCGCCGAGCCCCAGCTCCGCCGGGCGATCCTCCTCTGGACCGCCGGCGGGCAGCGCGTCCGCCTGCGCGCGCCGTCGAAGCAGGCGCGGACGGTCTCCATCTCCGGCTACGCGACGGTCGTGCGGGAGGCGGCCGTCCTCGGGTTCCTCGTGGGCCGTCTCGGCGCGTCGCTCTGGAGGCTCCACGAGCTCCGCCGAACCATCGCGCTCCCCGGCTGCGGCGGCGCCGCCGCCGATCCCTCCTCCCGATAGGATCTCCGACCGCGCGATGGAGCCCGCGATCCGGCCCGAACATCCCTGGGTGGAGGAGGTCTTCGAGCGATGGCCGGGCCCGATCGCGCACGAGGTTCATCGCCTGCGCGAGCTGATGGAAGCGGGCGACGTCGTCGCTTCCGTCTGGCAGCTGAAGGACGTGGCCGAAGTGCTCGTGAAGCTCCCCGCCGTGGTCCTCGCGCGCGACGTGACGGCGCACTCGGGCGACGAGGTGCTCGCGGCGAGAGTGCGCGCGACGCTCCTCGGTCGCCCGCCGACCCTCGGCGCCTGGTTCACGCTCGCGGCCGACGTCCTCGCGCCCTGGGTGCGGAGATCTCCTGCCGCGGCGGCCCTCCTCGTCCCCGAGGCGGCGGCCCTCTTCCGCGACGCGGGCGGGAAGCGGACTCCTCTGGCCGATCTCCTGCTCCAGCTCGTCGAGTGGCGCAACGAGGAGCTCGGCCACGGCGCGTTCCGCCTCGACCTCGCCGCCTACCGCCGCGATCTCGCGCGGCTCGCCGGGGATCTGAATCTGCGTCTCGGCGAGGCGGCGACAGTCGTGCCCTGGACCGACGCGCGCCTCGTTCCCGCCGACGGCGCCGGGGGGCCGCTGCTCGGACACGGGAGCCTCCGCGCACGTCACGAGGCGCTTCTCTCCCTGCCGCACGTCGATCTCGACGTGCCGCTCCGCCTCGTCCGCGGCGACCGATGCCTCGACCTCGCTCCCTGGCTCGGCCTCCGCCGCTGCTCCGTCTGCGACCGGCAGGAGGTCTTCCTCTTCAACTCCTGGGACGGGAAGCCGCTCGGCCGCGTCTGCCACCTCGACTACCGCGAGGGACACGCTCTCTCGCTCCCCGTCGTCCGGGACGCGCATCTGCGCGGCGAGCTGAGCCAGCTCCGCGAGGCGCCCGCCGGCGCGGCGCCGCCCGAGGGGCTCCTCGGCGAGGAGCATCTGCGCCGGAGTACGCGGGAGCTCCTCGAGCGGACGGACGTGGAGTCGGACTACCTCCCGCCGAACCACCTGCGGGAGTGGGTCTCCCGCTTCGTCGAGGCGCACGACCGGGGTCTCCTCTGGCTGCGGGCCCCGGCGCACACGGGGAAGACCGTCTTCGCGGCCGGGCTCGCGCGCGCCGCGCGCGCGGAGGGCGAGGCGCCGCTGCAGCGCGACCTCGTCGTGGCCTGCTTCCACGTGAAGCGTGAGTACGTCTGCTTCCCGCCGCAGCTCCGCGCCTTCCTCGACGAGAGGCTTCCTTCGGCCGAGATCCTCGACATCGCCGCGAGCCGCGGCTCCCTCCCGACGCTCGATCTCGGCGCGGAGGATCCCGCCGGCGCGACGGCGCGGCTCCTGGAGCAGCTCCTCGCGATCTCCCGGCGGGTCGGCCGCCACGAGAAGCGCCTGCTCCTCTGCGTCGACGGCCTCGACGAGCTCCGGGAAGGGGAGGGGCGGAGCATCGCCGACTTCCTCCCGCGGCCCGACCAGCTCCCCGAGGGCGTCTACCTCCTCGTCACCTCGCGGCCGGAGGGCGAGTGCGCTCCCTGGATCTGGGCGCGCGCGTGCGCCCTCGCATCGGGCGCGGGCCCCTCCGAGATCTCGGACACCGACCTCGCGGACCCCGGCTCGCCCTACCGCCGGCTCCTGCGCCGCTACTTCGACGGCCGTCTCCGGA
The DNA here is from genome assembly GCA_964545855.1 of uncultured Planctomycetales bacterium. GTDB lineage: Bacteria > Planctomycetota > UBA1135 > UBA1135 > JACQFD01 > CAZJHD01. The sequence continues at coordinate 88,177 of CAZJHD010000008.1, forward strand.
GCCTGCTCCTGCGGCTCCTCGACGAGGAGCTGCAGAGGAGCCTCGCGGACGGCGGCGGATCCGCGGGCGGCGCCCGGCTTCCGCAGGAGATCCGCCCCGCCGTCGAGGAGACCTGGCGCGACCTGCTCCGGAGGACGGGACGGCTGCGCGACGGCGAAGCCGCTCCTCCTCTGCCGGGGCGCGCGGTGCAGGCGGCCCTCGATCGCTTCGACCGTCTCTTCGACCTCGTCCTCGACCGCTCGGAACGGCTCTTCCTCTACGCGGCCCATCTCGTGCGCCTGCTGGAGGAGGAGACGCTCTCGGTCGCCGAGATCGCGGATCTCCCAACCGGCGCGAGGCTCCTCCAGCGCCACCTGGAGAGGCTTCGCCGGCTGGTCGGGGGGAAGCCGCAGGGTCTCCTGGAGCGGGTCCTTCTCGTCCTCGCCGCCGCCGAGGAGGCGCACGCCACCGATGCGTCCTGGCAGCCGGCCGGCTTCGGCGACCCGGAGTGGCGAGGACTTCCCCTCGACCTCCTCGCCGGCCTCGTCGACGAGCCGCCCTCGCCGTCGGGCGGTCTCTCGACGCGTCTCGTCTTCGTCCTCCAGAGCTTGCGCGAGCTGCTCCGCTCCTGGCGCGGCGCCGGATCCGCGCAGGCGCGCTACCGGCTCGGCCTGAAGGACGTCGTTGGCGCCCTGCGAGAGATCTCGGGTCCGAGGCTCGACGCGACGCACCGCAGGTTGGCGAAGCGATGCATCGACGATCTCGAATACACGGACGCGGACGGAAGTCCGGACGGCGGAGCGGCGGCCCACCGTCTCCACTCCTGCCTCGCTCACGCCGTGCGGTCCGCCGACGGCGCGACTCTCGAGACGGTGCTTCTTTCGATGCGCTTCAACGAAGTGCTGGGCGCGCGTGCGTTCGCCGCCGTCGATCGCTCGCATGGCCGCGAAGCCATCGCGTGGTTCTCCCTCTCCTGCGCGCGAGAACGCGTCGTGCGCGCGTTGCTCGAGCCGCGTGGGGAGTGGAGGCCGGAGCTTCGGAACGACCTGGCGGCGGTGTACATGAACCGCGGGAACGCGCGTGCGAACCAGGGAGACCTGGGCGGCGCGATCGAGGACTACGGAGAGGCGATCGAGCTTCGGGAGGGCGTGCGCGCGCTGCTCGAGCCGCGTGGGGAGTGGAGGCCGGAGCTTCGGAACGACCTGGCGGCGGCGTACATGAACCGCGGCGTGGCGAGGTGGAACCAGGGAGATCTGGGCGGCGCGATCGAGGACTACGGAGAGGCGATCGAGCGAATGGAGGGCGTGCGCGCGCTGCT
>CAZJHD010000008.1:89573-122958 GCA_964545855.1 uncultured Planctomycetales bacterium
CGATCGAGGACTACGGAGAGGCGATCGAGCGAATGGAGGGCGTGCGCGCGCTGCTCGAGCCGCGTGGGGAGTGGAGGCCGGAGCTTCGGAACGACCTGGCGGCGGCGTACATGAACCGCGGCGTGGCGAGGTGGAACCAGGGAGATCTGGGCGGCGCGATCGAGGACTACGGAGAGGCGATCGAGCGAATGGAGGGCGTGCGCGCGCTGCTGGAGCCGCGCGGGCGCTGGACCCCCTGGTATCGCCAGTGCCTCTGCAAGGCCTATCGCAATCGGGGGCTCGCGTACCGGGCCGCCGGAGAGACGGAGCGCGCCCAAGAGAATCTGCGACGCGCCGCGGAGCTCCTCGGCGAAGCGGGTTGACGGCGATCTTCCCCTCGAACGCGCAGCCGTCTACCGCTTCGGGGGCGTGCTCCGCCCCCCCAGGATCCGCTCCATCTCGACTCTCTTCCGCGGGTCGTAGGCGCGCTCGATCGCCGTCTTGCCTTCCTTGTCGCGCAGTGTCGCGTCGGCGCCCGCCGCGGCGAGGGCCGCGAAGCACTCCACCGAGCCAACCGTCGCCGCGCAGTGGAGCGGAGTAAGCCCCTCCGCGTTCTGAACGTTCACGGGCACTCCCGCGTCGAGGAGGGTGCGAACCCAACCGGGGCGCTGCATCAGCACCGCGAGATGGAGTGTCGAGTGACCGGTCTTCGAGTCGCGCATTTCGAGACCCGCACGCTTCTCGATCAGGAATCCCACGACGTCGTCCTGCTTGCTCTGCATGGCGAAGAGGAGAGGAGTCCAGCCGTCCCCCATGTCGCGGTCCGCCCGCGCGCCTCGATCGACGAGCAGCCGAAGCAGCTCGAGTCGTGATTCGTCCGGCGCCGAGGTGACCGCCATCCAGACGGGGATCCCCTTCCGCCCGCTGCCCTCGGGATGCACTCCGGCGTCGAGCAGTGCGCGGGTCCAATCGAGCCTCCCCTTCGACACGGCGAGGGCGAGAGGATCCTCGTCGCCGCCCGCCCCGGACTGCAGTCCGCCGAGCGCGCAGATCCGCGCGACGAGCGGCTCGTGTCCGAGCTCCATCGCGCGACAGAGGAGATCGAGCCGCCCTCGCAGGCGCTCGTCGGACACGAGAGCGAGGAGCCGGTCGGCGTCGCTCTTCCGGTCGGCGTCGAGGAGCCGCCGGATCGCGGAGCGGTCGCGCAGATCGGGAAGAGGGACGAGCGGGTCGGCCCCGAACTCGACGAGCAGGGCGACGACGTCGATGTGGCGATGCGCCGTGTTGGAGCAGCCCGTGACGCGATGCACCGCCTGCCCGAGCGGCGTCTCGCCCGACCTCGGCCGCGCGCCCGAGGGATCGAGCCGGTCGAGGATCCCCTGCAGCCGGGGCGACGCCGGCGGCGCTCCCGCGGGCCGAAGCGCCTCGTTCGGCGCAGGCTGCGGCGCCTTCGCGGCCGTCGGGCTCGCGTGGAGTTCGAGCATCCTCCGCAGCAGGCCGAGCGCGTTCTCGGCGCTGTCCTGCTTCACCGCCGCGAGGATCGGTGTCTCGCCGCTCTTGTCGGCGTCGCGCACGTCGGCTCCTGCGTCGACGAGGATCGCGGCGATCTCCCATGCGGCACGCTGCAGGCCGTTCCGCAGGGCCGTTCGGCCGAGGCTGTCCTTCGCATCGAGCGGCACGCCGCCCGCGATCGCGCGACGCACCCCCGCGGCGTCGCCGGCCTCGACGGCGCGGTGGAGCGCCGTGCGTCCGGCCCGGTCGGTGGCCGCCGGGTTCGATGCCGCATCGGGGCGCGCCTCGAGGAGCGCGACGACCTCGTCCCGGTCCGACGCCCGAGCCGCGTCGAGCGGAGTCTGGCCTCTCGCGTTTCGCAGAGTGGTGTCGGCGCCCGCCGCGAGGAGTGCGCGTGCGACGTCGACGTTCCCGGACGAGCACGCGGAGTGCAGCGGCGTAGCGCCGTCCTTGGCGGCGACGTTCGGGCTCGCCCCGGCGCGGAGGAGGACCTCCGCCATCGCCTCGGAGCGCGCCATGTGGAGCGGTCGCCCGCCGACGTCGGTCTGCGCGTCGAGGTCGGCGCCGCGCTCGATGTGATCCGACGCGATCTCGACGAAGTCGAACCGCGCTGCGAAGTGGAGGGGCCCCCAGCTCTTGCTGAGCCGTTCCCACGAGTACGCGTGCGGCGCCGCCGCCCGAAGGCAATCGGACCAGAGCGTCTTCAGCCTCTCCTTCACGCCCTCGAGCTCCCGCCGATCGAGCACCTGCGACAGCTCGAAGCCCGTCCTCTCGGCGTCGATCGCGCCCATGCAGCTCAGGTTTCCCGCTTCCGCTCCGCGCACCCACCAGGGGAGCGCGCGCGCCAGCCGGTCCTGGCGCCGGCTCGAGTGACCCTCCAGCGTCGACGGATCCGGGCGAGGCGCCTCGGACGCACCGAAGGACTCGAGGACTCCCATCAGGTAGCAGGCCAGGGAGTTCCCCTGCTTCGCCGCCGGCTGCGCGTGCTGCAGCGCCGTCCGGTCGTCCTTCGGATAGAAATTCCCCTGGAACGTGAACAGCGCTCGAAGCGCGAGGAAGACCGGATCTCCCGCTCGAACGCCGGCCTCGACGTGCGTCTTCGCGGCCGCGGGGTCGAAGGCCGCGCTCCCTTCGCGGGCATGCAGGACGAGCAGCGCGAGATGGCCGCCGAGGTCCCCCTGCGCCGCAGCCGCCTCGCCCCAGGCGCGCCCCGCTTCGAGATCCTTCGTGAACCCGTAGCCATGGGAAGCCCATCCGCTCGCCTGCCAGTCGCCGTTCTGCACGAGGCACCACGCGAGTTTTCCCTGCGCCGCCGGAAGTCCGGCCTCCGCGGCGCGGACGAGGAGCGCACGCGCGCGCTCGAGCTGCTCCTTCGTGGCGCGGCGTGGGCGCTCCATGACGAGATCGAAGTAGGCCAGTCCCGCCGAGGAGAGCCCTCCCTCGGCGGCGGCGCCGATCGCCTCGAGCGCGTCCGCCCGCTCGGCAAGCGAGAGCGACCCCGCGACCAGCCGGCGCCGCGCGCGCTCGACGACGGCCGCCGCGTATCCCTGCGCGGCCGCCGCCTCCAGGAGTGCGTCCGTGCGCTCGACGGTCCGTGCGTCGGCCGACGCCGACAGCTCGCGCGCCGCCTGGAGCTGCGTGAGCGCGCATCCACCTCGCAGCGCCTCGTCCCAGAATCGCCGAGCCGCCGCTCGGTTCGGCTCGACGCCGATCCCGAGCCGGTAGGCCTCCGCGAGCACGTGGAGCGCCGCCGGCTCCCGCGACTCCTCGAAGCCGCGGAGCGCCCACAGGTAGGCCTCGCGGTCGCTCGGCTCGGTCCCGAGCCCGCGCCAGTAGCAATAGAAGAGACAGGCCTTCGCGAGGGGATCTCCCGCGAGCGCTTGATCCTGGAGGCGCCGGAATCGCCCTTCCCACTCCGCGCGCGGACCCAGCGGATCGGACGAGCGCGCGTAGGGAAGCGCCTCCGCGACCGCGAAGAGCTCTGCCCGATCCACCTGCGCGCGCTGCTCGATCTCCTGCCGCCTCCGGACGCGTGCGACGAGACTCTTCCCGTCGGCGACCTCGCGCGGCACGAAGTAGAAGTCGCCGTCCGTGCCCGAGGCGAGCCGGAGGAGCCGCGGCCGCTGCCGGCCGCCCGTGCGTGCCGCAACGCGCTCACGCAGGGACGGCAGCAGCCCCTTGGCGGAGATCTCGCGCGTGGCCTGCGAGAGGATCTCCAGCAGGGCGCTCGTGAAGTAGCTGTTCCGCAGCTCGCTCGACTCGAGCGAGCGTTCGTCCGCCTCACCGGCCGTGAGCGCGAGGAGGGAGGGCTCCAGCAGCAGTCGCCGGTCTCCGTCGCCCGGTCCTCGCATCTGGTCCGCCGCCGCGAGCCCCGAGAAGCAGCAGTCGAGCACGAGGAGCGAGTGGCCCACGTTCTTCGTCGCGAGGCGGGCCGACACCTCCTGCATGTTCACGCACCACTCCTCGAGCATTCGGCGATCTCCCGGCGCGGCGAGGCTCACCTCCGCGTCGTAGGGGACGAGGAAGCCCGCGCGGCGTCCGTCGGTCGCCGGCGCCGAGGTCTCGCCATGACCCGCGAAGAAGAAGAGGAACGCGTCCTCGGGCCCGAGCTGCGCCGACTCCTCGAGTGCCGTCAGGATGCGGGCCTTCGTCGCCTCGGCGCCGAGGATCCGCACGACCTCGAAGCCGAAGCGGCTCTGCAGCAGGTCGCCGACGGCCACCGCGTCCGCCTCCGCGTACCCGAGCGCCGGGAGCAGATCTCCCCGCGCGTAGGAGTCGATCCCCACGACCACCGCGCGCTGTCGCTTGTAGAGCGCGTCCGTCGCCGCGGGGCGCGAGCCCTCGCCGGGGCCGCGCGACGTCTCCTGCGCGTGGAGGTTCGAGCCCGTCGCGATGCTCGCGAGGGTGATGAGCAGCGTGAGACCACGAAAGCGCGAGTGAATCTCCATGGAATCTCTAGGGCTCGAGCGCCCGATTGTGCCTCCGGGCGGCTCAGAGCGGGGCCACGGGGATCGTGCGACCCTGCAAGGAGACGAGCGGCTCCCGCGCGATCCGCTTCCAGGCGCGAAGGGCCCACTCGGGCACGTCGGAGGTGCTCCTGCTGGATCGCACGCCCTCGCGCGTCCAGAGGAGGTGCGTTCTCGAGCTCAGCGTCGGCGACTCCGCCAGCGGCTGGAGGTCTTCGCCGAGCGCGCGCGCATCGAGGTCCTTCGAGGCGACCAGCAGGATCACGGTCAGCGAAGGCGGCGATTCCGTGAACCAATTCCACTCGAGCCAGCCGCGCTCCTGGCCCCGCAGCTCCTCCTTCCTCCAGAGCTGCACCCGTGGGCGGCCGGGCTTCGTCTCGACGGCGCCGACGATCTCCAGCAGGTAGAGGTTCTCCGGCACCCGACCTCGCAGCTTCAGGACGATCGGAGACTTCTGCAGACAGGGTTCCGACGTCGGCTCCACGGGATCGCCGGTGGTGCGCAGCAACTCCAGCTCGAGCGGGCTCTCGGCCTCTCGCTGGAAGGCGTCGACGCCGATCGCCGCGCCCACGAGAGCCACGCCCGCGACGATGACGATCGCGAGGGCCGCGATCGGCCGCCTCGACGGACGCGTCGTGGCGGCCGGCGCCGCAGGGCCCTCCGCGCCGATCGCTTGCGCCTCCGACGCGAGGCGCAGGACGAGCACACGGTCCGCCCGGTGGAAGAGCCAGCGCTCGCCGGCGCGCAGCGGGATCGACTGGTCGGCGAGCATCTCCACCGGCCGCGCGAGGCCGTCCTCCCGGTCGAGCGTCACGCGGTAGCGCCCGTCGCTCTGCAGCTCGACGCTCCGCACGTGGGCGATGGCCCGCGTCCGGACGTCGGCTGCGAGGAAGCCGAGCACCTCCTCGAGACCCTCCCGCATGGGCGGAACGACGAGCGCGAGGAAGCGCGGCCCGAGGTCGGCCGACAGGACGCGCCCGCCGAGCGGGATCCGGTCGCGATGCTCCCAGGCGTTGCGGCACTCGGAGAGCGCCTTCAGGAATCCGGCGAGCGAGTCGTCCGCGGGGGCGCCGCCGCGCGCCGTCGTGTGCTCGGCCGCGGGGCCGATCCCGTCGTGGAGCGCGTCGGTCACCGCGGGGCTCCGCTCCCAGGCGGCGAGCACGCTCTTCCACAGCGTCACGAAGGCGGCGGCGCGCGTCGTGGCGTGCGCACGTCCCGGAGGAAGGAGCGCTGGCAGATGCGCCGACGCTCCGATCCGCGCGAGCAGCCGCTCGACGAGCTTCGACTTGGCGCCGAGCTGGTCGGTGCCCTTCTCGCGCAGACGCTCCACGTCGCGGGCGAGCGCCGCATCGGCGGCGTCTCGGGGGCGCGACGCCTGCTCGGCGCCGAGCACGTCGAGCAAGAAGTCGACCGTCGCCTGCGCGAGCTGCTTCAACGCGTCGAAGCGCTCGAGATCCTCCGTGGCGCGGCCGAGGCGCTCGTGGGCGCGCGCGATCCGCTCGGGGAACCGCGTCTGGACGGTGGCTCGCAGGTCTTCGGGCATCGAGTCGGTGTCGCGCGCGCAGCGCCGGAGCGTCGCAGGCCGCGCATGGTAGGGGCGGGCGCGCCTCGGCGTCTCGCGATGCGGAGCCCCTACGCTCGTCAGCCGCGCCGTCCGAGGAAGTAAGGGACCTGCGCGAGGAGGCGTTCCACGGCGGCGACCGAGGGCCGGGCGCCGATGCGCCGCCACGCGTCGCCGAGCCAGGCGCGCAGCGAGACGTTCTCCGGATCGCGGAGATACCTCTTCGTGCGTTCACGCTCGCGGCTCCAGGCGCGCCGATCCTCCGCCGCCGCGGCGCGCGCGAGCCCCACGAGCGCGGAGAAGAGGACGAGGATGCTCCCGTTTCCGCGACGGCTCCCGCCGAGATCCTTCTCGAAGAACCGCTGCGCGAGTCGGAATCGCCGTGCGGCCTCGCGCGCGGGCGTGCCGGCCTGACGCGCGACGGCTTGGTGGTAGAAGCCGAGGACGTGGCCGACGGCCGGAGAGTCGAGGGCCACCGCGTCCATCGCCTCGCTCGCGCCCCGCGTGCCGCGGCGCCGGTGGAGGTCGGCCTCGAGGAAGCGGAGGGCGGCGAGGGAGAACGACGCGCGATGGTCGCCGCCGGTCCAGGCCGCGAGCGCCCGCTCGCGCTCCGCCGTGAGGTCGAGGGAGGCCGCCATCGCCCGCAGCGTCGTCTCGGCGCCCGACAGATCGCCGTTCCGGAGCTGCTCGCCGGCGAGGAGGCTCTGGGTCCGCGGCACGTCGAGGGGCTCCGCTTCCCGCTGCAGTCGGAGGATCGTCTCGAGGCGCGCGCGCCACGACCCGCGGCCGAGGACTCCGGCAGCGCGGCTCCAGGTGTTCAGCACCTCGACGCGCGTGAGCGTCCGGAAGCGCCCCGGGTCCTTCTCGACGCGCCGGCACCACGGAGAGAGGAGACGCGTCATCTCCTCGAATCGGTGCCCGTCGTAGAGCGACGCCGCGTGGCGCGCGACGGCGCTCGCGTGTGCGTCGTCGGTGGCGAAGCCGCCGGCCCGCCGGAGCGTCTCGAGGGCCTCCGCGTTCACCTCGATGGCCTCGCGGTGCCGGCCCAGGTGGCGCAGCACGTCGCGCGGCGCGGAGCGGACCCGCCAGACGATCTCCGCGCCGACGGTCGAGCCGACCTGCGCGCGTCGCAGGCGCTCGGCGAGATCGAGCGCGCGCGGATAGTCGTGGGCCACCTCCGCCAGCTCGTGCAGACGCGCGAGCGCGCGCTCGGTCTCCGCCGGGCCGAGGGGCGCCCGATCGATCAGCGGCTGCAGGAGCCCGTGCTCGGCGAGCCGCCGCGCCAGCTCGGCGAGGCTGCCGACGCTCCAGACGGCCGCGAAGCGCGACCGCCGCGCGAATCGACGCGACGCCGTGCACCGAGGCGAGCGGATGAGGAGCGACCCCTTGCCGATCTCGCGAGCGAAGGCTTCGAGCTTCTCGCGCACGCCGGCCACGGGATCGAGCTTGCCGTCGCCTCGCGGTGCGATCTGCACGATCGCGCAGGCGCTCGCGAGGAGCGGAGAGCGACGGCCCGTGAGCGCGTCGACGATCGCCAGGAGCGCCGCCCCATCCATCGAGGGCCCGTCGACGTCGCCGGGAGTCTCGGCCGCGAGCCGGAAGCGCAGCCGCTCGGGGATCGGCGCCTCCTCGACGCCGCCCGCCGCGCGGAGGAGCCGCGCGAGGAGATCCTGGAGGTGGGAGCGATCGAAGGGCAGGCGCCGGTCGATCGCCCACTGCGCCGACTCGTCCGCGTGGAGCGGCACGACGACGCCCGTGCGAAGGCGGCCTCGCGTGACGACGCCGAGGCCGACGGGCCCCGTTCTCGCGCGCCGGGCGAGGTGGTGCCCCGCGGCGCGCGGCAGCTTTCCGATGCGGCGGATCTCGTCGAGGAAACCCTGTGGCATCCGCGCGTTGGCCGCGTCGGCGGCGCGGAGCCAGCTCTCCACGGAGACGCGGTCGAGGGCAGCGCCTGCGAGCGTCTCCTCGAAGTGCAGGACGGGATTCGACGCGAGGAGGCGCGCATCGACGCGGAGGCGGGGAGGAGCCGAATTCTCCTTCTGCCCTCGAACCATCTCAATCCTCCACGAGGATCTCGTGCCACGGATCCGTGCGGATCGTCAGCACGACCACGTTGGGCTCCGCCCAGGGAATCGGCGATCGCGCGCGCCACACGTTCGACCGCGGGCGCCGCCGCCACTCGACGGGGGCGACCGGTCCGCCGAAGGGTGGGCTCGCATGGCATTCGGGGGGCGCGTCCTTGGAGGAGTTCGTCCAGAACGGGACGAGCCCCTTCTTCGATGCGCCGAGCCAGAGCGACTCCGAGCCGCCGATCACGACGGGTCGCGGTCGCTGCGCGCGCGCGTCGATCGGGCCGAAGCGGAGGCGCGCCTCCCGCAACGCCACACGCGAATCGGTCGCGGCGCCCTCGGCGGCGAGACGCAGAGGCGGCGCGGACGAGCGCTTCGCGGGGAATCGGTGCATCGGAGCCGGGCTCGCGCGCTCGGGCTCGACGAGCCGAGCCCATGCGCGCGCGAGCTCGCGTCGCGCGGCGTTCGTCGTGGCCTTTCGAGGAGAGGTCTGCGCCGTCCAGGCGCGCCATTCCTCGAGAGACACGGCTTCGAGCACACGCCGCTCGCTCCAGACCGAGAGGTCGGCGCCCGCGCGCGCCACCTCCGCCTCCCACTCCGCGTAGTCGTCGCGCTCCTCGTTCTCGCGGAGGTCCACGGCCTCCGGGAGCCCCCCGAAAGCGACGGCGCGCACGCGCTCCAGAGCGCGAGCGGCGAAGTAGGACGAGACGCGCGCGACGACGCGGGAACGGAAGAGATCCTGCTCCCGCACCCAGGTCCCGAGGCCGCAGCGCAGAACCAGGGCGCCCGCGCGTCCCGTCTCCGGCGCCACCACGTCGGCCGGACCGGGCATCCCCATCTCGTCGGCGGGCACGGCGAAGAGGAGCGACCGCTCGTCGGGATGCCGATGCACGAGCGCCCAGCCGAGCGGCGCGTGGTCGGGAAGCGGGAAGCGGTGGACCGCTCCCATCTCCGCGGATCGTTGAAGGCTCTTCATCGCGTCGACGACTCCTTGCGCCGAGTCCACGCACGGAGGATCGCGTCGGCCCAGGCGTCCATCGCCGGCGCGGCCTCTTCCTCTCCCATCTCGGATCCGAACAGGCCGGCGAGAGACTCCAGGATCTCGTTTCCCGATCGCCCGCTTCGAAGCCCCTCGAGGAGCGTCGACGTGGCTTCGCGATCGAGGGGCGCGGTTGCGGCGGCGGGTGCGGACCGACGATCGAGCGCGTCGACCGCGCGGTTCGCCTCCTCCGATCCGTTGGACGGCCAGAGACCCTTGCTCTCCAGGAACGCGAGAAGGCCGATGCATCCCTTCGAACGATCGGCGCCTGCGGCGCTCCCGGTGCTGCGGAGCCCCTTCGGCACAGGGTTCGGGCGGTCGGGCAGGATCGCGCGAAGCGCGTCCATGAGCTCGTCGCTCGAGAGGCCGTCGAAGTGCGCGGCGATGCGGTCGAGGCACTCGCGGATCTCGGCCTTGGGTCGCTTTCCCTGCGCCCAGGGATGCTCCCGCGTGTACTCGAGATCCGCTCGAAGCACGCCGAGGATCTCGGCGGTCGGCGCGGCCTCCCGCCGCGCCGCGCGCGGGTCGGCCAGGTGGAACCGCGACCAGTCGAGGCGTCCGCGCATGCCGGAGGGGGCGTCCCAGCCCGAGCGGATCCAGCGATCGTGCGCCTCGTGCCACACTTCGCGCACGTTGCGGAGGATCGCCTTGTCGCGATCGGTCCTCCGGAAGCGCTGCTCGTAGAGGAACTGCCGGGCCCAGAAGAACACGATGCCGGTGAAGTCGCGCTGCTCGCGCGATCGCCGGCAGCCGTTGCATGCGCGGGACATGTCGCTGCGCGAGCGCGTCGTGAGGTAGTCGTCGAAGGCCTGCACCAGGCTCTCGACCGCGCTCGGACCCCAGCCTCCTCGCGAGCGAGCCGTTCGATCCGAGGAGAATCCGAGCAGCTCGGGTTGGCAGCTCTCCAGGTGCATCTTCTTCAGCGTGGAGCGCGTGATGCGCGCGAGCGCCTCCCGAGCTTCGGCGGCGTCCGTGCCGGAGGGCTTCTTCCCCTCGCACGCCGCGCAGAGATAGCGCGCCAGGAGATCGCGGTCGGGCGCGGGCGGACGAGCCGATGTCTTGACGCGCCTAGGCATGGAAGGATCTCTTCCCGCCGAGCGCGCGCGCGAGCCGCGCTTGCAGAGCGCGGAGATCATGCTCCTCCAGCGTGCCGAGCTTGCGCTGAGGCAGGAGGAGCCTGACCGCCCGTGCGCTCTTCCGGTGCGGCGCCAGGTGAAAGGACGTGGTCTTCGTGAGGCCGTTGCGCGGCGAAGGCGCCACGACGAAGGACTGCGCCGCGACCCAGGGCGGGAGTTCCTCGATCGGTCGGCTCGTGCCCTTCAGCAGGCAGGCATCGCGCGCGGCGTCGACGCCGGAGCAGACGCCCGGATGCTCGACGCGACCCAAGGCCGAGAAGCCCCACCAGCCATCGGGCACGCGAAGCACGAGCCCGGCGAGGCTCTCTTCCGGCGGAGGATTCGTGTCGACGACCTCCTCCTCGCGCTCCGTGCGCTCGCGCTGTCGCCGAGGGACCGCGCGCCGACGGCGCCTGGGGTGAGGGAGCGGTCTCATCGGGTCGCTCCGTGGACGCCTCGGGGTGCGTCCGTCCGACTCCGTCCCCCGTGCGCATGGAGACGGAGCCACGCGCTCGGCAGCGGGACGGCGGCACCGGCCAGGCTCAAGGTCTCTCCGAAGGCGTTCATGGGTCGAGAGGGTGCGGGAGTGTCAACGAGGGACGTCGGTGGCGGCAAGAGGTCGACGGGCGAGCGAGGACGCTCGCCCGGAAACGAGAGCGGCCCCGAGCCTCCTGCGAGACCCGGGGCCGCGGGCCCGGAGCGAGACTCTCCGCCGCGCCGGCGGCCACCCTCAAGGCTGCGGCGCCTCGAAGATCTCGGCCATCTTCCGGGCCTGCTCGGCGGCGCCGAGCGAGAGCTCCTGGATCTGCCGCACGAGCGACTCGAGCTGCGCCACGGCGCGCGCCGCGTCGCCGCCGCCCTCGAGCACTTCGCGCGTCGCCTGCAGGAGACGGCGCGAGAGGCCGAGGCGCGTGAAGGCGCTGTTCAGGCGCTTCTCGAGGTCGCCGCGCTGGGCGTCCACGCCGCGGAGCGCGTCCACCTGCTGGATCGTCATGGAGCGGACGACCACGAAGGACTCGACGAACTCCTTCCTCTCCTTCTCGGAGAGGTCGGGGTTCTCCTTGATCCGCGCGATGTCCTCGGCGAGGCGCTCCGCCTTCGCCTCCCAGCGGGCGGCGATGGTCGCGCTGCGGTCGACGAGCGTGCGGATCGCGCCGCGGATCGGCGCCTCCTGGCGCTGGACCGCCTCGGCCGTCTCCTCGGCGCCGCGCGCGATGTCGATGAGACGCTTGCGGGCCTTGGCGAGGTCGTCGGCGGAGAGCTTCTCGAGGCCACCGGCGCGCTCGATCTCGAGGACCAGCTTGCGGAAGTCGTCGCGGTTGCGCTCCACGGCCGACTCGGCCTTCTGCTGGGTCGTGCGGAGGGTCTCCGTCGCCGCCGTGACGGCGGGGTCGTCGTCGATGCGCCGGACGGGCTTCGCGGCCTCGTCGGCGGGCGGACGACCCAGCGCGTCCTCGGTCGCGAGGCTCGGCGCGAAGGCGAGAGGAAGGGAGAGGGCGAGAGTGAGGGTGTGGTTGAGGATGCTCATGGGTCGGACTCGTGCTTCGCCGCCCGTGGAGGCGGCCGCTTGGAGTGTGGGCTCGCTTTCGACGTGGAAGCGATGTGCCCGGCACTCCTCATCAACGAACATGGGGCTCGGTTCGCGCCGCGCGATCGTCGCGGGCGCGCGGCTCACGTGCGCGCCAGCGCCCGCTCCTCCCGCGGGATCGTGAAGGCGCTCCAGAGCCGATACGCGAGGAAGCCCGCCGCGACGACGCCGAGCACGACGCAGAGGTAGACGAGCAGTCGGCGGAACGGCGCGGGCACGCGGATCCGGATCGTCTGGCTCGAGCCGAGCACGGCGGCCGTCGGCCGGTCGGGCTCGGTCGTGATCTCGCCCTCGAGGACGGAATCGCGCCAGAAGGAGCGAGCGGAGGCGGGGGGCACGGGGAGCTCGAGCCGCAGCGGCTCGCCGGCGCCCTGGACGTGGCGGAGCGACCCGAGGGCTCCCGTGAGCGTGACGCGGATCGGGAGCGCGGCAGCGAGCGACGGGTCGTCGACGCCGAGCACCTGCGCGACGAGGTCGAGCACGGCGTGCTCGGCATCGTCGGCGACGTCGAGCACGATCTCTGCGGCGACTCCACTCGCGTCGGCGAGCGCCGCCTGCAGGGGGCTCGGCCCGCGGGCCACGAACTCGATGGGGCCGTCGACGACGATCTCGACGCCTCCCTGGGGAGCCGGCGGCACGAGCGGAAGGCGCATGGTCGCGTCCTGGTCGGGCTCGAGGGCGGCGACGATGGAGAGGCGCGCGAGGTTGCGCCCCGATTGGACCTTGTCGGGGTCGACGGCGAGCTGACGCACGTCGGGGCTCCCGTGCACGACGAGGACGGTGCCGGCGGCGAGCGGCCCGTCGACGTCGACCGCGAGGTCGGCCTCGAAGGCCGCTTCGCCCGCGGCGAGGTCGGTCCAGCGCGCGGCGCCGACGGAGAGCACCTGGGTGCGGACGGTGGTGACGACGCGCGGAGGCATCGGCGCATCGATCCGAACGCGGTGGACCGCAGGCTCGGCGACGATCGCGCCGGCGGGGTCGGGCGCGATCGCGAAGGCGAGCGCGTGGTCGGCGTCCGACGCGAGGGCGGTCGTCTCGGACGCGACGGCGCCGAGGGAGACCGAGAGAAGGTGCACTCCCGGTGCGTCGAGCCGCACGATCTCGCCGCCTTCGGGGATCCAGGCGCCGTCCTCGGGCTCGAGGCGGAGCTCGAGGGGCACGCCCCATGTCTCCGATGGGGAGAGCGCCTCGATCTCGAGGGAGACGTCGAAGCGCAGCTCGCGGCGGAGCGGATCGCTCCAGAGGCTCCGCTCGCATCGGACCGTGCGCACGCTCCAGGTGCAGCGCAGCCGCCGCGCCGGGGCCACGAACGTGAGCTCCAGCCGATCGGTGGCGAGCGTCGGCACGACGACGCCGTCCGCGAGGACGAAGTCGGACGGCGGATCGATGTGTGCCTGGAGGAGGAAGGGCGCGCCCTCGGGCACGGAGCCCGCGGGGACGCGGACGACGACGCGCGAGGCGCCGCCCGGCGGCACGTCCACTTCCGCGAGCGTGCCGAGATCGGGCGCGAGGATGGTGAAGCGGAGATTCCCCAGAGCGTCCATCGGGACGTCGCCCCGCACGCGGACGGACGACTCGAGCACGACGTCGAGGGCGCTCTCGTCGTCGGTCCAGGCGCTGCTCTCGAAGGCGAGGCTCGGCACCGCCGTCACCGGCACGAGACGGCCGTCGGCCGCGTCGACGACGTGGACGTGGCCGTTGCGCTGCATGCGACCGACGAAGCCGGCGTTCGCGCGCTCCCAGCGCTTCGCGAAGACGGTGTTGCGGAGGCCTTGCTCGCCGCGCGTGGCGAAGAGCTGATCGAGCCGGCGCTCCTGATCGCGGACGCGGAGCGGCTCGCCGTCCTCGCCGTCGGAGACGAGCACGAGGATGACGTGGCGCGCGGACGCGTAGGGCTGGAGCGCGTCGAGACCCGTTTCGAGACCCGCGGCGATGCTCGTGCCTCCGCCGGCGGCGAGCGCCGACACGTACGCGCGGAAGCGCGCGAGATCGACGAAGACCTGCGGCGTCTCGGCGAACTGCCGGAAGGGCACGACGAGGAACGGCGCGTCGGGCGCCGGCGGGAGCTGCTCTCCGAGGAGGAGCAGCTCCTGAACGGCCGTCGCGAGCCGCTCGCCCGCCATGGAGCCCGACACGTCGACGACGGCGAGGCGCACGAGGCGGATCTCGCCGGGCGTTTGCGCGTGCGCGGCGGGGGCGGCGATGCCCGTGAGCGCGACCGCGAGGAGGATGAACGAGAGGCGGGGGACGAGGGGTTGGGGTCTCATGATCAGCTCTCCTTCGGGAAGTCCGGGGAAGCCTCGCCGTGGCTCGGCTTCGAGGATCCGTGGGCACCGTTCGCTCCGTTGCGCCCGGCGTCTCGCAGCCAGGACGGATGCGCCTCGCGCGGCAGCCGCAGCTCGGGCACGTCGCGCCCGAGATAGCGCCGGTCGAGGGCCGCGCGGTCGACGGTGTCGACGAAGCGGCGCTTCACGAGGGGCCAGTTGCGGGCGAAGCCGTAGACGGAGGCTCCGAGCACGCGGGCCGACTCTTCGATGGTGTCGAGCATCGCGCCGCCGTCGTTCGAGAGCCCGAGGTGGAAGACGTACTTCACGCAACGCCGGCAGCCGAGCTCGGCGGTCTCGACGCGGTAGGCGTAGGCGTTCGAGAGGATGTTGTTCGCTTCCGGGCTCTTGTTGCGGAGCGCCATGGCGAAGGGCTCGACGGCGAAGAGGATCGGTCTCTGGAGGAGCTTCTGGCTCAGACCTTCGAGGGCGACGGCGCGGAACGCCGGATCGCGGAGGCTCCAGGGGAGGAGCACCTGGACGGCGCTCCCGGTGCCGCCGCCCGAGGAGCCGAGGATCACGGGGATCACGCGGCGGACGCCGCCCTGCAGCACGAGCGCGCGCGTCCACGCGTTGATCTTGAGGGCGATCTCCTGCGAGCTCGCCTGCCACGCGAGCTGCGTGAGGGGACGCAGCGTGCGGGCGCCGTTCCCCGCGTCCTCGGGATCGAGGTACTCGAGGTGCGCCTTCGCGAGCGCCGCGGTCTCGGGGCCGAAGACGTCGGGATCGGCCTCGATCGCCTCGACCACCTCCTCGAGCGGGAGCTGGTAGAAGTCGTCGGCGCCGGCGCCGCGCTCGATGTCGGTGTCGATCTGGCCGACGAACATCGGGAATTGGCGGCCGTCGCGCTGGTAGGCGAGGCGGATCCCGTAGGAGGCGAGCTGCGCGAGCCCGCCCGCGAGGATGAGGAGGAAGCCGACGTCGTGTTGGGGCGTGGTCTGGGTCATGGCGATCACCGGGTCTTGCGGAGGGCGCGGATCTGCTCGCGGAGGCGGAGGATGGCGGGGCTCGCCTCGCCGTTCGGCGAGTCGGGGACGAGGCCGGCGAGGTGCGGCTTGTGGCCGAGCTCCTTGGCGCGCGCGTAGCGCTCGAGGAGGGCGCGGTTCTGCTCCTCGATGCCGATCGGGAATCCCGCGAGGACGCGGAGCGCGGAGACCGACCGGGCTCCGTCGCTGTAGCGCACCTCGCAGGAGCCGTGGCCGCGGAACGAGTTCGCGAGACGCTCGGCGATGGCACGCTCGCGGTCGTTCGCGGGCGTGGGCAGACGGAGGATCGCGACCTCCGTGGGAGTGACTCCGAAGGCCTCGATCGCGCGGCCGCCGAGGTGGCACGTGGGCCCCGACCGCGTCCACAGGAAGCGGGCTGCCGCGTCGACGCCGTGGCGGTCGACGAGGTCGTAGAGACCGAAGCCCTCGCGTGTCGCGTCCTCGACGAGGGCGCGGAGCTCCGCCGCGATGCAGGCCGCGTCGAGGCCGATGAGGACCATCGGCAACGAGGCGCCGGGCGGAAGGGCGGGCTGGGCTCGATCGGCGCGCGCGCGGAGCTGCGGCTCGAGCACGGCGCGCACCTTCTCGCCGAGGGCATCGGGGTCGGCGGCGCCGAGGCGCTGGCGCAGCGTCGCCATCACCTCGCCCTCCGTCGCGCCGTCGAGGAGGAGGACCGTCGTCGGCGGCGTGGGGGGCGCGATGCCATCGGGGATCGCCGGGCCGCGCAGCGCCGTGCGCACGCCCTCGATCCGCTCCTGGAACGCGGTGCCGTGGCGGGCCGCCTCGGCGAGAGCCTTCTCGATCTTCGGGAGGTGGTTCCCGAGGACCTCGAGGGCGGCCTCGGCGGCGAAGGCCGTGAGGGCCTCCTCGTAGGCGTCGCGGGCGCGCGCCGAGAGCTTCGCCACCGCGTTGCGCCAGGTGCGGTCGGGGAGCGCGTCGCGACGGTCGGTGAGCTCCCCGAGGCACTGGACGAGCCGGCCGAAGCGACGCAGCGCGTCGCGGTCGACGGCGCACTCCGCCTCGGAGGCGCGGTGCGTCCGCACCTGGGCCACGACCTCGGCGATGCGGCGGGGCTGCGTGCCGAAGGCTTGCTCGAGGAACGCGCGGAGGATCGCCATCCCGGCCGCCGCCACTTCCTCGGCGGCCGCCGTCGCCTTGCGGCGGATCGAGGGCTCGTGACCCGCGGCCAGCGACGCGAGGGTGTCGCGGCGAGCGCGCAGCGCCGCCGGGTCGGTGCCCGGGGGGGCGAGCTCGGGAATCCCGCTCACGCGATCGCGGACGGCGCTCGCGGCGTGGCGCGGCGAGAGGTTCGTGAGGGCGCTCGCGACGGAACGCGCCGGCGGATCCCGGTGGAGCCGTTCGTCGAGGGCGTCGAGAACGCCGAGGCACGAGGCGTCGACGCCGCCGGAGCCGATCTCGGTCTCGGCGAAGTTGAGCGAGCCGCGGACGAATCGCTCGTTGGGGGTGTTCCAGAAGGGGAGGGTGCTCATGGCTCTCGTTCGGTGAGGAGGATTGTGGGCTCTACTTCGAGGACGGGATCGCGGGCGGCGGCGCGGGACGCGCGGGTGCCGAGGCGGGGGGCGAGGCGGGGAGCGACGGCGCCGGTGCGGCGGACGGTGCGGCGGAGGGCCGCAGCGGCGGCGCCGTGCGGGGCGTGCCCGTCGCGGCCGGAGCGGGTCGGCCGGGGCCGATCGTCGGAACGGCGGCGTGGCTCGAAGGCGCCGTGCGGCCGGCCTCGAAGCCGTAGAGCACGAGAGAGAGAGCGATTGTCCCGACGACGACGGACGTGAACGTCGCGACCCACGGCACCGCCAGGCGGCGGTTCACTTCGGCGATGCGCTCGTCGGCCTCGGCGCGCTTCCAGCGGCGCAGCTCGTCGTCGGCCCATCGCCAGCTGCGGTCGCTGCCGGCGGACGGAGGAAGGAGCTTCGCGCGCTCCTCCTGGAGCGTGGCGATGCGCGACTCCACCGCATCGCCCGACACGATGCGGTCGACGAACTCCTGGTCGAGGGCGAGGTCGCGCTCGCGGATCGAGCGCTCCGTCTCGTCGATCTCCTGACGGGCGCGCGCCTGGAGCGTGCGCTGGCGCGTTCGGAAGCCCAGGTGGACCAGAAGGGCGGCGGCGACTCCCGCCACGATGGTGAGGGCGATCGGGATCATGGGTTCCTTCGTGAGAGACTCGGAACGAAGCGAGACGACTCGGGAGACGGGAGGCCTCCGCCGCCGCGCGCAGCGGCGGAGGGACGAACGACTTCTCGGGGTCGATCAGCCCTGCGAGGGCTGGACGACCTTGGAAGCCGGGACGACGCTCGACCTGTCGAAGCCGGTGCTCGGCGGCAGGTCGGTTCCGATGGCGGGCCCCGCGGCGACGGGCCTCGGCTCCCGCACCCGGCCGCAGCGGCAGTGACGCGCGCGCGTCCGGGCATGCCACATCAACGGACAGGGGCTCGCGCGCTGCGCGATCACGACGGGGCCGCGGAGCAGCGAGACGGTGGCGCCGGCGAAGGCGTCGACGAACGCCGCGAGGCGGCGGCAAACGAAATGGGGGACTCGATCCTTTCTCACGGGGAGACTCTCCTGCTCGCTTCCCGGCGAGCGCACGGAAGAGAATCGCGATGACCCGATGCGGCAACGAAAAAATTTCATGCGGAGCGAAGTCGCGCAGCGCTCGATGCCGCGCTCGTCCTCTCTCTCGCGCGCACGCGCGGCGATCGGTGCGGCGAATCGTGCCGCACTCCGCGCTCCCCTCCCTACCCGCCCCCCGTCTCGCCCGAGATCAGCGCAGCGTCCTGGCGCGCGCTGCATGCATCCTTCACCGTTCCCCGAAACGAGCCCTGCCATGCACAAGAGCCCGAGCCATCTCCCCGCCAAGTCCCGCACGCGGATCGCCGAGGTGTTGAACGCGACCCTCGCCGACGGCCTCGACCTGCACGGTCAGATCAAGGTCGCCCACTGGAACATCAAGGGGCCGCAGTTCGCGGCGCTCCACCCGCTGTTCGAGACCTTCGCCGTGAGCCTCGCCGCCCACAACGACACCTTCGCGGAGCGCGCCGTCACGCTCGGCGCGAAGGCCTACGGCACGGCGCGCCACGTGGCGAAGACCTCCAAGCTGCCGGAGTACCCGCAGGAGACGACGCGCGACATGGAGCACGTGAAGCTCCTCGCCGACCGCATCGAGGCGTACCTCGGCGGCCTCCGCGAGGCGCGCGGCATCGCCGAGGACCACGAGGACACGGACACCGTCGACCTCTACACGCAGGTGATCACGGAGTTCGAGAAGCACGCCTGGTTCCTGCGCGCGTCGCTGGAGTAGGGGAGCCGCTCCACTGCGCGCTACTTCTTCGTGGGAACGAGCTGCACCTCCACTGCCTGATCCGCCGCCGTGCCGACGGTGATCTCCGTGCGCGACGCCGTATACCTCGCGGCGGTGACCGTGAGACGCGCGGGGCCGGGGGGAACGACCAGCGGGTCCTCGCCAGCGGCGGTGCCGCCGGAGGAGCTCCGGGACGCGAGGTAGCGGCGTGCGTCGTCCTCCACGTGCACGCTCGCGAGCGCGACGACGGATCCGTCGGGCGCGCGCGCGACGATCCGCAGGCGGACGGCCGGCGGGACGCGGATCGTGACGCGCGTCTCCGATCCCGGCGTCGCGCGCAGCGTGTCGGAGTAGGCGAAGGGCCCTTCGCCCACGTTCGCGCGGGCGAAACAGGGTCCCTCCGGCACGCCCGCGACGCGCGCGATGCCCGAGCCGTCGGTCCGCGCGTGACGCGTGACGGATCTTCGGCCCTCGGCCAGCGACTGCACCATGGCGTACGTCTCGGAGACGGGCCTCCCGTCGGCGTCGAGGACCTCGACCACCAGGACGCCGCCCTCGTCGAGCGCGAAGTCGCGCCGCGTCGACGCCGCATCGACGACGGCGACGGGGCCAGAATCCGTCGCCGCGAGCTTGCTGTCGGAGGCTTCACCGAAGGGGCTCCACTGCGGATCGACGGTGAGCACGTACTCGCCGGTCGCGAGCCCCGTCAGCTCGTAGTCGCCGCTCGCGGACGTGGAGCCTTGGCCGGAGCCGCTCGTGACGGAGCCCGGCTCGATCGCAGAGGTTCGTCGCGCTTGCACGCTGACTCCCGGCACGCCTTCGCCGTTCGATCGGCGCGTCACGCGGCCGTGGATGCGCCCTCCCTCGGGCAGCTCGACGTCGAGTCGGAGCTCCGGCTGGTCGGGGATCGTGATCTCGGCCTGGAATTGCGTCGCCGAGCCGCCGGGCGCGGCGATCCACGAATAGCCATGGAGGAGCGCCTTCCCCGGAGGCACGTGCTCGATCACGTACTCGCCGCTCTCGTCGAGGCTCGACTGCAGGTCCCGGCGCGCGTTGCCGCCGGTGTCCTGGGCGTCGATCAGGAGGAGGGAGACCGACATGTCGCGCATCGCCACGCCGCCGCGCGTGACGCGCCCCCTCACGGTGCATCCTCCCGTCGGCGGCGGATCGAAGGAGACGCGCGCGACGGCGCCCTCGCGCACCTCGGCCTTGCCCTGGATCGCGCGCCGCTGCGCCGCGGCCCAGTCGCCGTCGGCGGCCTCGGGGGTCGCGTCGACCACCCAGCCTCCCGCGAAGGGCGCGCCGTCGGCAGCGCGCGCGACGCCCTCGAGGGCGCCGCCCGATGGGAGCGCGAGCGGCGGCACGTCCACGGTCGCACCCGCCTTCGGCTCGAGCGGCTTCGAGCGCGCCTCGCGTCGGCTCCGATGGGACGCCAGGACCTCCATGCGGCCCGCCGCGAGTCCGCGCAGCTCGTAGGTGCCGTCGGCGCGGGAGAGCGTCGAGTCGCGCTCTTCCGCGAATCGAATGCCCCAGCCGTCGTCGGGACGCAGTGCCTCCACGAGGGCGCCGCCGATGGGTTCGCCCGATGCGCGGTCGATCATCTTCCCGCGCAGGATCGCTCCCCGCACGAGACGCGTCGTCTCGGCGCGGGCGATCTCCCCCGCGCGCACGACGACGCCCGTCTGGCGCGCCTCGGCGTAGCCGTCCGCGGCGACGCGCAGCTCGTAGGTGTCGGGCTCCAGCCCGAGCCGATCGAAGGCACCGTCCGCCGAGCGATGCGGGCGCTCGAGATCGGGCGGCACCCAGCCGCCCGAAGCGAGCTGGCGCGTCCGCGAGAGCGCCGTCGTCACGAAGCTCTCGATCGGCGCGCCGTCCGCGTCGTCGAGCACGACTCCCGTGATGCCCGTCGGCTCCGGCATGACGAGCGTGATGTCCTCGCCGTCCGGCGCGACGGGCGCCTTCTCGACGCTCGAGCGCTCCTCGAGGGACGCGTGCACGCGGTGCGGTCCCTCGACGAGGCCCGTCACGCGGAAGGCGCCGTCGGCGGAGGTGCGTGTCTCGCGGTGTGGGCCGGTCCGGCCGCCGCGCCGCTCCGCGGTTTCGTCCTCGGACCAGGGCGCGACGCGCACGAGCGCGCCCTCGACGGGGCGGTCTTCGGCGTCGACGACGCGGCCCGCGAGCGCGTGGCCCGGCACGAGCGTCCAGCGCGGGGTCGGGGTGCCCGCGGAGAGAGGGAGCTCGATGGGCGGCGGCGTCTCGCGCGGCACGGCTCCGTCGACGGCGATGCGCACGGCGTGCTTGCCGGCGAGGAGGCCGGCCCATCGCAGCCGCCCCCGTGCGTCCGAGCGCGCGATCCCGTAGCCGAGTCCGCTCGGAGGGAAGGGCGTTCGCGCGAGGCGGACGACGACGTCCGGGACTCCGCGGCCCGAGGCATCGACCACCTCCGCTTCGAGCGGGATCTCGCGCGGAAGCCGCAGGACCAGCTCGACCGTCGTGCCCGCGCGGCTCGCGAGCGCGTGCGCCGTGGCGGGAGCGAATCCCTCGGCCACGGCGCCGACCTCGACCTGGAGGCTCGGGATGCTCGGGAACCGGAAGCGTCCCGCGGTGTCGGCCGTCGTCTCGCTCCGGCGCGTGAAGTGGGGGCGGCCCGGCGTCCAGGCCGTCCCTGGATCGGCGCGCAGGAAGCCGCCGCCGATCGGTCGCCCCGTCTCGTCCGTGAGGCGGCCCTCGACGATCGTCGCCTCCTCGAGCAGGAGGACGAGCCCCGCCGCGACGGCGGGCGAGCTCAGGAGATGCCACTCGGGATGGGCGAGGGCGGCGCCCTCGCCCGTCACCTCGAAGGAGAAGCGGATCGCCTTGCGCGGCACGCGCACCTGGAAGGAGCCGTCGGCGGCGGCGCGCGCCGTGTAGGTCGGCCGCCAGCCGCCGAGCTCGCGCACGCGGAGCTCCATCTCGCCGGTGAGCTTCAGGCTGCGCACCTCCTCCTCGCCGCCGAGGGCGCGCCAGAGCGCCGCGTAGTCGATCGCGTCGTCGCCCGTGCGCACGGCCACGATCGCGTCGCGCGGCGGCGCGCCCGCCGTCGCGACGACGAGGCGTCCGCGGACGATCTCCGTGTCGGCGAGGAGCGAGGCGTCGAGGGCGACCTCGCGCGCGGCGGATCCGTCGGTTTCGGCGGTGGCGACGACCGGTGCCTGCGCGCCCGCGCGACCGCTCCCGGGCGCATCGACCGACGCGGCCGGCGGCGCGCCGGCGGGGGAGGCTCCGCGCGATCCCTGGTCCGTCCCGCGCGTGCCCGTCGGGTCGAGCAGAAGGAAGACGCCGATTGCCACCGCGACGAGCGCGGCGACGACGAGCAGGAGCGCGGTCTTCGAAGAGCCTCGGCGCAAGGGCGGCCTACTCACCTTGCTTCTCGCTCTTCGACTCGACGGCGAGCTTCACCTCGACGATCTGCTCGGTGGACGCGCCCACCGTCACGGCGACCGTCGCCGCCGCGTAGCCCTTCGCGCGCACGGTGAGCGTGCCAGGGCCGAGGGGCGCGAGGAGCACGTCGGAGCCGCGGATTCCGAAGGCGACCTCCCGGCCCTGCGCGTCCCAAAGGTTCAGCTGCGGCGCGTCGACGATCGATCCGTCGGGCCCGCGCGCGACGATGCGAAGGCGAGTCACGGGCGGCATCCGGATCGTGACGCGGATCTCGGCGCCGGGCGTCGCGTCGAACGGGTCGGAGTCGCCGATCCGTCCGTCGACGCTCGCCCGCGCGACGCAAGAGCCGGCGGGAACGGCCGCGATCCGCGCGACACCCGAGCCGTCGGTACGAGCGGAGGGCACGTCGGGCGTCGGGCCGCCGGCCGTGGGCCGCACGGAGACGGTCGCGTCGGGAAGCGGGCGGCCGTCGGCATCGAGGACCTCGATCACCGCGATGGCGCCCTCGTCGAGCGCGACATCGGCGCGCACCGACGCGCCCTCTGCGACCGGGAGAGGTCCGACGCTCCGCGCCGCGAGCGACGACGGCTCGCGCGGGCCGAAGTGCTCCTCCTGCGGATCGACCGTGACGACGTAGGCGCCGGCACCGAGGCCCGTGATCTCGAAGTCTCCCTTCGCGTCGGTGAGGCCGGCTCCGGATCGAGCGGAGAGTCGATCGTCGCTCGGCGACGCCGTCGCGTGCGCGCGCACGCTCAGACCGGACAACCCCTCTCCGTTCGCGCGCCGCGTCACGCGTCCGTGAATGCGGCCGCTCCCCGCGAGATCCACGTCGAAGCGATGCTCGGCCGCGTCGGGGATCGTGAGCTCGACTCGGAAATCGGCGCCCGAGCCGCCGGCCAGGCCGGCGAACGGCGTCCCGATCAGGATCGCCGCGCCGGGGGAGACGTGCTCGATCCGGTACTCGCCGTCGTCGTCGAGAGGCGCGTGGAGATCGCGGCCCCCGCCCTCCTTCGCGAGCATGCGGAGCACGACCGCCGTGTCGCGCATCGGAGTTCCCGCACGCGTGACGCGGCCCCGGAGCGTGCATCCGATGGCCGGCGGCGGATCGAAGAGCACCGTCGCGATCGCTCCCTCGGCGACCTCGGCCGTGCCGCGGATCGTGCGCCGCATCGCGGCATCGCGGCCGTCGAGGTCGTGAGCGGGCATCGCCTCGACGCGCCACGTGCCGGGAAGGCACCCCTCGAAGCGGAACGCGCCGTCGTCGCCCAACCGCGCGCCGCGAGCGCGGACGACACGGCGATCGTCCGGGTCGCGCGCCCGCTCGAGACGCGCGTTCACGAGGCCGCCGCGGTAGGGAACGCCGTCGGCTCCACGCGCGATGCCCTCGAGGCTTCCGCCCGACGCGAGCGAGAGCGGGGGAACCTCCAGGATCGTTCCCGGCCTCGCGTCGATGCCGCCGACGGAGTCCTCGCACCGGAGCGGATGGGACGCCACGACCTGATAGCTGCCGTCTTCGAGGCCGCCGAATTCGAAGGTGCCGTCGGCGTCCGTGACGACCGACTCGGTCCTCGTGGCGAAGAGGAGGCGGCCCGAGGCGTCGGCGGAGCGCGTCGCTTCCACAAGAGCGCCGCCGAAGGGCTCTCCCGATTCCTTGATGGTCACGCGCCCGCGGAGGATCGCTTCTCGAACGAGGCGAACCTCGACGCCGTGCGTGATCTCTCCCGGACGCACGACGACGCTCGACGCGCGCGCTTCGGTGTAGCCCTCGGCCGTGACGCGAAGCTCATAGGTGTCCGGCTCCAGTCCGAGGCGCGCGAAGGCGCCGGCCGGGTCGCGGTGGGGCCTCAGCAGCTTGCGCGGCACCCATCTGGAGTACTGGCGGCGATGCGCGAGCGAGAGAGAGGCCGTGACGAAGGACTCGATGGGCGCGCCGGTGGCGTCGTCGCGGACGACGCCCGCGATGCCCGTTGGTCCCGGAAGCTCGAGGAGAACGTCCTCGGCGTCCTGCGGGACGGGAGCCTTCTCGACGCTCGACCGATCCTCGACCGACGCGCGCACGCGGTGCGGCCCCTCGCCGAGGCCGGTCAATCGGAACGCGCCGTCGGGGCCGGTGAGCGCCTCGCGGAAAGCGCCGGGCCGGAAGTCGCCGGACTTCTTCGGATTGGGATCGATCCAGATTCTCGCCTCGACGCGCGCCTCCTCGACGGGTCGGCCTTCGCCGTCGACGACGCGGCCCGCGAGCGCGTGGCCCGGCACGAGAGTCCAGCGCAGCGGCGGCGCGCCCGCGGGTCGCGGGAGTTCCACCTGCTCCGGCTGCTCGCGCGGCAGTGCGCCGTCGGCGAGGATCTGGACGCCGTAGCGCCCGGCGAGCAGGTTCGTCCATCGCAGGTGTCCGCCCGTGTCCGAGAACGCGGCGCCGCAGCCGAGCCTCGAGATCACGAAGAGGGGTTGCGAAGTGCCTCGAAGGCTCACGGCGACGCCTTCGACTCCGCGGCCCGACGCGTCGACGATCTGCGCCTCGAAGCGGATCTCGCGCGGAAGACGGAGTGTCACGTCGACCGTGGTCCCGGGCCGGCTCGCGACGGCGCGCACGGTCGCCGGAGCGAAGCCTTCCGCGACTGCCGCGACCTCGACTTCGAGGCCAGGGACGCCCGGGAAGCGGAAGCGGCCGTCGGCGTCGGCGGTGACTTCGCTGAGACGCGCGAAGTTGGGGCGTGTCGGTCCGAGGTCGACGCGTGGATCGATCCGCACGGATCCGCCGGCGATGGGGCGTCCCTCCTCGTCGGTCACGCGCCCCGTGATCGTCGTCGCCTCCTCGAGCAGGAGCACGAGGCCCTCCGCGACGGCGCGCGATCCGAGGCGATGCCACTCGGGGTGGAGGAGGGCTGCGCCTTCGGCCGTCACCTCGAAGGCGAAGCGGAATGCTCGGCGCGGCACGCGCACCTGGAAGGAGCCGTCCGCTTCGGCGCGGGCCGTGTAGGTCGGTCGCCAACCGCCGAGCTCGCGGACGCGGCGTGCGGTCGCGTCGGAGCGCCAGAGCCGCTCCACCGCCTCCTCACCGCCGAGGGCGCGCCAGAGCGCCGCGTAGTCGATCGCGTCCTCGCCCGTGCGCACGGCCACGACGGCGTCGCGCGGCGGCTTCCCCGTCGTCACGACGACGAGGCGTCCGCGGACGATCTCCGTGTCGGCGAGGAGCGAGGCGTCGAGGGCGACCTCGCGCGCGGCGGATCCGTCGGTTTCGGCGGTGGCGACGACCGGTGCCTGCGCGCCCGCGCGACCGCTCCCGGGCGCATCGACCGACGCGGCCGGCGGCGCGCCGGCGGGGGAGGCTCCGCGCGATCCCTGGTCCGTCCCGCGCGTGCCCGTCGGGTCGAGCAGAAGGAAGACGCCGATTGCCACCGCGACGAGCGCGGCGACGACGAGCAGGAGCGCGGTCTTCGAAGAGCCTCGGCGCAAGGGCGGCCTCCCGGATCGGCGAGGCGCCGATGCTACTCGCGCGACGGCGCCGCCGCGCCGAGGAGAGCGCGCTGGCGGCGCCTTTCGAATGGCCGCATCCGAACCTTTCGATTGGCCGGACCGAAACCTTTCGATTGGCCGGACTCAAACCTTTCGAGTGGCCGAGCGGCAGGCCTACGATTCGCCGATGCCCGAGAACGTCTCCTACCCGCGGTACGCCGAGCCGCACCTGATCGAGGCGCTGGCCGATTCGCCGGTGGTGCTGATCCACGGTCCGCGCCAGTGCGGGAAGACGACGCTCGCGCAGAGCGTGGGTCTGCGGATGGGCTACGCGTACGTCAGCTTCGATGACGAGGTCGCACGCGGCGCCGCGGAAGCCGACCCCGCCGGCTTCGTAGCCGACCTGCCGGATCGGGCGATTCTCGACGAAGTGCAACGGGTGCCGTCGATCTTCGCCGCGTTGAAAACGGTGGTCGATCGCAGCCGTACCGCCGGTCGATTCCTGCTGACGGGCTCGGCCCACGTGCTGCTGGTGCCGAGGCTCTCGGATTCGCTGGCGGGGCGCATGGAGATCCTGCGTCTGCATCCGCTGGCGCAATGCGAGATCGCGCGGCTGGAGCCCGGTTTCCTCGACGCGCTCTTCGCGGGAAGCTTCAAGACCCGCAAGAGCGAGCGGCTCGGAGGCGAGCTCGCGGATCGGATCGTCGCGGGCGGCTATCCGGCGGCGCTCGTTCGGCAGGCCGGGAGACGACGCGCCGGTTGGTACCGCAGCTACCTCGACGCGCTGGTCCAGCGCGACGTGCGGGATCTGGCCCGCATCAGCGCGCTCGACGCCCTGCCGCGGCTGCTGACTCTGGCAGCGGCGCAGACGTCTCGTCTGTTGAACGTGACCGATCTCGCGTCTCCCTTCCAGGTCAGCCGGCCGACCATCCGTGACTATGTCGTCCTGCTCGAGCGCGTCTTCTTGCTGGAGCGGCTACAACCCTGGCACAGCAACCGTCTGAGTCGCCTCGTCAAGACGCCGAAGCTCCACGTGTGCGACACCGGGCTCGCGTGCTCGCTGCTCGGCGTCGACGGAGACGCGCTCGGAGCGGATCGACCTCTCCTGGGCCAGCTCCTCGAGACGTTCGTGCTCCAGGAGCTGCGGAGACAAGGGAGCTGGTACCGCGAGCAGCTCACGTTCTTCCACTTCCGAGACAAGGACGATGCCGAGGTCGACATCGTGATCGAGCGCGGCTCGCGCGCGCTGGCCGGCGTGGAGGTGAAGGCATCGGCCACGGTGAACGCGGCGGACTTCCGCGGCCTGCGCAAGCTCCGCGATGCCGCGGGGAAGCGGTTCTCGAGCGGCGTCGTTCTCTACGACGGCGAAACGACGGCGAGCTTCGGAGACGGCATGTTCGCCGTCCCAGTTCGCGTTCTCTGGGAAACAGCCTGAGCGGGAAAGGGGTCTGACCCCATTCCCGGGACGCTCGACTCCCGCTACGGCTGAATCGTGATCGACAGGCCGCGGGAGTAGCTGAGGCCGTAGGGCGGCAGCGCCGTTTCGGCCGGCGGTGGGGGGACCGCGGATTCGACCACGGGCTCCGAGATCGGGCGACGGACCCGGGTTGCCGCGCCCCTCGGCGACCGCGGGCCGCCGAGCCTCAGTCGATCACGACGTCCGTCGTCTCGCCGCGGCGGACCTCGACCACGCGTTCGAAGAGGACGGGGCCGAGCCAGCCGTGGGCGAATGCGTTGCGTGAGCGCAGGATCCATTTCCCCGGCTCCAGGTCGTCGAATCGGAAAGCGCCGTCCGTTCCGATGACGGTGGTGAGGTGCCGAGTGGCGTGCGGAAAGGCCGTCGAGGGGTCGATGTCGAGCCGCTTCCTGCCGTCGTCGTCCCGCTTCCAGAGAGCGATCCTCGCGGGCAAGGGACGGACGCCCAGGAGGGGTTCCGTCGCCAGAGCCGCGGTCATGAGGGAGCCGCGCCTCCAAAGGGCTCTTTCCAGGATTCGGCCGTCGATCGATCCACCCGGAAGCATCACGAGGTCGGGAATCTCGAGAGTGCCGCCAGCGACCACGTCGAGGTGCTCCGATCGCGTCGGCGCGCGTCCGGCGCAACTCGCGAGGATCTCTTGGCAGCCGCCCGGAAGCCCGCACAGAACGAACCTCCCTTCGGTATCCGACGGACGTCTCGTCCAATACCGGGACGTGCGGGACCACACCCAGGCGCCGCTCAACGGCACACCGGTCGCACCGTCCACGACGCGGCCCCGGATCGTCGCCGCGGGCTCGAGCGAGAATTCGAGAGAGACCGTCCCGCCCGCGTCGAGCGCGATGCCCTCCATTCTTTGCTCCGTGTAGTCGGTGGCCGCGCAGTACAAGTCGTAGACCCCGGGTACGACGTGATCGACGACGGCGGTCCCGTCTCGAGCCCGATCGTCGTCCTTCCCGAGGTCCTGGACCCGCCCGTCCGCCAGACGCCCCGAGCCCGAGACGGAGAATCCGCGGAGAAGCGCGCCGGAGCGCGCATCCCGGGCGAGGACGGAGACGCGACTGGTCGGCGGCAGTGTGACCACGACCAAGTCGGACGCTCCGGAGTCGAACTCGGTCTCCGCGCCGAGTCCGTTGTCCAAGCGCGCGACCGCGCGTGCGGCGCCCGACGGCAGTCGATCCGCGCGGAAGGCGCCGTCCGACTTCGTGGCAGGACACGCAGCGAGCGTCCGTCCCTCGCCGTCCCGGACCTCGACGCGCGCGCCTTCCACCGGACGTCCGTCCGCGTCGCGCACGACTCCGGCGACGGCGCGCTCGACGGGGTAGGGCTCGGGGATCGTCCAGATGGGCGTCGGCGAGGCGAGCTGAGGGGACACCTCGACCGACTCGGGGCCGGAGCGCAGCGAGCCCCAGACCTGCTCTTCTGGCCGAAGCGCGCTCACATGGTGGCTCCCGGGGGCGAGCCCTGTCCAGCGAACGCGCCCCGACACGTCCGCACGCGCGAAGCCGTAGCCGTCGCCGGCATACGCGGGCCAGATTCTCGGACTCAAGGCGATCTCCAGCCCTCCCGCGGGCCGACCGCGCGAGTCGAAGACGATCGCCTCGTACGCGCACTCCTTCGTGAGCGCGAGATCCATTGCTTGGGGCGCCTCGATCGACTCGATCCCTCGGGCCGCGGGTCCGAGCCCGGGCGCGAAGGCGCTGAGCCAGGCAGCGTAGGGAATGCAGCCGCCGTCCGAGCGGCGAACGTTTGGGAAGCGAAATCGCCCCGACACGTCCGTCTTCGTGGACCGAGTCAGGTTCCTCGGCATCCAAGACCCGACTTGCAGGAAGACGCGTGCTCCGGAGACGGGAAGCCCTTCGGGGTCTCGAACGATCCCTTCGAACAGCGAAGCCGGCTCGAGCGCCAGGACGAGGCCGTTGGCGACCTCCGCCGACTCGAGCGCGTAATGGCGGGACTCCGTCAGGGCGACTCCGTCTCCGTCGGCCTCGAGCCAGAAGCGATCCGTCCCGCGGGGAACGGCGAGCGCGAAGCGCCCCTCCGCGTCGGCGCGTGCGGTGTGCGCGAGCCTCCATCCCCCCAGCGCCTCGATGCGCTTCTCCAGCACGAGCGGGTGCATCGCAGCCACGGCCTTCGCGCCGCCGAGCGCGCGCCAGAGGTCGGCGAAGTCGACGGCCTCGTCCCCGGTGCGGAGCGACACGACGCCGTCGCGCGGCACGCCGCCACCGACGAGGACGAGCTGCCCGCGCACGAGGATCGTGTCGGGCGCCCCGGCCGGCGCCTGGAGCGCGAGCAGCGGGACGAGGAGGAGACCGAAGATGCGCACGACTCCGAGGGAGACGCGGGACCCGGCGGGGCGCGTTCCGTGCAGGTCTCGGCGCCCCCCGGAAACGCCGCCGGCGATCCCCGGGAGAGGACCGCCGGCGCGCGAGACCCGGGATTCGACGCTCCCGATCAGAGCTTCAGATGTGCCTTCGCCCAGGAGGACGCGTTCCCGTCGTCGAACGCCTCGTTCAGGTTCGTCACGAGGTCGTTCAGCCCGGAGTACGTCAGCCCCGCCGGCAGCGCGCCACCGCCGAGAGCGGTCTCGGCGAGGGCGAGCACCTGCGCCACGGTCTTCCCGTCGATCGAGCCGTAGCCGGTGCCCTTCAGCTCGAGCGTCCCGAGGGCGGAGTTGCCGCCGGGGATGAGCCCCTTGGCGGAGAAGTCGACATTCAGCCGCAGCGCGAGCACCTGTCCCGCGAGCACGCCGGCCGCCGTCTTGTCCTTCGGATTCGTCTCGTCCTTCGCGAGCTTGCCGGGAGTTCCGCCCGTCGGGAGGAACTCCTCGATGGCCTTCGCCGACGTGAAGAGCAGCGAATGGCCGCCGCTCCCGGCGATGCCGATCTCGACGCCCTTCGGGTAGCACTTCGCGAAGCCGTTCGCGAGGACCTTGCCGGGGTTGTTGCCGCAGGGCTTCGAGCCCCAGCCGCCCTGGGTGAACGTCTCGTGCTTGCACTTCTCGATCTTGAAGCTCTTCACCTTCGAGGCGCAGACTTCGCCGCTCTTCGGATCGACGACGATCGCCTGGAGGTAGACCGTCTTCCCGACCCACGGGTCGTCGCAGTCGAAGACGACCGTCGTGCACCACTTCCCGTCGGGCGGGATGTACTCGCAGCCGTGGCGCAGGTTCTCGTCGAGGCTGACGGAGAGCGTGACGATTCCGGGGAAGACCGTCGTCTCCTTCTTCACGTTGGCGAGGATCGCCATGAGCTGGCCGGGAGGACCCTTCACGCAGATCTTCACGGGCTGGCCGGGCGTGACGACGCATTCGCTCACGCAGACGGAGACGCACGTGTCGGTTGCGGAGGCGGCCGGTGCCGCGAGCGCGAGCGCCAGCGCGGAGACCGTGGGGAGCACGAGTCCGGGAACGGAGAGGAGTCGCATGGGGGAGTGGGCTGCCCGCGTTGGGTCGCGGGGAAGGGGAGGGCCCAAGGCAACGCCCGGGATCGGGGACGCGCGACTCGCGGAAAGGATTTCCGGCCACCCGGTCCGGCGCATCGCCCCCGCGGTGAAACGTCGGCGCCCGTCCTCGGGTGGATCGTGCGACCCCCCGAAATCCCTCCCTGCGCCATGCCCAAGACGACCCTTCGCGCCGCCGCGATCTTCCTCTCCGCTCAGCTTCTCGCCGCCGGTCTGCTCGCCGCCGCCGCGTCGGCCCAGTTCCCCTCGGGCGGCTTCCGACCGGGAGACCTCTACCTCCTCTCGA
This sequence comes from uncultured Planctomycetales bacterium, assembly GCA_964545855.1. GTDB lineage: Bacteria > Planctomycetota > UBA1135 > UBA1135 > JACQFD01 > CAZJHD01. The sequence goes on from CAZJHD010000008.1 coordinate 120,124, forward strand.
CCTCCTTCGCGCAGGGAGGCATGGGCAAGCAGGGTGTGCTCCGGATCGATCCGGTCTCGGGCGCGCCCTCGGTCGTCGCGGCGATGGCGATCGTCGCGACGCCGCTCACCTTCGATCCGTTCCGCGACCGGCTCGTCTTCGTCGGCGCGACTCTCGCGCAGCCGCTCTCGCAGGGCCTCCTCTTCATGGACGCGGCGGGCGCCACCACGAAGATCACGCTCCCCTTCGGCATCGACTACCACGCGCCGCGGGGAACGGGGGCGATCTACCTCTACGCCCAGGGCAACCAGGTCCACGTCCTGCGGGCCGACGACACGATCGTGCCCCTGCTCGACCAGGCGGGAACGGGGACCTTCTCCTTCGCGCCGACGGGGTTCCCCCTCGGCTTCGCCTTCGACCCCGGCACGAACGCCCTCTTCCGTTTCCGCTGGGACCCGGCGTCGAGCTGCGGCTACGGCGCGAACGTCGTCGACCGCGTGATGCTCACGGCCGACGGCTCGCAGGTGACAGGCTCGGTCGCGACGCAGGCTCTCTGCATCGGGAGCGGCACGGGCCTCCTCGGGAGCGTCACGCGGACTCCCGACGGCCGCTTCTTCCTCGTCTGCGACGGAGCCGTCGGCGGCACGAACCCGAACCGCGTCGCGTTCCTCGACCCGGCGACGCTCACGGCCACGCCGTTCACGAGCCTCGAGAACCTGTTCGCCGCCGTCCGCCAGGGCGTCTACTCGCCGATCACCGGGCGCGCGATCGTCCTCGACACGTTCTTCGACCGGCTGCTCTCGTTCAGCCCCGGACAGCCGCAGCCCGGCACGGTGTTCACGCCGTCCACGACCGATCCGAAGGTCTCCTCGGCGGGAGCCAGCGGCGAGGCGGCCTACCTCGCCGTCGTCGACTACGGCGCCGCGGGTCTGTCGGCCTACGGCACGGGGACTCCCGGCTGCGACGGGCCGATCGCGTTCACGGGCCTCGGCGCGCCGAAGGCGGGCGTCGCCGGCTACCGCTTCCTCGGATCGAAGGCGCCGCCGAGCGCGCTCGGTCTCGTGCTCGCCACCGACGCCGCGGACTTCGCGGGCACGGACCTCTTCGGCCTCGGGTTCGTTCTCCACGTCGACCTGCTGCAGGCGACGGAGGTCTCGACCTTCGACATCTTCAGCGACGCATCGGGCCAGGCGGCGACTGCGCCCTTCGCGATCCCGCCGAGCCTCGCGGGGAAGACCTACTACGCGCAGTCGATCTGGGTCTGGTCGAGCTGCCCGCTCCCGCCCTGGGGGCTCAGCTCGTCGAACGGGCTGGTGTTGGCGATCCAGGGCTGATCGGCGGGCGGTCGGAGCCGTCGCCGACCGCCTCGCGGTCTCTGACCGAGATCGCCGTGGATCGCGCCTCGCGGGACGATCTCGATCCGGTCCTCCGCCGAGCGCGAAGCCCACCTCGAAGCCCGAGGTCGTTCATCCCGACGTGGCGAGGAGAGCACTCTTCCCCGCCTGCCGCGGTGCCCCGAGGACGCGGCTCGGGCTGCCCGGAAGATCGAAGCCGAGGCTTTCGATCGTCAGCGCGGCCAGGTCCGTCGTCCGCAGGAGAGCCTCCCCTGCAACGACGCAGGCGGCGGTCCGAGGATGGACCGCCGCCCGCGTGCCCGAGGAGCGCCGAATCAGGGCGATCCGCGAACGTGCGTCACTCCGCCAGATGCGCGTTCGCCCACCCGGTGGCAACCCCGTTGTCGAACGACTCGTTCAGGTTCGTCACGAGGTCGTTCAGCGTCGAATACGTGAGACCGGCCGGCAGCGCGCCGCCGCCGAGGGCCGTCTCGGCGAGCGCGAACACCTGCGCCACGGTCTTGCCGTCGATCGAGCCGAGACCGGTGCCCTTGAGCTTCAGCGTGCCGAGGCCGGTGTTCGCCTTGGGGATGCACCCCGCGCTGGAGATGTCGACGTTCAGCCGGAGTGCCAGCACCTGTCCCGCGAGGATGCCCGCGCTCGTCTTGCCCTTGGGGTTCGTCGCGTCTCCGGTGAGCTTGCCGGGGGTTCCGCCGCTCGGGAGGAAGTCTTCGATCGCCTTCGCCGACGTGAAGCGCAGGGAGTGGCCCGCCGCTCCGGCGATGCCGATCTCGACGCCCGTCGGATACACCGTCGGGAACGCCTTCACGAGCACGGTGCCGGGGTTGTTGCCGGCCGGCTTCGCGCCCCAGCCGCCCTGGGTGAAGGATCCGTAGGTGCAGGCGTCGACGCGGAAGCTCGTCACCGCCGACACGCACACGTTTCCGGTGCTCGGGTCGATCACGGCCACCTGGAGATGGACCGTCTTGCCGACCCATTCGTCGAAGCAGGGAATCACGGCCGTGACGCAGAGCGTGCCGCCGGGCGGGACGTAGTCGCAGTAGTGACGGAGACCCTCGCCGACACTCACCGTGAGCGTCGCGACGTCGGGGATCACCAGCTCCTCGAGATCGGTGTTGGCGATGAGCGCGAAGAGCTGACCGGGAGGACCGGTGACGCAGAAGTCGAAGGGCGTGCCGGCGACGACGACCGGCGAGCTGACGCTCACCGAGACGCAGGGATCGGTGGCGGCGGCTGCGGGAGGCGCGAGGAGGAGGCCGGCCGCGAGGACGGCCGCCGACAGCGAGGAGAAGGAGACGAGCGAGGAGACCAGCGGGGTGCCCATGGGTGGGGAGACGGGTCGAGCCCGGTTGCGGAGCTCGGTAGGAGGGGGCGGAAGCCAACGCCTAGGGATGCAGCGGCGCAAGATGACGAAGGAATCTCCGACCGCGAGCGCGCCGGCTCTCCGCCTCGGCGGAGGGATCGGTGGTGGGTGCGCGGCGGGGTGCGCGGGCCCCGGGAA
>CAZJHD010000009.1:0-119452 GCA_964545855.1 uncultured Planctomycetales bacterium
GCGCCGCACGCGGCGCGCACGAGAGACGGGAGAGAGAAAGGGGTCTGACCCCGTTCCCGGGTGCTCACTCCGGCTCAGGCCGTGACGGCGCCGCGCGCGGGGTCCTTCGCCACGTGTCCGTTCGAAGCGGGGCTCCCGCCCTCCACGCCCCGCGACAGGACCGCGCGCAGCTTCGCGCCGTCGAGTTCGAAGCGGAGCTCCATGCCGCTCTTCTCGACGAGGGCGCGCGAGAGCGCGAGGCCGAGGCCGGAGCGGTTGCGGTCCGTGCGCGCGGAGTCCTTGCGCCAGAAGGGCTCCGTCAGCACGCGGAGATCGGCGGGCCTCAGATCGGGCGCTTCGTTCTCGACGACGAGCCGCCACCCGGCGCCGAGGCGCTGGAGCGCGCAGACGATCCTCCCGCCCTGCGGGGCGTAGGCGAGCGCGTTCCCGAGGAGGTTCGAGACAACGATCCGCAGGATCTCCCGGTCTCCCTCGACGGCGCCGGCGTCGTCCGACGGCAGCTCGAGACGCAGCCCCCGCTCGCGCACGACGGAGCCGTGGGAGCCGAGGATCTCGTGGACGAGGCGCGGCAGGTCGACCGCCTCGCGCGCGACCGTCTCCGCCCCCATCTCGATCCGCGCGAGCTGGAGCAGCGTGAAGACGGAGCGTCCCATGCGCGAGGCCACGTCACGGATGCTTCGCAGCGCGCGGCGCGCCCCCTCGGCATCGCGTCGATCGCGCAGCGCCACCTCCGCCTCCGTCAGCACTTCGCTGATGGGCGTGCGGAGCTCGTGCGCGATGTCGGCCGTGGTCCTCCGCTCGCGTTCGAGCGCCGTGTCGACGCGCCGGATGAGATCGTCGGTCGTCTCCGCCACGGACCGCAGCTCCTCGGGGAGATCCTCCACGCCGAGCGACCGCGGCAGCCTCTCGACGCGGATCGCCTCGAGGGCCGCCGCCATTCGTCGGGCCGGCTCGAGGCCGCGCCGCACGGCGACCCACGCGAGAACGGCGAGGAGTCCCAGCAGCGCGGCGGAGCCCGCGAGGCCCGTCGCGACCACGGCGATCTCCGCACGCACGAGGCCCTCCCGCCCCTCGGCCACCACCACGCGCACCACCTCGGCCTTCGGACGGTTCGGCCCCTCCTCGGGATAGACGTGGTGCAGCTCGACGAGCTGCGCCACGTAGCGCCCGGAGCGGCCGTCGGGGAGAGGCGCCGTCCAGTGGGCCGGCGCGCGCGTGACGGCAGCGGGCACGGCGAGATTGCCTCCTCGGAGCGACTTCGACCGCTCCAGCGGGCGCCCGTCCTCGAACTGGATCTCGAAGTAGGCGGGCTGCTCGGCGCGCACGTACTCGGGCATCAGCTCGTCGGAATACTCGAAGGCGACCTGCCCCTCGCTCTGGAAGAGGATCGAGACGAAGGCCTGCACCCGGTTCGAGAGGTTGTCGTCGAACTGCGCCTCGAGGACGCGCGTGACGACGAGCGACACCGAGAGACCGGCCGCCGCCAGCACCAGCGCGGCGCCCCCGAGGAGCCGCGTGAGGAGATAGGTGCGGATCGACTTCACGGAACGCCCTCGCCATCGGGTCCCGGCGCCAGCACCGGCTCCGCCAGGACGTAGCCCTGGCCGCGCTTCGTGCGGATCAGCTCGCGGCCGCCATCGCCGAGCTTCGCGCGCAGCACGCAGACCGCCGAGTCGACGGCGTTGCTCGAGGGGAGCCGGTGCACGCCGTAGATGTGGTCCTCGATCTCCTCGCGGCGCACCGTCTGCCCGCGTCGCCGCGCGAGGTACTCGAGGAGCGCGTACTCGCGAGCGGTGAGATCGAGGGCGCGGCCGCGGAAGGTCGCCGTGCGCGCCACGGAGTCGACGACGAGACCGCCCACGCTCACCGAGGGATCGCGCTCGCGGTAGCGGCGGCGCACGAGCGCATGGACTCGGGCCAGGAGCTCGTCGAAGGAGAAGGGCTTCACGAGGTAGTCGTCGGCCCCGGTGTTGAGCCCCTGCACGCGGTCCTCCACGCGGTCGCGCGCCGTGAGGATCAGGACGTGGGGCCGGCCCGGCTTCTCCTGCAGCCGCGCCAGGAGCTCCATCCCGTCGAGCTCCGGGAGCGACAGGTCGAGGATCAGCACGTCGTAGGGGTTGTTCCGCGCGAGGTCGAGGCCGACCTTGCCGTCGGCCGCCGCGTCGGCGGCGAACCCCTCGGCGCCGAGGCCACGCCGCAGCGACTCGCGGAGCGAGTCGGAGTCCTCGACGATCAGCACGCGCATGGAGCCTCGCGCGCCCTCAGCGCGTGCGGAAGATCGCCTCCGTGAGCGTGCAGTTCCCGGCCGGGGAGACGGCCGCCACCTCGACGCGCGACTCGAGACCGGGCAGCAGCACGCCCTCGGGGATCAGGAACGAGCCCGCGCCCGCCGGCAGATGCACCGTGAGCCCGTCGTTCTCGTTCTGCTCGAGAGTCACGCGGTAGCCGCTCGCGCCCGGATCGGGATCCCAGGCGACGAGGAGGCTCGACACCGGGGAGACGAGCTGCCCGTCGACGGGGTGCTTCAGGATCGGCGGCGCCAGGAGGTCGTGCGTGAGCCGCGCGTGCCCGCGAAGCGGGTTGCCTTGCACCGTCCACGCGCGCATCTCGTAGATGCCCTCGGGGTAGCTCGCGAAGAAGGAGCCGAAGCCCCCTTCGCGCGTCTCCAGTCGGAAACCCGAGAGGCCGAGGCCGCGGCCGGCCGAGGCCCTCAGGTCGAGGAGCAGCGCACCCGACGGGTTCCGGATCTCCACGTGGTCGAGCGCATCCTCGCTCTCGGCCTCGACGACGAGCGCCACCTCGTCGATGGCGCTCGTGTATTCGAGCGTCATGCGCTCCTCCTTGAGCGGATGGAGCGGCGGGTCCTGCATCCGCGTGACGCCGAATGCCGCGATGGTGAGAGCCGCGATGCCGAGTGCCGTCCGGAACATGTCGAAGCCTCCGAGGATCCAGGGGGGGCGCTCCGCCGCGATCGATCGTTCCCCCCGCAGCTCGGCCCGGCGGCGGCCACGCGGAGGGCGGACCCGAGCCAGTCGCTGCGAGTCCTCGCCATCGAGTCTACCCCGGTCCGGAACCGCAGGATTACGGCACCATGACGGGGGCGGCCGATCCGCCGGTCGCCTCAGCGATCGGAGACCGCGAAGGCGAAGAACCCCGCCGGCGCAACGGGAGGCTTCGTCGCTCGGCGGCCAAGGCGGGACTCGGCGGAGACCCAGTACTCGACGGTCGTTCCGGGCGGCGCCGCGGGGATCGACCCGACGAAGCGGCCCGCCCTGCTCGCGTCGGGTGCGAGCGCCGACGCGCGCCAGGGCTCCTCGCCGCGGAGACGCCAGTGGACGCGGACCGAATCGCCGGCGAGTCCGTCGCCGCTCCCGCCGACCGCATCGACGACGATCTCCGGAGCCGTGCGGGCTTCCACGGGCCCGCGGACCCTGCGGTGGCGCAGCGCGAGCATCCGCGGGTCGAAGAGCGCCTTCGTCCGGCAGTGGAGCGCGTCGGTGTAGGTCCAGCGCCTCTCCGGGTCGGCGTAGCGGAAACCGCGCACGCGGTAGCCCGGCATGGCGGCGCGCCAGGCCGCGAGCGCCGGCTCGTCGCTCTCGATGCCGAAGAGCGGGACGAAGACGCTGCCGTTCAGCACGAGCGCATTCACGTAGCTCGCGTCGCGCAGGCCTCCGTCGAGGAGCCCCGCTCCCTCGTAGCGCCCCGCGTCGATGCGCAGCACCTCGTAGGGCCGCCCCCAGGGCGTCTCGAGACGGCCGATCGCGGCGACGAGCCGCTCGATCGCGCCGTGGTCGGGGCTCTCGGGCGAGACCCGCTTCACGAGGAACCGCTCCTCGTCGAGGAGCCTCGCGACGCAGTCGATGTGCTGCGCTCCCCAGTCGGCCTCGAAGTCGGGGAGGAAGATCCAGCGCTCGATCCCGAGGAGCCGCTTCGCCTCGGCGAGCGCCTCCGCGCGCGGGACGCCGAGCGCCTCGTTCTCCCGCGCGAGCACCTCCGTCGAGAAGGCGGTGCCCATGCCGTCGAGCTCGACGTTTCCCCCGGTGAAGGCGAGCCGCGTCTCGACGCGCGGCAGGCCGAGCTGCTCCGCGAGGGCCGCGGGGGCGGCGTTCTCCGACTCGAGCGTGAATCCCGGCATCACCTGGCGGAGCCACGCGAGCGGCTCGTCGACGCCGGCGCGCGAGAGCGGGTAGTCGACGTACCGCGCGTCGAGGAGCGAGAGATTCCCCTCCTCGTCGAAGAGCGCGAAGGGGCCCCAGTCGCGCGTGCCGTAGTGGCCGCTGCTCTGCCGCGCGCGAAGGAACCGCAGGCGCTCCGGCGGGAGCCCCCATTCCGCGAGCTGCTCCCGCGCCTCTCTCTCCGCGTCCTCGCCGGCTACGACGACGTGGAGCGGCACCTCCTCCGCGAGCGCGATCACGAGATCCTCGGGGAGGTGGAGCGGCCAGCCGATCAGCACGCCGACGGCCGGCTCCCACTCGGCGGCGAGCCGCCGCTCGAATCGGAGCGGAGACGGCGCGGCGCAGGCGGGGACGCCGGCAAGGGCGGCGAGGAGAACGAGTGCAGCGAGTCGCATCGGTGTCGATTCGGCGCTACGCCATCGGCAGGTCGATGGGGTGGCTCTTCGCGAAGGCGATCGCCTCCGGGTAGCCGGCGTCCACGTGGCGCGCGACGCCCATGCCCGGGTCGTTCGTGAGCACGCGCTCGAGGCGGCGCGCCGCCTCGGGCGTGCCGTCGGCGACGATCACCTGACCGGCGTGGAGCGAGTAGCCGATGCCGACGCCGCCGCCGTGGTGGAAGGAGACCCAGCTCGCGCCCGAGGCCACGTTCACGAGGGCGTTCAGCACGGCCCAGTCGCCGATGGCGTCGGAGCCGTCGCGCATCGACTCGGTCTCGCGGTTCGGCGACGCCACGGAGCCGCAGTCGAGGTGGTCGCGGCCGATGACCAGCGGCGCCTTCACCTTTCCCGTGCGCACGAGCTCGTTGAAGGCGAGGCCCGCCCGGTGGCGCTCCAGGTAGCCGAGCCAGCAGATGCGCGCCGGAAGCCCCTGGAACGCGACGCGCTCCTGCGCCATCTCGATCCACCGGCGGAGCGACGCGTCCTCGGGGAAGAGCTCCAGGACCACGCGGTCGGTCTCCGCGATGTCGGCGGGATCGCCCGACAGCGCCGCCCATCGGAAGGGCCCCTTCCCCTCGCAGAAGAGCGGACGGATGTAGGCCGGCACGAAGCCGGGGAACTCGAAGGCGCCCTCGCAGCCCACCTCCTCGGCCTGGCCGCGGAGGTTGTTGCCGTAGTCGAAGCAGACGGCTCCGCGGCGCTGCAGCTCGAGGATCTTCTCCACGTGCTCGCGCATGCAGAGCTTCGCGCGGCGGATGTAGTCGTCGGGGCGCTCGGCGCGGAGCTTCGTCACGTCCTCGTCGGCGAGACCCGTCGGCACGTAGCCCGTGAGCGGATCGTGCGCCGAGGTCTGGTCGGTCACGACGTCGGGCACGATGCCGCGCTCGAGGAGTCGACCGAGGAGGTCGACCACGTTGGCGACGACGCCGAGGGAGAACGCCTCGCCTTTCTCCTTCGCTTCGAGAGCGCGGTCGATGGCGCGGTCGAGGTCTCGCTCGATGGCGTCGCAGTAGCGAGTCGCGATCCGCTTCTCGATCCGCGATGCGTCGACGTCGGCGCCGAGGAAGGCGCCCTCGTTCATCGTGACCGCGAGCGGCTGCGCGCCTCCCATGCCGCCGAGGCCGCCGGTCACCACGAGGCGGTTCCTGAGCGAGCCGCCGAAGTGCTTCCGGGCGCAGGCGGCGAAGGTCTCGTAGGTGCCCTGGAGGATCCCCTGCGTCCCGATGTAGATCCACGAGCCGGCCGTCATTTGCCCGTACATCGTGAGACCCATAGCCTCGAGCCGGCGGAACTCGTCGAAGGTCGCCCACTTCGGCACGAGCACGGAGTTCGAGATGAGGACGCGCGGCGCGTCGGCATGCGTTCGGAAGATCGCCACCGGCTTCCCCGACTGCACCAGCAGCGTCTCGTCCTCGCCGAGTCGCTGCAGCGCCGCGACGATCGCGTGGAAGCACTCCCAGCTCCGCGCGGCGCGCCCCGAGCCGCCGTAGACGACGAGGTTCGCCGCGTCCTCGGCCACCTCGGGGTCGAGGTTGTTCATGAGCATGCGCAGGGCCGCCTCGGCGGCCCAGGTGCGGCACCTGCGCTGCGCTCCGCGCGGCGCGCGCTGGGGTCCGTTGCGAGTCTCGTCGGGCATGGCCGACAACCTATCCGTTGCCCCGGGGCCCGGGCGACCGCAGGATGGCCGGGCCGCAGGCCGAGCGGCGAACCTCCCCGGGAGGAAGTTCATGACGACCCCTCGCTCGCGCCTCGTGCCCATCGCGGCCCTCGCCGCACTCGGCCTCGTGATCGCCGCCGCCGCGTGGCTCCTCCTCGGCGATCGCGGCGCGCGACCCGCGCCTCCGGTCACGGGGATCCCGGAGACGGCGCCCGTGGTGCCCGCGAAGCCGGCCGCGACGTCGGCCCCCGTCGCCGTGGCGACGCCCGGGGGAGGTCCGCTCGGCCGTACGGAGATCGGAACGCCGACCGCCGCCGCGCCCGCCATGCCCGCCGCCTTCGAGAAGGAGCTCTCGGGCATCACGGGCCGCATCGTCGAGGCCGACGGAAGTCCCTCCGAGGGGAACACCGTCGAGCTGCTGGGGGGCATCCTCGAGGTGCTCCAGTCGGACTTCACCGAGCTGTTGATGGACCCCGACGACTTCCATCTGCAGATCGAGCTGCAGAAGGTGACCACGGGGAAGGACGGCCGATTCCACTTCACGCGCGTCGACCCGCGCGCCTTCTATCTCCTCGGCGTGAACCTCGGCCGCGGCCGGCCCTCGGTGCACCTCGTCGACGAGACGCCGAATCCCGGAGAGCGGTCCGATCTCGGCGACCTCACGCTCGATCCCCCGCTCGCCGTCACGGGCCGCATCGTCGACTCGGGCGGCCGAGCCGTGGCGGGCGCGCGCGTGCGGGCGAGCGCGCTCCCGGCGCCGGTCTTCCAGTCGGGCGCCGGGAACGTCGGGCCCGGCTCGACGCTCGTCTTCCGCGTCGAGGACGACGTGAAGGGGAAGCACGTCACGTGGAGCGTGCCGCGCTGGTTCGACCAGGTCTTCGACAAGCTTCCCTTCCCCTCGACGACGACGGAACCCGACGGCGCCTTCCGCATCGAGGGCGCGCCGGGCGGCCAGCTCACGCTCCTCGTCGACGGCGCCGGGCTCCCGGCGGCGGTCCACGGCCCGATCCCCTCGACGTCGCAACGCGAGAAGAGCCTCGGCGACGTCGTCGTCTCGCGCGGCGAGGAGCTGGAGGGAATCGTCGTCGACGAGGACGGCAATCCCGTTCCGCGCGCGGAGGTGCGCACGGGCATCCCGTCGCCCATGTCGAATCGCGTCGGCTTCCTCGGGAAGAGCTTCCGCGCCGACGACGCGGGGCGCTTCGTCGCGCGCGGCCTCGTCGGTCACGAGGCCTTCGCGATGGCCCGCGCCCCGGAAGCGGCCGGCTGGGGCGACCCCATGCTCGTCCCCCTCGATGGCGACGAGCACCGCATCGTCGTGCAGGGAGTGCACGGCGTGCGCGTGCGCGTCACCGACGAGCTCGGCGCGCCCCTCGGCGCGCGGCTCGCCGTGCAGAGCGGCTTCGAGGAGACCTGGAAGGCTCCGATCCTCTTCCCGCCGCTCACGCCGAAGATCGCGCCGGTGGAAGCGGGGGTCTACCGCGTCGCGGGCCTCCCCAAGGGCGAGTACATCGTCCACGCGCGCTCCGACGGATTCGCCATCGGCCACGGGAAGGTCGTGATCGAGGGCGGCGCCGAGCCGGAGGTCGTGATCGCGCTGCGGCAGGAGGTCGCCGTGCGGGCGCGCGTCCTCGGGAAGGTGGACGGGCGGGTGGCGCCCCTCGAGGCGGCCACGGTGATCGCGGCGCCGAAGGACGGCCTCGACGAGGCCGGAATGATCGGCCTCGCGAGTGCGCGCACGGACGCCGAAGGGCGCGCCAAGGTGCGCGCTCTGCTGCCGGGCACCCATCTCCTCGTCGTGACGCACCCGGGTCACGCGATGACGCGCGTGCCGGTGGAGGTGCCGTCGACCGGCGAGGTGGAGGTGCGCCTCCTGAAGGGCGGCACCATCGAGGGCGTCGTCCACGATGGCGGGCGTGTTCCGGAGACGCCGAAGACGATCCTCCTCAGCATGGACGAAGAAGGAGACGAGGGGCCGATGCAGATCCCCCGGTTCCGCATCTCCGGCCTCGAGGGGCGCTTCCGATTCACGCACCTGGCTCCCGGGAAGTACAACGTCGTCGTTCTGCCGCGCCTCGGCACGCTCAGCTTCGACCAGATGGCGAGCGACCCGATGGCGCTCTTCTTCGGCTTCCGCGACTTGCCGAGCGCGAGCGTCATGGTCGAGGACGAGGCCGTGGCGGCCGTCGATCTCGATCTCTCGGCGAAGCGCGACGCACCGACGGGGAACGAGGGACGCCTGCGCGGCGTCGTCCGCCGCAACGGGATCCCGCTCGCGAACGCGCGGCTCATGGCCGTCGGCGCCGACTGGCAACAGGCGAAGACCGACGATGCGGGCGCCTTCGACTTCGGTGCGATGCCTCCGGGCGACTACTCCGTGATGCTCCTCGCGAAGGGCGGCATCCAGGGCGGCGCCCAGGCGACGCGTGCCGTGAAGCTCGAGGCGGCCGGGGACGAGTACCTGGAGTTCGACTTCCAGACGGGCGGGCCGATCTCGGGCACCGTCCACTCGCGCGTGAGCGGCCGCCCCGCGAGCGGCGCCGTCGTGATGGCCGCTCAGGTGAAGGAATCGAAGAATCAGGACGCTCTCGACATGGACTTCGGCTTCGGCGAGGTCGGCGCCCATGCGACGACGGACGGATCGGGCGCCTTCGAGCTCGCCGATCTCCCCGTCGGGACCTACTCGCTGCGGATCCAGTCGGCGGGCCACGCGCCGGGGGCCGCCGGGCCGGTCACCGTCACCATCGGCTCCACCTCCGTTCCGCTCGAGATCTACTTGGACGCTTCGATCCAGTTCGCGGGGCGCGTCGAGATCGAAGGGAGTCCGAAGATGAGCTGGGCCGCGCTGCAGTTCTCGAGCATCGACCCGCCGGGCATCGAGGCCTCGTGGGTGAACGTCGATTCGACGTCCGGCCGCTTCGAGACCGACGAGCTCGCGCCGGGGCGCTACCGCGTGACGCTGCAAGGCGCGCGCGACCAGACCGTCTCGCAGGACAGCTCCGGGATCGTCACGACGACGCGCGTCGAATCGATCGACATGGGCTCGTTCGAGCCGATCGAGTTCACGGTCCCGCGAGGCGGCACGAAGAGCGCGCGACTCGTCTTCGTGCCTTCGGCGGCCAAGCCCGAGATTGCGCCCGTGCCCCATGAGCAACCCGAAGCGACCACGACCGGTGTGAAGGTCGAGGTGAAGGTCGGCGGCGGCAAGTGAGCCGGGAGAGCGCGCGACGCGAACCGTGACGCGCAGGTGACAGCTCCCGGCGCGGTCCTTCCGATACAGGAGGAGCCGCTCCCATGACGACCTCGATCCCTCCCCGCTCGAGGAGCCGCGCACTCCTGTCGGCGCTCGGGGCCGCGGCGATCGCCCTCGCCGCCGTGGTCGCCGTCGTGCTCCTCGCCGGGCCTCGTCGCGATCCGCGGCCGTCCTCGGCCGACGCGTCCGCGCTCCTCGCGCCGCGCGCCGCCGGCGCGCCGCCGGCCGCGCCGGCCGATGCGCCGCCGGCCGTGGCGACGATCGAACGGAGCGCCGAGGGACCCCGAATGTCGGAGGAACCCAGCAGGGCGGCGCAGCCCGCCGCCGAGAGCCGCCCCGCACCCGAGGATCCCACTCCGCCTCCGGCGGCGGACACGGTGCCGCCGCGATCCGCGCTGCGCTCCGGGGAAGGCCGGCTCCGCGGACGTGTGGCGCGCGGGGGTCGTCCATGGCCGGGCGTGCGGGTCGACCTGCGGAGTCGCGCAAACGCGGCGACGGACGCCCTCGGCATCTTCGACTTCGGCGCGATCCCGGCGGGGCCGGTGGAGCTCTCGGTGCAGATCGGCGGCTCGCGGGCGGAGCCCGGCGACGATCCGGTCCGCGAGGCGATGGTGCAGACCGCACTCGTGCGGAGCGCGAGGGTCCTCGAGGGCGAGGAGACCTTCGTCGTCTTCGACGTCGACTCGCGGGACTCCCTCCGGGTCCTCGTCCGCGAGCGCGACACGGGGATCCCCATCGGACGCGCCGAGATCCTCGTCGCCGTGCCCCCCTTCGACGGACCCGGCGCGTGGTACGCGCGGCCCCACGCATCGGCCCGCGCGAGCGCGTCGGGGAGCGCCGGCGGGTTCGTGCTGCCGGAGGGCGTCTACGTCGTCGCGGCCCGCGCTCCCGGATTCGCGGCCGTCGCGCTGCACGCTGTCGAGATCGGGACCGGACGGCCCGCCGCCGAAGCCGTCCTCGAGCTCCCGCCGGAAGCTCCCGTGACGGCGACGGTGCGGCTCGAGGGCGGCGTGATGTCCGGTCTCCTCAGGGTGACGATGCTCCCCGTCGATCGCCCCACGCCTCTCGAGCTCGTGGGGACCGTTCTCGATCCGCGCGGCGAGCTGCGCTTCGCGAACCTCGGGCCGGGCCGGTACCGCGCGCACCTCGACACCGCCTGCGGCGGGACTGGGGCGCCCGGCGAGATCCCCTGGGAGCCGGTCGACGTCGAGATCCCCGCCGGCGGAGCTTCGCTCGACCTCGTCTTCGTGCGCGCGAAGACGCCACCCTCGCAGGGATCCGCGGAGCCGGCGCGCGGCGGCCGGTCCTCGAAGTGGTGGTAGCATCGGCGCGACGCGGGCCGAAGACCCACCGCGCCCATGGAGATCCGCACCTCTCGCTCTCGCCTCCTCCTCGCCGTCGGACTGCTCGCCGTCGCCCTGGGCGTCGGCGTGTTCCTCGCCTTCGGACCCGGCGACGGCGCCGCGACCGACCCACGCGCCGCCCTTCCTGCCGGAGATCCGTCGGGACCCGCGGCACCCGCCACCGTCGCGCGCGCGGGCGCCGAGGAGGACGCCGACGCACGCCGCCTCGCCGAGGCCGCGCGTGTCGAGACGCGTGCGTTCCCCGCCGCCTACGAGCGGGCGCTGTCGGGCCTCGTCGGGCGCATCGTCGAGCCCGAGGGCGCGCCCGTGGAGGGCGTCCCCGTGGAGCTCCTCGGAGGACTGCTCGAGTTCTTCACCCTCGACATCGACCGCCTCCTCTTCGACCCCGAGTCCTTCGACCTCCAGATCTCCCGCCAGGAGCGGCGCACGGCGCCCGACGGGACGTTCCGCTTCGAGCAGGTCGATCCGCGCGGCTACTACGTGCTCGGGATCAACCTCGGCAAGGGCCGCCCCCTGCTCCAGTTCGTCGACCGGGCGCCGGGCCCCGGCGAGTCCGTCGATCTCGGAGACATCCACCTCGACCCCTGGCTCACCTACACGGGCCGCGTGATCGATCCGTCGGGTCGCGGGATCGCGGGCGCGCGCGTGCGCGCGACCACCATCCCGGCCTTCGCGATGCAGGCCGGCCTCGCGAACCTCCAGAAGGGAACGGGGATCCTCGCGCGGCTCGGCCGCGGCAGCGACGCGCCGAAGCTCGTCTTCCAGCTCCCGCGTTGGACCGACTTCCTCTTCGACAAGGAGCCGGCGCCGCGCACGACGACGGGGCCCGACGGCAGCTTCCGCATCGAGGGCGTTCCGGCAGGACAGGTCTCGCTCGTCGTGGACGGTCCGGGCCTCGCCGCCCACTACCAGGGACCGATCCCCTCGACGAGCTCCCGCGAGAAGCACGTGGGCGACGTCGTGGTGCCGACGCCGGAGGAGCTCGACGGCCTCGTCGTCGACCTCCAGGACGCGCCGGTGCCCGGAGCCGAGGTGATGGTCGGCATCCCGTCGCCGCTCGCGAAGGAGTTCGTGTCGTTCCTGAAGAAGCCCGTGAAGGCCGACGCGGCGGGCCGATTCCGGGCGACGGGCCTCAGCGGCAACAGCGTGGTCGTGATCGCGCGCGCGCCGGGCATGGCCGACTGGAGCACGACGGAGACGGTGGAGCTCGTCGGTGACGAGGTCCGCATCCGCGTGCCCGCGCCTCGCTCCGTGCTCGTGAAGGTGCGCGACGGCGCCGGTGCGCCGCTCGCCGCGAAGATCGCGGCCCAGCGCGCGGTGCGGGGCCTCTCCCTCTTCCCGCAGCTCGAGTCGCCGCTCGCCGCGAAGGTCGAGCCCGTGGAGGCCGGCGTCTACCGCGTGCGCGGCCTCAAGGAGGGCGACTACCACGTCTACGCGCGCTCCGAGGGATTCGCCGTCGGCAAGGCCGACTTCACGATCGAAGCCGCCGGCGAGCCCGTGGCGGAGCTCGTCCTCGACCGCGAGGTCCGCCTCGAGGTGACGGTGCTCGGCAAGGAGGACGGAGAGCCGGTGCCGCTCGAGGCAGCCACGGTCTTCGGCGCGCCCGACCGCGGATTCGAGACGCTCGGCTTCATGGCCCTCGGCAACGCGCGCACCGACGCGCGCGGCATCGCGCAGGTGCCGGCCCTCGGCGAGGGCAAGTTCTTCCTCGTGGCGACGCACCCGGCCTACGCGCCGGCCGTGGAGCCCGTGGAGCTCCCCGGCGCCACGGCGGCCACGATCCAGCTCGTGCTCGGGGGGTCCATCGAGGGACTGGTGCACCACGCCGGCGCCTACCCCGAGAAGCCGATGATGGTGGCCGTCACCTCGCGCGGCCGGGCGCCGCAGCCGCCTCGCACGACGATCACCGATCTCGAGGGACGCTTCCGCTTCACGCACCTCGCGCCGGGCAACTACTCGGTGATCGCACTGCCGCGTCTCTTCGACGGCTCCCTCACGCAGCTGAACCCCATGGACCTGATGCGCATGGGGAACGAGAACGCGTCGGCGCGCTGCGAGGTGCTCGACGAGACGGCGACACGAGTCGACATCGATCTCGCCACGGGCGGCCGCGAGCCGCGGCCCGACGATGGATCCCTCGCGGGATCGGTCTTCCTGAACGGCGCGGCGGCCGAGGGGAGCTACGTCTCCGCGAGCGGCGCCGAGTGGGTGCGCCCCGTGAAGGTGGAGGCGAACGGCGCCTTCGACCTCGGGCCCGTGCGAGCCGGCGACTACACCGTCTCCCTCACGAGCCGCGGAGGCGCGCCCTTCAGCACGACGGCCGCGCGGCGCGTCTCCGTGGCGACGGGCGAGCGCGCCTACGTCGAGATGTTCGTCGAGACGGGACGCCTGCGGGGCATCGTGCGCGACGGCGACGGCCGTCCCGTCGGCGGCGCGACCGTCCGCGCGCGCATGCAGGAGACCGGAGGTTTCGGCGGCCTGCGCGCCCTGACGGACTCGGACGGCACGTTCGCGATCGACGAGGTGGGCTCCGGCGCCTACACGGTCTCGGCGCGCGCCGACGGACTCGTGGAGCGCGAAGTGGCGGCCGACGTGCCGGCGCGCGGGTCGTCGGCGGTCGTCGAGATCCGACTCGCGCGCGCGATCGCCGTCGAGGGCACCTTCGACGCGGCGCTGCCGGAGGGCTTCCGGTTCGGATGGATGACGTTCCGGCGCAAGCAGGAGGGCGACGCCGCCGCCGGCGGAGGCCGGCGGTTCGGCGGCGGAGGCGTCGACGTGGACTGGGAGAAGAAGACGTTCCGCGCCGCGCAGCTCGAGCCGGGGACCTACCTCGTCGAGCTGAATGCCGTCGGAGGAGGCGACTCCGGCGCCCGCGACGGCCGCCTCGGCCGCGGCGGCGCGCCCACGCGCTACGCGCCGGTCGAGTACGAGGTGCCGCCGGGCGGCACGAAGAGCGCGTTCCTGCGCTTCGCGCCGGCACCGCCTCCCGCGAAGTAGCGGAATCCCATCGCGAATGGGAACTGACCCGAACGCGACTCACACAGAGAGTCCGTTCAGCGGAAGCTGTCGTCTTCGTGAATAGCCGCTGAAGCGGAGCCCCACGTCGCGGTGGACTCGACGTCGGGAGCACCTCCGGCGAGGCTGCATCTCTCCGATACGCTCCCAGGTCCGGTCATCCGAGATCGAATGGAGCCGGGCGATGCCGAGACGTTGACGACGAGGCGCGACGCTGCTGCGTGGATGGATCGCGCAGCTCGCGACGTAGCCGACGCTCGGACGGGGTCCCCGCTCCTGCACCGACGAGTGCAGGCGTGAATTCCCCCATCGCACCGTCTCCCTCAGACGAGGCGAGAGACGCGAAAGTGGGGTCTGTCGTGCGAGGTTTCGATCAGTAGAACGCTCACTCCGTCGACGAGAACACAGCGACCATCGCTGTCGCCGACTCTCTTCCCTCCTGGAGACCATGACATGGGCTCGCTGATTCGAGAGTACAGACTGTTTCCCAATGGAAGCACGTTCAAGCCGACCGAGACGTTCAACAACATCGCCGATGGGACGTCGGTCACGCTCCACGATCCCGGCCCCATCTACGAGGCGCCTCCCGCCGGCTCCAGCGCCGACTACTGCGTCTACAGCCGGCTCTTCTGGAACGTCGCCGGCACGATCTCGACGTCCGCGTCCGTCAACGTGAAGGTCCAGGGCACGACGATCGCGACGTGCTGGTACCAACACGGCTGCTCCCCCGGAGGCGGTGGCGTGGCGATCGTCACCTTCGCCTTCGACGTCGACGCGAACACCGAGATGGCGGGAACGACTCCCATCGGATCGGTGACGCCGTCGTCCCTCTGGACGTCTCCTTCGAATTCGGTCACTCCGGCCACTTCGGGCACGGTCACGATCGACGCCAAGGACTCGATCAACGGAAAGCCCTT
Source organism: uncultured Planctomycetales bacterium (assembly GCA_964545855.1). Classification (GTDB taxonomy): domain Bacteria; phylum Planctomycetota; class UBA1135; order UBA1135; family JACQFD01; genus CAZJHD01. The sequence goes on from CAZJHD010000009.1 coordinate 14,819, forward strand.
CGACAAGTGGCTGCTCTTCGGCGCCGGCTCGGCGAGCTCCGACGACGTGGTCATTCCCGCCAAGCAGGGCGGCTTCTACATCGCCTTCTACAAGAAGCCCAAGGGGCCAGGTCTCGATCTGGGCTTCCTGGGCGATCTCTTCGCCGAGGTGGTCCCGGGACTCGACATCGACTGGGTCGTGGATCCCTCGCCCCTCGACCGCGTGCGTCTCGCTCTCATTGCCTCGAAGCTGGCGGCCCAGAGCGCCGCGCAGCAGGGGGCAGCGGGACTGGACGCCGGCGCGGCGCGCAAGGAACTCGCGCGCGTCAAGTCGGAGATCAAGGGCCTGGAAGCGCGCGCAGGCGCGCTCGAGAGCCAGATCAACAAGGCGTCGAAGCGGTGAGGCCCGCGAAGGTCCTGCTCGTCGGATTCGAGGATCAGGACAATCTCGGCCTGCGCTACCTCGCCAGCCGCCTTCGCCAGGCGGGGCACGAGCCGCGCATCCTCGCGTTCTCGAAGGGCCCGGCGGCGATTCTCGCCGCCGTGGCCGATTTTCGTCCCGACCTCATCGGCTTCTCGCTGATCTTCCAGTTCCTCGCGCCGGTGTTCGCGCAGGCAGTGAAGTCGCTGCGCGATGCGGGAGTGGCCACCCACCTGACCGTCGGTGGCCACTTCTCCTCCTTCGAGCCCCTGCGAGTGCTGCGTGGGCTTCCGGGCCTCGATTCGGTGGTGCTCTTCGAGGGCGAGGACACGGTCGTCGAGCTCGCCCGCCGTCTCGCCGAGGGAGAGAGCTGGCGCGACGTTCCAGGTCTGGCCTTCGTGGGAGCCGAAGGGGCACTCGTTTCCTCGGCGCCCGCGACACCGCGCAACGATCTCGACACGTTGCCCTGGCCCGAGCGCGGCGACATCGACTACTCCGCGGATCGCCTGCCAACGGCGTCGATGCTGGGCAGCCGCGGCTGTCCTTGGCGCTGCTCCTTCTGCTCGATCATCACCTTCTACGCGGAGAACGGAACGCGAGGGCGCCGGCGGCGCGATCCGGTTCGGGTCGTGGACGAAGTCGAGCACCTGCATCGGGACCGAGGTGTCGAGGTCATCCTCTGGCAAGACGACGACTTCCTGGCGGGCGGCAAGGCGGCCAGGGATTGGGCCCTCGGTATCGCGGCAGAGATCCGGCGCCGCGGGTTGCATCACGGCCTGCGCTGGAAGATCAGCTGCCGCTCCGACGAAGTGCGGGCCGATGTGCTCCGTCCGCTCGTGGCCGCCGGGCTCACGCATGTCTACCTGGGCGTCGAGGCCGGCGACGCAGAGGATCTGCGTCACCTCGACAAGCGGCTCTCTCCCGACGTCCACCTTCGCGCTGGCGAAGTGTTGCGCGCGCTCGATCTCTCGTTCGACTTCGGCTTCATGCTCCTGAATCCGTGGTCGACGGTCGCATCCGTGCGCAACAACTTGGCCTTCCTGCGTGCCTTCGCAGGGGATGGCGCCTCGGCCGCGGGCTTCTGCCGCATGTTGCCCTATTCCGGAACGCCGGCGGCGCGCCAGCTCGCCGAGGAGGGTCGTCTGATCGAGGACGGATTCGACGTCGACTACCGCTTCCTCGATCCACATCTGGATGCGTTCTACGACTGGACTTTGCACGCCGCCGGCGAGCGGAATGCCTCCGCCGGCGGAACGTGGAATCTCCTGCGCTTCCTGCTCTACGAGGCGCACCTCGACACTCCGCGCCACCCTAGCCGGCCGGAGATGAGGATCGCCGCGAGACAGATCGTAGCCGCGTCGAACGAACTCCTCGTGACGGTCGCCGAACAAGCGCTCGAGTTGGTGGTCGCAGGGGCCGATCCATTCGGCGACCCGGAGCTCGAAGCGCTGCGCGAGGTCCACGGCGAGGAGGACCTTCGTCTTCGAACCGCGGCCCACCGGCTGCTGGCCGACCGCCCCAGCGTGAGCGAGCGCATGCACGCCGCTCGCTAGCGCAGCCCGTGGCAGAAGTGCTCCGCGGAGCGAGCGAGTGCCCGATCCAAGGAACACCGTGACGCTCGTCGCAAGACGCGCGCCGCGGACATGGCACGAGGCTACGGCGAGGGCGCGCAACCCAGTGCCGCGCGAGCCGCCGTGAAGCTACGTCTCCTTCTCGAACGTCGGGCTCACGCCGACGAAGGCCTCCGTCCGGATCTGCGCGGGAGGGATGCCCAGCTCCAGGAGCGCGCGGCCCGTCTCCTCCATCATTGCGATCGGCCCGCAGAGGTAGGCCGTGCGGTCCGACATGCCGGCGCACAGGCGGCGGATCGCCGCCCCATCGAAGCGGCCGATGTGCTCCTTCCATCCGCCGACGCGGTCGGCGGAATCGGGGCGCGAGAGCGCGAAGTGCAGCTTGAGGCTCGGGCGGCGCGCCGCCATGGCGCGGAGCTCCGGCTCGAAGAGGAGGTCGCGCCGCGCGCGGTTCGCGAAGAGGAGGTCGATCGGCAGCGTCGAGCCCTGCTCGTCGAGGAACCGGAGCATGCTCAGGATCGGCGTGATGCCGACGCCGCCCGCGATGAAGAGGGCCGGCCGGCTCGGGTCGAGCACGAACTCTCCGAAGGGGCCCGTGGCGCGCGCCTGGTTGCCGACGGTCATGGAGCGGAACAGCACCGACGTGGCGGCTCCTCCGTCGAGGAACTTGATGGTGAAGTCGAGGTGGCGCCTCTCGTTCGGCGACGACGAGACGGAGTAGCTCCGCCGGATCCAGCCCTCGACGCCCGGCACCTCGAGCGCGAAGAACTGCCCCGGCTGGAACCGAGGCAGCCCCGACACCGGCGCGGAGAATCGGAAGGTCCGCGTGTCGTGCGACTCGTCGAGCACTTCGGAGAGCGCGAGGGGCGCGCGGCGGAGCATCGCGGGCGTGGGAGCGGGATGCGTCATCGCGAGGCTCGCCGCGAGGACGGCCCAGGGAATGGCGACGTCATCTCAGCCGAGCGAGAGCATGCGCTCGAGCGGGACGAGGGACCTCCGGCGGAGCCCCTCCTCGATCTCGATGCGGGGCCGCAGGTCGCGCAGCGCCAGGTACACCTTCTCGAGCGTGTTCCGCTTCATGTGCGGGCATTCGTTGCAGCTCGCGCAGGCGCCGAAGGCCGCGTCGCTCCCGACATCGAAGGGCGCTTCCAGGAGCTCCTTCTCGGGCGCGCGCTTGCGCATCGCGTGGAGGATCCCCGTCTCCGTCGCGACGATGAACGTGCGCACCGGGCTCGTCGCGACGTGCTCGAGCAGGCGGGAGGTCGATCCGACGAAGTCGGCGACGGCCAGCACGCTCGCATCGCACTCGGGGTGCGCGATCACCTCGGCGCCCGGGTGGCGCTCCTTCATCGCGACGAGCTTCCGGGCGCTGAAGGTCTCGTGGACGATGCAGGTGCCGGGCCAGAGATCCATCGCGCGTCCCGTGCGCTTCACGAGCCACGCGCCGAGGTGCCGGTCGGGCACGAAGAGGATCTTGCGGTCCGCCGGAATCGCGCGGATCACGCGCTCCGCGTTGCTCGACGTGCAGATCCAGTCGCAGAGGGCCTTCGTCGCCGCCGTCGTGTTGATGTACGCGACGATCAGGTGATCGGGGTGCGCCGCCTTCCAGGCCGCGAGCTTCTCGGGCGGGCAGGCCTCGGCGAGCGAGCAGCCGGCCTCCAGATCGGGCACGACCACGATCTTCCCCGGAGCGAGGCACTTCGCCGATTCGGCCATGAAGTGCACGCCGCAGAAGCAGATCACCTCGCAGTCCTTCGCGTCGCGCGCGCGCTTGCTGAGCTCGAGGGAGTCGCCGATGAAGTCGGCCACGTCCTGGACGTCGGGCTCCTGGTAGTAGTGCGCGAGGAGCAGCGCCTTCCGCGACTTCTTCAGCTCCGCGATCTCGGCGAAGAGGTCGAGGCGCGGATCGATCACCGCGGCGGATCTCGGCGCCGCCGTCGGGGGGGAGTGGGTCGTCGAGCCGGGCATGGGAGCGGGCGGAGTCGTCGACGAGTGTACGCCAGGGCGGCGGGGCCCACGGGCCACGGGCGCCCCCGTGCCCCTCAGAGCCACCTCCGCCACCGGAAGAACAGGAGGATGCCGCCCGCCGCGAGGATCATTCCGACGAGGGTCACCCAGAAGGACGCCGGCTCGCTCGACCCCGGGATCGGCAGGTTCATGCCGAAGAAGCCCGTCAGCACCGAGAGGAAGCCACTCATCACGGCCACGACCGTGAGCGTCTTCATCACCTCGTTCATGCGGTTGTTCGTGAGCGCCAAGTGCGCGTCGCGGATCGAGTAGATGGCTTCGCGCTGGCTCTCCAGGCGGTCGTGGGTGCGCTGGATCTGGTCGTAGAGGTCGCGGAAGGCGAGCCGCGCCTTGGGCTTCACCAAGGGGTGCCCGTCGCGCGAGAGCGAGGAGACGACGTCGCGCATCGGGCGCGTGAAGCGCCAGACGTGCGTCACCTCGCGGCGCAGCCCGAGGATGCGCCCGAAGGCCGCCACGTCGTCCTCCTCCTCCACCTCGTCCTCGAGGAGCTCGATGCGGTGGTCGAACTCGTCGAGGAGACGCTCGTAGACGTCCGCGAGCTCGTCGAGGACCGCGTGCGCGGCGAACTCGATGCCGCGGCCGATGGTCTGCTTCGGGTCGCGGATCATCCGCGAGAGCGCCGCGTCGACGCGCGGCGAGGACGTCGAGTGGAAGCTCACGAGGAGACGGCTGCGGAGGAAGAGCGCCACCGACTCCGACTCGTCGGGCGCCTCGCGGCGCGGCGCCGTGGCGACGACGAACAGATAGGCGGGCCGGTCGCCATCGGGGGCCACCTCCTCGACCTTCGGAGGATGGTTGCCGTTGGCGGCGTCCTCGAGGGAGAGCTCGTCGAAGTGGAGCGACCGGCGGATGAGGTCCACCTCCGGCGGAGCCGCGGCCTCGATGTCGAGCCAGACGCGCTCCTTCCCTCCGGTCCAGCGCTGGATCGCCGCCTCCGCGGCGTCGAGACCCTCGACGAGCTCGAACGGACCGTCGAGCTGCTTGCTGACGACGCGGATCAACGGAGCCTCCGCGCCGGCGGCCCGTGGCCCCGACGGAGCAGATCGGCGACGACGGCCACGAGCCATCGCACGCGGATCCAGACGAAGCCGTCGGCCGTGCGCACGGGATAGACGGGCACTCGCTGCGTCGGGAAGACCGTCGCCTGTCCGTCCTCGAGGCGGAACGTCCAGCCGTGCGACGGGCAGAGGGCGAGGCAGTCGTCGTGGAGGAATTCCGAGAGGAGGCTCCCCGCATGCGGGCAGATGGCGCCGAGCGCATGGAACCGGTCGCCCACGCGGTAGAGCGCGACGGGCGCGCCACGCACCTCCAGCACCGCTCCCTCGCCCGGCTCGAGTTCGTTCACGGCGATCGCCCGCGTCCAGCCGATCATCGCCGCTCCCTCCGGGCGCCCGGATCGAAGGGCGGCATCGTCGTCCTCGGCGTGCCGTGCGCCTCGATCTCCTCGCGCTCGCGGAGTCGACGCTCGAGCGACTCGATCCGCTCCCGGTGCCGGCGCACGGAGTTCTCGAGCGCGTAGGCGAGGACGAGGAAGCCCGCCATGGGCGGAACGAGGAAGACGTAGAAGCCCTCGGGGAACCCGCGCACGGCGCCCCAGACGAGCGGGATCGAGACGAGCAGCGCCGTCACCACGAAGGCGTTCCGCAGGTAGCGCTTCTCGTCGTTCTCGGGACGCATGGCGCGATCAGCTCCCGCTCGCCGCGGCGAGTACGCGGTCGGCGAATCGCGCGACCGCGTCGCCGACCTCGGCAGCGCGGCCCTCGAAGAAGTGGCCCGAAGCCGGGATCGCGACGACCTCGGCGGACGGGAGCGATGCGACGACGCGCTCCACCTCCTGGGGAGATCCGAACGTGTCGTGGCTCCCCTGCACGATGAGGAGGGGTTTCGCGAAGCGGGCGACGAACGCCGTGTCGAAGATCCGAACGGGCATCCCGATCGCGGCGCAGCCGGCGACGCGCGCGTCGTCCATCCCGGCTCGGAGCGCCATCACGCTGCCGAAGGAGTAGCCCGCCGCCAGGAGCCGCCCGTGGCCGCGCGCCGCGAGAGCGTCGAGGGCGGCGCGGTAGTCGTCCTGCTCCCCGCGTCCCTCGTCGTGGACGCCCGCGCTCGCGCCGACGCCGCGGAAGTTGAAGCGCACGACGTCGAATCCAGCGGCCGCGAGCGCCTTCGCCGTCCGGAAGACGACGGTGTTGTGGAGCGTCCCGCCGCGGAGCGGATGCGGATGCGCGACGACGGCGCCTCCACGCGCAGGCGCGCGCTCCGAGGGATCGAGGAGGGCCTCCAGCCTCCCGGCGGGGCCGACGAGGTCGAGAGCGACGCTCAACGGTCGTCCGGAAGGGGCACGGGAGCCGCGATCACCGCCGAGCGCCGCGCGAACTCGAGCGCGTCGCGATTGCCCCTCTGGATGCGCAGCCGCTGGCCGATCTCCGGCGCGCCGAAGAACCGGATCACGCGCTCCTCCGTGTTCCCCGTGACGTCGCGATTCAGGTCGCCGAAGTCGCCGCTCGTGAAACCCCAGAGGCTCACGAGCCGGAGGCGATTCAGCTCCGTCACGGTGTACTTCTTCGTCGAGCCCTGGAAGACGTAGACGTCGTCCTTGGTGATCGGGTCTCGCGTCACGACGACGACGTTGATCGAGATCGAGCCGTCGTGCACGAGCATGTACCCGCTCGCGCGCAGGAGCGGATCGATCGTCGGGTTCTCGCAGGCGGTGATCTCCCAGAGCCCCTGGATCTCGCGCTCGATGCGCTCGCGCTCGCTCTCGGCCGGCGTCTTCGGCTTCTGCGCGGGCCGGAGATCCTGCGCCGGGACGAGGAGCGGGCAGAGGACGGCGAGTCCGAAGATGCGACCGAGGCTCATGGTGCGGCGCTCCGGAGCCCCACATGGGCTCGGTCGGGCCATTCCACGGACCGGGAGGAGTCATTTCCAGGGAGCCGGCGAATCCCCGCGGGCCGCGGCGCCCCGGGAAACTGCGCCGCGCCCGGTCTCGGACGGGATCGTAGGATCGCCCCCGATGGGAATCGCCTTCGCGCTCGCGGTCGTCACCTGCATCCATGCTCCCGGAGAGCCCGTGCGGGCGCGCCTCGCGGCCGCACCGGAGGTCGTCGCTCCGGGCGGCCAGCTCCGGCTCACGGTCGCCCTGGAGATCGAGCCCGGCTGGCACGTCTACTCCCACGATTTCGAGGGGATCGGCAACGCGACGCGGATCGAGGCGACGCTCCCCGAGGGATTCCGTCTCCGCGGCTTCGAGTGGCCGGCGTCCCATCGCAGCGAGTCCTTCGGCATCGAGGCCGACGTCCACGAGGGCACGCTGCTGGTGCCCGCGACGGTCGACGTGGATCCCGGCGTCGCGCCGGGCCGGCACGAGATCCGCGTCCGTGCGAGCTGGCAGGCCTGCGCGAAGGTCTGCATCGACGGAGGAGCCGAGCTGGCGACGGTCGTCGAGGTGCGGGCGGCGGCGCCACTCGCGGCAGCGCCCTCGCAGGGCGACGCCGTTCTCGCCGCCCGCGCCGAGAGCGCGCCCCGCTCCTACGGGCAGACCCTCGGCATCGAGGCGAGCCTCTCGCGGTCGTCCCTCGCGCCCGGCGACGAGGCGGAGGTGCACCTGCGCCTCTCCTTCCGCAAGCCCGGGTGGCACGTCTACGCGCCGTCCTCGCCGAAGTCGATCGGCATCCCGCTCTCGATCGCTGCCGACGGCTTCGATCTCGTCGGCGCGATCGAGGGGCCGGCGCCGCACGAGATGGCCGACCCGGCGACGGGCGACCCCATCCAGGTCTACGAGGAGGATGTCGAGCTGCGCCAGCGCGTGCGCCTGCGCGCGAAGGACGGCGAGGAGCCGAGCCTCACGGTCTCGCTGATGGCCTGCGACGCGTCGAGCTGCCTCCCACCGGGACGCTTCGTCTTCGCGTTCCCCATCGCCATCGCCGCGGCCCCGCCGGGTGCGGAGCCGGCCGGCGGCGTTCCCGCCGTCGCCGCCGCCGAAGCGAAGCTCCTGAAGAAGCCGGCGTCCCCTGAGTACGACCGCACGCTCGCCGTGTCGATGCAGCTCGTGCCGGAGGCGCTCGCACCGGGACAGGAGGGAGAGCTCCGCCTCGGTCTCTCGTTCCTTCGCTTCGGATGGCACGTCTACGCGCCGGGCTCGCCGAAGGACCTCGGCGAGCCGCTCTCCGTCGCCGCCGAGGGCCTGGAGCTCCTGGGGGGCCTCGAGGGGTTCACCACTCACGAGGCGGAGGATCCCGCCGGTCGGGGCACGGTGCTCCTCCTCGAGGAGGACGGCACTCTGCGCCAGCGCGTGCGGCGCCCCGCGAACGCCTCGGGCGCCGAGGCGCGCGTCACCGTCACGGCCATGGCCTGCGACGAGGACTCCTGCCTGCCGCGCGGCGACTGGGTCTTCGCTCTCGCGCTCCCCGACGCGGGGACGGCGCCCGCGGGCGGCGTCGATGGCGGAAGCGCCGCCGGCACGACGGGCCAGGGCGCGCGTCCGGTCGCGCCGTCGAACGGCGGCGACGGGGTCGCGGCGGCGACGGACTCCCCGTCGCGCGACCTGCGCTCGCTCTCCTGGCTCGAGTTCCTCCTCGCCGCCGCGGCGGGCGGGCTGCTCTCGCTGCTGACGCCCTGCGCCTTCCCGATGGTGCCGATCACGGTCTCCTTCTTCAGCAAGCGGTCCGGCGGCCGGCGCAGCCGGACGCTCGGCCTCGCGACCGTCTACGGCCTCGGCATCGTCTTCACCTTCACGCTCATCGGCGTCGTCGTGTCGGCGCTCTTCGGCGCCACGGGCCTGAATCGCTTCGCGACCAATCCCTGGGCGAACCTCGGCCTCGGCGCCGTCTTCGTCGTGCTGGGACTTTCGCTGCTCGGTCTCTTCCAGATCGCGGCCCCCGTCGGCCTCGTGAACAGGGTGGAGCAGGCGAAGTCGGGCGCCCGCGGCGACGTGAGCCTCGTGCTGCTCATGTCGATCGCGTTCACGCTCGCGACGTTCACGTGCACGGTCCCCTTCGTGGCGGGCGTCCTCGCGCTCGCCGCCCAGGGCGAAGCCTGGCGGTCGGTCGTCGGAATGCTCGCCTACTCGGCCACCTTCGCGGCGCCCTTCTTCCTCCTGGCGCTCTTCCCCGCCTTCCTCCAGAGGATGCCGCGCGGCGGAGCGTGGCTCGAGGTGGTGAAGGTCTCGATGGGGTTCGTCGAGATCGCGGCGGCGCTGAAGTTCCTGTCGAACGCCGACATCGCGTGGGATCTGCAGATCCTGACTCGCTCGGTGTTCCTCGTGACGTGGATCGCGCTCTTCGGTGCGCTCGCGCTCTACCTCTTCGGCATCCTCCGCATGATCGGCGCCGAGGGCGAGGTGGGCGCGATCCGCGCCCTCTTCGGCGTCTTCGCCGTGGCCTCGGCGCTCTACCTCGTGCCGGGCCTCTTCGGCGCGCGCTACGGCTTCCTCGAGGGGTTCCTGCCGCCCCCCGGCTACGGCGGGAGCGCCGGCATCGCGTCCGTCGGCGGCTCGGGAGGATCCGAGCGCGCGCCGCTCGTCGCGTGGATCCGCGACGTCGACGAGGGATTCTCGATCGCGCGCGAGAAGAACCAGCGCCTGCTGCTCGACTTCACCGGCTTCCAGTGAAGCAACTGCAGACTGATGGAACAGTCCCTGTTCCCTCTTCCGGCCGTGCAGTCGGAGTTCGAGAAGTTCGTGAGGGTGGAGCTCTTCCTCGACGCGAAGACTCCCGAGGCCGAGGTGCGGCGCTCGGAGCGCAACATCGAGTTCCAGTGGGAACTCTTCGGCCACAACGAGATGCCCTTCTACGCGATCCTGGAGCCCGACGGCCGCACGGTGATCGCGACCCAGAGCTTCACGCAGTCGAGCGCGGAGTTCCTGGCGTTCCTGCGGAAGGGATCCTGACGCCCACAGCTCCGCCGCCGGAACCCGCGCCGCCGCTGGACCCCGCACCGGCGCCGGCCCGCTGCAGCCGCGCGTCGATCCAGAGGCCGAGGGCGATCCCGACGACGAAGACCGCCTGCGTCGCGAGCGACAGGGCGTCCGGGTAGACACCGAGCCAGTCGATCCGCACGAAGGCGATCGGCCGTGGATCGAGCACTCCGGCCTCGACGAGCGCGTGGATCCCCTTCCCCGCGAAGACGAAGGCGAGGGCGTACATGAGAGCGCCCGACACGGCGAAGAAGCGCGCGATCGGGAGACGCCGGCTGAGCTGGAAGATGGCGGCGATGGCGACCACGAGCACGACGGCGCCGGCCGCGAAGCCCGACACGATCGCGAGCCCCGAGCCGGCCCCGCCCTCGGACCAGAGGGCCTGGAAGAAGAGCACCGTCTCGAAGGCCTCTCGGTAGACGGCGAGGAACGCGAGGCCGAAGAGCGCCCCGCGTCCCTTCGAGCCGATCGCCTCGAGCACCTGGCGCCGGAGCAGGTCGGCCCAGCGACGCGCCGCGGAGCGCGAGATGACCCAATAGCTCGTGTAGGCGAGCACGGCGGCCGCGAGCAGCGCCACGACGCCTTCCACCACCTCGCGCTGCGCCGTCGTGACGCCCACGATCGTCTGCGCGGCCCACCACGTGAGCGCGCCCGCGACGAGCGCGCCGATCCATCCGAGGTGCACCGTGCGCACGGCGCTCCGCTGCCCCGCCTTGCGCAGGAGCGCGAGCATCGCCGCCACGAGGAGCGCGGCCTCGATCCCCTCCCGGAGGACGATGAGCGCCGCGCCCCCGAAGAGGAACCAGGGAGCGCCGCCCTTCCCGGCGAGGAGCGCCTCGGCGGCTGCGAGTTCACGGTCGGCCCGCTCGGCGCGGACGGCGAAGGCCGCCGGAGGTGCGCCCTCGCTCGCGGCGCTCCGCAGCCGCAGGAAGGCCTCCTCGATCCGTTCGACACTCGCGCCGGAGACGGCGCGCAGACGCGCCTCGACCGGCTCCACGTGCTCGAGGTAGGCGTCGAGGACCGCGCGCCGCGCGGCCGTCGCGTCGCCCGCCCGATACCGGTCCGTCGCCGTCGCGAGCAGCGTGCGCGCCGACGCGATCGGGCCTTCGCCCTCCGCGGCCTCGAAAGGAGCGCGCCGTCGCAGCCATGCGAGATCCGACGCGCGCGCCGCGACGGACCGACCGACGAGCGCGAGGCGCGCCTCGAGCTCGGCGTCCGTGGAGCCGGAGATCTCCGCCAGGGAGAGGCGCGGAAGACCCGCGGGCCGCACGCCGCCTTCGGGCTCGGCATGCCGCAGCGCGAGGACGTGGAACGCGAGATCCCAGCGGTCGCGCGCCGGCAGCGCGTCGAAGGACGCCATGGCCGTTCCCGCGAGGCCGAAGGTCGACACGTTGAAGGCGCGGTAGGGAGACAGCGAGGCGGCCGCCTTCTCGCCGAGGAAGCTGAGGGGCGGCGGATCGAGCTCCTTCGCGCGCTGCGTGTCGGCGGCTCCCGTCTCGCCATGGCAGACGGCGCAGCTCGCGACGTAGAGCGCACGCCCGTTCTCCGCCGACGGTGGCCCGTTCGGAACGAGGCGCACGTCGAACCGGTCGAGGGCCAGCGCGCGCGCCGCCCGCGTCGCCGCGGCGACGTCCGCCTCCGGGGCGCGGTCGAGGATGCGGCGCTCCACGACGCGCAGGCTCTCCACCAGCTGCGGGTGACGCTCCTGCGCCAGCTCGCGTCCGAGCTCGAGGGCGTCGGCCGCGAAGACCTTCTGCTCCTCGTACTCGAGCTCGCTCACGACGACGCCCGCCTCGACGGCGCCTCCGTAGTCGGCCGCGAGGTAGTCGAGGAGCCCCACGAGCCGGTGGACGTCCTTCTCGACGGCCATCTCGAGGGCGCCGTCGCCGACCCCGCGGCCGACTCCGGGCCGCGGCTCGTCGCCCGGGGCCGGGGCCGCGGAGGCTCCCAGGGCGATCGCGGCGACGCATGCGATTCCGAGAATGATTCTCAAGATCGCGGAAGCGTACCCTGTCCATCGGATCGGCGAAAGCGCCCCCCGATCGGCGCGCGCCGGGCCACAATCGCGAAACCCCCCGAGCGATGGGGCCACGAGGAAACGGAATTGTCGGACGGCAAGCGCAGCGCGGGTGAGGCGGCCGCCTCCTTCGTCGAGAGCGGCATGACGGTGGGCCTCGGCACGGGCTCCACGGCGGAGCATTTCCTCCGCAGGCTCGGCGAGCGGATCCGAGGCGAGGGGCTCCTGGTCCGCGGCGTCCCGACGTCGCGCGCGACGGAGGAGTCGGCAAGCCGCTTGGGGATTCCCCTCGTGTCGCTCGACGACGTCCGGTCGATCGACCTCACGGTGGACGGCGCCGACGAGATCGACGGCGCCTTCCACATGATCAAGGGAGGCGGAGGCGCGCTGCTGCGCGAGAAGGTCGTCGCGTCCCTCTCGCGCGTCGAGGTGATCGTCGTCGGCCCCGGGAAGGTCGTGAGCCGCCTCGGCTCGACCTTCGCGCTCCCCGTCGAGGTCGTCCCCTTCGCCCTCGGCCCCGTGCGCCGCGCCCTCGATCGCTACGGCACGGTGGTGCTGCGTCAGCGAGATGGCGGTCCTTGGGTCACGGACAACGGGAACTGGATCCTCGACGTCCGATTCGCGGGTGGGATCGAGTCGCCGCCGGAGCTGGAGTCGGCGCTCGATCGCATCCCCGGCGTCGTCGAGACGGGCCTCTTCGTGGGACTCGCGCACCGATTGGTGATCGGGAACGACGACGGCACCATCACGACGCGCGACGCGCCGCGCTGCGGAGCGTGAGCGGCGCCCGGAAGGCGCACCGGGCTCGCGAGGCGGCTCGCGCCGCTGACGATTTCTTGTCGCTGGGGCGCCGGTGTCGCGCGCTTCCGAGTGCATCCATGCGCTCGGGCCGCCGCCGCCGCTCCGCACCGCCGACCCAGTCCACGTCCTTCGTGGACGACGGGATCCGCGTCCTGATGGGCGGACGCTTCCGTGCGGAGCTGCGCGGCGCGCTCCTCCTCCGGCGGATTCCCTTCGGCGCGGTCCGCGCCGAGGATGCGGAGGAGATCCGCGCCGACGCCGCCGCGCGATTCATCGAGGGCGCCGCGTCCCGCGCCGGCGGCATCTCGCCGCGAGACGAGGTGCAGCGCGTGATCGGCGTCGCCGTCTATCACCGATTCTGCCGCGACGTCCGCCGCCGTCGGTCGCGGACGTCGCTCCCGGGGTCGGAGGAGCCGGTCGTGCTCCCGCCGACGCTCCCGGACGTGGTGCCGGCGCCGACGGTGCCGTCTCCCGAGCGCGCGTCGCGCCGCCGGCTCGGATCGCTCGCGATCCGGGGCGCCGTGGTCGACCGAGCACGCGACGTCGTCGGCCGCCTCCTCGGAGAGGTCTCCTCCGCGCTGCTGGAGCGCCGCGCCGGCGAGTCGCCGACGGGCGGCGACCGCACGGCCCTGCGCGCGCGGACGCGCGCGACGGGCGTGATCCGGTGGCTCCGCGAGTTCGAGGGAGACCGGCGCGGCGGCGGCCTCGCGCGGGATCTCGTGCGGTGCGGCGAGGCCGACCGGATGGCCCGGCCGGGGTGCCTCGTCGTGGCGCTCCGAGACTCGGCTCGATGGCGGGCCGGGAGCCCGCGGTCGCTGGCATGCCTCGCGCACGCGGCGATCACGGCGCTCGAGCCCGGCGGCCCGCCGGAGGCAACGTCCGTCATCGCGGCGACGCCGCGTCAGCCGCCGTCGGAGAGCGCCGCCGTCGCCTCGATCTCGACGAGTGCGCCGTCCTCCAGGAGATCGGCGACTTCGAGGAGAGCCATCGCCGGGAAGACGCGGCCCATGACGTCGCGGTAGACCTCGCCCACCTCCCGCTCGCGGGATCGGTAGGCCTTCTTGTCGGTGACCCAGAGAGTCAGCCGCACGATGTTCTCCGGCGCGCCGCCGGCGGCGCGCACGATTGCGACGACGTTCTCGAGGGCGCGCCGGAATTGCGCGACGAAGTCGGCGGAGACGATCCGCCGTCCCTCGTTCCAGCCGATCTGCCCGGCGACGAAAAGCAGGCGGTGCGGTCCGGAGACGAGCATCCCGTCGCTGTAGCCTCGCGGACGCGGCCACCCCGGAACCCCGACGGACTCGATCCGCATCCCCGTCCTCCGCGCCCTCAGGCGACGACGGCGCCGCCGTCGAGGAGGAGGCACTGCCCGTTCACGCCGGCGGCTTCGTCGCTCGCGAGGAACCGCACGGACGCGGCCACCTCCTCGGGCGTGAAGAGACGGCGCTGGGGCGACGTGGCGCGGTAGACCTCGAGCACCTGCTCCTCGTCGCGCTTCGTCCGGCTCGCCACTTCGCGAGCGGCATGGCGCGTCGCCTCCACGTCGAGGAAGCCCGGGCCGACGAGATTCGCCGTCACTCCGGAGCCAGCCACCTCCAGCGCGAGGCTGCGCACCATTCCGAGGAGACCGTGCTTCGACGCGGCGTAGGCGGCGCAGTAGCGGAACCCCGTCCGGGACGCGGTGGAGCCGACGAACACGAGACGCCCCCGCCCGGCGGAAACCATCCCCGGCAGCACGGCCCGTGCGACGAGGAATGCGGAAGTGAGGTTCACGGCGAGCATCTCGCTCCAGAGCGTGTCGCTCGTCCGCGCGAGGGATGCGGTCTTGGCCCCGCCCGTGGCGTGGCAGAGCACTTCGATCGGGCCGAGCCGCTCCTCCACGAGAGCGACGCCCGTCGCCACGGCGCCAGGATCGGTCGCATCGAAGGGCACCGCGAGAGTCTCGCCGGCGCCGGCTGCGGCGCATTCCTTCGCGACCGCCTCGATCTCCGCGACCGTGCGCGCGGCGCAGGCCACGGAATCGCCCGCGCGAGCGAAGGCGAGCGCGCACGCGCGGCCGACGCCGCGGCCGGCGCCCGTCACCAGGACCGTTCTCACGGAAGGACGATCCCCCGCGGCGCCCTCCATTGCAAGACAGCGCGCTCCGGACGTCACGGTCGGAACGGTTCGGCCGTGTCCGCGAAGCGCCGCGAGCGCGGGCCACCCGAAGTGGCGCCGCGCTCGCGAGGATCTGCGGGCCGCCGCCGGCGTCGCGCCGGCGGGCCCGTCTCGGTTCCACGATCAGCGATCGGAGACCGGCCGCGCGACGATCGGCGGCCGACTCGGGCACTCGGGAACGGCGAATGTCCGAAGACGGGCGATGCGCCGGCGATTCCTCTCGCCACGCTCACGCCGTCGTCGGGACCTACGAAGATTCATCGGTAGAAACTCGGATGCACTCCGAACTGGGGACAGAGAGGTTGTGAGGAAATCGCCGCCGCTGGCCCGAGGCCGAGCGAGAGCGAGCGAGGCGAGGCGCAACGACGACGCAACTCATGGAGAGTTGCGGAGGAGGAGCAACGAAGCCGCAGCCGATCGCAGCCGGCCGAAGCCCGGCGCCGATTTCTTCACGACCTCTGAGATAACGCTCGCCCGCCCCGCGCACCACCGGACGTCCGGCAGTCGAAACGCGGGCACGACGAGCCACGAGGTCGAGTCGGATGCGGGAGCGTCGCTCCCGTTCCACGATTCATCCCTCGGAAGAGTCGCGAACCTCGGGGGTGCCCTTCTTCGATTCCTCGTCGGGCGTCTCCTTGGTCTCCTTCTCGGCCTCCTCGACGCGGGTCTTTGCTTCGACCCACTCGTCGTAGACCTTCAAGAACGCGAGTTCTTCGGGAGAAGGGTACAGGTGGTTGGACTTCATCGCGAGGATCTCGGTGCGCCGGGCCTCGCCCCAGCCCTGCTCGGGCGGGAAGCGGTCCAGGAGCCGGCGCGCCTGCGCCAGCTCGACGGCTTCGAGCTTCTCCTCGGCCTTCTTGCGCGCGGCCTCCTCGGCGGCCTCCTCGGCCTCGCGCTCGGCATCGCGCGCCCGGATGCGGGCGCGCAGGGCGGCCATCCGCGCCTCGCCGTCACGCTCGCGCGCGAGACGCGCCTCCTCGGCGGCCCGCTCCTCGAGCTGCTTGATCTCGAGGTCGGAGACGCGGCCGACGGTCTCCACGCTGTCGATCTCGGCGTAGGGGATGAAGAGGTAGTTCTGCCCGGGATTGGAGTACCAGATGCGGAGACCCGCGCCGAAGTCGGACTTCCGCACGGCCGGCGAGAAGTCGAAGCCTTCGGCCTTCTCGGCGAGCCGGTCGCCCTTCGCGATGCCCAGCAGCTTCTGGCCGTTCCGCAGCACGACGCGGATGCGGCTGTGGAAGAGAGCGGGCTTCGACTCCGGGGCGCCGCCGTCCTTCACGGCCGGCTTCGCGGGCGCCTTCTGGGCAACGGGACCGGGCGCTCCGGAGACCGGCTTCACGGCGGGCGCATCGGACTTCGGCTCCGGCTCCGGCGCTGGCACTGGCACTGGCACTGGCACCGGAGGCGTCGCCGGCTTCTCCGGCGTGGGCCGAGGCGCGGGCTTCGGCGGAGGCGCCTCTTGCTCCTTCGGAGCGGGGCGGCTCTCGGGCTCGGGATACGGCTCCTGCGGTGCGACGACCGGGAGCACGAGGAGCAGACCGAGGATGCCGGCCCAGGCAGGAGCGATGTGCATGGTCGAGAGACCGGCCCGGCAGGGCGGCCAACGAACGGACGATCGTCGTCCTGATCGGCTCGGTCCCCCTCTCCCCTTGAGATCCACTTCCCTCGAGAACCACTCGCCTCGAGGCGCTCTTTCTCTCGCGAAGCAGCCCTTCGAGTTGCGCCGGCGCTCGGCGCGCGCCCGCCGCCGATCAGAGCTTCGGCGGCTCCGCGGGGACCGGAGCC
The DNA here is from genome assembly GCA_964545855.1 of uncultured Planctomycetales bacterium. Classification (GTDB taxonomy): domain Bacteria; phylum Planctomycetota; class UBA1135; order UBA1135; family JACQFD01; genus CAZJHD01. The sequence goes on from CAZJHD010000009.1 coordinate 31,492, forward strand.
TCGTCGTCGGGGACGAGCTCGATGAGCCCCTGCTGCATCTCCATGAACGCGATGCGGATCGGGTTCTTGTCCCGGGTCTCGATCAGCGGGATCGCGCCGCGAATCAGCTCGCGCACTCGCTTCTGGAGCAATGCGGTCTTGTGGAACGAGCCGCCAACGGCGTCCTGGAGCGACTGGGGGAGCGATTCGGACACGGCAAGGGAACGGCCCGCGGGCCGCGCTCGGAAAGGGGCGAAGAGGATGCGGCATCCCGCCCGAGTGATCAATGGGGTCGCTCGGAGCAGGCCGCCGAAGAAGGGCTCCGAGGTCGTGAAGAAATCGGCGCCGGTCTGCGGCCGGCTGCGAGCGGCTGCGGCTTCGTTGCTCCTCCTCCGCAACTCTCCGTGAGTTGCGTCGTCGTCGCGCCTCGCCTCGCTCGCTCTCGCTCGGCCTCAGGCCAGCGGCGGCGATTTCTTCACAACCTCTCCGAAGGCGAGCGCGAGGATTCGTCGTCGAGATCGAGGATCGACGCCGCAGGCGTATCCGGGGAGATGCGCCGAGGTCGGCGCGACGACGAGAACGGCGACGAGGCCCGCGCGCAGCCCGATTGCCTTCTCCAGCGGCCCGTGAGTGCGGAAGTCTCCCCCGCTCCATGGCATGCTGGCGGGCGGATGATCGCCCGAAACCACGACCACGCCTCGATCTCGCGATTCCTCGACCGGATCCTGCCCCTCGTGCAGATGCCGGCCCAGTACGTCGGGGGCGAGGTCAACCAGATCGTCCGGACCGGCGACGACCTGGACGTCCGCGTCGCGCTGCTCTACCCCGACACCTACGAGATCGGGATGAGCCACCTCGGGCTCCGGATCCTCTACGACATCGTGAACCGGAAGCCGGGCTTCTCGGCGGAGCGCGCGTTCCATCCCTGGGGCGACATGGAGCAGAAGCTGCGGGAGCACGGCGTCCCGCTCTTCTCGCTCGAGACGAGGACGCCGCTCCACCGCTTCGACGTCCTCGGCTTCACGCTCCAGTACGAGCTCTCCTACACGACGCTGCTCGGCTGCCTCGACCTCGGCGGAGTCCCCCTGCGTCGCGAGGAGCGCTCCCTCGAGGATCCGATCGTCGTGGCGGGCGGCGCCGGCGCCCTCAATCCCGAGATCCTCGGAGACTTCGTCGACCTGTTCTTCCTCGGCGACGGCGAGGACGCGATCGGCACGTTCCTCGACGCCTACCGCGAGGAGCGCGGCCGCCACGCGTCGCGCCGGGATCTCGTCCGGGCGCTCGCGTCGCGCTGTCCGTTCCTCTACGCGCCGGACCTGTTCGAGCCGAGCTACCTCCCGGACGGGCGCCTGCGCGCGATCACGCCGGCCGAGGGCGTCTCGATCCCCCGCCGCGCCGTGGTCTACGACCTCGAGAACGCGCCCTTCCCGACGGCTCCCGTCGTCGCGCACACGCGCACGGTCCACGACCGCATCACGATCGAGATCATGCGCGGCTGCGTGCAGGGCTGCCGCTTCTGCCAGGCGGGCTACGAGAAGCGGCCCCAGCGCTTCCGCTCGAAGGAGAAGGTCCTGGAGCTCGCGCGCGAGAGCTACGCGAACACGGGCTTCGACGAGATCGGGCTCACGTCGCTCTCGTCGTCGGACCACCCCGACCTCCCCGGGATGATGGACCTGCTGAACGAGGAGTTCGGCGCCTCGCGCGTGAACCTCTCGCTCCCCTCGCTCCGCGTGAACGAGCAGGTGCTGGAGCTGCCGAAGCGCATCAAGAACGTCCGCAAGAGCGGCCTGACGCTCGCGCCCGAGGTGGCCTCCGACCGGCTGCGCCGGATCATCAACAAGAACATCACGAACCACGACCTCTACGCCGGCACCGAGGAGGCGTGGAAGCAGGGCTGGAAGTCGATCAAGCTCTACTTCATGGTCGGGATCCCGGGCGAGATCGAGGGAGATCTCCGCGAGATCGTGACGATGGCGGAGACCTGCTCGCGGCTGCGCTCGCGCGCTGGCCTCGGCCGTCCCGGGAAGGTGAACGCGGCCGTGTCGACGTTCGTGCCGAAGCCCCACACGCCCTTCCAGTGGCACGGACAGATGACGCTCGAGCAGGTCCTCCACCGCCAGCGCCACCTGGAGAGCTGGAAGACTGAGCGCGCCGTCGAGCTGAAGACGCACGACGCCGAGCGCTCCGTCATCGAGGGCGTGCTCTCGCGAGCCGACCGTCGCGTCGGCCGCGCCCTCGAGGCCGCCTACCGGCTCGGCGCGCGCCTCGATTCGTGGAACGAGTACTTCCGCTACGAGATCTGGCTCCGCGCCTTCGAGGAGACGGGCATCGACGCCGCCTGGTACGCGAACCGCATGCGCGACCGCGACGAGGTGTTCCCCTGGGACCACATCGACGGCGGGGTCCACAAGGCGTTCCAATGGGCCGAGTACGAGAAGAGCGTCGAGCAGCGCGAGACGCCCGAGTGCCAGATCGGAGGCTGCGGCGACTGCGGCGTCGGCGCGCGCAACTGCGTCACGATCAAGGCGCTCACGGGCTACTTCGGCTACTCGATGCCCCCGGAGAAGGCGAAGTTCCGCGAGCCGAAGTGGAGCGCGCCCGAGGGCGCGGCCGCGCTCTCCTGAAGTCTCCGCGTCAGCGCGCCTTCACGAGCCGCGCGAGCAGGTCCTCCACGCGCCGGCCGATCTCGTCGCGCACGCGACGGAAGTCCTCGGGGTCCATGTCGCGCGGATCGGGCAGGTTCCAGTCCTCGCGCGCGCGGGCGGGAACGCTCGGGCATGCGTCGCCGCAGCCCATGGTCACGGCCACGTCCCAGGGACCGGGCGGCAGCTCCGCCAGGCCGCGGGAGCGGTGCGTCGCGAGGTCGTAGCCGACCTCGCGCATCGCCTCGATCGCCTTCGGGTTCACGACGCCGGAGGCCCGCGATCCCGCGCTCGCGGCTTCGATGCGAAGGCCCTGCGCCCGCCCCGCGGCCATGCGGGCGAACGCCTCCGCCATCTGGCTCCGGCAGGAGTTCTCCGTGCAGACGAAGAGCAGCCGGATCGGGGGCATCAGAAGAACGTGAGCTGCACGGCGTCGGTCATGCCGAAGGCGTCGAACTGTCCGAAGGTCACGTATTCGAGCATCGCCTGGAGCTGGAACGTCTGACCCACGAGGGCGGGATTCGTCGGAACGACGATCTTCGACTGCGTGCCCGGCGCGCCGGGGAGCGCATCGATCGGCACGAGCCAGAGGAAGCAGCCCGTGAACCAGAAGGGCTCCGGCAGCGCGAAGCCCACGGGGCCCGACTGCCCGTAGAGGATCCAGTGCTGCGAGACCCAGGTGTTGCAGCACTGGAGCGCGCTCACCTGCACGTCGATCGCGCAACCCGCGGCGTCCCAGCCGAGCTTCAACGTCGGAGGCGCGCCGGGAAAAGCGCCGCAGCCCTGGCCGTAGTTCTGCGACGTGAAGCCGGAGATCGGGCAGACGGTGGCCTGCGCCGAGACGCTGCCGGCGAATCCGAGGGTGAGGAGGGCCGTGCCGAGGACGAGCGAGCGCATGGAGGAACCTCTTCGGTCGGGAGAGCGCCGCGCCCGGGCCCCCGCGGCTCGGCGCGGAGACCCGGACACGGCTCGTGCGGACCGACGATTCTTCCGTCGATCGCCCGTGGAGTCGAGCGCGCGCGCTCGGTTCAGCGATCGACGCGGTAGCCGACCTCCACGTCCGCAGGCGCGGGCAGCTGCAGGGTCAGTACGAACCAGCCGTTGCCGCGCTGCGACACCCACCAGTGGCTGCCGGGATTCCCGAAGAACGTGACCGACGGCTGCGCATCGGCGCGGATCGCCTCGTGACGCACGACGAGCTCCGTCGCGCCCGCGGCGAAGACCACGGAGCCCGCGACGGCCGCACCTTCGGACGGGAGGACCGCCGGAGCGCGCCCCGACGTCTCGCGCGTGAAGGGCTGGTAGAGCGCGTCCGGAGACCAATCGAGGTGCACGAACGCGATCACCGCCGGCTTCGCGCCGTGCCAGGCCTCGAGCGCGATGCCGACCACGGGGCCGGTGCCGCTGTAGCGCGCCGCGCGGCCCGGCTCGGAGCCGAGTCCGAGGCGTTCACCCGGCGCGATCGTGCCGCCGGAGCCGTCGACGAGCACCGGGACGCGGCCCGCGAGGGCGACGGCAACACGGTCGGCGCGGAGCGACTCGGCGAGGTCGAAGGCGTCCCACGCGACCTGCGCGGCCGCGAAGTCGCCCCGCTCGCGCGCTGCTTCCGCGGCGACGACGAGCTCCCGGTGCAGTCCCTCGATCTCACCGGCGCCGAGGACGAGACCGGGCTTCGACGTGACGATCCCGAGCACTCCCTCGGCGACGCCGCGTCTGGCCAGGACCACGTGCTCGGCGCGGTCCGGATCGACGGCCACGAGCGCCCCCGGCATCGAGGCGAGCGTCGCGTCCGCCGTCGGGAAGTACTCCGCCGCGTCGGCGCCACCCGTCGTCAGGGTGCCGTCGATCCGGAGGTTCCCGTTGGCCTGGAGCCGAAGCTGGATGTCGTTCGCGCCCTCGAAGACTTGGAACTCCCGGCCGGCAGCCGAGAGGATGTCCTTCTTCAGGACGATGTCGTCGAAGGAGGTGAGGACGAAGTCCGTGTCGGCGGCACCCTGGGAAAGGAGGGCTCCCTCGGAGAGGAATGCTGCCCCGCACTTCATGTCGTCGGTGATGAACGCGTCGTCACCGACGAAGAGGTCGTCCCCTGCATCGACGTCCGCCAACGTGACGAGGTTCGCCGTGGCGCTGATGAACCCACCAGCGATGACGTTTCCGCCGGCAACCACGGCGTCGTCCGCGAGAACGTCGTCGTCGGCCACCACGTCGCCCGCCTGCGCCGCCGTCGTGGGGTTGCCCGCGCGGAGGAATCCCGCAGTGGAGACGATGCTCGACCCGGCCGTGATCGTCTCGCCCGCCGAGATGGCGCCGCCCGCCACCACGTCGTCGTCCGCGAGAACGTCGTCGTCTGCCACCACGTCGCCCGCCTGGGCCACCGTCGACGGGTTGCCGGCCTTCAGGAAGCCCGCCGATGCGGTGACGTTCCCCGCTGCGCTGATCGTCGAGGTGAAGAGATTCGTCGCGTTCACGGTCGTCGCCGTCACGGCATTCACGGCGGCGATGCTCCCGCCGGCGATGGAGACCTGGCCGGCTCCCACGTTCAAGCTGTTCGTGAGGGTCGCGCTCGCGCCCGAGAGGGCGCCCCCGGCGGCGACGTTCCCGACGACGCTCAGGGAAGCGCCGGCCAGGGAACCCGCAGCGGCGAGGTTCCCGTTGGAAGACGTGACGACATTCGCTCCGCTCCCGACGGACGAGGAAGCGGCCGCGAGCAACGTGCTCACGGCGAGACTGCCGGTGACGCTCGTATTCCCGCCGATCGCGACGGCGCCGCTCGATTGGGCGATCACCGAGTTCCCGATCTCGCTGCCCGAGACGAAGACGGGGATCCGCCCCGCGGTCCCGGCGATCTCGAAGGGGAGATCCGACCAGGTCGCGTTCCCCTGAGCGTCGGAGGTGAGCACCCGCCCGGTGGCCGCACCGTCGGTCACGGCGAGCTCCTTCGTCTCGACGCGCGCCGGTGCGATCTCGTGCCCCTGGGTGAATCCCGAGAGGCCGAGCGGGATCCGCGGCGACGGCGCGAAGGGCGTCCCGGGGAATCCCTTCTTCGTTGGCGTCACCTGCGTCGTCATCCACGCGTCGCGGGACGCGAGGTCGAGGGGCAGCGTCGCCGTCGTGCCGATCACGAGGTCGAGGCGCTCCTTCACGAGGCTCGCCTCGTTGAGCACGCCTGCCGCGAGCGCGCTCGGCGTGGCCGTGAGGGAGTTCACGCGCAACGTCTCCTCGAAGGGCAGCCCCGTGGACGGGTCGACGAGCGCGTTGCCGGTGGGCCCGTCGAACAGGCGCACGGTGACGAGGAAGGGATCCTTGTTGCTCTTGAAGGGCGTGAACTTCGTCCCGCTCTTGTCGGTCTTGAAGAGCGGCGCCGAGAGCTTCAGCGGAGACGGAGTGCCCTGGGCGGACGCCGTGGCGGACACCAGGAACGTGGGAGCGAGGAAGAGCGCGAGAGCGGATCGAGTGCGCATGGAGGTCGGGATGGGAGCGGCGATCGCGACGCGCCGGGGGCGGCCGCGGCCCCGGCAAGGAGCCGTGGCGAGTGCGAGGACAGGCAACCCGTCCGGACCGGACGGGAGAATTCGGATCGCCCCGAGGCGCGCGCCCCGAGCCCCGTTCGTTCCTCCAGCCGGTTCAGTAGCATCCCGCTCCCATGCCCGTGCGCCCCTTCGCCGCCGTCTCGCTCCTCTCGATCCTCGCCACGTCCGCGCCCGCGGCCGTGGCGCCTCCTCAGGCCGACACGCCGGGCACGGCTCCCGCCGCGCGCCTTCGGGGGTTCACGACCAAGGCCGCCGCCGAGCAGCGCGCGACGGAGTCGCGGTTCCTCGAGATCCCCCGGGCCGCGCGCGCGAAGCAGTTCCTGAAGATCCTCACCGAGGACCCTCACCCCGCCGGCACCGAGGAGGGACGGGCGCTCGCCGACTACGTGCGGGCGCAGCTCCTCTCCTTCGGCTTCGACGCGGAGCTCGTGAGCTACGAGGTGCTCCTCAGCCGCCCGAAGAAGGTCGCGCTCACGCTGCTCGCGCCGGAGAAGTACGAGGCGAAGCTCGTGGAGGAGGGCGTCGCCTGGGACAAGGACTCCTTCACGACGAGCGCGCTCCCTCCCTTCCACGGCTACGCGCCGAGCGGCACCGTCACGGCCGACGTCGTCTACGCCAACTACGGGCTTCCGGAGGACTACGCCGCCCTCGAGGAGCTCGGCATCGACGTGCGCGGCAAGCTCGTGCTCGTGCGCTACGGCAAGTGCTACCGCGGCGTGAAGGTCCGCGAGGCGGAGATCCGCAAGGCCGCGGCCGTCGTGATCTACAGCGATCCCGCGGATGACGGCTACGCCAAGGGCGACGTCGTGCCGCGCGGGCCGTGGCGTCCCGAGACCGCCGTGCAGCGCGGCTCCGTCGGCTTCATGTTCCTCCGCCCGGGCGATCCCCTCTCGCCGGGCTGGCCCGCGCGCAAGGGCGCTCGGCGCATCGAGCAGGAGGCCGTCACGGGCGCCGGCAATCCGGACGCCGTGCTCCCGGGGATCCCCTCGATCCCGATCTCCGCCGCCGACGCGACGCCGATCCTGAAGGCCCTCGCGGGACCGAACGTCCCGGAGGGATGGCAGGGCGCGCTCCCCTTCGCCTACCACGTGGGGCCGGGACCCTCCCGCGTGAAGCTCCAAGTGGAGATCGAGTGGACGACGGAGCTGGTCCACGACGTGATCGCACGCTGGAAGGGCGTCGAGAAGCCCGACGAGTGGGTGATCGTCGGCAACCACCGCGACGCGTGGGTGCACGGCGCCGTCGATCCGAACTCCGGCACGGCCTCGCTCCTCGAGTGCGCGCGCGCCCTCGGGAAGCTCAAGGAGGCGGGCCTGAAGTTGAAGCGCTCCCTCGTGATCGCGTCCTGGGACGCCGAGGAGTACGGGCTCGTCGGCTCCACGGAGTGGTGCGAGGAGTTCGCGACGGAGCTCCAGGCGAAGGCCATCGCCTACCTGAACGTCGACGGCGGCGTGAGCGGCCGCGACTTCGGCGCCTCCGCGGCGCCGTCCCTCGCGCGGCTCGTGCGGGAGGTGTCGGGCGCCGTCGAGGACCCGAAGGAGCGCCGCTCGGTGCTCGACGTCTGGACGGACCGCACGAAGCCGAAGCCCGCGCGGCCCGCGGCGCCGAAGTCCTTCGCCGGGAACGACGGCGAGTCTCCTCCCATCGGCAATCTCGGGAGCGGCTCCGACTACACGGCCTTCCAGCACCACCTCGGGATCCCGTCCATGGACGTGCGCTTCTCGGGGCCCTACGGCGTCTACCACTCCGTCCTCGACGACTTCTTCTGGATGGAGCGCTTCGGCGACCCGGACTTCACGACGCACCGCGCCCTCGCGCGGTGGCTCGGCGTGGCGCTCCTGCGTCTCTGCCAGTCGGACCTGCTGCCCCATCGGCCCACGGGCTCCGCCGCCGCCTTCCAGGGACACCTGACGGAGCTGCTGGAGAAGCATGGCGAGTCGATCGTCGCCGGCTCGGAGATCCAGAAGGGCCTCGACGACGCGAAGGCGGCCGTGCAGCGGCTCGCGACGGCCGCGCAGGCCCTCGAGAGCGAGGGCGACCGGCTCGTGGAGGCCGCCGACGCGGAGGGTCTCGCCCGCGTGAACGGCCGGCTCCTCCGCTTCGAGCGGGAGCTGCTCTCGAAGGAGGGTCTCCGCGGACGGCCCTTCTACCGCAACGTCTACTCCGCGCCCGGCGAGCGCGCGGGCTACAACGCCGTCGTGCTGCCCGGCCTGACGGAGGCCCTCGAGGAAGTGCCCCGCGACGAGCGGCGCGTCGTGTCCGAGGCGACGAAGCTCGCGGAGCGGCTCGGCGCGGCCGCGAATCTCCTGGAGGGGAAGACGCCGTAGCGCAGGCGCCTGCTCGCGGGGCTCGCCCCCGTGCGCACCTCCGGGCCGCTGGTGCGGCCGCCTCGCGCGTGCGAGGGTGACCCGCGCCGCCCCCGCCGCACTCCACCGTGAAGATCTTCCATCGCTACGCCGCCTACTTCCTCCGGGAATGGCGGACGATGGGACTCGGCTTCGCGTGCCTGCTCCCGGCGGCGGGGCTCGATCTCGCCTTGCCCTGGGTCGTGAAGGGGGCCATCGACCGCTTCGGGAAGGAGCCGATCGCGGCGTTCCTCTGGCCGGCTCTCGCGCTCTTCCTCGCCCTCGCCGCGCTGAAGGGCCTCTTCCGCTTCGGCATGCGGTGGTTCCTCGTCACGTCGTCCCGACGGGTCGAAGCGAACATCCGGAACGACCTCTTCCGCCACCTGGAGTCGCTGTCGTTCCCCTACTTCAACCGGACGAAGACGGGAGACCTGATCTCGCGGGCGACGCAGGACGTGGAAGCAGTCCGCATGTTCCTCGGCCCGGGATCGATGTACGTGGGCGACGCGTGCATCCGGATCCCCATCGCGGTCGCGCTCCTCGCGAACGCGGAGCCCGTCCTCCTGGTGACCATGGCCGCGTCCCTCGGCGCGCTCTCGATCGCCGTCCGCAAGCTCACGCCGCGTCTCCATCGCCACAGCGAGGCTCAGCAGGCGGCCATCGGCGACATGAGCGACCGGGCCAACGAGTCCTTCGCCGGCGTGCGGGTCGTGAAGTCCTTCGCGCGGGAGTCCGCCGCCGAGGAGAATTTCGACCACGTCTCGGCCCGCTATCGGCGCGTGAGCCTCGACTTCGTGGCGACGCGCGCCCTCTCGGACGTCTTCTTCGCGGGCGCGAAGGACCTGACGCTTCTCCTGCTCTTCTTCGTGGGTGGCGCCTTCTACGTCGCGGGCCGCGTCACCGTCGGCGAGCTCTACCTCTTCGCCGACTACACGGCGCGGCTCTACTGGCCCGTCTTCGTGCTTGGCTGGATGGTCGGGATGTACCCGCGCGCCCGCGCCGCCGCACGGCGCCTCGGCGAGGTCTTCGACACGCGGCCCGAGATCGACGACGGCCCGCGCGTCGTCGACCCCGGCGCGCTGCGCGGGGAGATCCGCGTCCGCGACCTGGAGTTCTCCTACGGCGAGGGCCTCCCGCCGGTGCTGCGGGGGCTCTCCTTCGACGTGGCCGCCGGAGAGACCGTCGCCATCGTCGGACGCACGGGCTCCGGCAAGTCGACCATCGTGAACCTGCTGGGACGGTTCTTCCCCGTGCCCCGGGGACACGTCTTCGTCGACGGCATCGACGTGAACGACCTCCCGATCCGCCGCCTGCGCGGCGCCCTCGGCTACGTCCCCCAGGACCACTTCCTCTTCAGCGACACGATCCGGGAGAACGTCGGCTTCCGCGACGACTGCCCGCCGGACGTGGCGCGGTCCGACGCGGCGGCGGCGGCGGCGGCGCTCGGGGAAGACCTCGCCGCCTTCCCGAAGGGCCTCGACTCGGAGATCGGCGAGCGCGGCGTCACGCTCTCCGGGGGGCAGCGGCAGCGCGTCGCCATCGCGCGCGCTCTCTACGCCGAGCCGACGATCCTCGTGCTCGACGACTGCCTCTCGGCCGTCGACACCGCGACGGAGGACCGCCTGCTGCGGAGCCTGCGCGGCGCGGCGCGCGGCCGCTCGACGCTCGTCGTCGCGCACCGGCTCTCCACGGTGCGTCACGCCGACCGCATCCTCGTCCTCGACGAGGGCCGCGTGGCCGAGTCGGGGACCCACGAGGAGCTCCTCGCCGCGAACGGCCGCTACGCGGAGCTGTGGCGCCGCCAGCAGCTCGAGCAGGAGCTCCAGAGCTCGAACGGACGTTCCGCGACGGCGCCTCCGGCCCTGTCGACGCGTCCCGCCGAGGGAGGCCGCGGCCGATGATCGATCCCGACGATCGGATCAGCGGCAAGATCTTCGACCGGAGGATCCTCTCGCGCCTGCTCCCCTTCGCGCGACCCCACGCGAAGCTCTTCGCCGGTGCGACGGCGCTCCTCTTCGCGCTCTTCGCCGTCGAGGTGTCGATCCCCTTCCTCTGGCGGACGATGATCGACAGCGTGGCGGCCGACGCCGCCGCGGGCCGTGCCCACGAGGCGTCGTTCCTGGCGGGGCTCTCGCGCGTCGCACCCTGGGGAGCCCTCTTCGCCGGCGCCGTCGTCACGATCGGAGGTCTCCGCTGGCTCCAGGTGCTGCTGCTGGCCCGGGGCGGGCAGGAGGTGATCTACGACGTGCGGAAGGCGCTCTTCGGCCACCTGCAGCGTCAGCCGCTCGCATTCTTCGACCGCCAGTCCGTCGGCCGCCTCGTGACGCGCGTGACGAACGACGTCGAGAACGTCGCCGAGCTGTTCACCTCGGGCCTCGCCACCGTCGTCTACGACGTCGTGAAGGTCGTCGGCGTCGCGATCCTCCTGATCGCGCTCGACGTGCGCCTCGGCGCCGTGGCCGTGGGGCTGGCCCCGCTCCTCGCGATCGTCTCCGTCTGGTTCCGGCGCCACGCCCGCGAGGGCTTCCGCGAGGTGCGCACGTGGCTCGGGAGGAGCAACGGCTTCCTCCAGGAGGCGATCGCCGGCATCCGCGTCGTGCAGGTCTTCGGCAAGGAGAAGAAGGTCGCGCGCAAGTTCGAGTCGATCACGGCCGGGTACCTCGCGGCCAACATCAAGACCGTCTTCTTCTTCGCGATCTTCTTCCCGCTCATCGAGAGCGCCATCTCCCTGGATCAGGCGGGCGTCCTGCTGGTGGGCGCCCACGGCGTCGAGGACTCGCGCGTCTCGATGGGCCTCTTCCTGCAGTTCTGGTTCTATCTGGAGTTCCTCTTCGCTCCGTTGCGGGAGCTGGGCGAGAAGTACAACGTCCTGCAGTCGGCGATGGCGAGCGCCGAGCGCATCTTCAAGCTCATGGGAGAGCGGCCGGCCATCGAGTCGCCGCGCGATGCCCACGCGCCGGAGCGCGTGCTCGGCGACGTGAGGCTCGACCGCGTCTCCTTCAGCTACGACGGGAAGACTCCCGTCCTCCGCGACGTCTCGCTGCACGTCGCGCCCGGCGAGACCCTCGCCCTCGTCGGTGCGACGGGAGCGGGGAAGAGCACGATCGCGTCGCTCCTCGCGCGCTTCTACGACGTGACCGAGGGCACCGTCTCGATCGACGGCGTCGACGTGCGCCGCTTCGACCTCGCGCGCCTGCGGAGCTCCCTCGGCATCGTGCCGCAGGATCTCTTCCTCTTCGCGGGAACGGTGCTCGAGAACGTCGCCCTCTGGAGACCGGGCGTCGACCGTGCCGCCGTCCGTCGCGCTCTGGAGGCCGTCGGCGCCGACGCCTTCGTGCGGCGGCTCGCGCCCGCCGGCAGCGCCGATCCGCTGGAGGCGGGCCTCGACGCCCCCGTCGCCGAGCGCGGCGTCACCTTCTCCGTCGGCGAGCGCCAGCTCCTCGCCTTCGCGCGGGCACTCGCCGGCGATCCCGCGCTGATCGTGCTCGACGAGGCGACGGCCAACGTCGACACGGAGACGGAGGCGCGCGTGCAGTCGGGGATCCGCGCGCTGCTGCGGGGACGCACGTCCATCGTGATCGCGCACCGGCTCTCGACGGTGCGCGAGGCGACGCGCATCGCCGTGCTGCACCGGGGCGAGCTCCGCGAGGTGGGCACCCACGCGGAGCTCCTGCGGCGCGGCGGCCTCTACGCAACGCTCGTGCGGCTCCAGTTCCAGGACGAGGGCGCCGCGAAGGAGATCGAGGGCGCGCGCCGCGACGGCGAGACGCGAGAGCCCCTGCCCGACGCGGAGCCGGAGCCCGACATCGACGAGAGCGGGAGCCTGCCGGCGCCCGCGTAGAGGTTGCGAGGAGGAGGAACGCTGAGGGACGCCTCGCGCGCTCGCATCACTCGTCGACGATCGGACACACGAGACGGATCTCGGTCGTCTCGATCGTCGTGAACATGAGACTGTCGCGGGCTGCCGGAATGAGCACGGTGCCCCGCCACCATCGCGCGCGGACGGACGCATCTGCCGGCATCGAGCGTGGACGAAGGAATCGAAAGGTCATGCCTCCTTCGTCCCCGTGCACGAGCCGTCCTCGCCTGCCTTCGAGCTCGGCCGAAGGGAACACGTGTTTCGGTCGCTTCCTCATCCAGAAGTTGTCCAGGCGAACGACCAGCTCGACGGAATCCGGCGGACCGGATCGCAGCTCGTAGCGATGGATGGAAGGGGCGGGCCAGATCGTCCGCGGAACGATGTCCGCACATCGATCGATCGACCGGCGCGTCTCGTCGGCGCCGATCCACCGTGCACCGCCGTCCTCCGAGAGGGACTGGTCCACGCGGTCGAGCAGCTCGCCGAGAACCGAGACCGAGCCCTCGTGCCAAGACGGATCCTCGTCGACGTAGTGACGGAAGCGGCTCCGCGCCAACCTCTGCAATGCGAGGTCGACGTGGCCGAGCGTGAGGATCCGCAGCGGGTTCGGCTCGCTCTGCTCGCACCGGCGCAGGATCGCATCGCACCGCGACTGCAGGTCCTGGACCCCAAGCTCGAGACGCTGCGCCTCGACGTCTCGCCAGCCGGGCACGACGGCCTGCTCCGGCTCCGCGCTCTCCTCCAGGCGGCCGTAGACGAGCCACGGGAGAATCACGACGAGGCCGACGACCAGCAGAGCGCGGAGGAAGAGCTTCACGTCGTTCACGCTCGAGCCCTCGACACGGCGAGCGGCTCGGGACGATCGTAGCGCGCTCCGAATCGGCGCAAACCCGAGGCCCATGTCCTCGTAGGCGCCGGGCGTCCCCACCCCGTCCCTCTTCCCCTTTCGACCCCCACGGAGACGACTCGATGCGACCGACGATTCTCGCCGCCACGGCGCTCCTGCTGGCCCCTCTCGCCACGTTGGCTCCGAGCGCGCCCGCGCAAGGAACGGGAACGGTCCCGATCCAGCCGGTGCCGCCCCTCGCCCTCCTCCCGCACACGGTCCTCGCCGAGGGGATCTTCGGCCCGCCGGGAATCGCCGCGAAGGACCTCGTGATCCGGAACGCCCGACAGTTCGTGCGCGTCTGGAAGTCGACCTTCGGCAACGGGGTCCCCGTCCCGGCCGTCGACTTCCAGCAGGAGGAGGTCTACGCGATCTTCCAGGGCTTCCAGTCGACGGGCGGCTACGCCGTCGACGTCCAGATGGTCACCTCCGACTTCTTCACGATCGACGTCGTGGTGACGGACTTCGTGCCCGGCCCCACCTGCATCGTGCCGCAGGTGTTCACGAGCCCCTTCCAGATCGTGAAGGTGCCCAAGGTCGGCTCGCCCCCCGTCACGTTCCATCACAACGTCGTGCTCTGCGAGTGAAGCGCGCCTCCTCGTGAACGACTCGATCCGCCGCCGGGCGCTCCGCGAGGGGCGCCCGGCGGCGCTTCCGGCGCGGTCCTCGGGCCCGACGATCGGCGGCCGTCCGAGACGGTAGTCTGGCGGCGTTCGTCCACCCGAGTCCCCAAGGGAGCTTCCCCATGCGCCGCATGGCACTCGCCGTCCTCGCCGCCGCGATCGCGGCACCCCTCGCCACGCTCTCGCCGGCCCGCGCCGCCGCCGGCGCGTCGGTCCCCTTCGCGACCATCGCGTCCTCCTCCTTCAGCAACTGGCCCCAGGGAGCCGCGGACGTGTTCATCGGGTCCCAGAAGCAGTGGGAGCGCGTCTGGGGGCTCCACGCGAGCCTCGGAGCGACTCCGCCCACGGTGAACTTCGAGCGCTTCGACGTCCTCGCGCTCTTCATGGGCGCGCAGACGACGGGCGGCTTCGCGCAGACCGTCACCTCCGTCACCTCGAACGGGAACCAGGTGGATGTCTTCGTGAACGACGTCTCCCCGGGGCCCGGATGCGCGGTGATCGAGGTGCTCACGAACCCGGCCCTCTTCCTGCGGATTCCGAAGCTCGGCCTCCCCGTGGGCTTCCACCACACGCCGATCGCCCCTCCCTGTCCCTGACGGCCCTCGGCACGGGGGCACGATCGGCTACTGTGTTCGGCCCGAATTCCGGGCTCCCCCACCTCGACCCGACTTGAAGATCTCCGCTCTCCGCAACGTCGCCATCATCGCGCACGTCGACCACGGCAAGACGACGCTGGTGGACGCGATGTTCCGCGGCGCGCACACCTTCCGCGACAACCAGCGCATCGCCGACTGCGCGATGGACAGCAACTCCATCGAGCGCGAGCGCGGGATCACGATCCTCGCCAAGGTGACATCCGTTCGCTGGAACGGCGTGAAGATCAACATCGTCGACACGCCCGGGCACGCCGACTTCGGCGGCCAGGTGGAACGCACGCTGTCCCTCGCCGACGGCTGCCTGCTCGTGGTCGATTCCTTCGAGGGCCCCATGCCGCAGACGCGCTTCGTCCTGCGCAAGGCCTTCGAGCACCACCTGAAGCCGATCGTCGTCATCAACAAGATCGACCGGCCCGACGCGCGCCCCGACGCCGTCCTGAACGAGGTCTTCGACCTCTTCGTGTCCCTCGACGCGCCGGAGGCGGCGCTCGACTTCCCGGTGATCTACGCGTCGGGCCGCAGCGGCATCGCCACGGCCGACCTCGCGGTGCCGGCGAAGGACATCACGCCGCTCTTCGACGCGATCCTCGAGCACATCCCGGCCCCCGAAGCCGACCCCGAGGGCACGGCGCTCTTCCAGGCGTCCACCCTCGACTACGACGACTACGTCGGGCGCATCGCGATCGGGCGCGTCTTCCGGGGGAAGTTCCGCCCGAACCAGCGCGTGCGCGTGCTGCACCAGGGCTCGCGCGAGTACGCGGCGGGATCCTTCCACGACGGCACCATCAAGTCTCTCTCCTGGTTCGAGGGGCTCACCAAGTACTCGACGGAGGAGGTCAACGCCGGAGACATCGGCGCCATCTCGGGCCTCGAGGACGTGGGCATCGGCGATTCGATCTGCGACCCCGAGCACGCCGAGGCCTGTCCGTCGATCACCGTCGACGAGCCGACGATCTCGATGGTCTTCTCGGTGAACAACGGCCCCTTCGCCGGACGCTCCGGGAAGTACGTCACGTCCCGCCAGATCCGCGAGCGGCTCACGAAGGCGGCGCTCGCCGACTCGGCGCTCCACGTGAGCGAGACGGACGCCACCGACGCCTTCCTCGCCGCCGGGCGCGGCGTCATGCACCTCGGGATCCTCATCGAGAACATGCGCCGCGAGGGCTACGAGTTCCTCGTGTCGACCCCCCACGTGATCTGGAAGGAGGTGGACGGCCGGAGCTGCGAGCCGATCGAGGACGCGGTCGTCGACTGTCCGAGCCCCGCCGTGGGCAAGGTGATCGAGTACCTCGGGAAGCGCCGCGGCGAGATCCGCGAGATGAGCCAGAAGGGAGACTTCACGCACCTCGAGTTCTCCGTGCCGTCCCGGGGGCTCATCGGCGCGCGCACGGCGATCCTGACGCTCACCGGAGGCGAGGGAACGCTGCACCACGTCTTCCACGGCTACGAGCCCGGACGCGGCGACATCGCGGGCCGGCAATTCGGGAGCCTCATCGCCCACGAGCAGGGACAGGCCTCCGCCTACGCACTCGAGACCCTGACGGACCGAGGCGAGTTCTTCATCGAGCCCCAGGAGGCCGTCTACCCGGGACAGGTGATCGGCCAGCACTGCCACGAGAGCGATCTCACGGTGAACGTCTGCAAGGGCAAGAAGCTCACGAACATCCGCTCCGCCGGCGCCGAGAAGAACGTGCGCCTCGCTCCGGCCCGCAAGATGTCCCTCGAGGAGGCGCTCGAGTACATCGCCGAGGACGAGCTCGTCGAGGTCTCGCCCGCCGCGATCCGTCTGCGCAAGCGCATCCTCGAGAGCAACGCCCGCAAGCGCGCCGAGCGGGCCGGCGTCTGATCCGTCCCGACCGCCGCCAACGACCCACGACCGACTTCGTCATGCTCCATCGTCCTCTCGCGCTCCTCGCGCCGGTCACGCTCCTCGTCGCTCTCTCCCCCCAGGACGTGCCCAACACGGGGAAGCCCTTCTTCCAGAAGGCCGACACGCCCCTTCCCGCGAACGTCTACTGCACGATCGACGGCTTCGAGTTGACGCGCGCCGAGTACGGAGACTGGCTGCAGCGCACGCGCGGAGACGAGTACATCCAGGTGTTCGTGATGGGCAAGCTCGTGCGCAATGCCGCCGACACGCTCGGGATCCAGGTCGATCCCGTGGAGGTCGAGGCGATGCTCGAGCGCCAGATCGAGGAGCGGACGATCGCCGCCTACCGCGGCAACCGCGCGATGTTCATCGAGCAGGAGCTCACGAACTTCGGCAAGACCATGGAGCAGTTCAAGCGCGAGAAGCTCTGGAACGTCGAGACCGACCTGCTCGTGACCAAGGTCCTGACGGCGAAGCGGCTCACGACCGATTCCGACGTGGAGCAGGAGTTCCGCCGCCTCTACGGCGCCTCGGGCCGCGAGTTCTGGCTCCGCGCGATCCTCCTCGAGCTCCAGATGCCGACGATCACCACGCGCAAGTCGCCCGAGGAGCTCCAGCAGATCACGTCGCGCGCCGTCGAGACGACGCGCGCCGCCGGCGTCGAGATCGTGAAGCGCATCCAGACGGGGTCCCTCGACTTCGCGAGCGCGGCGCTCGCCTACTCGAACGACTCGCTCTCCAAGCGCAAGGGCGGCGACATCGGGCAGTACATCCCGACGCCCCCGATGTTCGGCGAGGAGTTCGACGCGCTGCTCCACAAGGCAGCTCCCGGTCAGCTCATCGGCCCCGTCCGCATCCAGGCGGGCTACGTCGTCGCCGAGATCACCCGCGAGGTGAAGCACGACCTCCGCGCCGAGCGCGATGCGCTCCGCGAGCGGCTGAAGCAGCGCGAGCCCACGCCGATCGAGCGCCAGCAGTTCCTGGCGGAGATCTTCCGCGAGGCGAAGCTCGTCCGCTGAACGCGGAGGCCGGGCGCTCGCGCGCCCTCAGCGCGCGACGGGCCGCCAGCGATCGGCGTCGCGGCGGCGCGGCGCGAGGCGCGCGCGCAGGATGACGAGCGCGTAGGAGACGCCGTTCGCGAAGACCGGCAGCACGAGAACGGCCCCGACGGCCAGCAGGACGGCGAGCACGAGCGCGGGTCCGCCGCCCGATCGGGCCGTGAGCACGACGGGCGCCGCCGCCGCCGCCAGGAACGCGAGCGCGAGGAGCGGCGGCGCGACCGCGTAGAGCGCGAGCTGCAGGGCGCCGATGGGAACGGGCGCGATCCGGAGCGCCCGCGGCAGATGCCGGTCCACGGCCTCGAAGTAGGCGCGCGCGCGACGGATCCGCTGCGCGGCGAGCCGCTCCCCGGCGGGCTTCGGCTCCGTGAAGGAGGCCTCCTCGACGAGGACGACGCGCCACCCGGCGGCGCGCACCTGCAGGGCGAGGTCGAGGTCGTCGGCGCCGACCCCCGCCGCCGGAAGGACTCCCGTCGCGGCGCGCAGCACGAGCCACGGGCCATGCACGCTGAAGAGCATCCCGTAGCTCGACTCCAGGCGGCGGACGGCCTCCGACGCCCGGTCGTAGAGGTCGCTCCCGTCGGCCGTGGCGCCGCCCGCGCCGTCGCGCAGGACGTAGCGCTGCGTGCCCGTCGCCGCGCCGACGCGCGGGTCGGAGAAGGCGGCCGCCGTCGCGATCGGCGCCCCGGGCGCCACCTCCGCGTCGACGTCCGTCGTCGCCAGCAGGTCGTAGCCGCTCGCCTCCTCGAATCCGGTCCGCAGCGCGCCGCCCTTCCCGGGCGGATGCCCGCTCTCGACGACGCGCCACTCGAGATCGGTCCGCTCCTCGAGCGCGGCGACGGCCGCGCGCGCCTGGGCGAGCGTTCCGTCCTCCGAGTGGTCGTCGACCACGACGGCCAGGTGCCGCAGCCCCGCCGGCAGCGGCGGGAACCGCAGGCAGTGCGTCGACGCGATCTTCCGCACGATACCGGCCTCCTCGTCGCGGCACGGGATCACGACGGCATAGCGGAGCTCGAGCACGGAACGGGGGCGATCGCGCGCGTCCGCGCGTCAGCGCAGGACCGTCTTCAGCGCGAGCTTCGGATAGAGGGACGGCGTGAAGAGCACGTTCGTCCCCACCTGGCACTCCCAGGTGCAGGCGCAACGCTCGGCCCAGATGCGGTCGCGCACGGCTTGCGCCTGCGGCGAGCGCCAGAGCGCTCCGAAGTCGTGGCCGACGTCGCGCAGGTTGCCGAGGCGGTCCGGCAGGATCTCGCAGGGAGCGACGGAGCCGTCCTCGAAGATCACCGCCGAGAGACGCCCGGCGAGGCAGGGCCGGTAGTCGGCCGTGCCCGAGGCCTGCCGCTCGATCCGCTCGTACATCACGAGGTCGCGCGCGGCGGCGACGCGGGCGCCGGGGAACTTGAAGTAGGAGAGCGACCCGTCGCGAAGCGCCCGCGTCTTCGCCTCCACGGCGGCGCGGTAGTTCGCGGGATCCACCCGCAGCAGCGCGTCGTCCCGCGGCGCGCCGCGCGCGAGGTTGATCGTCACGTTGTCGGGCTCGAGCGCTCCGCGGATCCACGTCACGAAGTCCGCCGCCTCCGTCTGGTTCTCCGCCGTCACCGTGAGGATCACGCCGACGCCGAGATTCGCGTGGCGCCCCTGCAGCGTCTTCAGCGCGCGGAACGTCTCGATGGACTTCCGGAAGCCGCCCGGTGTGTCGCGGATGCGGTCGTGGATCTCCTCGGGCCCGTCGAAGGAGACCGACACGTTCACGAAGGCATCGGGGACCGCCGCCGCGAGCCGGTCGGCGCCGCCGACGGTGCGGTCGAGGGCGAGCGCGTTCGTCGGCACCGACACGTGGCGCGGCCGGCAGCGGGCGAAGGCGCGCGCGATCTCGGCGAGGTCGTCGCGCAGGAAGGGCTCGCCGCCCGCGAAGGCGAGCCAGAGGAGCTCGCCGCCGAGCGTCGCCGCGACGCGCTCCATCGCCGGGAGCGGCAGCCCCTCGACGCCCGCATCCACCTCCTTCCAGTGGAAGCAGTGGCGACACCGCGCGTTGCACCGGCCCGTCACGTAGAGCGTCAGGTGCACCGGCGGCCCGTCGGACACGAAGGCCCGCTTCAGGAACGGCAGGTAGGAGGGGCGCGCCACGAGAGCAACCCAAGAGTAGCAGGCCGCCGCGCGCGTGGCCGGTTCGCTCGGACGCGCACCGCGGCTCAGCGCGTCGCGATCCGCTGCAGCAGCATCCCCACGAGGAAGAGCGCGCCGCCGACGCCGAGGTAGCGGAACTCGACGGCCATGGAATGGAGCGACTCCCCCTCGCGGAAGCCCACGTCGATGCTGAGGAAGAGGCCGACGAGGGTGACGCCCATGCCGACCACCTGCAGCACGCGCGCCAGGATCCAGAGGGGGCTGCCCTTCGCGCCCACGTCAGCGTCCTCCGGTCGTCGCGAGGGCGGCGGCGCGGGCGGCTTCGACGAGCGCCGGCGGCGCCACGGCGGCGCCGGGACGCGCGCGGTCGACGGGCGGCCGCGCGAGGCTGCCGTCGGCGTGCACGAAGACGGTGACGGGCCACTCCTCGGCGACCCACTCCGCGCTCGCTCCCGCGCCGAAGGGCCCGGCGACGGCGGGCGCGCCGGGGAGCGCCGCGAGAGCGACGATCTCGCGCGTGCGGCTCCGGCCGGTCCACCGCGGCGGCACCGGCGCCTGCACCACTTCCACGGCGAGCGGCGCCAGGTCGATGGCGGAGACCGACGCCGGCACCTGGGTCGTCGCGCGGTATTCGTAGGGGAGCCGCACGGAGAGCACGGGGCGTGCGAGACCGTCGGGTCCCGTCCGCTGGGGCACGCCCTCGGCCGGGACCGACGCCGTGAGCACGACGCAGTCGCCCTGGATGCGCCGGCGCGCGAGCAGCCCGTGCAGCGCGCGCACGCCGTCGTCGAGGGCCACGCGCGCGCCGTCGCCCGGCGGGACGCGCAGGTCGAGCCAGGCGAGGAAGCGCGCCGGCGTCTCCTCGCCGAGCAACGCGTCGAGCTCCGCCACGGCGCCGGACGGCGTGCTCCCCGGGAGCTCGCGGAACGTCTCGAAGCCCAGCGAGAGGCCAGTCTCCGTGAACGCGCTCGACATGCGCACGGCGAGCGTGCGGAAGCCGGCGCGACGCAGCGCGACGGCGAGGGTCGGGAAGTCGCCGGCGATCCGATCGGACGCGCTGGAGACGCCGTGGCTCGACGCGAGGGAGCCCGTCAGCACGGAGACGAGCGCCGCCGCGGGGTCGTCGCTCGCGGCGAGCGCCGCCGGGAAGAGGATCCCGTCGCGCAGGAGCTCCGAGAGAGCCGGCATCGGCTGCGCCGCGCGCGGGCCGGCGAGGTCGGCCGGAACGAGGGGCGAGAGCGTGAGCAGGATCACGGGGACCGCCTTCACGGCCGCGGGCTTCGGGTGCACGTCGCCGCCGGGGCGCACCACCGCCTTCACGGCGAAGACCGCCGGGCCGAGCGCGCAGAGGGCGACGAGCGCGAGGCGGGCGGCGCGGGATCCGGTCATCGATCGTCGACGTAACCGTTGCGCCGGAGGATCTCGAGCTCCGCATCCGAGAGCGGATCGTCGCCCTCCTTCGCGACGGGCGTCGTCCGGATCCAATCGAGGAGCGCCGCGAAGAGCTTCCGCTCGACTTCGCTCGGATCTTTCGCGTGCAGGTTCCGCGTCTCGCCGGGATCGGCGGCGAGGTCGTAGAGCTCCACGGAGAACGGCTCGGGCGCGTAGATCAGCCGATGCGTCGCGCTCCGGATCGAGAACTTCCGGTCGAGGGTCTTCCACGTCTCGGGGTTCTCTTCCGACTTCGGCTTCGTCGGATCGAGGAGGAATCCCTTCCGGACCTGGGTCTGCGAGAACGCGTACGGCGGCCAGCTCTCGCGCCCGCGTCCCTCGATGCGCGGCAGGAGGCTCGCGCCCTGCACGCCCGTCTCGCGGCGCCCGAGCCAGTCGAGGATCGTCGGCAGCACGTCGACGTGGCTCGCGAGCGCCTCCACGCGCACGCCGCCCCAGCGCCCGCCGGGGAAGCGGACGAGGCAGGGAACGTGGGTCACCTCCTCGTACAGGTGCGGGTCGTGGGTGAACCACCGGTCGGCGCGCTCCGTGAAAGTCTCTCCGTGGTCCGAGGTGATCACGAGGATCGTCCGGTCCAGGTGACCGCGCGACCGCAGCCCCTCCACGAGCTCGCCGATCCAGCGGTCGAGGTAGAGCACGCCGCCGTCGTAGCGGTCGACGAGATACCGGTCGTCCTCCTCGGTGAAGGGGCGGTGCTCGTCCGCCGGCGGGATCCAGAGGGGCGTCGTGCGCTGCAGCTCTCCCGCGCGGTTGTAGTGCTCCTCGGCGCGGCCGATGCGCGGGTCGTGCTTCCCGAAGCGCTCCTCCTCGAAGGAGAGCGGCGGCCGCTGGCTCGCTTCGAGCGTGAGATCGTAGTGCGCGCGCTCCGCCGGCGAGAGGGCGTTCCGCTGCACCGGCCGCAGGAGCTCCTTCGGCGCGAGCCACTTCCACTCCCGGTAGCCGAAGGGACGGTGGGGATCCCAGTAGTGGAGCCACGCGCAGAAGCGCCGCTCGTCGGGCTCGTCGAGCCAGGCGAAGAAGTCGCGGTTCAGCTCGCCGCCGGGGAACCAGGCGCCCGTCCTCACCTTCTCGAAGCCGCGCGTCACCCCCATCGGCTCGAAGTTCGGGAGGTTCACGAAGGCGCCCGTGCGGTAGCCGAGGCCCCGGGGCGCATCGCCGCCCCCCGCGCCCGGATCCCCGTTCGTGGCCCGCGGCGTCCCGAGGATCTGCGCGAGGTTGCGGACCGAGGGCGAGACCTTCTGGTCCCACCAGAGGAGGCCGTGGGTCGCCACGTGCCTCCCCGTCAGGAGCGACGCGTGGGAGGGCGGCGTGAAGCTCGAGCTCGCGAAGAAGCTCTCGAAGACGACCGACTCGGCGGCGAGCGATTCCAGGTTCGGCGTGGTCGGTCGCGTGTGCCCGTAGAGGCTCGTGCGGTCGAGGCGCAGCGTGTCGCAGGTGACGACGAGCACGTTCGGCAGGTCCTCGCGCCCGCGGCTCCGCCACCAGAGCCCGAGGAGCGACGCCAGCACGACGATGCCGAGCCCGAGGCCGAGCCGGTGCTTCCCGCGGCGGAGCGCCCTCATCGGGCGGACCTCCCGAGCTTCCCGGTGATCGCCCACCAGCGCAGGCGCAGCACCATCCAGTAGCCCTGCAACAGCTTCCGCAGGGTGAGCGTGCTGGTGCCGCGCTCGCGCTCGACGAACTCGATCGGCACTTCGTGGATGCGAAGACCCGCGCGGCGCGCCTTGAAGAGGAGCTCCTGCACGATGGCGGGACCCGGCGACACCGTCTCCTCCACGCGCACGGCGCGCAGGGCCGACGCGCGCCAGGCGCGGAAGCCGCTGTTGCAGTCGCGGACGGAGAGGCCGAGCACGACGCGAATGTAGAGGTTCGCGAGCTTCGTGACGACGCGCCGGAAGAGCGGGCGGCCGAGGTCCTTCCCTCCGGCGACGCCGCGGGAGCCGAGCACGAGGTCGTAGCCCTCCTCCAGCTTCGCGACCATCGGCGGGATGAACCGCGGCGGATGGCTGAAGTCGGCGTCCATCTCGATGGCCGCGTCGCAGCCCATCTCGAGGGCCTTCAGGAAGGCCGCGCGCCCCGCGAGGCCGCGGCCCCGGTCGGTCCGCCGGTGGAGCAGATGCACCCGCCCGTCGTGCTCGGCGCGCCGCGCGACGAGCTTCCAGGTGCCGTCGGGCGAGTCGTCGTCGGCGACGAGAACCTGGTAGCGCTCTCCGAGGGCGAGCAGCGCGTCGAGGAGCGGGCCGACGTTCTGGCTCTCGTTCCACGTCGGGACCGTGACCACGATGCGCTCGAGGCGCACGGCCGGAGGAGCGCTCGGCTCGGTCATCGCGCGGCGAGGCATCGTCGGACCGCCGCCTCCACGGATGCCGGCGCGATCGTGTTCATGCAGTTCGGATCGAGCTCGCAGTGCGACAGGTAGCAGACGAGGCACTCCATCGTCGCCGACACGATCTTCTCGCCGCGTCCGAAGAGATCGATCTCCGCTGCCGACGTGGGGCCGAAGATCGCGACCACGTGCTTCCCGAGGGCCGTCGCCACGTGCATGGCGAGCGTGTCGCCGGTCACCACCACGTCGCAGAGGTCGACGATCGAGGCGAACTGCCGCAGCGAGTTGTCGCAGCCGGTGTCGATGGCGGAGCCGCCCGTCGCCGCGACCAGCCGGGCGTTCCGCTCCACCTCCTCGGGTCCGCCGAGGAGCAGCACGGCCACGCCCGACGCCGAGAGCGAGCGCGCGAGGGCGAGGAAGCCCTCCTCGGTCCAACGCTTGAGGGGCCAGCGTCCGCCGGCGCCGGTGTTCATGCCGACGACCCGCTGTCCCGCCCGCAGCCCCCACCGCTCGCCGCGCGCGCGCCCCCAGGCGCGCTCCGCCTCCGTGAGCACGAGCTGCGGGGAGACGGCGGGGCCCGGGAGCTCCGCGACGGCGAGCGCATGGTCCTGATAGGTGCGCTGGTTCGCCTTCTTGAGATCGTCGCGCCGGCCCATGGCGAGCCACTCCTCGCCGGCGGGCTGGAACGCATGGCTCACGCCGCGCGCGTCGAGGCCGTAGCCGAGCTTCTCACGCGCTCGGACCACCGTGGCGATGGCCGCCGAGTCGGCGGCGGCGTCGAGGTTCACGACGACGTCGAACTCCTCGGCCTGCAGCTCGACCGGCAGGTGGCCCCGGAAGGAGAGCACGCGGTCGATGTGGGGGTTCTTCTCGAGGAGCGGAGCCGAGCCCGCCGCCGTGATCCAGTGGATCGAGGCTCCCTCGAAGCGGGCCTTCAGGGCCGGGAGGAGCGAAGTCGTCCGGAGAACGTCGCCCGCCGCCGCGAGCTTCACGACGAGGACACGGGAGCGGACCGGCGCGTAGTGCGTGCAGCCGTCGCACACGACGCCCTCCGCCTTGTGAGGCGCGCAGGGGCGGTCGCTCCGGAAGTGGAGGCAGTCGCGGAGGAAGAGGAGGTCGGTCATGCGACGCCCGCGCTCGCGGGCCCGGCGGCGCCGGGGATCGCGTCCGGCTCCGCACGGCGCAGCACGAGGATCGTCAGCAGGATCACGGCGAGGGTCGTGAGGGCGAGCCGGAGGTCGATGACGGGGCCGAAGGCCGCCGGATAGGTGTTCACGCCCCGGGCCGGGTCGTAGATCCGCTGGCTGGCCAAGAGAGGAAACTGCAGGTAGGTGGCCCCGTCAATCAAGACGCCGGTTCCGATCACGGCGAGCCCGAGCCTCCCGGCTCCGGCGACGGCCAGGAGCGGCGCGCACCAGAGGACGAATTGCGGCGAGTAGATGTTGTGGAAGAACTGGAAGCAGAGGACCGCGAGGGCGGTGCCCGCCACGAGCGTCCGGGGCGTCGGACGGAACCAGCCCGCGAGGACGAGGAGCGCCGCCGGCAGGAGCTGAACGATGCGCAGCGCCTTCAGGGAGGCGAGGAGCGTCGCGTACTCGACGCCCAGGGCGACGCGCAGCAGCCGCTCCGGCAGGCTCCCGGGGTTCGTGTCGCGCGCCCCCTGGTTCGCGAAGGGGACGTCGACGGCGGCGAGCGCCGACCCGAGGGGCGTCGCGTCGAAGAGCGCGCCCGACGGACGCCAGTCGGCGGTCCACCCGGGGTCGCTCCAGCCGAGCGCGAAGAGCGGCAGGTGCCCCGCCACGACGAGGGCCACTGCGGCCGCCGCCGCCAGGCACGCGCGCCCGACGCCGTGACGGCGCGCCACCCATCCGAAGGCGAGCGGCCCCGCCACCACGGGGTAGATCTTGAAGAGCACCCCCACGGCGAGGAGCACGAAGCCCGACATGGGCCGTCCCCGCAGGAGCGCCAGCAGCGCCGCCGAGAGCGACAGGGCCGCCAGGGGATCGAAGCGTTGGATCGAGAAGTAGAGCGCGGCGGGCGCGAGGCAGAGGAACGAGCGCCACGGCGAGAGGCCGAGGTCGCGCGCGAGGGCCGCCGTCACGGCGATCGTCGCGAGCCACGCGAGCATCGCGACCACCGACCAGACGTTGCCGTAGGCGCGCGCGAGGTCCGAGGTGGGCGCGAGCGCGTCGATCCGCGCATGCATCGCGCGCGGCGGCGCCGGCTCGGGATGCACGAAGAGATAGGGGATGCCGAAGGCGAGCGTCGCGAGGGGCGGATACTCGGAGAAGACGTCGAGGTACGGCCGGAGCCCCGTCGGCGCCCAGGCGCCGCGCTTCACGTAGACGGAGTAGTCGTTGTCGTCGCGGAGCAGCCGCATCCGCGCCACCGTCGACCCGCTCGGGGCGCCGTTGTGTTCGGCCGTCGCGCGCACGACCCAGGCGACGGCGAGGACCACCAGCGCCGCCAGGAGGACCTTCCCGGCCGCGCCGCGGGGGCGTCCCGCGGATCCGGCGGGGGTCGGTTGCTCGGTGGCCATTCGGAGGGAATCCTACTTAGCTGCCCGTAGCAGAAGTCATCCGAGCTGCGCGCGGGGCATACTGTCGATCCGTCCGCGCTCGCTCCACGCGCACCGAGCCGCCCGCCCCGCCCGCCCAGAACCCTCCCCGTTGCGACCTCTCGTCATCGCGAGCACCTACAACGAGCGCGAGAACATCCAGCCGCTCGTCCAGGAGATCCTCCAGCACGCCCCCGAGGTGACCGTTCTCGTCGTCGACGACAACTCCCCGGACGGCACGGGACAGGTCGTGCGCTCCATGATGGAGACGGAGCCGCGCCTGAAGCTCCTCGCGCGCCCCGGGAAGCTCGGTCTCGGCACGGCGATCCTCGACGGGATGCGCTACGGCCTCGAGCACGGCCACGACCCCATCTGCACGATGGACGCCGACTTCTCGCACCACCCGAAGTACCTCCCCGCGATCCTCGAGGGGAGCAAGCGTTTCGACGTGATGATCGGATCGCGCTACGTGCCCGGCGGCGGCACGAAGAATTGGGGTCTCGGCCGGCGCATCCTGAGCCGCGGATCGAATCTCGTGTCGCGGATCCTGCTGGGCTTCCCGGTGAAGGACTGCACCGGCTGCTACCGCGCCTACCGCGCCGAGCTGCTGCGCCGCATCGACCGCGACAGCATCAAGTCGTCGGGGTACTCCTTCGTGGAGGAAGTGCTGGAGCACTGCTACCGCGCCGGCGCGACGATGGGCGAGACGCCGATCATCTTCGAGGACCGGCGCGCCGGGCATTCGAAGATCTCGCGCAAGGAGGTCGTGCGCGCGATCCTGACGCTCTTCCGCCTGCGGTTCTCGCGGATCGGATCGCCGCCGAAGCCCGTCGAGGCTCGGCGCGGCGCCTGACGGCCGGGCCGTGGCGGACGCCCGGCCGATCGGCGCGGAACCCGACGCGACGGCGCGGGCCGACGCCCCGCCGGAGCGAGCGCCCGTGTCCCGAGGCGCGCGCCTCGCCGCGGTCGCGCTCATCGCGCTCCACGCGTGGTTCCTCCTGGGTGCGGCGGCGCCGTCGTCGAATCCCCTCGCGCCGCTCGCGCCCCAGCGCAAGGGCCCGACCTTCGACGAGTACTTCTACGTCGCGGCGGGAGTGACCTACTGGCGCAGCGGAGACTTCTCGGAGAACCGCGAGCACCCGCCCCTCGCGAAGCTCCTCACGTCGGCGCCGCTCGTCGTCGCGGGCGACTTCGACGTGCCGCCCCATTGGCGCGACCTGCTCCACGTCCCCCAGCAGCTCTTCTACGAGCACAACGGCGCCGACCAGGCGCGCAACCTCTTCCTCGCGCGTCTGCCGGTGGTCGCGCTCGCGCTGCTCCTCGACGTCGCGCTCTTCCTCGTGGCCTGCGGCATGGGCGGCGCCTGGGCCGGCCTCGCGACCCTCGGCCTCGCGGCCTTCGACCCGAGCAGCATCGCCGCGGCGGCGACGGCGAACCTCGACTTCCCGAACGCGGCCCTCTGCTTCCTCGCCCTGGCGGCCCTCCGGCGCGCCCTCTTGCGCGGCAGCGCGGGCTCGACGCTCGTCGCCGGCATCGCCCTCGGCGCGGCGATGCTCACGAAGCTCACGTCGGTACTCCTGGCGCCCGCCCTCGGCGCGATGGTCGTCGCCGCCGCGCTCGAGAAGCGCTCGGCGCGGCCGCTCGCGACCCTCCTCCTGGTCGCCCTCGGCGCCTTCTCGACCTTCGCGGCGGGCTACGGCTTCGAGACCCGGAGCCTCGCGAGCGTCGAGGGACACCCCAAGTTCTCGGGCCGCTCGCGCGATGCCGCGGGGAAGCCCCACGTCCTCGAGAAGCCGGCGATCCGCGGCGCCGTGGAGGCGGTCTTCGGACGCGAGCGCGGCGTGCCGCTGCTGACGGCCCTGAAGGGTCTCGACCACACGCTCAGCGAGACGGGCCGCATCGGCCACAAGAGCTACCTCCTCGGCGAGGCGACGCCGCTCGTCGAGGGCCGCTACGTCGGGTGGAAGCGCTTCTATCTCGCCGTGATCCCGCAGAAGCTCCCGCTCACGACGCTCGCCCTCGTCGCCGCGGGCGTCGCCGCCGCGCTCGTCTCCCGCCGCAGGACGTGGCTCGACCGCGCGTTCCTGCTCGTGTTCCCGGCGACGATCCTCCTGCAGTTC
Source organism: uncultured Planctomycetales bacterium (assembly GCA_964545855.1). GTDB lineage: Bacteria > Planctomycetota > UBA1135 > UBA1135 > JACQFD01 > CAZJHD01. Next base: position 59,525 of record CAZJHD010000009.1, read on the forward strand.
TCCCTCGGGAACGCGCAAGTGGGAATCAAGTACGTGCTGCCGGCACTGCCCTGTCTCTTCCTCGCCGGCGGGCTCCTCGCTCCGCGGGGACGCGCCGGCGCCGCCGTCGCGCTCCTGGCGATCCTCGGCGCGCTCCAGGCGACGGCGCGGCTCCATCCCGACGAGGCGATGTTCTCGAGCGTGCTGGCGGGTGGTCCCGACGTCGGACACCGGATCGCCGTCGTGGGCGACGACTGGGGCCAGGACGCGCCGGGGCTCGCGCTCTTCGCGCGCGACCTGGAGCGGATTTCCCTCGGCGGTCACCCGGATGAGGAGGCCGCGGCGATCGCGGAGTTCCTCGAGGCGCACGAGGGCGAGATGGCGGCCTCGGAGAGCTCGGGACCCTCGGCGGATCTCGTCCGCGCGATGGCGCAGGAGATCCAGATCCGTGGCATGGCCTACCGCTACTACGGCGAGGGCGACCCCAGCGACTACGGCTACGACTTCGAGGCGCTGCCACCGGGCCCGCGCCGGGGGCTTCTGGCGGTGCATGCGACGAACCTCCACCGGGAAGACGTGAACCCCTTCCTCGGGAACGCCGTCGATCTCGGCTGGCTGGAGCGCTACGACCCGACGGCCTCGGAGGGGGAGCCCATGCCGGGGGTCTACCGGTGGCTCGCGAAGGGAAAGTGGGTTGTGGCGCACCGACCCGTCGCGAAGATCGGTCGGGCCGTCTTCGTCTACTTCGTCCGCTGAGGGCACCTCGCCGGGAACTCCAGGGCGCGAAGCCGAGCTCCCGTCCGACCCACTCGATGTTCTCCTCCTTCCAGATCGCGCGCATCGCGGGGATCCCGCTGCGGATCCACGTGCTCTTCGTGGTCGTGGTGCTCGCGCTGCTCGCCCAGGCGGGCGCGGCCGGCGGCGCCGTGCGTGCCGTCGGCGTCCTGGTCTTCCTCGCGATCCTCTTCGGCTCCGTGCTCGTCCACGAGCTCGGCCATGCGCTCGTGGCGCGCCGGTTCGGCGCGCGGGTCCTCGACATCACGCTCTGGCCCCTCGGCGGCCTCGCGCGCATGACGAACATGCCGGAGCGCCCGAAGCCCGAGCTCTGGGTCGCCCTCGCGGGGCCGGCGGTGAACCTCTTCATCTGGGCCCTCGCGGCGCTCCTCGGCGGAGAGGCGGGGCTGCGGTCGTCCGCCGGCGGAGGCACGGTGCTCGACTCCGTGGCATCGGTGAACGCCGCCCTCGCGATCTTCAACCTCGTTCCGGCCTTCCCCATGGACGGCGGCCGTGCGCTCCGCGCGTTCCTCGCGCGCACGCGGAGCTGGCTCGTCGCGACGGAGATGGCCGTGCGCGTCGGCCGGTGGTTCACGCTGATCGGGCTCGTGCTCGCGTGGATGTCTCCGAGCATCCTCTTCCTGCCGGTCCTGCTGATCGCGGTCTTCCTCTGGCTCCAGGGCTCGGCCGAGCTGCGGGGCGTCCGCGCGCGGCACGGCGCCGATCCGCTGGAGCGGCTCTTCGGGCGCGCCTTCGCCGCCGACCCCGAGACGCGGGGTCCCGTGTCCCGCAACGGCGGCCCCCATTCCCCTCCGGAGCCGGGCCCCGGCGAAGGGTCGCCGAGCGACATCGACCGCGAGCTGGAGAAGTTCCACGGCCGGCTCGACGAGTTCTTCCGGCGCACGCCGCGGTGAACCCGGGGGCGCGCGGATCAGCGCGCCGTGACGCGAACGCTCCGCAGCGAGAGCGTGCGGCCCGGAGGAACGACGATCTCGAGGAGCACGATGCGCTCCTCGCCGGGCTCGTCCGCCCCTCCCTCCACTTGGGCCGGCGGGACGAGAACACGCTCCCAGGCGCCGTCGCGGAATCGCGAGAGCGCGACGGCGAAGGGCTCCGGCACGCCGCTCCAGGTCTCGACGGCCCCGTCGATCGCGAGCGCGAGCGCCGTCCCGGCGGCGACGCGCAACGGCGGGAGCACGAGGCTGCCGATGCTCCCGGGGGTCCAGAACAGCCGCGGGTCGCGCGCCTCGGAGGAGGCGACCGCGTCGCAGACGGCGATCTCGCCCTCGCCCGTTCCCGCCGCGCGCCCGGTCCAGAGGAGCGTCTCGCCGGACTCGATGGGGCGTACGCCGTCGAGCGACGGATCGAGGAGCGGCTGCTCCGCTCCCTCCCACCGATAGATCGCGTCGAGGCGGCCGAGGGCCCGATCCGCCCGAGGGATCTCGACGTCGGGGCGCCGCGCGAGACGGCGCAGCATCGGCTCCGTCGCATTGCGGAAGGCGAAGGCGCCGCGCACGGAATCCGGGAGACCGAGGAAGAAGCAGGTCGAGCCGCGAGGCGCCTCGGCGACGCGGGCCGCCGCGGCGGCGCCGCCCCGACGCACGGCCTCGCCCGCGCGCTCCCAGGCCTCGAAGTTCCGCCGTCCCACGAGGAGGCCCACGAGCACGAGCGCCGACACACCGAGCCAGCGGCCGCGTCGTCCGAGGGGCGCGCCCGCGAGGCAGGACGCGGCGGCGAGGGAGAGGCCGATCGAGGGGAAGTGCAGCAGGCGCCCGGAGGCGAGCTCGTTGCCGACCGGCAGGACCCCGATGATCGGGAGGAAGGCGAGCGCCACCCACGCGGCGGCGCGCGGGAGGCCGCGCCGGGATGCGGGCGACGCGCCGCCGAGGGCGACGAGCAGGATCGGGACGAGCATCAGCGTCGAGAGGATCCAGGTGCGCTCCGCCTCCGTCCCGAACTGGCGGAGCGGAAGGAGGAAGGTCGCCGGCAGCTCCCGCTTCAGCGACAGCAGCGCGTTCTCGGCGAAGAAATCGACGAAGAGCGGCTTCCCCGTGGCCGCATCGCGGTAGCCGCCGACGTCTCCGTAGACGAGGAGCCGCAGCGCGACGGCGCCGCCGAAGACCGCGAGGAGCGGGAGCAGACGGATCGTCCAGCGCGGGACCGACGCGAGCCGCCACCGCGCGCCGGCGAGCACGAGGAGCGCCGGCAGGAGGATTGTGTCCTCCTTCGAGAGGACGCTCCCGACGGCGAGGAGGCTCGGCCACGCGAGCGACCGCGTCCCTCGCCAGCGCACCGGCAGGACGGCGATCGATGCCACGGCGAGCAGCCCGGAGACGAGCGAGTAGAGGTTCGCGGTCCAGGCCGTCGACTCGAGCCCGACGGGGCTCGACGCGAAGACGCAGGCCGACGCCAGCGCGATCCCCTTCGGGAGGCCGAGGCGGCGCAGGGCGGGCACGAGGAGCGCTGCCGTCGCGGAGAAGAGAGCCACCGCGAGCCCGTGCGCGAGAGCGCCGGAGCCGGGGTCGACGCGGGCGAGCACCCACCAGAGGGCCCAGACGACGGGCCGCAGGAACAGCTCGTCGGACTGCGGGAGCATTGCCGCGATGGGGCTCGCGGCCGCCTCGGAGCGGTCGAGGAGCACCCAGTCGTCGGCGAGAAAGGGCAAGCCGAGCGCCGGCGCCGTCGCGACCGCCGCCACGACGGCCGGCAGCAGGAGCCGCAGGGCGCGCCCGCGCGGCGACGGCAGATCGCGCGGGGCCCCGCGCCCGATCCATCGCGTCGGCGCGGCGAGGCAGACGGCCGCCACGGCCACCACGAGGAGGGCGTTCGCCGCCCCCGTGCGCGGCGCGTCGACGCAGGCGATGGCGCTCGCGACGGCGAGCGCCACCAGGAGCGAGGCGAGGAGGCCTCCCCCGCCGCGCGTCACGCCGAGACCCCCGAACGCGTCCTCAACGGGCGGAGCGTTCGTCGCGCAGGCAGAGATAGAGCTGCCGCAGGAAGCCCCGCTCGTCGGCCGGCAGCGCGATCTCGAGCTCCTCCGCCATGCGCTGCGCGATCGCGTGTCGCAGCGACGCCTCGGCGCCGGGATCGAGGGAGCCCCTCCGCGCGTGGAAGCTCCGGAGCAGCACGAGGGCGCCCGCGTCGAGCGCGCGCACGCGATGCACCGGCAGGTCGACGACGCGCGGCTCCGCGGGATCGGCGTAGCGCGCGCTGGCGAGCGGATCCCGGTCGTGCGCTCCCGGAACTTCGTCCCGCACGACGAGCGTGCCGGCGAGGTAGTCGCCGAGGCGCTTCCCGTCGCGGGAGAGCAGGATCGCGACGGCGCCCACGGCGAAGCCCGGCGCGGGCACGAGCGTGTCGACGAAGAGCGCGAGCGTCCGCAGCAGATGCGCCCCGAGCGGCGCCGAACGCCCTTCGGCGTCCACCACGCGGATGCCGAGCGCGCGCTTGCCGAAGGACGCGCCGATCGTCGCCGCCGTCCAGGGGAAGTACGCGAGCGGGAGCACGAGGGACCAGAGGGCGAGAACCGCGATGAACGTCGACTGGCCGAGCTCCAGCGCCGCCACGACGATCCCCACCGGGACAAGGACGACCATCGACAGGACGAAGAGCACCGCGCCGTCGATCATCAGCGCGGCCGCGCGCGACCCGAGCCCCGCCGTCTCCCAGCGGATGCTGACCGACTCGGGAGTCTCGAAATGGACGAAGGACGTCGAGGGATCGGCGGTCGGCGGCACGGCGCCGCTACTCTAGCTGCCCATGGCAGAAGTGCTTCGCGGAGCGAGCGCGAGTCCCATTCCAGGAACACCGAGTCGTCTCGCGCGAGGCGCGGCGTCTCGCTCCGCTCGCTCGTTCCTGGCTCCTCGGACGATCCGCTAGCGGCGTGCCCCTCGCCACGGACGAGATCGCGGCCCTCGGCCGCCTCGAGCGGATCCTCGACCGCGTCGCGTCGGGCCGGGTCGACCGGCTCGCGCCCACGGAGCTCGACGAGCTCGTGACGCTGCATCGCTTCGCGACGGGTGCGCTCGCGCGCGTGCGCCAGGCGGCCGACGATCCGCCCCTCGAGCGTCGCCTGAACGCGGCCGTCGCGCGCGGACACGCGACGATCCACGCCCGACGGACCGGAGGCGCGCGGCGCGTCCTGGAGCGGCTGATCGTCGGCTTCCCCGAGGAGGTGCGCCGCAACGCGCGGCCGATCGCCATGGCGGCCCTCGTGTTCGTCGGCATGGCGCTCGTCGGCTTCGCGGCGACGTGGGCCGAGCCGGAGCTCGCCTACTCGCTCTTCGATCCCCACGCGATCGCCCAGCAGGAACGGATGCTGCGGGGCCAGGAGGAGTTCCGCGGCAACTTCACCTTCGACCGCGACGAGGCCGGCGCCGTCGGCGTGTGGATCGCCGTGAACAACGTGCGCCTCGCGCTGATCGCCTTCGTGAGCGGCGTCCTCCTGCTGCCGGTCTTCCTGCTCCTCGGCTACAACGGCCTCATGGTGGGGACGATCTTCGGGCTCGCGGCGGCCCATGGGCGTCTCTTCGACATGACGAACCTCCTCATGTGCCACGGCACGCTCGAGCTGACGGCGATCGTCCTCGCCGGCGGCGCCGGCCTCCGGATCGGGTTCGCCGTCGTGGCGCCGGGGCCATACTCCCGCCGCGTCGCCATCGCCGCCGCCGCCTCCGAGGCCGGCACGATCGCGCTCGGCGTGACGGCGACCCTGCTCGTGGCGGCGGCCCTCGAGGGGCTCGTCACTCCCTACGCGCCGCCGATGGTCCGCGTCGCCGTCGCCCTCGTCTCGGGATTCGTCCTCCTCGCGTTCCTGCTGGGGCGTCAGAAGGCTTCCGCCCCCGCCGCCGCCAGGTAGGCGTCGAGGGACGGGCCCGAGATCTCCCAGGGGAGCACGTCGGCGGACGCGACGCCGTGGCGCCGGAGCTCGGCGAGCACCTGCACGCGCTCGGTGCGGAGCCGGCGCGCCCCCGCCACCAGCCAGACGTCCCGGACGTCCTCCGGCATGCGGTCCTCCGTCGCGCGACGCTGCGGATCGTCGACGGCCACCAGCAGCAGGCGGTGACGGCGCGCCGCCGCCGAGAGCGCCGGCACCCAGCGGGCCGCGGACACGGGGTCCACGAGATCGGTGACGAGGAGCACGAAGGCTCGCCGGCGGTGGCGCACGCGGTGATGTCGGAGCGCCGCGACGAGGTTCGACTCGGCTTCGCTGGCGCGGATCCCGCGCGTCGCCTCCAGGATGCGGCGGTACTGCGCGAGGCCGCGCGCGGGCGGCACCTCGACGCGGATCGTCGCGTCGAAGAGAACGATGCCGACGCGGTCGCCCGCCTCCAGGGCAGCGCGCGCGAGACCGAGGGCCGCCTCGAGAGCGTGGTCGAGCTTCGTCGCGCCGGAGAACCGCTCCGCCATCCGGCGTCCCGCGTCGACGACGATCGACACCTCGCGGTTCCGCTCGGCGCGATGGTCGCGCACCGTGAGCAGCCCGCGCCGGGCCGTCGCCTTCCAGTCCATCGCGCGGAACTCGTCGCCCTCGACGAAGTCGCGGAGCTGCTCGAACTCCGTCGCGCGTCCGCGGAGCCGCACCGTCGTGGCGCCGAGCTGGCGCATCTGCGCCCGGACGCGCCGCAGGCTCTCGCGGAGCCGCGCCGGCACGGGATCGACGCGGAGACCCTGCGGCTGCGCCACGCGCAGCGTCCGGACGAGGAGACCGAGGGGCGAGAGCGCGCGGACGTGGAGGTCGCCGAAGGTCCAGTCCCCGCGCTCGCGCGCGACCGCCCGCGACGTCACGGCGGTCGCTTCACCCGGCGCGAGGACGACGGCCGGAGGCGCCTCCAGCACCTCCACGCTCGCCGGCGCCTCGTCGGCGATCCGGAGCTCCGCGACGCGCGACGCGCACTCCACCCGGTAGACGATCACGAAGGGCTCCCCTCGCGCCACGCGCTGCGGAGCGACGCGGTGCACGAGGATCCGCCGCGGCCGCGGGCAGCGCACGACTTCGAGGGCGATCGCCGCGGCGAGCAGCAGGTCGGCTCCCCAGGCGACGGGACTCAGGGCGGGGAAGCCCACGGCTGCGGCGAAGAGCGCCGTCGCACCGCCGACGGCGAGCGCGAGCCTCGGCGTCGGGAGGATCACCGCGGCGCCGGCACGCGGTCGGCGATCGCGCGGAGGACCTCGTCGGGCTTCGCGCCCTCCACCTCGGCGCGGGGATCGAGGACGACGCGATGGCGCAGGGTCGGGAGGAGCACGTGCTTCACGTCCTCGGGGTTCGCGTAGTCGCGTCCCTGCAGGCAGGCCCAGGCCTTCGCCGCGCGGAGGAGCGCGACGCCGGCGCGTGGGCTGCCGCCGAGCTGCAGCGACGGATCGCTGCGCGTGGCGCCGAGGATGCGCACGACCCATTCGGCGAGCTCCGGCGCGACGCGGACCGACTCGACGGATGCGCGGAGACCGGACACCTCCTCCGTGCCGGTGACGGGCTCCACGCCGGAGCGCGCCGGGTCGATCTCACCGTGCGTGTGCCGCTCCAGGAGGATCGCGCGCTCGACGTCGGGCGCCGGATAGCCGAGGACCACGTGGAAGAGGAAACGGTCGAGCTGCGCCTCCGGCAGCGGGTAGGTGCCCTCGAACTCGACCGGGTTCTGGGTCGCGAAGACGACGAAGGGGTCGGGGAGCGCGCGGCTCTCGCCGTCCGTCGTCACGGTGCGCTCCTGCATCGCCTCCAGCAGGGCGCTCTGCGTCTTCGCGGGCGCTCGATTGATCTCGTCGCAGAGCACCACCTGCGCGAAGACCGGCCCCGGCCGGAACGTGAACTCCGCGCGCCCGGGATGGAAGACCGTCGTGCCCGTGACGTCCGACGGCATGAGGTCGGGCGTGAACTGGATGCGGCGGAAGTCGAGCCCGAGGGCGCGCGCGAAGGAGCGGACGAAGAGCGTCTTCGCGACGCCGGGCACTCCTTCCAGCAGGACGTGCCCCTGGCAGAGGAGGGCCACGGCGGAGAGGTCGAGGACGTCCTCGAGGCCGACGATCGCGTGACGCACGGACGCACGGATCGCGGAGAGGAGCTCAGGAGCGGTTCGGGGCACGGAGGATCTCGGCTTCGAGACGTGCGCCCTCGCGGGCGCGGAGGAGGAGCTCGCGCTCGCCGAGGACGGCGGGCGGCTCGAGGAGGGACTCGATGCGCGCGGCGTCGCCGCCGGCGCGCTCGGCGGAGCGGCGCGCGAGCACGCGCGCCGGGGTCTCCGGCGGGAGGCCGAGGCCGGCCCGCAGCCGGTCGGCGAGGCCGCGGGAGAGGGCGCGCGCCGCGAGGGCGGGCTTCTTCGATCTCGCGTAGAGGCTCGCGATGCCGCGCGCCGCCTCGAGCTGGCCGCGCACGCGCGCCGGCTCGGGGTCGCGGACCGGGCCGAACCGGAACGCCGTGGCGAGGATCAGGAGCAGGAGCGCGAGCACCGCGTGCAGCGTCGCCGGCAGCGCCCGCGACGAGACGGCGAGCGTGAAGGGCGAGTCGTAGTCGAGCTCGCCGAATCCCGACACGTCGATCCAGAGACGCCCGTCGAGGGGCGTGCCGTCGTGGGGTCGCGCGTGGAGCTCCCGCTCCAGGAAGCGGACGATCCCGACGGCGTTGCGCGGATGCGCGCGGAGCGCCCGGTTGGAGAAGGGCTCGATCGAGGCGATGAGGATCACCGCGCCCGACCCGTGGGGCACCGAGACGGCGAAGGGCGCGCTGGCCGATCCGAGGACCGGCTCCGCGCCCGGAAGATCGGCGCGGACGCGCGTCGCGAACTCCTCCGGCGACGCCAGGAGACCCTGGGCCGCCGTCGGCCCGGGGGCGTCGGTCCCCACGGCGTCGCGCGGCCAGCCGAAGGCCTCGGCGCAGAAGGCGCGCGTGGTCTCTCGTTCCCCGTCCAGCGGAACGACGAGCGTGTTCCCCGCGGCGACCCAGTGCCCGAACCGGTCGACGGTCTCCTTCGGCAGCGGCGGCATCGGCTCGGGCCGCGACTTCCCTTCGCGGCGCCGCGTCGTGCCGACACGCAGCATCGAGCTCCGGTCGTCGGTGACGGGAAGGAGCAGCACGCTGCCGCGTCCGGAGAGATTCCCGGGCGGCCGCGCCCAGAGCCCGACGGGGAGCCCGAGACGCTCGAGGCCGCGCCACAGCGCGCGGAGGCCCGCCGGCTCGGCGCTCCGGGGATGGGGCTCCGTGGGGAGATACCGGGGCGCGCCGCCGAGGAGCACCTGCAGGACGGCGAGCGCGAGGAACAGGACGGCGGCCGCGACGCCGACTCGGCGCCGCGTCACCGCGCTGGCCCCCGATCGCTCGCGACCTCGTCGAAGACCCGCTCGAAGTGCTCCAGGTCGCCGGGCGTGGCCGGCGCGCCGCCGAACCACGTGCGGTCGAGCCGCAGCACGAGGGGCTCGAGCCGCCGCCGGTCCTCCGGGGTCGCGTGGCCGCGGTCGAGGATCTCCCGGTGCGTGAATCCCGGCAGGCACTCGAGGCTTCCGGTCCGACCGAGCCGGATCACCGTCGCCTCGAACCAGGCCCGCATCGCTCCCACGAGGTCGCCGCGCCGGGCGGCCTCGCGCGCGCGGGCGACGGTCTCGGCCACGCGATCCTCGCGCGCCTGGGCCTCCGGCGTCTCCTCTGCGGACGTCGAGAAGGCGGCGCGGAGCCCGCGCGTGAGCGTCCAGCCGATGTGCGTGAGGAGCAGCGCGAGGAGGATCGTCAGCGCGAGGAGCACCAGCACCTGGGCCGTCTCCCCGAGACCCGACAGGGACCCCGACGACAGGGAGAACCACTCGAGGATCCGTTCGAGGGCGCCCCGAAGCGCCTCGCCGACGAGGCTCGGCTGGAACTCGCCCTCGGCGAAGACGGCCTGCAGCGCCTCGTCGATCTCCCGGTCGGAGAAGGGGCCCGCCTGGATCGGGAAGCTCACGCGACGACCGCCGGCTCCCGCGAACGGAGACGGAGCGCGAGCAGAAGGTCGAGACCCTCCTTGCGGGCCCGCAGGTCGAGATAGAAGACGACCTGGGCCGCGCGCACGAAGAGCCCCATGGCGGTGCCCACCACGAGGCCGACGGCGTAGGCGACCCACGAGACGAGCTGGATCCACTCGGGCACGGCCAGCATCTTCCCGAGCTGGCCGCCGATGAAGCTCGCGGGGAACGTGAGCGTGCTCGTCACGAGCTGCAGCACGATCGTGACGACGGCGAGCACTCCGAAGGCCTGCCAGGCGCGCCCGGCACGAAGCAGGCTCCCGCGGGAGAGCGCCTGGGTCCAGCTGGCGCGCTCGAGCACCACCGCCGGCGCGGCGGGCCAGATGAGGACTCCCGGCACGATGCAGCAGAGGAACGCGAGGTAGACGACGATCTCCACGAGGACGAGCGACCAAGCGCAGCGCCGCCCTTCCTTCAGCGCCTCGCGGAAGCTCGACCGCTCGCCGAGCTCCTCCTGGGCCATCGCGTGGATCAACCCGCCGTCGAAGACGCCCTTCGCCCAGAGCGCCGGCACGAAGCCGATCAGGAGGACGCCGAAGGACGCGGCGGCGAGCGCCGGACGATCCCAGAGCGCCCCCAGACCGAGGAGACCGAGGAAGAGCAACGCCAGCACGAGCGTCGGCGCGACGCCGAGAGCCGTCAGGCCCGCGAAGAGGCCGAACCGCCGCATCCCCAGGCGGAAGGCCTGGTCGAGGATCTCTCCGACGGAGCGGGGTCGCGCGAGCTGCATGGCACCTCGCGCGGGCTCGAGGCAGCCGGCGCGAGGGGCCGGGATTCTACGCCGTGGCCCCGAGCCGCCGGGCGAGGAGCCGATGCGGCTGGTCGGAGATGCGCAGGCCGACGCCCGCCGCGTCGAGCCGCTCGTCGATCGCCTCGTCGTCGACGCCCCAGCAGACGACGGAGAGTCCGCGCGCTCGGAGCGGCGCGACGACGGACGGCGTCGCGAGGGAGGCCGGCAAACCGAGGAAGGCGCCCGCGCCGGCGCCGCGCAGCGCGAACGCGGCCGCCTCCTCCGACGGGGCGCGGTCGAAGAGCGGACCGGCGGGGATCGCGGGAGCGAGCTCGCGCAGGCCGGCGATGGCGGCGTGGGAGAAGGAGAGGAACGCGACGCGATCGGCGGTCCGTGTGCGCTCGACGCAGGCGACGACGGCCCGCGCGAAGTCTCGGTCGACGATCGGAGCGCCCTTCAGCTCCACGAGGACGAGTGCGCCGCGCTCCTCGGCGAGGACGAGGACGTCCTCCAGCGTCGGCACGCGCACGCCGGCCGGCGCGCCGACGAAGGTGTAGGTCCGGACGGTGTCCGACGGCGCATCCTCGATCCTGCCGGAGAAGCCGAGGAGCCGGCGCGTGTCCTCGTCGTGGAAGACGACGACTTGGCCGTCGCGGGTGGTCCGCACGTCGCACTCGACCCCCTGGGCCCCGGCCTCGAAGGCGGCGGCGAAGCTCGGGAGCGTATTCTCGATGGCCACCGTGGGGAAGCCCCGGTGGCCGATCACCAGCGGCCGGTCCAATTGGATCACAGGTTCTCCAGCCGAATGGCGGAGGAGGGGCAGTGGCGCTCGCAGGCCGCGTCGCGGCGGCAGTCGTGGTGATCGGGCTTCGCGACGAAGGGACCGCCGTCCTGGAGTCCGTAGGCCTCCGTCGGACACAGGCTCACGCAGAGACCGCAGTGGACGCAACGCTCCTCGTCGATGCGCGGCCGGATCACGCCGCGGTGCTCCACGGAGACGGTCGAGGCCTCGAGGCCGAAGAGGGCGCGGGCCGACGGGCTCGCGAGGGCCGCCTCGGTGGCGCGCTCCCCGGTCTCGACGACGGCGGAGAGCTGGCGGAAGTCGAAGCGCCCGTGGTGCGCGACCTCGGGCTGCACGAGCACCACGTCGGCCCGCACCGACTCGTGGAGGTACTGCTCGAGGAGGCTCGCCTCGAGGATCTCGAAGGCCCGGAGGAAGAGGAACGGCAGGCTCGGCTTGTAGGCGACGGGCTCGCGCTGCGTGCGGACCGCCAGGTCGACGGCCAGGATCCGCGTCGCGCCTCGTGCCCGGGCGATGCGGATCGGACACGAGTCGACGATGCCGCCGTCGAAGTAGCGCTCGTCTCCGATGCGGAGGGGCTCGAAGACGCCCGGGAGCGTGCAGGAGGCGTAGACGGCGTCGGCGACGCTCACCTGGTCGAGACCCTTCATGCCGAAGGTGACCGTGGCGCCGGTCGAGACCGCCACGGCGGTGCAGGTGAAGGGCAGCGGGAGATCCTGGAAGCGCGTCTGCCCGAGCTGCGCGCGCAGGAACCGCCGGAGCCCGTGCCCGGAGTAGACGCTCTCGCAGCGCCAGCCCCTCCGGAGGAAGCGCAGGAAGTCGAGGCGGAAGAAGTCGCGCTGGCCGAGGGACCGGCTGATCTCCTCGATCTGCTCGGGCGTCCGACCGAGGGCCGTCAACGATCCCAGGATGGCGCCGATGCTCGTCCCGACGATCTCGTCCACGCGGATCCCGAGCCGCCGGACCGCGCGCAGGACGCCCACGTGGGCGAGACCCCGCATGCCGCCGCCGCCGAGGACGAGGACGGTCTTCTCGCGTCGGGGGAGGCCGGACCCGTTCGGCTCCGGTCGCGGCTGCACGCCGTGCTCGGACGATCCGTTCCCCGAGACCGGGTGGACCGCTAAGGGCGAGGAGTTCGAGACGTCGATCATGGCTTGCCGCCGCGGGAGGTCTTCCCTCGCGCGCCCGCCGGTCCGAATCGGGCCCGCGTTCGCCTCGAGACATCTCCCGTGGGATGCTTGCGCTTCTGGTCTATGCGTCCCGCTGCATCGGCCGCGCAACGGTGGTCGATGGAGCCCGAACCGAGAAACCCGAGATGATCGCCTGGAGCAAGCTCTGCAGAAGTTCGGCGCGCGAGCAGCGCGCTCTGCAGGAGCACCTCCTGCGACGGCTCTTCCGGGACCGACTCCCCTACTCGCCCCGGTACCGGTCGCTCTTCGCGGAGAAAGGCATCGCCTTCGATTCGGTCCGCTCCCGGGACGACCTGCAGCGGATCCCCTTCACGACGAAGGCCGATCTGCTCCCGACGAAGGAGTCGCCGGAGCCGGGCCGCTCCTTCGTGCTCGCTCCCACGGAGGAGCTCCTGCGGTCGCACCTGCCGGTCCTGGAGAAGCTCCGGCTCCTCGAGGAGCGGATCCTCCACGGCCGCGACGCCGCTCGGAAGTCGATCCTCCGCGAGTTCGCTCCCATCTTCCTGACGTTCACGACGGGCCGCTCGGCGGCGCCCGTGGCCTTCGTCTACACGCAGCACGACCTCGATCTCCTCCAGGTGGCGGGGCTGAGGCTCGTCGACGTCCTGGGCCTCCCGGAGAGCACGAGGACGGTGAACCTGTTCCCCTACGCGCCCCACCTGGCCTTCTGGCAGGTGACCATGGCGGGGTTCGCCGCCGGGCAGCTCATCCTCGGAACCGGCGGCGGGAAGGTGATGGGCACGCTCGGGAACCTGACGGCCATCCAGAAGATGAAGGCGAACGCCCTGATCGGCGTCCCCGGCTTCGTCTACCACGTGCTGCGCCACGCAGCCTCCACGGGCGCGCGCATGGAGGGGCTCCGCACGATCGTCCTCGGCGCCGAGAAGGTCTCCACCGCCTACAAGCGCAAGGTGGTCTCCCTGTGCGCGGAGCTCGGCGCCCCCGACGTGCGCGTGTTCGGCACCTACGGCTGCACCGAGATGCGCATGGCCTTCGCCGAGTGCCCCACGGCCCCGGAAGACTCCTCGGGCTACCACTCGTCTCCGGATCTGGTGCTGCTCGAGTGCATCGATCCCGAAACGGGCGCGCCGGCCGAGCCGGGGGCCGACGGGGAGCTCGTGATCACGCCGCTCCAGGGCTCGGGGACCATGGTCGTCCGCTACCGGACCGGCGACCTCCTGCGGGGAGGGCTCCTCCTCGAGCCGTGTCCCCACTGCGGCCGCACCGTTCCGCGCATTCCCTCGCGCATCGACCGCCTGGCGGACGTGGCCGACGTGCGCAGCACGAAGCTGAAGGGCACCAGCGTGAACCTGTCGGACTTCGCCCACGTCCTCTCGGGCATGCGCGAGGTGGACGAGTGGCAAGTGGAGCTGTCGAAGCAGAACGACGATCCCTTCGACGTGGACGTGGTGAACGTCTACGTCGCGGCCCACAACGGCGCGCCCCACGAGTCCATCGACCGGACGATCCGCGAGCGCCTCCGCGCCACGACGGAGATCTCGCCGAACCACGTCGTCTTCCTGCCCCTCGAGCAGATGCTCGCGCGCCTCGGCATGGAGACGGAGATGAAGGAGCGGCGCTTCGTCGACCTGCGGCCGAAGGGCTGACGCCGCGCGCCGGAACTGCCCGAGCCCCGCGCGTCGACAGCCTGCCCGACCTCGACGGCTAGAAGCCCAGCGGGATGTCGAGCGCGAGCCAGACTCCGAGGAGCCCGCTCCATCCCAGCAGGAACGCGAACGTGTAGGGCAGCATGGTCGCGACGAGAGTGCCGATGCCCGCCTTCGAGTCGTAGCGCTGGAAGAACGCGATGATGAGCGCGAAGTAGGACATCATCGGGGAGACGATGTTCGTGCAGCTGTCGCCGATGCGATAGGCCGCCTGCGTCAGCTCCGGCGGATAGCCGAGGAGCATGAACATCGGCACGAAGACGGGCGCCATGATCGCCCACTTCGCCGAGGCGCTCCCCATGAACAGGTTGAGGAACGCCGAGAGCAGGACGAAGCCGACCATGAGCGGGATCCCCGAGAGGCCCGTCGACTTCAGCGCGTCGGCCCCGTGGATCGCGAGGATCAGACCCAGGTTCGTCCACTCGAAGAATTTCACGAACTGGGCCGCGAAGAACACGAGGACGAGGTAGGCGCCGAGCGTCTCCATCGACTTCGCCATCCCCTTCATCACGTCGGCGTCGCTGCGGACCGTGCGCGCGCCGAGCCCGTAGGCGATGCCGCAGACGGCGCCCACGAGGAAGATGAGCGCCACGATGCCCGACATGAAGGGGGAGTGCAGGAGCTCGAAGGTCTCCGGGTTCCGCAGGAAGCCTCGGGCGGGAACGGTCCCCGCCAGGAGGAACATCACGAAGGCGATCGCCGCGAGGAGCGCCCAGAGCAGACCGCGCTTCTCCTCCGGCGCGAGCGGCCGGAGCTCGTCACCGCCCGCCTCGGCGCCGCCCGCCTCGGAGCTGGCGGAGCCCGCGCCGCCCTGCCAGGGGCCGAGGCGCGGGACGACGATCCTCTCCGTCACGAACGTCCCCAAGCCGGTGATGAGGAACGTCGACGCCGCCATGAACCAGTAGTTGCACGCGGGATTGACGAGGCGTCCCGGCTCGACGATCTGCGCCGCCTCCTGGGAGAGACCCGCGAGCAGCGGATCGACGGTGCCGAGGAGGACGTTCGCGCTGTAGCCGCCGGAGACCCCGGCGAACCCCGCCGCGAGCCCGGCGATCGGATGGCGTCCAGCGGCCGCGAAGATGGTCGCCGCGAGCGGGACGAGGAGGACGTAGCCGATCTCGCTCGCCGCGTTCGAGAGCACGCCGGCGAAGACGACCACGAGCGTCAGCAGCTGGCGCGGCGCCGACAGGACGAGGAGGCGCATGGCGGCGCCGATCAGACCGCTTCCCTCGGCGACGCCGATCCCGAGCAGGGCCACCAGCACGGTCCCGAGCGGCGCGAACCCGGTGAAGTTCGTGACGAGGTTCTGGAGGATCCGATGGAGCCCGGCCACGGTGAGGAGGCTCACGGGCTGCACGAGCTCGCCGGTCTTGGGTCGATGCGCGTCGATCCCGAGGCGGGCCGCCACGTCCGACAGGAGGATCACGGCGAGCGCCAGCAGGAGGAAGAGCGTCGCCGGATGCGGGAGCGCGTTCCCCACGCGCTCGACGAACCCGAGGATCGCGGAGGGACGCTGGCCAGTCTTGGGGTTTCCTTCGCTTCGCATGGACGGCGGGGATCGGGCGGGGTGCGGGGAGCGCGGCAGTCTCCCCCATCGGGCGGCGCCCGAGAGCGCCAAACCGGGCGCGCGCGCAGCACGCCGCGCCGGCGCGAGAGGGTCTTTCGGCGGCGCCTGCTATCCTTCCGCTCCCCGCGCCGACCATGGAAGAGCCGCACCTGCCTCCGGACGAGCCCGAGCGCCTCGCCGCGCTCCGGATGCTCGAGATCCTCGACACGCCCGCCGAGGAGCGCTTCGACCGCGTCACGCGCATGGCGCGGAGGCTCTTCGACGTGCCGATCGCGCTGGTCTCGCTCGTCGACGAGAAGCGGCAATGGTTCAAGTCGAGCCAGGGCCTCCTCGTGAACGAGACGCCGCGAGCCGTCTCCTTCTGCGCCCACGCGATCCTCGGGGACGGGCCGTTCGTCGTTCCCGACGCCTCGGAGGACGTGCGCTTCGCCGACAACCCGCTCGTCACGGGTCCTCCGGACATCCGCTTCTATGCCGGCGTCCCGCTCCGGGGCCTCGAGGGAGAACGCCTCGGCACCCTCTGCATCATCGACCGGGAGCCGCGCTCGCTCAGCGCATCGGAGGTGGAGTCCCTCGTCGACCTCGCTTCCTGGGCGCAGAGCGAGCTCCGGGTCGTGGGGCTCACGCAGCGCGAGCGGGAGCTCGTGCGCGAGCGCAACCGATTCCGGCACCAGGCGCTCGTCGATCCGCTCACCCGCGTCTGGAGCCGAGGCGCCATCGACGACCTGCTGGAGCGCGAGGTGGCGCGGTCCCGCCGCGAGGGAGGGGATTTCTCCGTCGCCATGGTCGACCTGGACCGCTTCAAGCGCGTGAACGACGAGCAGGGCCACCCGGCCGGCGACCTCGCGCTGCGCGAGGTGGCGCAGCGGATCCGGGCCGCCGTCCGCACCTACGACCTCGTCGGCCGCTACGGAGGCGAGGAGTTCCTGCTCCTGCTCCCGGGGGCCGACGCCGCGGAGGCCCCGCGCGTGGGCGAGCGTGTTCGGGCGCGCGTGGCGGCCGATCTCGTGGACGTCGGCACCGCGAAGATCGAGCTCACGGCGAGCGTCGGCATCGCGGTCTTCGCCCCCGGCGTGAAACCCGACGCACTCGTCGCCGCGGCCGATGAGGCGCTGCGGCGATGCAAGAAGGGCGGCCGCGATCGCGTGGAGGTCGCCACGTTCCCCGAAGGGGGATTCCCGGCCGGAGGGATCGCGTGAAGGGCGCCAGCGACGCAGCACGGGATCCCCGTGGCGCAGCGCGGGGACCCCGTGGCGCGGGATCCTAGGCCCCGCCCCTCGATCCCGCCGGGACGCCGGCTCGTCGTCGTGGGGGGCGCGCGCACGCCCTTCGCGAAGTCGGGCACCCGCCTGCGCGCGCTCTCGGCGAGCGACCTGGGGACGATCGCGGTCCGCGAAGCGCTCGCGCGCGGCCCCGTCGATCCGGGAGAGGTGGACGAGGTGCTCCTCGGCTGCGTCGGCCCCGACGCGCGCGAGGCGAACCCGGCCCGCGTGATCGCGCTGCGCGCGGGGCTCCCCCGCCGCGTCCCGGCGGCGACGACGAACCGCAACTGCGCGTCCGGGATGGAGTCGATCCTCGCGGCCGCACGCCGGATCGCGCTGGGCGAGGCCGATGTCTGCGTCGTGGGCGGGACGGAGTCCATGAGCCGCTACCCGCTCTCCTTCGGTCCGGAGGCGACGGAGATGTTCGAGCGACTCGCGCGCGCGCGATCGGCCGGGCAGAGGATCGCGGCGGCGTCCCGATTCCGGCCCCGCTTCCTGAAGCCGCGCGTGGCGCTCCTGGAGGGACTCACGGACCCGACCTGCGGGCTCGACATGGGCCAGACGGCGGAAGTGCTCGCGCGCGAGTGGGCCGTCTCGCGCGAGGAGCAGGATCGTTTCGCGCTGCGCAGCCACCAGTGCGCCACGGCGGCCGAGGCGGCGGGGATCCTCGCCGAGGAGATCGTCCCGGTCTTCCTCGACCCGAGGTCCGACCGCGGCGCGGGCGCGCGGGACGAGAGGACCCGAGGCGCCGTGGAGCGCGACGAGGGGATCCGCCGCGACCAGACGATCGAGCAGCTCGCGAAGCTGCGGCCCTTCTTCGATCGGACGAACGGGACGGTCACCGTCGGCAACTCGTGCCCCGTGACCGACGGCGCCGCGGCGCTCGTCGTCGCGAGCGAGGAGCGGGCCCGGTCGGAGGGTTGGCCCGTCCTCGGGACGCTGCGCGGCTGGGCCGTCGCCGGGCTCGATCCCGAGCGCATGGGTCTCGGCCCGGCGTACGCACTGGCGCCCCTGCTCGTCCGAGAGGGTCTCCGGCTCGCGGACCTCGATGCCCTCGAGATCAACGAGGCCTTCGCCGCGCAGGTGATCGCGTGCCTGCGCGCGATGCGCGACGAGCGGTTCTGCAGGGAGCAGCTCTCGCTCGCGGAGCCGCTCGGCGCGATCGACGAGGAGCGCCTCGACCGCAACGGCGGTGCCATCGCGCTCGGGCATCCCGTCGGCGCCACGGGCGCCCGACTCGCGCTGACGCTCCTCCTCTCCCTCCGGCGGCGCGGGGAGCGGCTCGGCGTCGCGACGCTCTGCGTCGGCGGGGGCCAGGGCGTGGCGCTCCTCTTCGAGCGCGTGCCGGCATGAAGAGCGTCGCCGAAGGTCTCCGCATCGGACCGATCGAGCTCGAGTGGGTCTCGGGGCGGTGCGCGCGCGTGCGCATCGGCGACCCGCAGGCGAAGCAGACGATCCTCGACGAGGAGGCGATCCGATCCCTCGAGAAGATGATGCAGCGCCTCGAGGCGCTGATCAGCCTGCGCGGCGTCGTCTTCGCCGGCTGCGCGCCGGGGCGATTCATCGCCGGCGCCGACCTCGCCCAGATCGAGGGCGTCGTCGATCCCGCCGAGGGCGAGCGGCTCTCCGCCCGCGGTCAGGCGCTGTTCCACCGGATCTTCCGGATGCCCTGGAACACCGTCGCCGCCATCGACGGCCCCTGCCTCGGGGGCGGACTGGAGCTCGCCCTCGCATGCAAGGTCCTCGTGGCGACGGACTCCCCCGCGACGCGGCTCGCGCTCCCCGAGGTGCGTCTCGGCATCGTGCCGGGCTGGGGCGGGACGCAGCGGCTCCCGCGCCGGATCGGGCTCACGCGAGGCCTGCAATGGATCCTCACGGGACGCTCCTTCGACGCGCGCGCCGCGGAGCGCGCCGGCGTCGTCGATCGCGTCGTACCGAGGGAGATGCTGGATGCCGTCACCCTGGAGGCGGCGGACGGCGTGGCCGTCGGCACGAGGCGCCGTGCGCGCCCCCTCGGCGCACGGCTGCTCGACGGCACGTCGCCGGGGCGCGCGATCGTCGCGGCGATGGCGCGGAAGCGCGTGCTCGCGGAGACGGGCGGGCGCTATCCGGCGCCGCTGCGCGCGATCGACGTGGCGGCCCGAGGCCTCTCGACCTCGCTCGAGAAGGGGCTCGCCCTCGAAGCCCGCGCCCTCGGCGAGACGATCGCCTCCCCCGTCTCGAAGGAGCTCGTGCGTCTCTTCCGCCTCTCGGAAGCGCCGAAGAAGACGGCCGACCGCGCGGGCGCCGAGAGGATCGAGCGCGCCGAGGTGGTGGGCGCCGGCGTCATGGGCGCGGCGATCGCACAGCTCTTCGCCGAGAAGGGGATCGCCACGCGCCTGCGCGACACGCGCGCGCCGGCGCTCGCCGAGGCCATCGGTCGCGCCGCGCGCAAGCTCGAGAAGCGCGTGCGCGAGCGGCGGATGACGGAGACGGAGGCGCGCGCGATCCGCGACCGTCTGCAGCCGACGACCGACGGCAGCGGCCTCGCGCGCTGCCAGGTGGTCGTCGAGGCGATCGTCGAGGACCTCGGCGCGAAGCGCGCGCTCCTGGCGGAGGTCGCCGCCGCCGCCGGCGCGACGGCTCTGCTCGCGACGAACACGAGCTCCCTCTCCGTGGGCGATCTGCAGGAGGGCGTGCCGCGCCCCGAGCGCGTCGTCGGGCTCCACTTCTTCAATCCGGTCGAGAAGATGCCGCTCGTGGAGGTCGTGCGCGGGTCCCGCACCTCCGCGGAGTCGGTCGCGCTCGCCGCCGGGCTCGCCCTGCGGCTCGGGAAGACGCCCGTCGTCGTCGCCGACCGGCCCGGCTTCCTGGTGAACCGGATCCTCGCGCCCTACCTCGCCGAGGCGGCGCGGCTCCTGGCGGACGGGCTCTCGATCCCCGAGATCGACGGCGTCGCGCGCGCGGAGGGAATGCCGATGGGCCCCTTCGAGCTCCTCGACGAGGTCGGCCTCGACGTCGCCGCGGCCGCCGCGCGAACCCTGGAAGCGGCCTTCGGCGACCGCATGCGCGCCGGCGACCTCCTCGGCCGGCTGCTGGCGGTGGAGCGCGTCGGCAAGAAGGGCGGCGCGGGCTTCCGCCGCCACACCGCCGGCGCGCGGCCCAGGCTCGATCCCGCCGCCGGGAAGATCCTCGGGATCGCGTGGGCGTCCGAGGCCCGCGGGCCGCGCAGCGCGGAGATCCTCCCCGAGGCGGGCGACCGGCTCCTGCTGGCGCTCCACGTCGAGGCGTGCCGCGCGCTGCGCGAAGGGGTCGCCGCGACGGCGGACGAGATCGATCTCGCGGCGGTCTTCGGCATCGGCTACCCGCCCTGGCGTGGCGGCCCCCTGCGCGACGGCGCGCGGCGGGGACCGGCGCTCCGCGAGCGGCTCCGCGATCTCGCGGCGCGGTACGGCGAGCGATTCGCTCTTCCCGAAGAGAACGAACCATGCACCTCGAACTGAACGGACGACGCATCGCCTACCGGCGCGCCGGCAAGGGACCTCCCCTCCTCTTCCTGCACGCGTTCCCGCTCTCGCGCGCGCAGTGGGAGATTCCCATGGCGGCGCTCGCGCCGGAGAACACGACCGTCGCCCTCGACTTCCCGGGCTTCGGCGGCTCGGCGCCGCTCCCCGAGGAGGAGGCGTCGATCGCGCGATTCGCGGAGGCCGCCGAAGCGGTCGCGCACGCGGTCTCGCGGGAAGGACCCTGGGTCCTCTGCGGGATGTCCATGGGCGGCTACGTCGCCTTCGAGATGGTGCGGCGCGGCCGCGTCCACCTTCGCGGGCTCGTCCTCGCCGACACGCGCGCGACCGCGGACGGTCCGCAGGCGCGCGCCGCCCGCGACGCGGCGATCGCGTCCGTGCGCGATCGAGGCACGGCGGCGCTCGTCGACGCGCAGCTCCCGAAGATGATCTCGTCCGCGACGGACGACGAGACGCGCCGCGCCGTGGAGAGACGCATGCGGCAGGCGCCGCCGGAGGCCGTGCTCGGCGCCCTGCGGGCGCTGCGCGATCGCCCCGACTCGACGGCGACGCTGGCGGAGATCCGCGTGCCGGTGCTGTGCGTCGTCGGCGAGGAAGACCCCGTGACGCCTCCCGAGGAGGTCGAGGCGATGGCATCGACGATCGCCGGCGCCCGTCTCGTGCGCATCCCCGGCGCGTCCCACTTCGCGAGCGTCGATCAGCCCGAAGCGTTCCTCGACGCCGTGGGCTCCTTCCTCCGATCCCTCGACGGCTCCGGCTGAGGGACGCGGCGCGGGCGGAGGGGAATTCGCCGCGGGAGCGGCGCCCACCCCGTCATCGTCCGCACCGTCGACCGGATGAGCTGCACGCTCCCGTGGCGCGCGCGCGAACGGGAAACGCAGTGAGCGGTTCCCTCGGAGGTGCTTCGAGCTACTCGATCGTGCAGATCGCCTTCGGGCGCTTGATGCGGAGCACGAGCGTCTCGTAGACGCGGAAGAGGAAATCCTGGTCGCGGTCGCCGAGACACGTGGTGGTCATGTCCTCGGCGACGGCGAGGTCGAAGTTCTGATCGCCCGTGGAGAGCAGGACGGCCTTGCCCTCGCGGATGATCGGCGAGGTGTGCACTCCGTCGTCGCAGATCTGCTGCAGGGAGAGGAGCTCCGGGGCGAATTGTCCTTCGCGCTGCTGGACGAACCGGGCGTAGTCCTGCGCCGAGACGGCGAGAGCGAAGGGCCGGTGGTGGTTGTGGGAGAGCAGCTTCTCGATGGCAGCGACGACGTCCTTGTAGGCGTTGCCGTACTTCGACCAGTCGCCGCGCTTCACCTTGTTGCGGCCCGAGGCGAGCATCAGTCCCTCGATCTTCAGCCGCGGCTCGCCGTTGAACACGAGCTGGTCCTCGCGATCGGCGACGAAGTGGGCGGCGCGGATCGCGCGCGACGCGTCGGGAGGCGCACCGAGCTTCTTCGAGAGCTCGATGTCGCGCCAGTGCAGGACGAAGTCCTTGTAGAGGATCGGGATCCGCAGCGAGTTCTGCTGGAGACCCGTGATCGGCTCCGCGTCGTGCCGCCCGACGAACTCGATCTCGGCGTCCTTGTCGGGGCCGTACTCCTCGAAGTCCACCGTGTCGACTCCGGAGCCGAGCGGTCCGTAGATGCCGAGGAAGCGCCGTCCGATGAGGGTGCGGCGCGCCTCGCGGACGATGGCTTCCTGGATCTGCTGGGCCTGACTCTCGCTGAGGGGACTGGTGGTGGGCATGACGGGATCTGCTCGGGTTCGGGGGGGCGGGGGGACGTCGGTTCGGAGCTTCGTCGGCCCGTCACGGCGGGCTGCGCCGCAGGGAGCCGACGCGCGTCGCCTCGCCGCGGGGAGGCGCCGCGATCACGGGCTTCGGCGCGCCGCGCAGGACGCCGACGGTGAGGCCCCGCGGCGCGGGCGCGCTCTCCGGCGCGCGTGCCGGAGCGGGAGCGGAGCGCGCGACCGCCGCAAGGCGAGCGATCTGGGCGAGCCGCTCGTCCTCCTCCTCCTGGAGGTGCTGGACGAGGGCGAGCCGCGTCTGCGGCTCCATGCCCGGATCGGCGGTGATCCGGTCGAGGATCGGCTTGTGCTCCTCGCGAAGCTGGAGCATGCGTTCGACGGCGAACGCGAGCGTCGCTCGGCTACCGGGGGACGCACTCTCGGGCTGCGAGGAGGAAGTCATGGGGCCGGGAGTGTCGGCGCGCGGATCCGAGCCGTCAAACGCTTCGCGCGCGGGCGGAGGAACGCACAATGGCGCGATGGAGCAAGGCGATCGACGCACCGCCCGGCTGGCCGCCCTCGAAGCCCATCGGCGGAGCGCCGAGGACGCGACCGAGGATCCGGCGCCCGCCTTCCGTCTCGGGACCTTCGCCCACGGTCTCGCGATGGAGGTCCTCGACGAGTCGGCGGGCGCCTACGCGAACGCCCTGCGCATCCTCGAGGCGCGCGGCGACCGCGGCGAGGCCTGGGAACGGGCCTGCGCCATGGTCGCGCTCGTCCGCGCCGCCATGGGCCGGACCCGCGGGGCGCGCGCGCTCGCCGTCGCGCTCGTCTCGGAGAAGCCCGACGGGCCCTCGGGGCTGGCGGCCCTCGCCGACGTGCTCTACCGCGAGGGCAAGGACGAGGACGCGCGCGCCGTGCTCGAGCGAGCGGAGGCGATCGCGCCGGACCATCCTCTGGTGGCGGGCATCCGCGCGCAGCGCGGCGGCGCCGCCGCCGAGCGAGGGACCGCGAGCTGACGCCAGGTTGCCGCGGGTCGGCGGCGCGGCTCGGCGCTCTCCGGCCGATACCATCGCGCGGCGCACCCGCGCACTCCCACTCTCCCGAACCGGAAGACCACGACTCCATGAAGTACGGCGCGCGCAATCGCATCCTCGGCAAGGTCGGACGCATCCAGAAGGGGAAGGTGATGTGCCAGGTGGACGTGAAGGTCACGGGCCCGATCGACCTCTCGTCCGTCATGACTCTCGACTCCCTGAAGGACCTGCGGCTGAAGAAGGGCGATCGCGTGCGCGTCGTCGTCAAGGCCGTGAGCGTCCTCCTCGTGCGCGAGTAAGGGAGCCGTCGCGCCATGGCGGAGACGGCGACAGGGCCGGGCGCGGCCTCGGTCCCCGCGCGGGGGCAGGGTGGCGTCCCGGACGGCCCGCGCCTGAATCTCGGCTGCGGCCCGGTGCAACCCGAGGGCTGGGTGAACGTCGACGGGAGTCACCGCGCCTGGTTCGCCTCTCGTCTCGCCCCAATCGATCGCCTGCTCGTCCGGCTGGGGCTCTTCCCGCCGACCGAATACGGGCCGCAGGTGACGGTGCTCGACCTGCGCAAGCGCCTCCCGTGGGCCGACTGCACCGTCGGCTGCGTCTACTCGGGAGAGCTCTGGGAGCACTTCGAACTCCCCGACGCGACGCGTCTCACGGCCGAGTGCTTCCGCGTGCTCGCGCCGGGCGGCGTGCTCCGGCTCTGCGTGCCCGACGGAGTGCAGTTCTGGGGGCGCTACCTGGAGCTCGTGGCCGAGGCGTCGTCGCAGCCTCCCGCGACGCGCGACGTGAAGAAGCTCCGCGAGCACGTGCAGCTCTTCTTCAACGACATCTGCACGCGCAAGCTCTGGCTCGGCTCCATGGGGCACAAGCACAAGTGGCAGTTCGACGAACCGCAGCTCGTCGACCTCCTCCGCTCCCGCGGATTCGTCGACGTGGAGCGGCGTCCCTTCCGGGAGAGTCGGATCCCCGGGATCGAGGCGATCGAGAGGTCCGACTTCCTGATCGTGGAGGGCGTGAAGCCCCGCTGACGGCCCGGCGTGGAGATCGGAGAGCAACGCGGCTCCGCCGGTCAGGCAGCAACGCGGCTCCCCCGGTCAGGGAGCAACGCGGCTCCGCCGGTCAGGGAGCAACGCGGCTCCGCCGGTCAGGGAGCAAAGACGTGCGCGCGGTGGAACACCACGTCGTCGAGCTCGCTCCGGTCGATGCTGACGGCATCGAGCCGGTAGGTCGGCGGCGGCGGATCCTGGGGGAAAGCACCGCCGATGAAGGTCGTCGACGTGACGGCGAGGAAGGCATTGGTCACGGCGCCCCCCGGCAGGAAGCCGAACTCCCACCAGCTCGCGTCGACGCGCTCCGCGGAGCTGATGCCGAAGCTCCCGATGCTCATCGCGCCGCCGCCCATGAGGACGACGAATCGGTTCGTGAAATCGAAGGCCGACGGATCGTAGGGCGGCGCGAAGAGCCGCTCCCAGACCTCCTTCATCTGCTGGTTCGTCGTGATCACCGTTTCGCCGGAGACGAGGTCGTCGAAGGTCGGCGAGAAGGCGCCGAGGTGCGGCGGCGCGACCGCGAAGGTCGCACGGAACTTCACGGGCGGGAGGTTCACCGGCTGCATCGCCACGGGGACGCCCGGCGGCGCGCCCAGGAACGACGAGCTGGCGACGACGGCCGAAGCGGCGGCGGCTCCGGCAAGGAGGAGAACGGCGAGCGTGGCGGCGGACTTCGTCATGGAGACCTCCGAGGGTCGGGACGCGAGCCTACTCGCGGAGGCCCCGTGCGCGCCACGCCGGTGTCACCTCCTCTGGTTGTTCTCGAAGCAGGTGAAGTCGACGAGGAACGTCGCCGCGAGGAGGATCTGCCGGTGCGTCGAGGCGAGGCCCGCGCTCGTGAACTCGATCCCGAAGGTGTCCGCGTCGGTGAAGACCTCGCGGAGGAGCCCTCCCCACTTCTTCGCGATCCGCGCGACCTCGGTCGGGCCGGCGAAGACCTTGAACGTCCAGATCCGGAGGAACGGGCTCACGATGCGCAGGAGCACGTTGCCGGAGGCGTCCGTCACGTCGAAGCGCCGGTGGAGGATCGCGAAGCGACGCTCGACGGCGCCGAGGTACTCCCCCGACGCTCCATGGGCCTCCATGCGGAAGAACCAGAATCGGAACGGCTTCACGAGCCGCCCGACGGGCCGGCGCGCCGCGTCGAAGACATGGAGGGTGCAGGCCCGCGCGGAGCCGAGGAAGAGCCGCCCCAGGAGCGCTCCCGCGCCGCCCGACTCCTCGGCGACGAATCCCACCGGGCGCCCCGACGCGTCGAGCAGCTCGTATCGGTTGCGCGTCTCGAAGTCGACCAGGATCTCGGCCCACTCCTTCCTCTGTCGGACGAGGAGCCGGGAGCGGGAATCGACGATGGCGTCCATGGGCGGCTCGATCGGGGGCGTTGGGCGCGGGGCGAGGGAGACTCCGTCGCATCGTCGCGCCCCGATCCTTCGAAGCAACCTCGCGCGCGGCGAACGCGCGCGAAACTGGCCCCGAATTCGTGCACACCCCGCGGAACCGTCCGGGCGCCCCCAGGGACGTGAATGATTCGGGGCCAGAGTCGACGCGCGCATCGCCGCAGGCCGCGATCGGCCGCTCCGCCGATACCATGCGCCGCCACGACCCGCCGCCTCCCGCACGCGCACGAACGACACCGTGAAGATCGTCCGAGAACCCCGAGTCTTCCTCGTCGGCCGGCAGACCGTGGACGCCGAGGCCGTCCAGGACTTCCTCGACCAGCACGGAGCCACCTGGGAGACCGACGCCACGAGCGACGGCGAGAAGCTCTGCGAGGCGGCCGGCCGCATCTGCTACATGAGCTTCGGGAAGGGACGCAAGCACAACCGCGAGTACCTCGGGAACATCCTCGCGATGCAGCACGGCAGCGTGCTGGAGCACGCCGCCTGGAACTTCGTCTTCGTCGGCGTCTCCCGCTCGCTCACCCACGAGCTGATCCGCCACCGGGCCGGCTGGGCCTACAGCCAGCTCTCGCAGCGCTACGTCGACGAGTCCGACAGCGACTTCATCGAGCCCGACGTCATCGCCGACGATCCGGCGCTCCACGAGATCTGGGTGCAGTCCGTCGAGACGGCGCGCAAGGCCTACGACCGCCTCGTCGCCGGCTTGATGGAGAAGTTCCCCCAGGTGGAGAGCGCGACGCTGCGCAGGAAGCTCGCGCGCCAGGCCTCCCGCTCGGTGCTCCCCAATGCCACGGAGACCAAGATCTTCGTCACGGCGAACGCACGCGCGCTCCGTCACTTCATCGAGCTCCGCGGCGACGAGCACGCCGACGTGGAGATCCGCAAGCTCGCCGTCCTGATCTGCCGCCTCATGCAGGTGGAGGCTCCCGCCCTCTTCGGCGACTACGAGATCCGCACGCTCGCGGACGGCACGCAGGCGACCTCGACGGACCACCGCAAGGTCTGACGCACGGCTTCCGCGCGCCCGCGCGCGGATCTGCTTCAATCGGTGATGCGCTCGTCCGGCGTGGGGCACCAGCCGACGAGCGTCGCGAAGAGAGCGAAGGCCCCTTCCCGCTCGCCGATCGGGACGCGGATGGACCGCGTTCCGTCCGTCACGACGGCCGCGCCGGACGCCCATTCGCCGGGGTCGAAGACGGCGTCGCGCAGATCGATCGAACAGTCGCCCTCCCGCAGGCGCGGGAACAGGCCCTCCGGCGCGGGCACGAAGCGGATCGGCGCCGGCGCCGTGGACGCGCGGCGCATGCGGCTCGCGATCCGCAGCAGGGCGAAGAGGCCGGCGGCGATCGTCACGACGAGCTGGCGCAGGAGGATCGCCGTCGCCGCGGCCACGGTGAGCTCCACCACGAGCCGCGCGAGCTCGGCGCGGAGCGGCGGGTCGTCGCTGCGCAGCTCGATCCCCCGCCGCGCGATCCCGGCGGTCATCGGCCCGAGGACCGGGTCGCACCACTCGATCACGCGCGCGAGCACGTCCGCTCGCACTGCCGGCGAGTCGAGCTCGATGCGGACGCGGCGGCCCCCGTCGTCGGCGAGATAGAGGATCGTGCCCTCCTCGCGGACCGACGCCACGCGGTTGAGATCCACCACCTCGTCGCCGCTCGTGCGCCGGACGACGAGGCGAGTCCCGACGCGTCCGATCCCCTGCAAGTCGAGAGGATCGCCGACGCCCGACCGCCGCGCGAACGGCACGACGGCTACGCCGCGTCCGGCGCTCCGTCCGGATCGGGACCGGGAGCAGGGCCGGCCGGGATCCCCACGAGGATGCGGCCTCCTTCCTCGATCACCGGATAGACCGTCTGCGCGACGCCCGCCATGTCGGGGGACGTGCCGTCGCAGAAGCGGAATCGCCACCCGTGCCACGGGCAGGCCACCATGCCGTCCCAGACGACCCCGGGGCCGAGCGGCGCGCCGGCGTGGGGGCAGATCCCGTCCATCGCGTGGACGCGTCCCTCGTGACGGAACACCGACACGGAGCGTCCGTCGATCACCAGCTGGCGTCCTTCGCCCTCCGGGAGATCGGCCGCATCGAGAGCGGGGAGGAATCGGGTCTCGGTGGCGGGGTCGGCCATCGGCGCACGTTAGCAGCCTTCGTCGGATCTCCCCGCGAGCCGCGCGGGTCGATCCGTCGGGAGCCCTTCACTCGAGCTCTTCGACCCACGCCATCTGGATGGCCTCGAGGATCTTCTCGTTGCTCTTGGCCGGATCGTCGGAGAACCCCGGAAGCTGCGTCACCCATCGATGCAGATCGGTGAAGCGCACGGCGAGCGGCTGCACCTCCGGGTGCGCCTCGGCGAGCCGCTCGGCGATCACGTAGACATCGGTCCATCGGAACGGCCGCTCGGCCATGGTCATCGTCCTCCCTTCTTGATGGAGAGCGGCGGCGCTCCGCCCGGTCCGGACCGGTCGCCGGGGCCCGCCGTGCCATCCGCGCCGCGCACCGCGTCGGCCGACTTCGCCGCGTCCTCCAGCACCTTCCCCGCCAGCGCCGACTGCGCGACGTCGTCCATCGACATCTCGACGAGCGGCCGAGCGACGTCCTCCAGGTAGTGGAGCGAGCCGTCGATCGCGTTCGCGTCCTCTCCCTTCAACGCATCCTCGACATCGCGACGGGCCTCCTCGATGTCCTTGCGAATCGCCGGAGGAAGCCGATCGCCGCGAGCCGCCATGTGCTTCCCGAGATGCAGGAGCACGTTCTGCGCGTCGATGCGCAGCGTGACGAGCCGCGCCGCCTGGAAGTCCTGCTGGGCGTTCGCGGCCGCCTCCTCCACGAGGCGCGTGATCTCGTCGAGCGTGAGCCCGTGCTTCGGCACGATCTCCACCTTGGCCTCGACTCCGCTGCGCCGCTCGCGGGCACTCACCACGAGGAGCCCGTCGGAGTCGATGTGGTAGGTGACGTCGACGCGCGGGAGACCCGCGGGCATCGGAGGGATGCCGCGCAGGAGGAGGCGGCCCAGCGAGCGGCAGTCCTTCGCGAGCTCGCGCTCGCCCTGGCAGATGTGGAAGTCGACGGCCGTCTGGTTGTCGGCGTAGGTCGTGAACTGCTCGGTGGCGCGGGCCGGGATCGCCGTGTTCCGGGCGATGATCTTCGCGACGGCCCCTCCCATGGTCTCGACGCCGAGGGAGAGCGGGGTCACGTCCAGCAGCAGGAGGTTCTGGAATCCTCCCTCCAGCTTCTTCGCCTGCACCGCGGCGCCGAGTGCCACCACCTCCATCGGGTTCAGCTCGCAGTGGGGCGGCTTCCCGATGAGCTCCTCGACGCGCCGGCGCACGAGCGGCGCGTAGGTCGCTCCGCCGACCAGGACGACCTCGTCCACCGCCGAGGGCTCGAGCTCCGCGTCGGCGAGGGCGCGCCGGCAAGGGCCGATGGTCCGCTCGACGATGGGAGCGATGAGCCTCTCCAGCTCCTCGCGGGTGACGGCGCGGCGGAACCGGACGCCGAGCGACGGCTCGTCGACGACGACCTCGGCCGACTCGGCCTCCGTGAGGGCGATCTTCGCGGCCTCGCAGGAGGCCCGCAGCACCTGGAGGAGTCGCGGGCTCGCGAGCGACGCCGCCTCGACTCCCTGTGCGCGCATCTCCTCCACGCAGAGGTCCGCCAGGGCGCGGTCGAAGTCGTCGCCGCCGAGGGACGCGTCGCCGTTCGTCGCGAGCACGCGGAAGACTCCCGACTCGATCTTCAGGACGGAGACGTCGAAGGTGCCGCCTCCGAGGTCGTACACGACGATGACTCCGTCGTGGAGACCGTCGAGGCCGTAGGCGAGGGACGCCGCCGTCGGCTCGTTCAAGAGGCGAAGCACCTCGAGGCCCGCGATCTTCCCGGCCGCCATCGTCGCCTGCTTCTGCGACTCGTCGAAGTAGGCAGGGACCGTGATCACGACCCGGGTGATCTTCTCCCCGACGGCGGCGCTTGCCCGGTCCACGAGCTCCCGCAGGATCTTCGCGGAGATCTCCTGGGGCGTGTACTCACGGCCGCGCAGACGGAGTCGGACGAGCTTCCCCTCTCCGGGCACGAACTCGAAGGGGCAGTGGCGCCGCTCGAGGTCCGTCAGATCCTCGGGCCCCTTGCCCATCAGCCGCTTCACGGAGAAGACCGTGTGATCGGCGTCCTCGACGGCACGGCGCCGGGCCGCGCGTCCGACGAGGATCGCGCCGTTCTCCGCGAAGGAGACGACGGACGGGACGATCACGGAGCCGTCGGGCCCCGCGATCGCCGCCGGCTTGCCGTCCGCTCCGACGCGAGCGACGAGGGAGTTCGTGGTGCCGAGATCGATTCCGAGAACGGGTGCGGGCATCCGGGAGGGCGTGGAGGGAATTCGGGAGTGCGTCGCGCGCGGGACGCGGATCGGGCGCGCTGCGGGCCGTCGGGATCGGGGAACGGCGCCGCGAGGCTCAGAGGCCCTCGAGGCGAAGCTCCCGGATCTGGGTGATCAGGCCCTGGAGGTAGGCGCAGGCGTTCAGCTTCTCGCGGATGGCGACCAGCACCGGCAGCCGCTTGGGATCGCTCCCCGGCGGCATCGAATCGAAGAGCGGCTTCATCTCGGCGACGAGCGCCGTGCGGCGCGCGACGAGATCCGCGAGCAAGGGCTCGAGCGACGCGAGGCCCTCGGGCCCGCCGTCGCGCGCCTCCTCGATGCGCTCGTTGATCTCGAGCATCTCGGCGAGGAAGCCCTTGGGCGTGCGCTTCTCCTGCGCGCGGAGCGGGCCGCCTTCGAGCTCCAGCAGGTACTCCGCTCGGCGGAGCGGAGCCTTCAGGACGTGGAACGCGTCGTTCACGTGCGCGGAGAGCTGCTCCGAGAGCGCTCGGTCCTTGGCCGACTGACCGGCGAACTGGTCGGGATGGAGGCCGCGCGACAGGACGAGGTAGCGCCGCTCCAGATCGGCGGCGTCGATCTCGAAGCGGCGCTCGATGCCGAAGCGCGCGAAGTGGTCGTACTCGCTGGCGGCGGGGAAGACCGTCCGGCAGCTCCCGCAGACCATCGGCATCGCGAGCGGCTCGTCGCAGCTCGTGCAGCGAGACGGCGCGGCGGTGCGTCCGGAAGGCTCGCTCATCGCATCGGTCGAATCGCGGTCCGGCGGCGCGTCAGACCTGGAAGGATTCCCCGCAACCACAGGTCTTCTTGGCGTTCGGGTTGTTGAACACGAAGCCGCGCCCCATCAGGGAGTCCTGGAAGTCGAGCTCGATCCCGCTCAGGTAGAGGAAGCTCTTGGGATCGATGAACGTGCGAACGCCGCTGAAGCTCCCCTCCCAGTCGAGCGGCGCCTTCACGGTCTCGAAGGCGAGCTTGTAGGAGAAGCCCGAGCAGCCGCCACCCTGCACGCCGAGGCGGATCCCGGTCTCCGCCGGGAGCTTCTGCTCCTCGATGATGCGGCGAACCTCCTGGACGGCGCGGTCGGTGATCGAGACCACGCGGGCCTCTTCTTCCTCCACGGCCGGCGCCTCGCCGCCCGTGGAGACGGGAGCGGCCTTCGCTTCCTTCGGCTGCGCCGGCGTTCCGGGAACGGGGGGCGTGAGCGTCATCACGCGCGACGACGCAGCGGCGACCGCGGGGTCGGTCGTGCGCGGCGCGGAATCCTCGGCCGTGACCTCGGGCGCGTCGGCAGCGGGCGGCGGCGCTTCTTGCGTCGCGGCGCTGCTGGCGAGACCGTCGGCCTGCTTCGTCTTCGTGCCGTCGGAGGGCTGGTCCTTGGTCTTCGGTGCGGGGATGGAGAAGGCGTCGCCGAGGAAGCTCATGGATGCGTTGGTGGAGGTCGAGGCGTGGTGGGATTGCGGCGGGCGCTCGCGAGGGAGCGCCTCAGCCCTTCTTCGTCTCCGGCGCCTTCGACGGCTGGGCCGGAGCAGCGGCCGCGGCGACGGGAGCACCCTTGCTCTTGCCCGTCTTCTTGGCCTGGTAGTCCTCGACGGCCGCCTTGATGGCGTCCTCGGCGAGGACGGAGCAATGGATCTTGATCGGCGGCAGCGCGAGCTCCTGGACGATCTCGGTGTTCTTGATCTTCATCGCCTCGTCGACCGTCTTGCCCTTCACCCACTCGGTGGCGAGGGACGAGGACGCGATCGCCGAGCCGCAGCCGAAGGTCTTGAAGCGGGCGTCGGTGATGACGCCCTCCTCGCTCACCTTGATCTGGAGCTTCATCACGTCGCCGCACTCGGGAGCGCCGACGACTCCCGTGCCGACGTCGTCGTCGTCCTTCTTGAAAGAGCCGACGTTGCGCGGGTTGTTGTAGTGGTCGATGACCTTGTCGCTGTATGCCATGGCTTCGAAGGTGCGTGGGAATCCTGAAGAGTGCGTCGTGTTCTGGGGGAGGAGTGCGCTCGCGCGCGGTGTCCTTGCGTCTCGTCGATGGGGTCCGTCAGTGGGACGACCACTTCACGGTCGCGAGGTCGATCCCCTCTTTCACCATCTCGTAGAGGGGAGAGAGTTCGCGGAGCCGCTTCACCGCGGCGATCGTCTCGGCGGCCGCGTGGTCGACCTCCTCGACGGTATTGAAGCGTCCGAGCCCGAACCGGATGGACGTGTGGACCGAGTCTTCACCGACGCCCATGGCCCGCAGCACGTGCGAGGGCTCGAGGCTCGCCGAGGTGCAGGCGCTCCCGGAGGAGACCGCGATGTCCTTGATCCCCATCATCAGCGCCTCTCCCTCGACGTAGGCGAAGGAGATGTTGAGGTTGCCCGCGAGCCGGTGCTCGGGGTGTCCGTTCAGGGAGACGAAGTCGAGGTCCTTGAAGATGCGCTCGGACATCCGCTCGCGCAGACCGAGAACGTGATCGTGGTCCTTCTTGGCGTCCTGCATCGCGATCTCGGCCGCCTTGCCCAGACCCACGATCCCCGGGACGTTGAGCGTGCCGGATCGGACGCCGCGCTCGTGTCCGCCGCCGTCGAAGAGCGGGGCCACGCGGACGCGCGGATTCCTCCGGCGCACGTAGAGGACACCGACTCCCTTCGGCCCGTACATCTTGTGCGCGGAGAGCGAGAGGAGATCGATGCCGTGCGTCTGCACATCGGTGTCGACCTTCCCCGTCGCCTGGGTCGCGTCCGTATGGAAGAGGACGCCGCGCTCCTTGCAGATGCGCCCGATGTCGGCGATGGGGTGGATCGTGCCCACCTCGTTGTTCGCGAACATCAGCGTGACGAGGATCGTGTCGGGCCGGATGGCGTCGGCGACTTGCTCGGCTCGGACGCGGGCGTGCTTGTCCACCGGGAGGTACGTGACCTCGTAGCCGAGGCTCTCCAGGTGCTTGCACGGGTCGAGCACCGCCTTGTGCTCGGTCATCGCCGTGATGATGTGCTTCCCCTTCTCGGCGTAGGTCTCGGCGACGCCCTTGATGGCGATGTTGTTCGACTCCGTCGACCCGCTGGTGAAGACGATCTCCTTCGGATCGGCGTTCAGCATGCGCGCCACCTGCTCGCGCGCGATCGTCACGGCCTCCTCCGCGGCCCAGCCGAAAGGATGGTTCCGGCTCGCCGCATTCCCGAACTTCTCGCGGAAGAACGGGAGCATCGCTTCGAGCACCCGCGGATCGACCGGAGTCGTCGCGTGGTTGTCGAGGTAGATGGGGAGCTTCAGCATGGGGTCGTTCGAGGTCTTCGTTGCGCTGGGGGTTCGGGACGGGGAATCGTTCGGTTCGTGTCGATGAGGAGCGGGGAGCCGCGGGAGCCGGGTCGACGGGTCTGCGCCGTCAGCGCGGCGCCGTCGTGCTCACCGAGGCGTCGAGTGGCGCACGGAGCTCGCTCGAAGCGTGCCGTCGCGCCTCCGCGCGCGGCGAGTCGGCCGGCCGCACGAGATCCGCGATCGAGACTTCATCGAGCACGCCCGTGATGCGATCGTGGATCTTCTGCAGCGGCCCTCGGATCGGACAGCAGGAGAGCAGCTCGCAGAGGTTCTCCAGCGCGCTGTCGCCCGTGCACTGGACCATCTCGAAGGGACCTTCGAGCGCCTGGAGGACGCGACGGACGGAGGTGCGCTCGGGGTCGAGCGCCAGCCGATAGCCGCCGCTCGCGCCGCGCGTCGAGCGCACGAGACCGCGGTGCGTGAGATCCTTCATGACCTCCGCGAGCAGCCTCTTGGGGATCCCGAACTTCTCGGCGATCTCCCGTGCCGAGACCGCTTGCCCCGCACGCGTCGCCAGATGGGCGATCGCGATGATTCCGTACTCGGAGCGGCGGGTGAGGCGCAACATGGGCGAACAATATCGCATGGATTCGGTGCGATATCAACTCGACGGAAGAATTCGCCCCTCGAACCTCGCGTACCGATGGGCTGCCTCAGCGCCGTGGCGGTCCCTCGGCCACGGCGATCCGGATCGAACCACGATCGAGGCCGAGGACGAGCCCGCCCTCCGGAGAACGCGCGAGTGCGAGGACCCAGCGACCCTCGGCGCCGAAGCGCTCGCTCGCGACGCGACCTTCCTCGAGATCCACCCGGCGCACGATCCCGTCCGTCGCGCCGCTCCAGACATGGAGACCTCCCGCCGGCACGAGCGCGAGGACCTTCCCTGCGTGCTCGCGAACGGTGCGCACCAGACGCCCGATCCGCGGATCCCAGAGACGCACGGTCCGGTCCAGGGACGCCGACGCGAGCCGCGATCCCCCTTCGAGGAATCGCACGGCCGTCACCGCGTCGGCGTGCTGGGTGAGCTGGCGTTCCTCCGCGCCCGTCTTGCGGCTCCAGATCCGAACGGTCCGGTCCAGCGAACCCGTCGCGACGAGCTCGCCGGAGACGTCGACGGCCACGACCGGCCCCGTATGGCCGAGGAGCTCGGCCCGCGTCGCGAGGTCGTTGCCGCCGAGGAGGATCGCACGCCGGTCGCCGGCGCCGGCCGCGAGGATCTCGCCGTCGGGCGACCAGGCGAGCGCCGTCACGAGATCCCCGAAGAGCGGATCCTCCGTCGCGTGGAGCGGCTCGAGGGAGAGTGCGTCGAGGAGCGCCACCTCGCCGGTCCGGCCGGCGATCCCGCCTCCGACCGCGAGACGCTTCCCATCGGGAGAGGCTGCGAGCGATTCGACGCGCTCGAGCCGCGGGACGGAGCGCCGTCGCACCTCGCTCCCATCGCGGCCGACCTCCACCACCGACTCCCCCTGCGCCAGGACGCACGTGCCGTCGGCGCGCACGACGACGCACGGGACGGGCGCGGACGACAGGTCGCGTGCGACGGCGGGAGCCAGGAGCGCCGCGGACGCCGCCAGCAGGGCTGCGGCGAGACGCGCTCCCCGCACGGCCTCAGGCGAGGAGCTCATGCACCGGCTCTCCTTCGCGGACGAGGCGGATCGGACGCTGATCGCGCGTGACGATCTCGGCGGCGGGATCCACGCCGAGGAGCGTGTAGATGGTGGCCGACAGATCGGCCGGCGTGACCGGCCTCTCCACGACTTGCTCCCCGCGATCGTCGGTCGCGCCGACGACGGTTCCGCCGCGCACGCCACCTCCCGCGAGGATCGCCGAGGCCGCCCGGGGCCAGTGGTCGCGGCCATCCATGGCGTTCACCTTCGGCGTGCGCCCGAAGTCCCCCATCACGAGCACGACCACGTCGTCCGCCAGACCGCGCTGGGCGAGGTCCTGGAGGAGCACCGGGATCGATTGGTCGAGCTTCGGGAGCCGGTGCAGGCGCAGGGCGTCGAAGTTCCGCGCGTGAGTGTCCCAGCCGTCGTCGACGATCGAGACGAATCGGGCGCCCGCCTCGACGAGCCGTCTCGCCATCAAGCAGCACTGCCCGAGGGGATGCCCGCCGTAGCTCGAACGGGTCGCGTCGGACTCCTTCGAGAGGTCGAAGGCCTCGCGCGACGCGCGGGAGCCGACGAGGCGATAGGCGCGCTCGAAGGCGGACGTCCGCGCGCGGACGTCCGGGGCGTGCTCGAAGGAGCGACGGAACCGGTCGAAGGACTCCTGCAGCGAACGGCGGCGAGAGACGCGCTCCGGGGTGACCCCACGCGGCGGGTGGAGATCGCGCACCACGAACTCCGGCCGCGCCGGATTCCCGTCGACGGCGAAGGGCGCGAACTCCGGAGGCAGGAATCCGGGCCCCATCTCCAGCCTCGCCTCGTTCACGGGCGCGAGCGTGAGGTAGGGCGGGAACGCGGGATCGGCGATGCGGCTCGAGACGACGGAGCCGTGGCTCGGGTGGACCATCGACGGCGAGACCGGGTAGCCCGTGAGCATCAGGTGCCGCGCGATGCCGTGCTCGCCCGCCTCGGAGGTGAGCGAGCGGATCAAGGCGAAGTGCGGCAGGGCGGCGGCGAGACGCTCGAGCCCCTCCCCGAAGTGCACGCCCCGGATCGGCGCCTCGACGCTCCGCCAGTCGCCGCGAATCTCGATCGGAGCGCGCGGCTTGGCGTCGAAGGTGTCGACGTGGCTCGCTCCCCCGTCGAGCCAGACGAGGATCATCGAGCGCTCCTTCGCGAGTCGCGCGTCCGGTCCGATCCGGAGTGGCGCGAGCTCGCGGAGTTCGAGGAAGCGCGCGAGCGACAGTCCTCCCGCTCCGATCGCTCCCAAGCGGAGGATCTCGCGGCGGCCGAGGAGGAACGGGTCGGGCGTCATCGGTGCATCCTCAGTGGTTCATCGCGAACTCGGTCGTGGCGATCAGGGCCCAGAGCAGGTCCTCGAGGCGCGCGCGCCGATCGGGCCCCTGCAGCGACTCCACGGCGCGCTTCCTCTCGTCGGACGTCGGCCGCCGCGCGAGCGCCGCGAGGAACAGCTCCTCCACGGCCGCATCGTCGGAGACACCGCGCGCCGCGATCCGGGCCACCCGGCCCTCGCCGGCGGAGAGCCACTCGCCGGCGATGGGGCCGTGGACGAAGTGGAGCGCCGACGGCACGCTCGGCGCGGGAACGGTCGCCGGATCCTGCGAGCCATCGCGCGGGCATCGGCCCAGGGCGCGCAGCGTGAAGGACCCCGCGTCGTCGTCGGCGATCTCCGAGGCGCGCCGCACCGCGGGCTCGTCGGGGAAAGGGATCCTCGCACCGAGGACGTCGGCGAGCGCATCGGCGAGCACGGGCGCGGCGACGGGCCGCACGAGCGCCCGCGATCCGTACTTCTCGTCGCGCTCGTTGCCGGCGACGGGCTCGACGGAGCGTCCGTAGGCCTCGCTGCTCGCGATCTCCCGCAGGAGCGCGAACAGATCGCGGCCCCCGTCGCGGAACCGGACCGCGAGCCACTCGAGGAGCTCGGGGTTGCTCGGCGGATTGCCGTCGCGCAGGTCGTCGACCGGCTCGACGATCGCCCTCCCGAACAGCGCCTTCCACAGGCGATTGACGATGGCGCGGTCGAACTGGAGCCGGTCCGGATCGAGGAGCCAACGCGCGAAGACGTCCCGCCGGTCGACGCCTTCCTCGAACTCGACGGGATCGCTTCCCGGGATGCGCGCCGTCGCGTCACCTCCCGTGCGCGGGTCGGTGAACTCGCCGAAATCGGCGAGCACGATGCGCCCCCCGTCGCGCCGGACGCGGGCGAAGAACGAGGCGGCGCCGAAGTAGTCGTCCCGGCTCCATCGGTCGAAGGGATGCTGGTGGCACTGCGCGCACTGGAGCTGCATGCCCTGGAACGTCTGGGTCACCATCTCCATCTGCTGGAGCGGACCGGGAGTCGCGAGGAAGTAGGCCGCGGCGCCGTCGGCGCCCGGCCGGCCCTGCGCCGTCAGCAGCTCGCGGACGACTTCGTCGAGGGGACGCCGTTGCTCGATCGCATCGCGGAGGAACGCCTGCAGCCGGCGCGCCCCGTTCTCGCCCATGGACTCCGCCCGCACGCGGCACAGGTCCGCGAGCCACCGCGTCCAGTGCGCCGCCGCGGCTTCCGTGCCGAGGATCTCCAGGACGAGACGGCCACGGTCGCGCGCGCTCCCGGGCTCGCTCCAGGCACGCGCCGCGTCGAGATCCGGCAGGCGCCCCGCCAGGTCGAGCCACGCGCGACGCACGAAGGACGCGTCGTCGCACGCCGGAGAGACGGGGATCCCCATCTCCGCGAGCTTCGCCTCGACGATCGCGTCGAGGCGACTCGCCGGTGGCGGCTGCCGCGGCGGCCGCGCCGGCCCGAAGGGAACGCCGACGCGCGCCGAGGCGACGGCGCTCGGGAAGCGGACGAGGATCGCGGTCTCACCCGGCCCGACCAGCGTCACGACGCCGCCCTCGTCGACTCGGGCGACGGACTCGTCGTTGGACGAGTAGAGGACGCTCCCCGTCACGTCGACGCGCTCGCCGGAGGCGAGGCGCGCGTGCACGCGGAGCGGCACACGATCCTCCAGTCGCCCTAGGGTCCGAGGCGGATCCACGACGAGACCGAGCACGGCTCGCGCCGCGGGATCGCCTCCGGGAGCCGTCGTCCGAGGCGCGCCCGCGTCGACCCAGCGCCGGACGACGTCGTACCCCGGGCCGTCCACGGGCAGCTTCCGGCCGCCGCGGTGCTTCATGCGGAGCGACGGCTTCCGCAGGAGCAGGCTGCGGTCGGCCTCGACCCAGTCGATGCGGCGTCCTCCCCGGTCGCGAACGATCGCGTCGTAGTCGGCGCTCGCGTCGTAGCCGCGGAGCGAGAGCGCGAAACCCGCCTGACCGCCGGCCGCGCCGTGACACTGCCCGGAATTGCATCCAGCCTTCGTGAGGAGCGGAACGATCTCGAGCTCGAAGTCGGGCACCGTCGGAGCCGGATCGGGGTCCCGTCCATCGCTCGCTCCCGAGACGGCGAGCGCCGGCGCGAGCAGAGCGATCGCGAGGAGGATGCCTCTCGGAGTCTGAGCCATGGAATCTCCGCGACGAGCCGGGCGGGCTCCGACCGCCCTCAGCCGCCGCGCCGATCCACGGGCTTCGATCCGTCCGCCGGAGGCCTGACGCCCGAGGGCCGCGTCGCCGGCCGGTCCACGGGCTTCGGCGAAGGACGCGCCGCAGGAGGCGCGTCGCCCCGTGCTCCGGCGCCCGCTCCCTCGCGACCCGGAGGACGGGCCTCCTCGCCCCTTCCGCCGCGCTCCATGCCGCCGCGACCCTGGGGCCTCGGCGCGACGAGCTCCTTGCCGACGAGCTTCGACATCGCGGCGCGAATGCTCTCGTAGTCCGAGTCGGCGGGGCTGAGGGCCGTGTAGTTGAAGACCACCTTGCCCTCCTTCGCGAGGACGAGCGTCACCGCCGACTTCCGATTCAACCCCCAGTTGCCGGGTCCTTCGATCCCGTCGGCGGAGAGCAGCGCGGGCACGGGCGGCTTCAGGGACGTCCACACGTCGCGCAGCCTCTGGTCGCCCTGCAGGCGGTCGACCCCGAGTCCGACGTAGTAGGTGCGCAGACCGAGGGGCGTCGCCTGGCTCACGAGCGGACCGAGCACACCCATCGCGCGGCCGACGGCGCGGGTCACTTCCACGGGGAAGAAGAAGTAGAGGGCCGTCGCGTCGCCCGCCTCGGCGACGGGATCGAACTCTCGCTCCTTCCGATTCCCCGTGACGTCGAGAACCTTGAAGCTCGGCGTCTTCTCTCCCTTCTGCGGACCCGAGTAGAGCACCTCGGCCGCCGGCGGATCTCCTTCGGATGCGACGCCACGATCGGTGGGCACCCGCCCCTCGCCGGACCTCCCCTCGGCCGGCCGGCTCTCGGCGGGGCGGCTCTCCGTCGGGCGCGCGCCGGGAGGATCGTCGGGGCGCTGCGCCGTCGGCACGAGGACGAGTGCGAGGAGGATCGAGCTACCGAGGAATCCGTTCGACATGGCCGCACCTACGGAACCGGAGGGACGATGTTGCAGATCGACGCGACGGGCCGTCGATCGAGAGAGCGCCGTTCCGCGGCTCCCGACGATTGTCACCCATCGGCGCTCCGAATCGAACCGTTCCAGGACGATCCGCCGACGCCTCCCCTCGGAGTCGGCCGTCAGCGATCGACGACGGAGCCCCCGGGCGCGGATCCGGAGAGACAGCGCAGGAGACGCTCGCGCACCTCGGCCCGCATCCTCTTCGGCCGGAAGTCGGGGCCCACGCAGGCGAGTTCCGTCTCGCCGTGGCAGATCAGCGTGCGCTCGGGCTCGCGAAGCACCTCGTAGGCGAATCGCACGCGCGCGGGCCCGACGTCCTGCACCCACGTGCGCACGACGAGCTCGTCGTCGTAGCGCGCGCTCCCCCGATAGCGGAGCAACGCCTCGGTGACGACGAGGAAGTCGCCCGCGTCCTCGAGGTCGCGGTACCGCACGCCCTCGGCCCGCAGGAACTCGGTGCGCCCGACCTCGAAGTAGTGCAGGTACTTCGAGTGGTACACGACGCGTCCCTGATCCGTCTCGTCGTAGCGAACGCGCAGCCGGGTCTCGCGGATGGTCGGCATCGGCGAGCGAGGATGCGGAGCGAGCACCGGGCGGTGCAAGCCCCCGC
The DNA here is from genome assembly GCA_964545855.1 of uncultured Planctomycetales bacterium. Taxonomy (GTDB): domain Bacteria; phylum Planctomycetota; class UBA1135; order UBA1135; family JACQFD01; genus CAZJHD01. The sequence continues at coordinate 99,560 of CAZJHD010000009.1, forward strand.
CGGTCGATCTCGCGCGCGAGCGCATTGGAAATGCGCGGACGATCGAGTCTGATTCCCGGTCCGTGACTCCGGACCGATCCCCGACCCTCGCCGCTCTCCTCGGCCTCCTCGTGCCCGGGGCGGGTCAGTGGTACGCGGGGCGCCCCACGCGCGCGCTCGTCTGGTTCGCCGCCGCCACGGCCCTGACGGCGATCGGCTGGGCGCTCGCGGGACCCGTCCTCCTTGCGCAGTCGCGCACGGAGGTCTCGCTGGCCGGTCTGCGCTTCGGGATCCCCTTCGTCCTCCCCGAGCTCGTGAACCTGCTCGAGACGCTCGTGGCGCAGGCGTGGCTCGCGAAGCCGGGGAGCGTCCACCCCGACATGGTCCTTCCTGCGACGGCGCCGCTCGGGTTCGCCCTGACCTCGGCAGCGGCCGTGATGCACGTGTGCGCGGCTGCAGAGGCCAACTGGCTCTGCCGCGGCGTCGTTCCGGCCCACGCCACGTTCCGATCTCCGGGGGTGGCGGCGCTCCTCGCCTGGGCGATTCCCGGCCTGGGCCATTGGTGGCTCGGGCGCCGTGGAAAGGGAGCGCTCGCGGGGACGGCACTCGTCGCGACGTTCCTCCTCGGGATCGCGCTCGCCCACGGCACCGTCGTCCAGCGCATGCGCGACGTCTACTTCTGGAGCGGAGAGATCTTCCTCGGACTTCCGGCGGCCGTCGCGACGGTCCTCGTGGCGGATCGTCGCGTCCAGCAGGAGCTACCTCTCGCGGAGCTCGGGCTCCTCTGCGTCACGGTGGCGGGTCTGCTGAACGTGCTCCTGATGCTCGACGCCTACGCGTCGGCGGAGCGAGACCTCCTCCCGACGCCCCCGTCCAGCGACGCCGGCGCGGTCGCACCCGGGACCTCCACCCGCTCGCCGAGCTGAGGCAGACATGGAGCGGAGCTTCCTCGTCCACGCGGTGGCCTTCGTCTACCTCTGCACCGTCGTGTCGCTCGTGCTGAGCTGCTACCGCGAGGAGAGCGTCCCCGTCATCCTGCGCGAGACGGCGCGACGCACCGCCAAGTTCGTGCTCGGCATCGCGCTGCTGGCGCTCGCCACCTGGGGTTTCCAGGCGCTCGTCCTGGCCTGACGGCCCGTGGCGAGGTCGTCCGAGCGGCGCACGTGCCCTCGCGCACGGCGCGCTCGGAGACCGAGTCCCGCGCCGACTCCGGCACCGCTGCGAACTCAGTCGCGTCCGGCCTCGCGTTCGCGCTTGCGACGCGCTCGGAGGATCGCCTCGACGCGCTGCAAGGCCTGCTGCGCGTGGGGGTACTCGACCCCGCGCTCCCTCGCCTTCTCGATGGCGCCTCGGTATTCGACGAGTGCCTCCTCGAATCGCGCCATCTGCTCGAAGATCCGGCCGAGGTTGTAGAAGGGATAGTGGTGACAGTCGTAGCGCTTCGACGCCTTCGCGCGCTGGAGCCAGGGAATCGCCGCCTCGAGCTTCCCCTGCTGGATGCAGTAGGCGCCGATGTCGTTGTAGGGATTCCCGAAGTCGGGATCGATCTCGATGGCGCGCTTGCAGCAGACGATCGACTCGTCGAGATCTCCCTGGAAGGAGATCGTCCAGCCGAGGAACGTGTGCGCTTCCGCCGTCGGGTAGAGCGCGATCGACCGCCGGTAGGCGGCGATGGCCTCGGGAATGCGTCCCTCCGCCTGCAGGCGGAAGGCCTGGGCGAAGGCCCGGTCGGCGGGCTCTCGGCGATCGCTGTACTGGAGCATTCCGGAGGTGGGGCGGAGGAGCGACCGAGGAGCCGTCCGCCGCTGCGCATAGCATATTCCGCCCTGCGCCACTCGGCACGTCGAGCGCACGGCCTTCCGGTCCCGCCATGAAGATGATCCCCGTCTACCTCGGCCTCTGCGTCGCGGCTCTCGCCACGACCGCCGCAGCCTTCGTCGGCGGCGCCGGGATCTCCGACGCGTCGGACGCCGCGCGCGCCGCCGCCGTCGATCGACACCGGCTGCTCGGGCTGTCGGCCTCCGTGCTGCTGCTCGTGGTCCAGTGCGCCGTCTTCGTCTACTTCCTGGGGACGGGGAAGGCCGTGAAGGTCGCCGTCGAGCAGCGGGGCCTCGACCCGGAGCTGGCGCGGCGAACCCGCCGCCTCAAGGGGAAGACCTTCCCCTTCGCGACCTTCAGCGCGCTCGCCGTCGTCCTCGGCGCCGTCCTCTCGGGCTCGGCGGAGCCCGCGACCCATGCGACGGCCATGGGTGTCGCCGTGGCGTTGACGCTCGTCGCCGTGCCCTTCGAGATCCGGTCCATCCAGGAGAACTCGAAGCTCATGGACCGCACCGGGGACGCTCTGGAGCGCGCCGAGTCCGCGATCGAGGCCGAGGGCGGGACGCTGCAAGACCCGGACGCCGCGCCGATCGCCTTCGTGCTGGGACGCGGCCTCCTCGTGGTCGCCGGATCGGCGTGGCTCGTCTTCGCCTACCGAGCGCTCGTGATGCGGGCGCAGCCGGATCCCTGGCCCTGGTACGTCCTCCTGTCGCTGGGCTGCGCTCTCGCCGGCCTTCCCCTGGTTCTCGCGGGCCGTCGAAAGCAGCCGGACGCCGCGACGGGCTGACCCTTCGTCGCGAGGCGTCCCGCGGGCCTGGGCTTCTACCTCGGAGTTGCCTCCGAGAGCTTGGCCTCGATCTTCCGCAGCAGCTCCCGCGCTCCGGGATAGAACGGGTAGAGGAGCACGACGTCCTTCAGACGCGACCGCGCGCCCTCGAGATCGTTCGCTGCCATCCGCTCCTCCGCTTCCGCGAAGGCCGCCCGGGACGGCACGATCACCTTCGTCTCGAGCCGATCGATGCGCTCACGGGTATCGGCGTATGCAGGCGAGCTGGCGTCCAGGGCCCGGAAGGCCGCCAGCGCATCGTCCATGCGGCCCTCCAGAACCAGGTCCCCGGCCTTGCGGTAGGCGTAGTCGTTCCGGCTCTCGCCGACCTCGGCGAGGCGTGCGTCGATCGCCACGAGATTGTCGGGATCCTCCGTCAGCTCGCGGGCCGACTGGAAGTTCGCGATGGCCTCGTCGAAATCCTCCTTCAGGAGGGCGAGCTGGCCCGCGCGCACGTTCGAATCGGCCTTGGCCTCGCGCTCCATGCGGGCGATCGCCTCGTCCAGTCCTGGAGCCGTCGAGCCGAGGGTCTTCGCTTCCGAGTAGGCGCGGAGCGCACCGTGCCACTGGCCCTCCTCCTCCATCGAGTGCGCGAGCCGGTAGGCCTCCTCACCGCGGCGCGAGCGCATCTCGTCGACGTACTCGATCACCGTCTCGTTCTTGCCGGTGAACTCGAGCGAGTTCTCCGCGCGCGTCTCGGCGACTCCATGCTGGCCCTGGCTGCCCGCTCGGAGACCCGTGCGCCAGAGTTCGTCGCCCTTCCGCGCGCGCCACTCGAGGATCTCGCGGGCGCGGTCGAGGGCGGCCTTCGCGTCCTCGTTGCCCGAGTCGTACCGGCGCGCGCTCTCGAAGAGCTCGATCGCCTCCTGATACTCCCGGACGCTCAGCTTGTCCTTGCCCAGCTCCGTCAGGGATCGCGAGAGGTCGCGCTCGGATTTCTTGAGCCAAGCCTTCGCCGTCGCGCTGTCCGGCGCGACGGCGACGCACTCCTGGAACAGTTCGTTGGCCTTCACGAGCTCCTGGCGGAAGAGCAGCTGCTGCCCCTCTTGGATCCTCGTCGCCACGTAGGCGTCGCGCAGCTTGCGCTGCAGCTCGGGGTTCGATCGACCTTCGGCCTCCGCGCGGCGATAGGCCGCGAGCGCCTGGGGGAAGCGAGCCTCCCGCATCAGCGCGTCGCCATTCCGCTCGGAGGAGACTCCGGCGCATCCGATCCCTCCGAGGACGGCGACGACCGCCATGCCGAGGACGAGGACGCGCGCCTGGAGGAGGAAGGAGGGCCTGGAAGCTTGGACGGCGTGCGAGATCTCGGTCATGGATCCTGGAATTCGAGCGTCTGCGACGGCGCAGGTCCAGGACTCCTTCCCCGGGATTCGTTGCCCGGAGCGCCGCGGCAAGGGAGTCGAGATCCGAGAGGTTGTGAGGAAATCGCCGCCGCTGGCCCGAGGCCGAGCGAGAGCGAGCGAGGCGAGGCGCGACGACGACGCAACTCAGGGAGAGTTGCGGAGGAGGAGCAACGAAGCCGCAGCCGGCCGAAGCCCGGCGCCGATTTCTTCACGACCTCCGAGCGCTCTCGCTCGCGTCCACGCCGAGGGAACCGACGAGACTCCTGGGAATCCGACGCACGGGCGGCGAGACTCCTCGCGGCATCCCACCGCCGATTCCGTGAAGGGCCGCAACGAGCGCTACCACGACCGCGTCGCTCCGCTCTACGACGACCTCTACGACCGGAGCCCCTACTGGCGGTTCTACCGCGAGATCACGTGGGTGCGGCTGAAGAGGCTCCTTCCACGGGAAGCGGGCGCGGCGATCGTCGATCTGGGATGCGGGACGGGAGAGTGGGGTCTGCGATGCCTCCGGTCCGGATACCGAGTGACCTTCGTCGACCTCTCCCAGGGGATGCTCGCGCGCGCGCGCGACCGGCTCGCGCGGGAGCAGCCGGGACGCGAGGCGGAGTTCCTCTGCGCGGACGTGGCCGACCTGCGCGCGCTGCCGAGCGAGACCTTCGCCCTCGCCATCGCCCAGGGCGATCCGCTCTCCTTCACCTCCCGGCCGAAGCGCGCGATCCGCGAGATGCACCGCATCCTCGCGCCCGGGGGTGTCGTGCTGGCATCCGTCGACAACCGCTGCGCCGCCTACGAGCACTACCTCGAGCGTGGAGACCTCGCGGGTCTCCAGAAGCTCCACCGCACGGGCGCGACGGAATGGCTGGCGCGCGATCGAGGGGAGCGATTCCCGATCCACGCATTCCTGCCGGGAGAGCTGCGCCGTGGATTCGAGTCGGCGGGTTTCGAGGTGCTCGACGTGGCCGGCAAGCTCGCCCTCGACCTCCGCCGTCATCCGAAGCTCCTGGAGGACCCGGCGACGTTCCGCCGGTGCCTCGCGATCGAGATCGAGTGCCGGCGCGAGCCGGCCTTCCTCGGCCGCGCCGCGCATCTCGAGATCGCCGCCCGCCGTCCCGCCGCGGGCAGCGGCTCACGTGGGCATCGACTCGAAGACGGCGATCCCGAGGCTCCCGAAGAGGACGACCGGTAGCCAGGCGGCGACCACGGGCCCCACGCGCTCCTCGACTCCGAGCTCGATGAAGAAGAGCGTCGCGGCGAAGTAGACGACGCAGAGCGCGAAGGCGAAGGCGGCTCCCTCGATCGTCGAGCGGCGATCGAGCCGGAGCACGCACGGGAGCCCGAGCAGCGGGAGGATCAGGTTCGCGAGGGCCGCGGTGATCGCGGCATGCAGGAGGACCTGCAGGCGCGTGTTCGCCGGCATGCGCCGCGCGAGACGGTCGAGCTCGCCGATGGAGAGGTACTGGGGATCCGTCGCGTGGCGGGCGGCCACCTCGCAGTCGCCGGGATCGAAGTCGAGCGCGAGCTGCGCGCCCTCGGCGCCCGCGGGCGCCTCGACGACCTCGCCCGATCGCGAGCGCACGACGGACTTCACTCCCGTGAGGCTCCAGCTCCCCGCGGACCCGACACCTGTCTCCCAGCGCGCCGTCTCGGCCTTCAGGCTCCGGATGACGCCGCCGGTGCTCGAGTAGACGTCGAGCCCCTCGCCCGCCGCCTCCGTCGGCCGGTACGTGTCGAACCGGACGCGGCTCCCGCTTCCGTCGACGAAGGAGAGGCGGCTCATCTCGGGCACCGGCTGGAAATCGAAGATCTGCCGGCGGATGACGAAGGCCTCCCGCGCGGCGTGGGGCAGCGCGATCTCGCGGAAGGCCGCCTGGAAGGCCGCCAGCGCGCCCGCCGCGACGAACACCATGGCGAAGCCGCGATGGAGGCTCACGCCGCTCGCCAGCATCGCGACGGTCTCGTTCGCGCGATGGAGCCGCGCCGCCGTGAAGAGCGCCGCGAAGAACGCTAGGAACGGCGCGAACTGCAGGCAATAGATGGTGATCTGACAGGCGTAGTACCGCAGCGCGAGAGGGAAGACTCGGTCGGCGAGCTCCGGAGCGCCCGCGGCCCGGAGCTTCGCCGGCGCGGAGATCAGATCGTCGCCGTACTGGAGTTGCTGCGTCAGCACGATGACGCCCGCCGCGAAGAGGAACGCCACCGCCAGGGAGACGACGAACACGCGGAGGACGTAGAGGTCGAGCTTGCGGATCATCGCCGGACCAGCCGGAACACGAAGGCGGAAGCGACCGCCGCGAGCACCGCCGTCGCGAGCCAGGCGTCGGCCCAGGGAGGGCCGATGCGGTTCATGTCGAGCGCGTCGCCGAGCTTCGAGAGCGGGAAGAAGAGCACGAAACAGATTCCCAGACCGAAGACGAGAGCCGCGAGTCGGGTCCCTCGCCGGAGCCAGATCGCGATGGGAGCCCCCACGAGCCCGAAGAGGAGCGCCGTGACGGCCCATGCCGCGCGACGGTGGACGATGTAGGTCGCCTTCCGCTCGAGGCGCCCGTCGCGCTCGGCGCGCGCGACGAGGGGGCTCGCCGGATCGGCCTGCGCCTCGGCTCTCCTCGCTCCTGCGCGGAGCGCCAGCGCCACGAGCTCGTCGGACGACTGGAACTCCTCCTTGTCGCGGAAGCGGGGCGTCTCGCCGAATTCGGAGTACCGGAACTCGAGCGTCAGCCGTCCGGCGCGCATGCTTCCCTTCTCGTCGAGCATCTGGAATCCCGTGAACTCGAGACGCATCGCGTCGCTGCCGGACACGACGCGCACTCTCTCCGCGCGGCCGACGTGCTCCCGGTAGTCGATCTGCACGTCCTCGAACACGAGCCCTTCGCGCCGCGCCCAGCTCATGTAGAAGCCGATCTTCGGCGCCGTGAACTGGGTGACGCTCGGCGGGATGGTGCGGATCGCCTCGATCGTGAAGTCGCGCGCCCAGCCGTCCTTCCTGAGGGAGATGGCGGGGATCGCCGTTCCGAGCACCCATACTTGTCCCGCGGCGATGGCCAGCCCCACGGCCACGACGGGCAGGAGCATGCGGATCGGATGCACCCCGCAGGCCTGCGACGCCAGGTACTCGTTGTCCGCGGCGAGCCTGCCGTAGGTGAAGAGAACCCCCACGAGGAACGCGAGCGGTGTGAGGAGCTCCGACAGGGCGAGGAGGAGGAAGGGCGTGAGCGTCAGGACGGACGCGAGCGAGAGCTGCTGCGTCATCAGCGTCTGGATCACGACGCCGAAGGACACGACGAAGTAGATGGCCGTCGCGGCGAAGAGGACGCTCGCGAGGAGCTCCCGGAGGACGTGCATCTGCAGGCGCACCACCGAATGGTAGAGACCGGGTCCGGGGCCCGGAGGGTCCAATCGCCCGGCTGGTCGTTGGGCTCGGGGCGGGGCGCACTGCATGCTCCCGGGCCCGAGAACCTCCGTGAGACCTCTCCGCAGAACCCGTCATCGCCTGCAGCTCCTCGCTCTGCGCGGCGTCGCGCGCGGTGCGCGGCTCGTTCCGTTCCGGGCGCGGTCGTGGATCTTCGGATGCATCGCCCGCATCGCGGGAGCGACGGTCCTCCAAGGCAGGGCGCGCCGGAACCTGCGGATCGCCTTCGGCGAGACGCTCGGACGCGACGCGCGGCGCGATCTCCGGCGGAGGAACGCACGCCTCTTCGGGCGCATGGTCGCGGAGCTCGTCGACTACTTCCACGAGGGCGGAGCCGCCGCGGAGCGCCTCGTCTTCACCGACGACAGCGTGCAGAACCTCAAGGACGGCCTCGCCCGGGGGCGCGGCGTGATCGTCCTCACTCCCCACTTCGGGAACTGGGAGCTCTTCCCCGCGGCGCTCGCCGCACGCGGCTTCCACGGCGCCGTCGTGGGACGCCGGCCGTCGAATCCGGGGCTCGCCGGCGAGCTCGTGGCGATGCGCGCACGCGCCGGCGTCGAGACCCTCGATTCGCGATCGTCCACGCGCGCGATCCTGCGCGTCCTCCAGAAGGGCGGGATCGTCGGGATCCTGCCGGACCTCGACACGAAGCGCATCGCTGGCGAGTTCGTGCCGTTCTTCGGCAAGCCCGCCTTCACGGCGACGGGCCCGGCGCTCCTCGCGCTCCTGAGCGGCGCACCCTTGCTCACGGCCTTCATGATCGCGGAGGGCGACCGCTATCGGCTCGTCTTCGATCCTCCCTTCGTCGGCGATCCCGACGCGCCCCGCGGCGAGGAGGTCCGCCGTCTCACGGGCGAGTGGGCGCAGCGCTTCGAGAGCCGGATCCGTGAATTCCCCGACCACTGGGTCTGGGTGCACGATCGATGGGCGACGACGCCCGAGAAGGTGGAGGAGCGGAGCCGTCGCAAGCGCGTGACGGCGCCCTGATTCGTCCGTTCGGTCCCTGGGGTCAGCGTTCCCCGGCGAATCGCAGACGTCCTTCGCGCTCCTGCAGGAGGCACACCTCGTCGAAGCAGCCGCGATCGAGGACGGCCGGGAGGGCGCCGTCGACGCGCTGCCGCTCGTCGAGCAGCATCAGGAGCACGCGCCGGTCGAACCGTCTCCGGAGGCCGGCGGGGAGCGTCGCGCATCGCGCGCTCTTCCTCGCGACGGCGGCGCGAGCCGCCGCGAGCAGCTCCTCCTCGGACCAGACGACGATCCCTTCGATCCGCGCGTCGACCTCCGGGGGCGGGACGCGATGGAGCTCCGTCACCTCGATCGAGACGCGCTCTCCGCGCCCGTCGATCGCCTCGGCATCCGGCGGGTCGGCACCTCGCCGGACCTCGAAGCGCGCACCGGGCACGCGCTGCGCGTTCGAGCGCGCGGCCCAGGCCGTGGCGGCGGCGAGCTCGCGGCGTCGCGCGAGATCCCGCGACCGGCCCCGCTGGGGCTCGGGCAGGCGGCGCGCACTCACTCGGGCCACGTGGCGTTCTTCCGGTATTCGGCTCCCGTTCCGAAATTCTGCGTCCAGTTCCAGCCGCTCGCTCCGACGCCGAGCTCCGTGTGGCTCGCCATGAGGATGTTGCGATGGTGGCCGGACGATCGGATCCACCCGGCGTGGGCGCCCTCCGGACCGGCAGCCATGGCGATGTTCTCGCTCACGCCGCGCTCGTATCCCTCGGCGCGCATCCGGTCGAAGGGAGACCTCAGGTTCGGCAGCGTCGAGAAGTGGGAGAAGACGCCGCTGTCGGACATCCAGCGCGAATGCTTGCGCGCGGACTGCACGAGCTTCTCGTTCACGGCGAGGGCGCGCCGTCCGAACATCTGGCGATAGGCGTTCGTGACGGCGAGCTGCTGCCGCTCCTCGTTCGTGAGGGACGTGGCGACGGTGGCGTTCACGAGCGCGACGCTCCGGTCGTACTCGATCCGCTTCCGGCGCTCGTCGCGCGTCACGGCCAGATCTCGGATCGAGACCTCCGCGGCACCTGCATCGAGGCCGAGGAGGAGATCGATCGTCGCGTCGGACTCGAGCCCGAGCGCTTGCAGCTCGTGGAGCCGATCGTCGACCTCCTGCAGGATCCGCAGCGTCCGCTCCGCGCCCCCGAGCCCGACGCGCAGATCGGATCCCCAGATCCGGTGCACGGCGGCAACGCGCCCGTCGACGTCGGACTGCACGGGCCAGTAGAGCTTCGCCTTCTCGGGAGGACACTCGGGCGGCTTGTAGGGATAGAAGTAGGTCTTCTCGTCGAAGATCAGCTCGAGCGCATGGCGCCGCGCCTCGTCGAGACGCGCTCGCTCCTCCAGGAGGGGCGCGAGCTTCCGCGGGAGTCCGCCCTTGCGGAGCTTCTCGATCGACTCCGACCTCTTCTCGCGGAGCGCGAGGACGAGCGCCTCCGTCGCGTCGTTGCCGAGCTTCTGCAGATCCCGCGACGCGGCCTCGCGGTCCTTGGGCGACGACGCCGACTCGAGCTTGGCGAGGAGGTCGCGCATCCGCTCGGCGAGCTTCTGGGTCTCGCGCTCGCGGAAGGTCATCCACTGGCTCTGGTGCCAGACGAATCCGTAGCTCGGGACCTCGATCCCCCGTCGGCGCGCGAGGATGCCGTGCACGACCGGCTCCAGCCCCGCATCGGCGTCGATCGCGAGCTTCAGCGCCCCTTCCGCATCACGGTCCGCCCCGGCGAAGGAGAGGAGGAGGGAATGCCCGAGCCGCTCTTCCGCCGACGGCGTGCCGAATCGCTGCAGGATGCTCCGGAGCGTCGCCGCCGAGAGGTCGCGCCAGGGCACCACCTCCGTCGTCGCGCTGCCCGTCGAGAGCGAGAGCCCCCGGCCCGAGACTTCCAGGAGGTCTCCGCGCCGGCCGCCTCCCGCGTCGAAATCGCGGAACGGGCCGGGATCCCGCGCGAGCGCGGCGCCGATCCGCTCCAGGAGGGACGCGAGACGGGACGCGTCCTCGGCGAGCCCACCGGCCCAGCTCTTGGCCACGGGGCTCGGCGCCGTGCCGGCCGCCGCGAGGAACTCGTCGCGGGCGCGGTCGAAGGCACCGGCCCGGAACGCGGATCCGGCGCTCGCGAGCCGAGCCTCGAAGTCGATGCTGCGCGCGCCTTCCCGGAGGAAGGCCGGCACCGACGCGGCGGCTCCTCCGCCGGCCGAGAGCCGAGAGGCCAGCTCGTCGGCGCCCACGTGCGGCTTCCGTGCCTCGACGACGGAGGCCAGCTCCGTCTGGAGCCGCTCCAAGGCGTAGCTCTGGGGGTACTCACCGAGCCGATCGAGGAACTTCGCGAGATCCTCGTCGGGCGACTCGCTCCAGATCGTCGCGCGCGCCTCGCTCGCGGCGGCGCGACGGATCTTCTCCGCGAGGAGAGCGAGGTCGGCCTCGGCGGCGCGCCTTACCTCCTCCGCGGTCGCCGCGATCGCATCGAGTGCCTCGGCGCCGCTCTCCGACGCGAGCATGGCGAGGACCGCGAGGGCCCGGCGGTAGTGACCGTTCCGCGCGTCCTCGTCGACCTGGTGCAGCGTCTCCGCCACGCGGGGATCGAGAGACTCCCGCGAGGACTGCTTCTTCACGCCGTCGGCGGGCGGCTTCTCGTCGACCGTTCGGATCCGCTTCACCGGCTCCGCCTCCACACGCGGCGGCAGCGGAACGTCGGGTACGGCTGGCTTCTTCGAAGGATCGGGCGCGGAGAAGAGAGCCTCGAGATTCGAGACCGCCTCCTGCACCTCCGCGCGCGTCGCCGCGTCGGGAGCCCTCGTCGAGAGCGCCTGCAGGCGCTCCTTCGTCATCTCCTTCCCGAGCTTCTCCGCATTCCGCACGAGATTGCTCAGGTCGGCCCGCAGGATGCTCACGGCCTCGATGCGCCGATCGACCTCGTTCAGGATCTCGTACTTGCGCGGGATCGACGGCGCGTCCATCAAGGCGGTCCTCGCCGCCTCGTAGTTCTCGGCGGCGAAGAGCTGCTCGGCGCGGCGGATCGCGTCCTCACGGCCGCTCCCGCAGCCGACGCTGCTCGCGCCGAGGAGGACCGAGGCCAGGAGGAGAGCGCGCACCCCTACGGACAGACAGTTGCGGAGGAGCGCGGGCTCGGACGGGCGATCGGGCTTGGACTGCATCGGCGGCCGGATTTCGGGTGGACGGGAAGGAAGGAGGAGAGCCTCCTCGTTCGATCGACTCCGCCGGGGGGCATCGCGCTCGTCGCGGTGCGCGGGTCGTGAGGACCCCATTGGATACCGGAGGCGCCCCCGCCCGCAACGCCGCGCCGCGGGCGCGAGCGCACGAGCGATGACTCAGGTCCCCCGGCGGGCGAGGGACTGGCGGAGCTCGGCAACGACGGCGGGGAGCCGCGACTGGAGGATCGCCGCGAACGCGCGGCAGGCCACGTCGGCCTCGCGCGACGCATGGATCCACGTGACGCGCGTCGCGGTGTCCCGGAGCTCGCCGGACCAGGAGACGGAGCCGTCCGAGCGGTCGACGAGCTCGAGCCGGATGCGCAGCCCGCATCGCACGGTGCCCTCCGGCGCCCCGACGAGATGGAGCACGATGGAGAGCGCCGAGAGGCCGTAGGTCAGGTAGCCCTCGCTCACGTGGCAGTCGAGAAGGCTCCCGCGAAGCTCGAACCGCTCGCCGTGGAGGCCGCCTCCGACACGCTGCACTCGCCGGAACAGCCCCTGGGCGTCCGCCTCCGCCGCGATCGCGTCCGCGAGATCCTCGAGCGGGCGGAATCCGTTCAGGTTGGGCGACTCGTCGATCCACGTCCGCTCCGGGTGGTCCCGATGGGACACGGCGAAGGGAACGAACGGGATGATGGCCAGATTCTTCAGGTCGTGATTGAGCGCGTTGCGTCCCCGCAGGTCTCGCAGGGAGGGCACGCCGAGTCCCGCATCCTCGATGGGAGGTCCGCTGACGCGCGGCGACGGCACGTAGCGGAAGATCGATCGCGTCGCACAGCCCGGCGACCAAGCGATCGAGAAGGCGAGCCCCGCGGCCACCGCCCACTGTCGCGCCCTCCCGCGCGCCCCCCTCACGTGCGCCCGCCCGCGACCTCGGCGCTCAGATCGGCGACGTCGATCACGTCGTCGCACAACGCGACGCCGCGCCGGATCTCGTTCTCGAGCTCGCGGACGTTCCCCGGCCACCGGTGCTTCTGGAGCGCCTTCATCGCATCCGGAGTGACGACCAGTTCCCGACCCGCCTCCGCCGTCGCACGCGCGAGGAAGTACTCGACGAGCAGGGGGATGTCCTCCCGGCGGTCTCGGAGCGGCGGGAGGTGGATCGTGATCACGTTCAACCGGAAGTAGAGGTCCTCACGGAATGCCTTCCGGGCCACGAGATCGCGCAGATCCTTGTTGCTCGCCGCGATCACGCGCGCATCCACGTGGATCACGGCGCCTCCGCCGACGGGCCGCACCTCTCCGTCCTGCAGGACGCGAAGGAGCTTCGTCTGCATCCCCGGCGACATGTCGCCGATCTCGTCGAGGAAGATCGTGCCGTGATGGGCCGTCTCGAAGTGGCCCTTGCGGTCCGCGATGGCGCCCGTGAACGCGCCCTTCTTGTGGCCGAACAGCTCGCTCTCGAGGAGCGTCTCGGGGATCGCGGCGCAGTTGTCCGACACGAAGGGCTTGTCCTTCCTCGGACCGAATCGGTGCAGTGCGCGCGCCACGAGCTCCTTGCCCGTGCCGCTCTCGCCCTGGACCAGGACCGGGAAGCTGCTGGGGAGCACCTTCTCGAGCAGCGAGTAGACCTCCTGCATCGCGGCCGAGGTCCCGATGATGTCGAAGCGGCCCTTCGAGAAGTCGCCGACGTGGACTTCGCGGGGTCGGCGGAGCACCGAGCGCAGCACGTCGACGGCGTCGCGGCTCCGGAAGCCCGCGTGGATCGATCGCGCCAGGCGCGCGAGACCCTCCTTGCCCTCCGCCGCGGCGGCGTCGAGCAGGGAATCGAGAGAGGGATTCGGCTCGGGGTCGGTCAAGAGTGTGCGGAGACCTTCTCGAGGTGTGCGTACTGGAGGAGCAGCTGCTTCTGTCCAACGGAGCGGAAGTGCACGACCGCCTTCGCGTTCGCGCCGCTCCCGCGGAGCTCGACGACGCGGCCGACGCCGAAGTGTGCGTGCCGGACGGTCTCGCCGGGAGCGAGCTTCGCCGAAGGCGCGGGATCCCGGGGCGCCGCGTCGAGGAGGCCGACCGACGACGTCTCGTCCGCTCGCTCGTCCTCGAAGTCGTGGCGGGAGTCTCCGAATCCCGCGCGCTCCAGGACCGCGTCGGGGATCTCCGCCAGGAAACGCGACGGCACGCAGCCCACGCGCGTCCCGCTGGACCAGCCGCCGTAGGCCGAGCGATCGCGGGCGCGCGAGAGGTACAGCTTCTCCCGCGCGCGTGTGAGCCCCACGTAGAAGAGGCGACGCTCCTCCTCGAGACCGTCGCGACCGGCCGACTCCTCGACGGCGCGACGGTGGGGAAGGAGGCCGTCCTCCACGCCGGCGACGACGACCACGGGGAACTCCAGTCCCTTCGCCGCATGGAGCGTCATGAGCGTGACCCGATCGGCGTCGGCGTCGAGCCGGTCCACGTCGGACACGAGGGACACCTCGGAGAGGAAGCCCCGCGCGCCTCCTTCGGGCTCCCGCTGGTCGTACTCCGCCGCCGAGGCGACGAGCTCGCGCACGTTCTCCGCGCGGTCGACGTCCCCGGCGTCGCCGAGATCGCTGCAGTGGGCGATGTAGCCCGTCGCCTCCAGGATCGCCTCGAGCACGTCCTCCGCGGGTCCGTCGAGGCGGCCGCGCAGCCCTTCGATCGTCGCGAGGAATCCCTCCATGGCGCCGCGTGCCCGGCCCGTGAATCCCGCGCGCGTCGCGCTGCGCCCCATCGTCTCGAGGAGCGGCAGCCCGAGCCGGGTGGCCTCCCCCTGCAGCTTGTCGACGGACGCGTCGCCGATGCCCCGCAGCGGGACGTTCACGATCCGGGAGAAGGAGACGTCGTCGCGCGGGTTCAGGAGGAGACGCAGGTAGGCGAGGACGTCCTTCACCTCCCGGCGCTCGAAGAACTCGAGACCGGCCGCGATGCGGTACGGGATCCCGGCGTCCCGAAGGCCGCGCTCGAGCGCGCGCTGCAGGAAGTTCGCGCGATAGAAGAGGGCGATCTCCGAGAGCGCGTAGGAACGCGGCTCGCCCGATCGGTGGAGGGTCTGGATCAGGCTCGCGATGGTGCGCGCCTCGTCGAGCTCGTCGATGGACTCGATCTCGACGATCGGCGCGCCGGGCTCCGCCGTCGTGCGGAGCGCCTTCTCCTTGCGCATCGCGTTGTGCTCGATCACCGCCTGCGCCGCCTGGAGGATGTTCCGCGTCGACCGGTAGTTGGTCTCGAGCCGGACGACGGTCGCCGGGGCGAACTCCTGCTCGAAGGAGAGGATGTTCCCGAGGTCCGCGCCCCGCCAGCCGTAGATGCTCTGGTCCGGGTCGCCGCAGACCGAGAGGTTGCGGTGACTCGAGGCGAACCGCGACGTGATGCGGTACTGGATCGAGTTCGTGTCCTGGTACTCGTCGACGAGGACCTGCTGGAACCGGTCGCGCCAGCGCTTCCCGGCGTCGTGGTCGCTCTCCAGGAGCTCCAGGAGACGGATCAGCAGGTCGTCGAAGTCGAGAGCCGCGTTGCGGCGCATCCGCTCCGCGTAGGCCGCCTCGATGCGCACGAGGACCGGATCGACCCACGCTCCCTCGCCGTCGGCCCCGCCGGGCGCCACGCCCCGGTTCTTGCGGGCGGAGATGCGCTGGCCGATCGCGCCCGGCCGGTGCACCTGCTCGTCGAGGTCGAGGTCTCGCAGCACTCCGCGGATGCACTGATTGCGGTCGTAGGTGTCGTAGATCGTGAACTCGCGGGGGACGCCGATCGCCTCTCCGTCGCGCCGCAGGATGCGCGCGCCGAGGGAGTGGAACGTCGAGATCCAGAGGTCGCTCCGCGGGACGAAGCGGAGCACGCGCTCCTTCATCTCCCGCGCCGCCTTGTTCGTGAAGGTGATCGCGAGCACGGCCATCGGATCGACGCCCCGATCGAGGATCAGGTGGGCGACGCGCCGCGTGATCACCCGGGTCTTCCCGGATCCCGCTCCCGCGAGGATCAGCAGCGGCCCTTCACCATGGAGCACCGCCGCGCGTTGCTCTTCGTTCAGGTCCTGCAGGAGCGGATTCACGGGGGAGCGATGGTAGCGGCGCCCGCGACGGGTTTTCTCCCGAGGAACGCGAGGCGTCCCTCTCGCTCCTCGTCGAGATCGATCTCGAAGCTTGCGAAAGCCGCCGCGAGCTCGCCCGCGCGGTGGCACCAGCGCGCGGGGAGGTGCGCGTGCCCCTCGAGGAATCCGACGACGAGCAACGCGCCTCCGGGCGCCAGAGCGCGGGCGAGGTCCGGGAACCGGGGTCGCGCCAGGAAGTCGACGACGAGGAGGAGGCCGTAGCGCTCCGCTCCGAGCGGATGGACGTCGAAGTCGGCGACGGCGAGCTCCGCGTGGAGCCCTTCCCTCGCCAGGCGCCGGCGCGCCGCTTCGATCGCGACCGACGACACGTCGATCCCTTCCGCCCTCCAGCCGCTCCGCGCGAGCGAGGCGAGGTGGCGGCCCCCGCCGCAGGCCACGTCGAGGGCGACGTTCGGCGCGGAGCCCGGAGGCGCCGGCACGCGGGCCAGGAGCTCCTCGACCCGCGGATCCGGCGGCCGGTCCCCCACGCTCTCGGCGTGCTTCCGGTCCCAGCGCGTGCGGTCGTCCAGCGTCAAGCGGTCCTCGCGGGGGTGGGTCGGGTCTCGACGCCCGGCGGAGTGGCTCGAACGAGAAAGCCCTCGAATTGCCGGCGGGCGCTGCCCCAGAGTGTGCGCCCGCGACCGCCCTCCCGCAGGATCTGCCTCCTCCCCGCCGGTCGACCGCGCCGCGGCATTCCCCGAACTCCGTCATGATCATCGCCCTCGGTACCGACCTGATCGAGGTCCCCCGCGTCGCGAGCGCGCTCGAGCGGCTCGGCGCACGCTTCGAGAATCGCATCTTCACGAAGGCCGAGTCGGTCTACTGCCGGCGCCGCCACGGCTTCGCGCAGTCCTTCGCGGCGCGGTTCGCGGCGAAGGAGGCCGTCATGAAGGCGCTCGGAACCGGCTGGCGACGGGGCGTGCGCTGGGTCGACATCGAGGTGGAGCGCGCGCCGGGCCAGGCTCCGACCATCGCCCTGAAGGGAGCCGCCGCCGATCACGCGCGTCGTCGGGGCATCCGGCGCTTCCACCTCTCGCTCACGCACACCGCGGAGTACGCCGAGGCCGTGGTGGTGGCCGAAGGGTCGGAGGAGTCCGTCGCTTGATCGCGTCCCTCGTCTCCGCGGCCGAGTCCGCGGCCGTGGGCCCGGTGCCGCTCCTCGCCGCCGCGCCCTTCGTGCTCCTGCTGCTCGCCATCTCGTCGGGGCCGCTGCTGGCGCCCCGGCAATGGCACCACCACTACCCGAAGGTCGCGCTCTCCCTCGGCGCCGTGGTGGCGCTCTACTACGTCTTCGTCCGCAACGCCGAGGGGCACGGCTGGCACAAGCTCGGCCACGCCGGCGTGGAGTACGTCTCCTTCGTGGCGCTGATCGGATCGCTCTTCGTGATCGCCTCGGGCGTGCTGCTCCGCATCAAGGCGCGGGGCACGACCATGGAGAACGTCGTGCTCCTCGCCATCGCGAGCGTGCTCGCGAACGTCCTCGGAACGACCGGCGCCTCGATGCTCCTCATCCGGCCCTTCCTGCGGATGAACCAGGGGCATCTCGGCGCGCACCACGTCGTCTTCTTCATCTTCCTCGTGGCGAACGTCGGGGGAGCGCTCACTCCCATCGGCGATCCGCCCCTGTTCCTGGGGTACCTGAGGGGCGTTCCGTTCTTCTGGACCTCCGAGGCGCTGATCGGTCCCTGGTGCACGGCCGTGACGTACCTCCTCGTCGCCTTCGCGATCGTCGACACGATGCACGCGCGGCGCATGCAGCGCGCCTATCCGACGGGGGAGCGGCTGCGGCTCGACGTCACGGGAATCCGGAGCTTCCTCTACCTCTTCGGGGTGCTGGGGCTCGTCTTCGTGCAGAGACAGCCCTTCGTCCAGCAGCACACCCCCTGGTCGACGGTCGCCGTCGCCGCCGGGATGCTCGGCCTCGCCGCCGCCGCGTACTTCACCACGCCGCGCGATGTCCACGAGGCGAACGACTTCACCTTCGAGCCGATCCGCGAGGTGGGGATCCTCTTCGCGGGGATCTTCACGACCATGATCCCGGCCCTGGAGTACCTGGAGGAGCACGCCGCCGAGTTCGGCCTCACGCGGCCGATCCACTTCTACTTCTCCACGGGGATCCTGTCGGCGACGCTCGACAACGCGCCGACCTACCTCACGTTCCTCACCACGGAGCTGGCGCTCAACAAGCTCTCGGTGGACGATCCGGTCCAGATCCTCGCGCACCTCGGCACCGTCGATGGCGCGCACTCGGTGGCGGCGATCTCCGCGGCGGCCGTGTTCTTCGGCGCCATGACCTACATCGGGAACGGGCCGAACTTCATGGTGAAGTCGATCGCCGAGTCCGCGCGCATCCCCGTGCCGACCTTCTTCGGATACCTCCTGCGCTGGGCAGTGCCGATCCTCGGGCCGATCCTGGTGCTCGTGGGATTCCTCTTCTATCGCTGAGGCTCCGGCGTGCGCTGGCTCTGCGACGATCCCCCCTGCCCGTTCCGAGATCGTTGCGAGCGCTCCGCGACGGCCGCGGCGGTGCTCCTGGGGCCCGTCGGCACGCGCAGGACCCTCGTGCCCGACGCCGACTCGGGCACGCCGAGCCCGATCGATCCCCGCGAGCCGTCGCAGATCGCGAGCCGGGCGTCGATGCAGGACGTTCGGCGCATCGCGCTCCACGCGCTCGAGCGGGACGACCTTCCCGACGGCGGCGCCGCGACCGTGGCCGCGACGGTCCGCACGCTCCGGACGCGCCTTCCCGGTGTCTCCCTGGAGCTCCACACGGGCGATTTCGGCGGCGAGCTCCGCCGCGTGCGGGACGTGCTGCGCACGCTCCCCGATCTCTTCCATCACGCGCTGCCGACGTCGCCGCGTCTCTTCCCGAAGGTGGTTCCGGGGGGTGACTACGTGCAGTCGCTCGAGACCCTGCGCGTTGCGAAGGAGGAGTTCGAGCGGATCCGGCTCCGGTCCACCGTGGTCGTCGGGCTGGGCGAGACGCGCGACGAGCTCGTGGCGTCGCTCGCCGACCTGAAGAGCGTGCGCGTCGACGAGGTCCTCCTCGCGCACGCCGCGCCGGCCCCCGGCCGGACGGCACCCTCCGCCGACCTCCTGGCGAGGATCGCGACGGTCGCTCAGAAGCTCCACTTCGCGCGCTTCGAGATCGTCGCGCATCCGCGCGCCTGCGTGGCCGACTCCGCTCCGGGACCCGCTCCGCCGACGGCGCCGAAGGCGAAGCGGCCCGCGCGGCGGCCCGCGAGCGCGCCGCCGAGGAAGCGCCGCCGATGACCCTCCTCCGGCGCGATGCGTTCTACGTCTCGATCGACGACCTCGCCGAGCAGGCCTACTGCGAGCAGCGCGCGCTCTTCCGCGCCCTCGGATCGGAGGCGGCGCTCGAGCAGAGCTTCCGCGGGCAGAAGGGCGAGGAGGCGATGGTCCGCAATGCGCCCGAGGAGATCACGATCTTCCCCGACGAGGCGGAGGCGCTGCGGGCCGTGGGCGCCGCCCTCGGAGCGCGCACGTGGCGCGAGATCTTCGTCGCTCCGCCTCGCCTTCTCACGCTCGCCGCCTTCGCGAAGGCCGTGAAGAAGGCCAAGGTGGACGCCGACATGGGGAAGCGTCTCGCGGAGAAGCTGAAGGCCGTTCGCAAGGCGAAGGCGTGGCACCTCCGCCTCGTCGACGAGAACCCGACCCTGTTCCGGCTCTGGGACGAGGCGCGCTCGGGCTCTCGCACCGCCCAGGCTCGTCTCGACTCGATCCTCGGCGCCGCCGACGCCCATCCCCATCGAGGCGTGTTCAAGTTCCGGCTCCTCCGCGTCGCTGCATCGGCGGAGATCGCGCGCAACGTCGTGGTGGAGTCGCGCGTCGTCGGGAGCCCCGAGGACGAGGCGGCCGCCCTCGAGGTCGCACGCGTGCGCGCGAACTTGGCGGCCTACCTCTTCAAGCGGCCGCGGTGGCGCGTCGAGCTGAAGGTCGGCCACGCCGCGGAGCCGTCCGTCGAGACCGGTGATCGCAAGAACCCGAAGGCGCTCGATCGGATGAAGAGGCTGGTCGCGTTCCTCCGCAAGGAGGCGGAGCCCGAGGCTCCCCACCCCGCGCGTTGCGTCCCTTGCGAGTACAAGACGCGCTGCTCGATCTACAAGCGCATGAAGCGATGGCGCTACCGCGGCGGCGCGCGCTCGGAGCCCGACGCCTAGCATCGTGCCCGCCCGATCCGAGCCGACGCCGCTGGCGAGCCCGCTCCTGCGCTACGCCCCGCGCCGCGCGTTCCCCCGGTACC
>CAZJHD010000010.1:0-79883 GCA_964545855.1 uncultured Planctomycetales bacterium
CGTCGCGCGCGCGCACCTCGCGAGCGCCCTGCTCGGCGTCGCGTCGGCGCTCGGCGCCGCCGTCGCGGCGATCGGGCTCGCCGAGGCCGCGGGACTCGATCCCATGGGCGCGGCGCCCTGGTACGACAGCGTGGCGAACCCCGTGTCGACACTGGGGAATCCGGACGTCGCCGTGGAGTGGCTCGCTCCCACGGCGGCCGTCGCCTTCGGTCTCGCCTGCGCGCGCGGCGGCTGGGCCCGCGCCCTCGCCCTCGGCGCGGCGGCCCTCGGCGCGGCGCACGCGCGCCGGCTCGGCGTGCGCTTCGGGATCGCCGCCCTCGCCGTGGGGCTCGTCGCGGCGGCGGTGCTCACGCTCCGCCGGGCGGGACGCGGCGCGCTGCGGCCCGTGGCGCTCGGCCTCGGCCTCCTCGTGCTCGCAGGCGCCGCAGGAGTCGCGCTCCGCCCGTCGCCGGCGCCGGGCGCGACCCCTCCGGACGACGCGCGCGCCGGGGCGATCCATCCCGGCGCCCACTGGCCCGTGCCGCCGACGCTGGAGGTCCGCGTGCGGGTGGCCGTCGCGACGGCGAAGCTCGCGCTCGCCTGCGCGCCCTGGGGAGCGGGCGGAGGCAACTTCGGAATCGCCTTCCCGCTGCAGCGCGACCCGCTCGAGATCGCGCTCTCGACCCATCAGCGCCGCGACCCGGCGGAGTCGGCCGTCGACGTCGCCCACTGCGATCCGCTCCAGCTCGTCGCCGAGGCGGGCGTCGGCGGCGCGCTCGCCCTCGGCGCCCTCGCCGCGGGTCTCCTCCGTTGGCGCCGGCGGCGCCTCTTCGCCGCCACGCCGAACACCGTCGCGGCGTCGGCGGGACTGGCGGCGCTCGCCGTCGCGGCGATCGCGCGCGCTCCGTTCTACGACCACGCCGCGGCCTCCCTGCTCGGAGCCATCTGCCTGGGAGTCGTCGGCGCGGCCGACGGCCGGCTCGCCGAGCGCGTGATGGGTCGCTCGGGACGGATCGCGGGCGCGGTGCTGCTGGCCCTCCTTCCGGTGCCGGCCTGGGCCGCCGCACGCGCGCTCGCCGCCGACCTGCTGGTGGCGCAGGAGCGCGTCGATCCGAAACCAGGCGCCGATCGGCTCGCGCGCGCCGCGGAGCTCTCGCCCCTCGACGAGCGTCCGCTCGTGCTCCGCGCGCGGAGGCTGCGCGCCGAGGGCGACGCGGCGGGCGCCTACGCCGCGTGGAGCGAGGCGCTGCGGCGCCACCGGACGCACGTCGAGGCGCTGCTCGGACGCGGCGTGCTCGCGGCGGAGGCGGGCGACGTGACGCAGGCGCGTCTCGACTTCGAGCTCTGCCGTCTCCTCGATCCCGAGCATCCGCGACTCGCGCTGAATCGCGCCGTGCTCGCGCGCCAGACGGGGAACGACGGCGACGCCGCGACACTCCTCGACGAGGCGGTGCGCGCCGGCATCGATGCCTCGACGATGCGCCAATGGGGCATCGCCTTCTTCGAGGCCGGCGAGACGGACCGCGCGATCCCCTACTTCGACCGATGGGTGCAGCGTCGGCCCGACGACGCCGACGTCTGGTTCAAGCTCGGCTCCGCCTTCGCGAGGCGCGGCGACCGGACCAGCGCCGATCACTACCAGGCCCGCGCCCAGAGGCTCTGGGCGCTCGACTCCCTCGCGGCGGGAGACCAGGAGGGCGCCGCGCGCTCGGCACGCCTCTACCGGAAGGCCTCGGCCCTCGGCGACGCCGGGCCCGCCGTCCTCGAAGCGGCGATCGCGCTCGCGGCCGGCGATCGCGACGAAGCGGCACGCGCACTCGAAGCCGCGGCGGCGCGCGGCGACCGATGGGAGGACCTCGAGGGAGGAGCCTCGGCGCTCCGGGCGCTCCTCGAGGATCCGGATCTCGGTGCCCGGGTCCGCGCTCTCACGCGTCCGTCGCGCTGACGGACCGCGGCGGCGCCGTCGCGCGTTGCGGCCGGCGGTAGGATGGCGCCTCCCCCATCGGAGGATCCCCATGATCGCCGTCTCCGTGTTCATCGCGGCTCTCCTGGCGTTCCAGGACGTTCCCGTCCAGGACGCCGGCGCACCGGCGCCGGCGGAGCGCATCGCCGCGCTCAAGAAGGAATTCAAGGAGGCCCAGAAGGCCTTCTCCCGCGCCTACGGAGAGGCGAAGACCCCCGAGGAGCGCGAGCAGGTGATCGCGACGGAGATGCCGAAGCCCGAGAGCTTCGCGCCCCGCGCGTGGGCCATCGCGGAGGAGTTCCCGAAGGACGACGCCGCGGCCGAAGCCCTCGTCTGGATCGTGCAGATCCAGGGACAGGACGCGGCGCAGGTCGATCGGGCCCTCGACGCGCTCCTCGTCCATCACCTGGCGAGCGAGCGCGTGGCCGACGCCTGCAGCGGACTCTCCTACTCCCATGCCTCGCGCGTGGAGCCGTTCCTCCAGACGCTGCTCGAGAAGAGCCCGTCGGAGAAGGTCCGTGCCGCCGCCTGCTACGGCCTCGCGAAGGTGCTCGGGTCGACCGCGCAGATGGCGCGCACCCTGAAGGAGACGAAGGACGCGGAGCGCCGGCATTCGCTGGAGCAGTGGCTCGGCGCGGAGAAGGCGAAGCGCCTGGCGGCTCTCGACGAGCCGGCGACGGCGGCGCGCGCCGAGAAGCTGCTCGAGCGCGTCGTCGCGGAGTTCGGTGACCAGAAGCACGCGTGGAAGGGAACGCTCGGCGAGGCCGCCGAGCGCGATCTCTTCGAGATCCGCCATCTCGCGATCGGCAAGGTCGCTCCGGACATCGAGGGCGAGGACATCGGCGGCGTGGCATTCAAGCTCTCGGACTACCGCGGCAAGGTGGTGGTCCTCGACTTCTGGGGGCATTGGTGAGGACCTTGCCGGGCCATGTACCCGCACGAGCGGTCGCTCGTGAAGCGAATGGAAGGCAAGCCCTTCGCCCTGATCGGCATCGACTGCGACTCCGATCGCGAGGAGCTGAAGAAGGTGATGGAGAAGGAGAGCATCACGTGGCGCTCCTTCTGGGACGGCGGGAGCACGAGCGGTCCCATCGCGACGAAGTGGAACGTGAGCGGATGGCCCACGATCTACGTCCTCGACGCGAAGGGCACGATCCGCTTCCGGGACGTCCGCGAGAAGGAGCTCGACGAGGCCGTCGATCTCCTCGTCGCCGAGGCCGCGCGAGTGACGCCCCCGCCCCGCTGACTCGGCGCGGCTCGGCCGGGTCCGCCGTTCTCGAGACGGCCATCGCGCTCGACGCCGGCGATCGCGACGAAGCCGCTCGGCTGCTCGATGCAGCCGCCGAGCGCGGGGACCGATTCGAGGACGTCGAAGTGGGCGCCGGGGCCCCGCGGCCGCTCCCCGACGATGCCGATCTCGGACGGCGGGTCCTGGCATTCACGCGTCCCTCGCCGTGAGGGCTCTCGCCTCCCGAGAACGCGCCGGTACCTCGCTCTGCCCCCTCGAAGACGAGTCCCGGCGTTCGGCGCAAACGAACGCGTCGATGCAGTGCGTCCACCGATCCACGCGCGCAACGTCCCGCGCGGACGATCGGCAGGCGGGCTCCCCATGACTGGAATCCACCACGGCGAGGACCATTGCGCACTTCGGGCCAGCAGCGCGAACCGCCCGCACCGTTCCCGCGGTCCGGTGGCGGACCGCTGGCGTGCGCACCCTTCAATCCGCGATGGGGAGCTTCTTGGGTGTCGCAGTCTTGACGCCTGCCAGGTTCGCGATCGTGACAACGCAGTGGCCGCGGCCTGCGGTGATGAGCTTCTGGATGAGCTTCGTCTTCGTCGCGGACCCCTGCTCGCAGAGGTCGTGAGCCTTGTCCAGTGCGATGCGTCCCCTCTTGGCCGCCGTGCGGGCGAGCTTTGCGCGCGTACCCACCTGGAACGCGTCCTTCTCGATCCCCGAATCGATGGCGGCCTGAGCGGCCGTCACGCTCGTCAACGCACTCGCGAGCTTCGCCGTTGCCGAAGTGAAGTCGGGCACCTCAGCGCCGACGAAGGCTTGAGCCGAGTCGCACTCGTACAGGGCTTGACTCATCTCTTCCATGGGCGGCGTTTCAACGACGCCCCCGACTGTCGGCCCTCCGACGTAGAAGTAGTCGAAGAACACTTGACCGCCCGAGTCGAGGCCTTCGGCTCCGAATTCGAGCGAGCATGCCTCGGTCGGCAACGGGTCGGACACCGTGAACACCTCGAGCCATCCCCCCTCGTCGCCCGGCGTCTCGGGCGTCGGGCGTGCGCTCATGACGATGCTGCCCCCGACGCGCGTCATCCGCAGATCCACTTGACTCGTGTTGGGGATGGGGAGCGGAGAGCCAACGGGGATGTTGGAGTCCCACGCCTGCATCACGAAGCCACCGATGCCGGAGCTGTAGCTTGCGCCGAGGTACGTGTGCTCGGGCGAGTCGTCGGTCTTCGTGAGGTTCGGCGGGAAATTCATGATGATGTAGCCGCCCCCGTAGCCCGACTGCACGCCCGGATCCGACTTGACAGCCAAGGTCGTCCGAAACTCGGTCTCACCCGTGAACGCGCGCGCGATCCCGACCCACCCGGCAACGTAGTTGCCGTCCGGATCCTTGACTCCTTTGAACGCGAGCCGCTTGTCGAAGGTCTTCGGGGGCCCCGGGTCCTCGGCGAACGTCACGACCGAGACCTTGTAGAAGCCGTTGTAGAAGTTGACGAAGAAGGGAATTCCCCCGAGCTGCGCTTGAGACTCGATGTCGACGTAGAGGTCGGAGCTCGTCGAAGCTTCCGCCGCGAGGGCTTGCAGCGCGAGAGGCGGCGCCACGCTGCTACCGCAGCCGATGCCGACGGTCGCGAGAAACGCGGGTAGGACGAGGGCGAAGATCGAGTAGCGCATCGGACGTCACCTTGGCGGAACCGCTGCGCTGGCCACCGCGGGGATCCGCTGCGCAAGTAGACTCGACGCCTCGGGATCGAGCAATGGCGCTCAAGATGGTCCTCGGCTTCTGGAAGCATTGGTGAGGACGCAGTCGGGCCATGTACCCGCACGAGCGGTCGCTCGTGAAGCGAATGGAAGGCAAGCCCTTCGCCCTGATCGGCATCGACTGCGACTCCGATCGCGAGGAGCTGAAGAAGGTGATGGAGAAGGAGAGCATCACGTGGCGCTCCTTCTGGGACGGCGGGAGCACGAGCGGTCCCATCGCGACGAAGTGGAACGTGAGCGGATGGCCCACGATCTACGTCCTCGACGCGAAGGGCACGATCCGCTTCCGAGACGTGCGTGAGGAGGAACTCGACAAGGCGGTCGACGAGCTCATCGCGGAGGCGGCTCGACAGCCGGCGCCGAAGCACTGACCGACGACGGGCCGCCGCGCAGGGCGGAGTACGCCCCGTCGCTCACGGGCCCGCCCATCGCTCGACGCGATGGCGGCGCGTGGGCGGCGGGGCGTGCGCGTTCCGGGGGGCGCCCCGCTGGACGTGCTTCAGGGCGCCGACGGCGCGCTCGCCGGCGTGCTCGGGGGATCCTGCGGCGCCGGCTGCACCGCCACCGCGAGGTCGAGCCACTCCGGGACCCACAGGCGACCGAAGCGGGAGATCTCGACGCGCGGCGTCGAAGCGTCGACGAGGAGCGATCCCTCTCCTCTCTCGACGGAGATCTTCCCACTGCCGACGACACGCTCGTAGCGGACCCACCGCGCATCCTGCTCCGGTGCGTCTCCGTCGTGGACGGCGGCGACGACGCAGACGATCACGGGCCGGTCCTCGGTGCCGCCGACGCTGCGCGTGACGAGCACGGCGCGATCCGCGTCGTTCACGCGCTCGATCACGGTCGACTGCAGATCGTCGCGCACGGCGACGAGCCCCGCCCGGAGAAGGAGGAGGCTCTCGGTCTCGCCGAGGCGCGCGGCGACGGTCTCGCGCTTCGGCACGGGGAACCGATCCGAGATCGTCGCCCGCTCCACGATCCAGCTCCCGCAGCCGACCGCGCCGAGCGGAACGAGCGCCGCGGCGAGCATCGCCGTCCGGAGCCTCACCGGTCGTGTTCCGTCGGGAACGCGAAGTCCTCGAGGATCGGCCGGCTCTTCGAGTGGCGCCCGAGCCAGGGAGTGAGCTGCTCGACGGAGAGCTGCACGCAGTCGAGATCGCCGAAGAGATGCAGCGTCTGCGGGTCGTCGGCTCCGACGCGCCGCAGACGTGCCTCCAGGGAGAGGCGGAGGCGCGCGAGGCCGGCGGCCGAGACGTCGAGCTGGATCCAGCCGTGCACCGACTCCGCGACGCGGCCGAAGGAGAGGTCGGGCGCGAGCTCCGTCACGGCGACGGACGCACCGCGGGCCGGCACGGCGACCGGACCGTCGGCGCCCGACGGCAGGGCGATGGAGACGCGCAGAGAGCCGCCCGACGGGTCGAGGTAGCGGAGCGACGCGATGCGGCCCTCTCCGGCCTCGAAGCGTTGCCCCTTCATGAAGCGGCGCGGCTTGTCGCCGGCGCCGGCGAGGGAGAGCCCCTCGCCCGACGGCAGCGACTCGCTCGCCACCTGGGCGTCGCGGATCCAGTAGACGTCGAGACGATCGCCCTGGGGCGAGATCGGGAAGACGCTCGCCGCGCGAACCGACGGCCGCGGCGTCGCGTCGCCGTCGGCTCCCGCCCGAGCGGCCACCCCGAACAGGCGCGCCACGGCACCGTCCCGCTCGCGCGCCGAGGCGATGCCCTCCCCCTGCGCCATCAGGAGCGCCGCACCGGGAGCGAGGAGCACCGAGCGCACGAAGCCGGCCGTCGCCGTCGATCCGCTGAGCTCGAGACGCGCGTCGCCCTTCCCGATGGCGAGAGCTGCCTCCTCGACCGCTCCGAGACCGTGGACGGCGAGGAACGGCGCGCCGCCGAGACGCGATCCGCGGGGAGCCGCGAGCTCTCCGCGGAATCGGCGCACGCGGTGCTCGGCCTCCCCGGGCTCCGGCGGCGTCGGCGCGACGTCCTCGAAGGTCGCCGCTCGGAAGGGAATCGGCTCGGGCGCCGGCGGAGGCGCGTCCTGGAACGCCGCCCATCCGCACAGCGCAGGCACGAGGACCGATCCGACGAGGAGCATCCGGGGATGGTACGCGGGAGCCTGCCGCTATCCTCGGCCGCCCCGTGCACCGCCATCAGCGCATCTCCGTCGTCGTCCCCGCCTACAACGAGGAAGCGACCATCGGATCGGTCGTCGACGACTTCCGCTCCCACTCCGCCGTCGACGAGGTCGTCGTGATCGACAACCGCTCGAAGGACCGCACGGGCGCGATCGCCGCCGAGCGCGGGGCGCGCGTCGTGAAGGAGGAGCGTCCCGGCTACGGGTTCGCGTGCCGCCGCGGCCTCGACGAGGCGCAGGGAGACGTGATCGTGCTCGTGGAGGCCGACGGATCCTTCCGGTCGCTCGACGTCGAGAAGCTCCTCGCCTACGTCGACGCGTGCCCCTTCGTCCTCGGCACGCGCACGACGTGCCAGATGGTGGAGCAGGGCGCGAACATGGGATTCGCGGTGCGGTGGTTCAACGTCGCGCTCGCGAAGCTCCTCGAGCTCCTCTGGTACTTCCCGCACGAGCCGCGCCTGACGGACGTGGGATGCACCTTCCGCGCGATCCGCCGCGACGCGTGGCGCGCCGTGCGCGAAGGATGCCGGGAGGCCGGCCCCTCCTTCTCGCCGGAGATGATCTGCGAGGCCTATCGCCACGGGATGCGCGTCGTCGAGATCCCCGTGCACTACTTCCGGCGGCTCGGTGGCGAGTCGAAGCACTCCCAGGGCGTCGTGAAGCTCGCGCGGACCGCCACGGGGATGCTGCTCACGATCCTCCGCAAGCGCTTCTCGCGACGGCCACGGTCCGATCAGCGGTCGTCGTAGGCCGGGGCGAGCATGCGCACCATGCGCGGCAGCTCCCAGCGGGGAGACTCCTCCGACCGCTCCTGCACCACGTCGACGAGTCGCACGCGGGCGGCTTCTGCGGCCGTTAGGCCGACGAAGTCGGTCCACCCCCCCCAGACCTCGTCCCAGGGGCCGCTCCCCTCGGCGGCCGTGCGCGCGAGCGGCGTGATCACGTAGCGGACGCCACGGCTCTGCAGGTACTCGATCGTGCGGCGCGGCTCGCGCTCGGGCTTGCCTTCCGCGTCGAGCGGGACCACCTCGTGCTTGCGCCGGTAGTCGGGCTCTCCCCAGAAGTTCTCGAGCGGATAGCCGAGCACGATCGGCCGGGGTCGGAGCGCGTAGGCGATCTGCGGCCAGGGGAACTCCAGGGCGACGACCTCGGCGCGCCGCGCCTCGGCGCGCAGGCGCGGCTCGACGGACTGGCTCTCGAAGCGCGCCGTGAACCGACGCACGGCGAGCTCGGCGATGTCGGCGCCCTCGAGGGGAAGGAACGTGAGATCGGTCTGGTAGCGGACGCGATCGGACTCCTTGTCGTCGCGGTAGTGGTGCGCCGAGTTCTCGGCGACTCGATAGACCGAGTGGTAGCGAAGGACCGATTCGGCGCCGCGCGCGATCCAGAGCGCCGCGAGGAGCCCCGCGATCCACGCGAGGACGCGGCCGCGCCTGGCCGCGCCCTCGACCACCAGGGCCGCCGCGGCGAATCCCATGGGGAGGCCGGTCGCGAGGAAGCGGTCGTAGGGGTAGTACCAGAACGACCGGAAGGCGACGAAACCGATGTAGGCGAGGGCGAAGCGCCTCCCGCGCGCTCCGCCGGCGCCCACGAGACCGAGGACCGCCGTCCCGATCCACAGGATCAGCCAGAAGAGCTTGAAGAGCGGGTTCTCGTCGCGCGCGGGCGGAACGTCGAAGACGCCGAATCCGGTGAGCCGGCCCCAGTTGAAGATGGGATGCCACCAGGAACGGAGGAAGTTCTCGAGGAAGCCTCCCTTGCCGGAGACGTCCTGGCGGTCGCGCCACGAGAACTCGCGGAGGAACTCGTTCACGTAGTGGAGGCGCGACACCTCCTGTCCCGTCGTGGGGAGCGAGCTCACCCAATAGAGGAAGGGTGCCACGCCGAGGACGGCGCCGAGCGCCGCCACAGGGAGCCACCGGAATCCATGCGCGAGCGACGCCTGCGCGCGCAGGCGCGACACGCCGACGAGGCCGAGGGCCGCCGCGGGGAACGCCGCCTCGGCGCGCGCGAGGATCGCCATGCCGCCGAGCGCGCAGGACAGGAGGAAGTGCGCGAGGGAGCGGAGCGGCCCGCCCTCGCGGAGCGGGAGCGCGCACGCGGAGAGGCCGAGCCAGAAGAGCGCGGTCCCCTCGGCCATCGGCATCGTCAGCCAGTTGAGAGGGATCCAATTGGCCGCGTAGAGCGTGACGGCGAGACACGCGGCCCCGAAGCCGAGGCCGAGGCGGCGCAGCCCGAGCCCGAGGAGGATCGGGTTCACGAGGACGAGCACGACCGCGAGCGAGCGCCAGGCACGCTCCGGAGCCGATCCGAAGGACACCCAGTGCAGGAGCAGCGGAAACCCCGGGAAGAACTTCCGGTCGACGCCGCCTGCCCAGTTCAGCGTCGTCTCGCGGAGCGCGGCGCCGTCGTTCAGCGACGCCGCCCGCGCGAAGTAGTAGTAGCTGTCGGCCGTGCCCGCGCGCGTCGCGAGGACGAGGCGCACCGCGAGGATCGTCGACACGAGGACGAAGCTCGCCGCCAGCAGGAACAGCAGCCGCTCCGTGCGCGTCCTCTCGGCGGGCTCGGTCATCGCGAGGTCCTCGCCGGCTCGGGCGCGAGCGTCGAGCTCACGGAGAGCAGACGGCTCGATTCGGTGCCGAGGAACCCGGCGTCGTCCGTCGCTCCGGCGCGGCCCGCGAGGGAGCGGGCGCCCTCGCCCACTCCCGCCAGGAAGATGCGCGCGCCGGCGGACGGCGACCGGTCGACGGTCGGGAGGTGCCTCTCGAACAGGGCGCGGCCGCCAGTGCCCGCGCGGACCCCCAGGTCGAATCCGAGGGAGCCGATCCGCCCCACGTCGAGAGCGAGCCAGTCGAAGGAGCCGACGATCGCGAGCGCCGTCGCGAGGCCGCGGTCGACCGCCGCGTCGAGGGCCGCGCCCGCCTCCGCGTCGGGCGCACCGGGACGCGCGCGGGCGGCCGCACCCGCCGACTCCACGAGGAGCGTGAGCTTCTTCCAGGGGTCGCGCTCGAATCGCGCGGCCAGATCGAGCGACGCCGCGGCAACGAGCGGATCGCCGGACTCGATGGATCCGAAGGCGGCGGTGCGCAGCGCGCCCGGCGCGGTCTCGACGTAGGTGGTGGGGTCGTAGCGCAGCGCGAGGAAGCTCTCCGCCTCGCGACGCGCGTCGCGGAAGCGGCCGAGCCCTTCGTAGGCGCGCGAGCGGAGGATGTAGAAGAGCGCTCCGCCCGGCGTCGCCGCGTCGGCGCGCGCGATGTCGAGGAGCGCTTCCTCGAAGCGACCGAGCTCCGTGCGGATCTGGCCGAGACGACTCGGGAGGTGCGAGCGCGGCGTCGGGGCCTTCGACTCGAGGAGCGTGAGCAGCTCGATCGCCCGATCGGTGCGTCCCATCCAGACGAGCACGTCGGCGATGCGCGCCAGCCGGCCCCAGACGGCGTCGAAGCGATCGTCGAGCGACGGTCCGAGCTCGTCGATGACGATCTGGAGGGAATCGAGGACGGGGAGATCGACCTCGGGCGAGGCGCGGAACAGGGCGGGTGTGGGGCGCGGATCGTTCCGGTCGCCGGGGAACGGCTTCCGGAATCCGGGGACGCGCGCGACGAGCCCCGGATCCTGCGCCAGCGCCGCGCCGAGCGCCGCGCGCGCCGCGGGAACGTCTCCCGCCATGGCGAGACAGCGCACGAGGCCGATCTGCGCCGACGCCTGCTCCGACGGATTGCCGCAGCGAGCCGCTCGCGCGTAGAGGGCACGCGCGCGCTCCGGCGAGCGGACGTCCGGAGGGATCGGCGGATCGATCAGAGCGCCGGCCGCGCGGAGGAGGACCTCCGCCGTATGGGGAGCATCGGCGACGGCGCGCTCGATCTCGGCGAGCCCTCCGGGAAGACCGCGCAGCAGCATCGACTCGCCCAGCGAGAGCCGGAGATCGGCTCGGCCCGGAGAGAGCCGGAGCGCCGCCTCCAAGCGTCCGACGCGGCCCTCGAGATCGCGAATCGTGTCGAGCCGGCCGCTCACGGAGAACCAGTAGTGGATCCACTTCGCCGACTGCTCGAGCGCGGTCGTGGCGACGGGGATCGCGCAGCCGAAGAGAAGAGCGACCGAGGAGATGCACGCGAGAGCCGAGAGAGGCGTCCCCCGCGTCCTGCCGCTGGGAGCGTCGACGGGCCGATCCGGCGCTGCGGCGACGATCAGCGCGAGGGACCACCAGAAGGCGTCGGAGACCACGGCGAACTCGGCGAAGCCGTGGTCGAAGAACGCGTCCGCGAGGATCGCGACGAGCATGGCGGCGCCCGCGACGGCGAGGCGAGGCTCGGCGCCGGGCCCGCCCGTGAGGCCGCGGCGCAGCGCGAGGGCACCGGCGCCTGCCAATGCGAGGAAGGCGAGCAGGCCCGGGATCCCCAGGGTCTCTCCGAGCTCCAGGTAGAGGTTGTGCGGGTGGACCGTCCAGTCCTGGTTCGCCTCGACGTTCTCGTCGAGGTACGCCGTGTGGGGCTCGACGTTCTTCGGACCGAGCCCGAGCACCGGATGCGCGACGATCGCCCGGGAGGCGGCCTCCCAGTACACGCGGCGGGTGCCGACGCTGAGGCTTCCCGCATCGCCGCCGCCCACGAGGGGCCGGACGACGACCGGCACGGCGAGCGCCACGAGCACGAGCACCAATGGAAGGGCGGCGACGGCGCAGGCGAAGGGAGTGGCGAGACGCTTCCAGCGCACCGCCATCGCGCCGCACAGGAGGGCGAGGGTTCCCGCCGCGAGCCCGACGGTCGCGCCACCCGATCGGTGGAGCGCGACGGCGACGGCGCAGACGGCCCAGCCGCCGAGCGCCGCGATCCGGATCGGGATCCGCCGGAGCGCGAGCGCGGCGCCGGCGCAGGCGACGCCGGCCACGGCCGTGAAGGGCGCGACGAGATTGGGGTGGATGCCGAAGGGTTCGAGGCGCGCTGCGCGCGCCCGCGTCACGCCGACGGCGCTCGCGAGGTCGGCGAAAATCCCGAGTTCGACGAGGGCGACCACGGAGCCGACGAGGGCGAAGGCGCCCAGGAGGCGCGCGCCGAGACCGTCGCGGCGCGCCGCCTCGGCGACGACGAGGAAGGCGCAGATCTGCGCCGCCGTGCGCGCCACGGCGGGCACGGAGACCATCGGCGTGCTCGAGAACAGGCCCGAGACGAGGACCCAGGCGCCGAAGGCGGCCGCCGGTGCGGCGAGGCGCGGCCAGCGAAAGGGCTCCGCGGCCGACGCGCGCGCAGCCACGAGCCCCGCGAAGGCGAGTCCGATGGGGCCCGCTTCGAGGCCGTCCGGCGACCACCGGAGGAGGACCCGCGTGGCCGGTGTCGAGAAGATCAGGGCGGCCCAGAGCAGGCCCTCGACGGGTCTCGCCGGCACGACGGTCGCGAGGATCGCGGCGACGACGGCCGTGGCGGCGAGGTAGACCGTGTCGAGAGCCGGCGGCCGGCCGAAGTCGGCGATGGACGGCGCCGCGGGGAGCTTTCCGGCGAACCACGCGAACGCGATCGCGCTCACGAAGACGGCGACGAACGCACGCGCGTCGGGGAGCGGACGCCGACGGATCCACGCGAACGCCGTCGCGGCGGCGAGACCGGCGAAGGCGGCGGCGCCGAAGCGAGGCAACGACTCGGACCAGCCGCGGTCGCACCGCACGCTCGTCGCCGCCGCGTGGATCGCCACGAGGAAGAACAGCGCGGCGCAACCAGCGACTGCGATCGTCGCGAGCCGTCCGGCGACGCCCGCGAGAGGCGGGCGCGCTGCGGTCGATTCCTGGGTGTCGGACACGGGCACGCGAAGGGGCGCGGGAGTCTGGGACCGTGGGGAGTCGCGCGCAAGGAATCCGGAGCCGCGACGCCGATCCGAGCGCCCCATCTCGTGGCCTGGAACGGTGATGCCGCGGATCTGCTCATTGCGCACGATCGCCGGGAAGAATCGACTCAGAAGGCTTCGATTCGGTCGGTTTGACTCGCGAAACGTGCATGTCATGCACTTTTCGGGGAGCAGTCGAAGATTTGGTCCTTGGCCTTTCAGGTCGCTCCGAAGATCGTCCCGGGCTTCCTCGCGCGACCTCGCGCATCAACCCATCGGAGCCCCCGTGAACCGCGAACAGATCCTCGCCGCCATGAAGAAGCAGGGAGTGAAGTTCCTGCGCTTGCAGTTCATCGACATCCTCGGCATCAACAAGAACCAGGAAGTCCCCGAGAGCCAGTTCGAGAAGGCCCTCGACGGGCAGATCCTCTTCGACGGATCGTCGATCGAGGGATTCGCCCGCATCGAGGAGTCGGACATGGTTCTCCATCCCGATCTCGACACCTTCCGCATCTTCCCCTGGGGAAGCGACCAGACGCGCACGGCGCGGATCATCTGCGACGTCTACCATCCCGACGGATCGGCGTTCGACGGAGACCCGCGCGGCGTCCTTCGGCGGATGCTCGCGAAGGCGTCGCAGCTCGGCTACACGATGAACGTGGGGCCGGAGGCGGAGTTCTTCCTCTTCCAGAAGGCCGCGGACGGATCGCCGACGACGATCACGCACGACCGCGCGGCGTACTTCGACCTCGCGCCGATCGACAAAGGCGTCGAGTGCAGGCAGCAGATCGTGAATGCGCTCGTGGCTCTAGGCTACGAAGTCGAGGCGAGCCATCACGAGGTCGCTCCCGGCCAGCACGAGATCGACTTCAAGTACGGCGACGCGCTCACCACCGCCGACAACCTCGCGACCTTCCGCCTCGTCGTGCGGAAGATCGCGGATCAGTTCGGTCTGCATGCGACGTTCATGCCGAAGCCCATCTTCGGCATCAACGGATCGGGAATGCATTGCCACCAGTCGCTGGCGGACAAGAAGACGGGCAAGAACGCCTTCTTCGATCCGAAGGGCAAGTACCGCGGAGTGAGCCAGCTGATGCTCCACTACATCGGCGGCCTCCTCGAGCATGGCCGCGGCTTCGCCGCGATCACGAACCCGATCGTCAACAGCTACAAGCGGCTCGTCCCCGGCTACGAAGCGCCGACGCACCTGGCGTGGTCGGAGAGGAATCGATCGCCGCTGATTCGCGTTCCAGAGCGGCGCGGCGAAGGCACGCGCTGCGAGCTCCGGATGCCGGACCCGTCCTGCAACCCCTACCTCGCGTTCGCGGTGATGCTCGCCGCGGGACTCGACGGCGTGAAGCGGAAGCTCGATCCGGGAGATCCCGTCAACAAGAACATCTACGAGATGTCGGCGCGCGAGCGGTCTCGTCACCACATTCGACAACTGCCGGGGAACCTCTCCGAGGCTCTCGACTGCATCGAGAAGGACTCCATCGTCTGCGAGTCGCTCGGCGAGCACGTCCTGACGCACTTCGTCGCCGCGAAGCGCCAGGAGTGGCAGGACTACATCGCCCAGGTCCATCCCTGGGAAGTGGATCGGTACATCGGCGTCTATTGATCGCCGGCGCGGGGGACGGTCCGGGCGCGGCGATCCCGCTTCCGCGTCCCCCGCCCATCGAGGATGCTCGGGGGCCGACGCGGAATCGGCTCTGGGCTCCGGCCGATCGAGAACGACCGCCCGTCCGGCGCTTGCGCTCGTTCGGCCTCTCTCGCGATCGTCGCTGGCTCCTGCACTGCCTCTCGCACCCCCGGGGTCGTCGATCCGGCGACCTCGGGGTGCCCGCGGTGGTCGTTCGTCTCCCGCACTCGCCCTCGCTCTCGTACCTCCACGACACCCCGCACCCCGATGGCTGGCGCTTCCGAGAAGTCTCGCAAGACGGACACCGCTCCCTTCACCTGGCTCGACGGCGAATGGGTCCCGAGTGATTCGGCGACCCTTCCCATCCTCTCGCACGGACTCCACTACGGATTCGGGATCTTCGAGGGGATTCGCTGCTACCGGCAGCACGACGGCTCGGGCGCGATCTTCCGGCTCGACGTGCACATCCGGCGTCTCTTCGAGTCCGCGAAGATCCTGAGGCTCGCTCTCCCCTTCACTCCCGCGCAGATCGAGGAGGCCTGCCGCGAGATCCTCCGGAAGGCGAACATGGTCGAGGGCTACCTCCGGCCGATCTCCTGGCTCGGCGAGGGCGGCATGGGCGTCGGCGCCTTCGACAATCGCGTGCGCGTCGCGATCTCCGCCTGGGTCTGGGGCGCCTATCTGGGCGAAGACGGGGTACGGAACGGCATTCGTGCCAAGGTCTCCTCGTTCACTCGGGCGCATCCGAACAACGCGATGGTGCGCGGCAAGGTGACGGGCCAGTACGCGAACTCGGTGCTCGCCAAGCGAGAGGCGAAGGACCTCGGTTTCGACGAGGCCGTCCTCCTGGACCACCAGGGCTGCGTGGCCGAGGGCTCCGGAGAGAACATCTTCATCGTGCGCAACGGACGACTGCTCACGCCATCGCTCTCCGCTCCGATCCTGCGGGGCGTGACGCGCGACTCCGTGATCGTCCTCGCACGCGAGCACGGAATCGCGATCGACGAGATGTCGTTCCCGCGCGACACGCTCTACCTCGCCGAGGAGGCCTTCTTCACCGGGACCGCCGCGGAGATCACGCCCATTCGTGAAGTCGACAACCGGGAGATCGGCGATGGCAAGCCGGGCCCGATCACGCGGAAGCTCCAGGAGGCGTTCCGTTCCGCCGTCACCGGTGGCGATCCGAACCACGCCAGCTGGCTCACGCCCCTCGCGAAGAGCTGAGCGCGGGCAGGGTCGGCGCTCAGCCGTCGCGGACGCAGGAGTGGAGATCAGGGGGTCGACGTCGGCGCCGCCATGGCGGCTTCGACGGCTTCCGCCGTCGAGCATCGCAGCCCTTGCTCCCGGAGAGCTTCGCCGAGGGCCGCCAGCACGACGAGGACGTTCGAACGGCGCGAGGAGTGCCCCATGAGTCCGATGCGGAGCACACGGCCCTTGAGCTTCCCGAGACCAGCGCCGATCTCGATGCGGTTTTTCTCGCGAAGGCGCGCGCGCACCTTGGCCTCGTCGATCGACTCGGGCACGCGAACGGCGAGCAGCATGGGAGTCCGAATCGCCTCGGGCACGAGGAGGCTCAGCCCGAGCGCTTGGAGTCCGGCAGCGAGCCGAACGTGATTCTCCCGATGCCGCTGGAAGGTGGCGTCGGCGCCCTCCGTCTCGTGCAGCGCGAGGAGCGCCTCGTGCAGCGCGTGATGGAGCGGGTTGCTCGGCGTGTGATGGTAGGCGGGAGAGTCTGCGCCGTAGTAGCGCTCGAGGATCGTCACGTCGTGGTACCAGGAGCCGACGGGCATCTTCCTCGCGCGAATCACCTTCATCGCCCGATCGGAGAACGTCATGGGCGAGAGACCCGGAGGCGCGCCGAGGCACTTCTGGCTCCCGGCGTACGCGACGTCGATCCCGACGGCGTCGGCTGCGATCGGAACGCCGCCGAGCGAAGTGACGCAATCGACGAGGAGGAACGCGGCGCTCCGTTTCGCGACGGCCGCGATCGGGGCGAGCGGCTGGAGACAGCCGGTCGACGTCTCCGCATGAACGACGGCGATCACCCGAGGAGACAGGTCGCGCGCCTTCTTCTCGAGAGCGATGGGATCGACGGCGGTCCCCCACTCGGCATCGACTCGATGCACCTCGACTCCGTGTCGCGACGCCACTTCGCACATCCGATCGCCGAAGAAGCCGTTGACGCCGACGAGGATTCGATCACCAGGCTCGAGGAGATTCGAGAGCGCGCACTCCATTCCCGACATTCCTGTCCCCGAGAGCGCGAACGTCGTCCGATTCTCCGTGCCGAAGCTCCGGCGCAGGAGCTCCGCTTCCGCGCCGAGGAGCTGGCGGAACTCCGGATCCATGTAGCCGAGCAGGGGTCGATTCATGGCTTGGAGCACGCGCGCGGAGACCGACGAGGGGCCGGGTCCGAGGAGCAGGACGGGCTCGACGCCGTTGCGGTCGACGAGTCGGCGAAGCGGTTCGGTCAATGGGGCTCCTCACGGGTCTGCTTCCACGTTTCGGCCAGCCGCGACGCGGCTCGAATGGCCTCGAGAAGATTGGTCGCGTCGGCGCGATTCTGACCGGCTCGATCGAATCCGGCGCCGTGAATGACGGAGACGCGAAGGTGGGGAGCGCCCGCCAGCACCGTGACGGCGCGATCGGAAGCGATGGCCTTGGCTGCGATCAGTCCCTGATCGTGGAAGAGAGCCAGCACACCGTCGAACTCGCCACGGGCCGCGCGCCCGAAGAGGGAGTCGGCCGGCAGCGGCCCGACGACGTCGGTGCCCGACGCGCGCGCGTCGCTCACGGCCGGCCCGAGGATGTCATCGTCCTCCGTCCCGAAGATCCCCCCCTCTCCTGCATGCGGATTGAAACCCGCGAGCGCGAGGCGCGGACCCACGAGCCCCATCCGCTCGAGCGTCTCGCGGAGCACCTGGAGGTGATCCACCACCGTTTCACGGCGGACCGCGTCGAGGGCGTGGCGCAGGGGCAGGTGTCTCGTGAGGAGCAGCACGCGCAGGCGGTCGGCCACCACCAGCATGCCGAATCGAGAAACGCCCCATCGCTCGCCGAGGAGCTGCGTCTGGCCTTCGACTTCACTCCCGGCCGCGCGCAGGGACGTCTTGTGGACGGGTGCGGTCACGAGTCCGTCGAGCTTCCCCTCGGCGCACAGGTCCGCGCCGAGCTCCAGGGCCTGGAGCGCGACGCGTCCGCAGTCCGCGGACACGAGTCCGGGCCGCAGATCGTGGACGCGTGCCGCCACGGGAAGGAGCGGCACGACTCCGGGCTCGTCGACGTCATCGGTGAGCCCCGCCAGAACGCGGATGTCCAGGGCCGCGCCCAATCGTTTCCGATAGAAGCGGAGGCATTCCTCGTCTCCGATCGCAATGACGCGCGCCGCGGCGTGCAAGCCGGGATCCTGGAAAGCGCGCAGGACGATCTCTGGCCCGACTCCCGCCGGGTCGCCGATCGTGAGGCCGAGGCGGGGCCGGCTCAGGCGGCGCGTTGCGGGGTGAGCCATGCCGAGAGACGCCTCATCGCGGGCTGCTCATGCTTCCCACGCGACCCCCGGTCTCGAGAATCCTCGCGCGGCGGGTTCCGTCGCGCGAGCCGTGGCCGCGCGAGACGTAGCGCAGGGCGCCGTGGCGCCCTGCGTGGATCCGCCCCGTGTCACCCACGGAACGATGGATGCGTGGAGGCAGCGGGAGACTCAGTTGGATCCCGCCTTCAGATCGCCGTGGGGACCGCGAAGGTGCCGACGATCGAACCGTCGACGCCGATGAACTGCAGCCGGAGGCTCTTCAGCTTGAGCTTCGCGACGTCCTCGAGGTTGACGAAGACGAAGGGAGATCCCGAGACGAGGAAGCTGCCGGACGCCGGAATTCCGTTGGCGATCCAGAGGAAGGCGATGGCGCCGGAGCCGGCGGGCGCTGCGAGGACACCGATCGGAGTCGAGGTCGTGAACGGCACGATCGATCCGCCGAGGATCGAGGACGCTCCGGTGGAGGTGTTCTTGTACATCGGCAGCGAGCCGATCGTTCCGCCTGCGCCACCACCCGGCGCGAGAGGCTGGGACGCCGCTTTCCAGCTGCTGCCCGGCGCGACGAACTCGTCGTTCCCCGCCTCGGAACTCGCGAAGGTGTCCCCGCAGCCGTCCGTCTGGGCGACCAGACTCGCAGTGCCGAAGGACCAGCAAGCCAACGAGGCGAGCGCGAGACCACGGAGCCACTTGGGGGTCTGCTTCATGGAGCGATCAGGGTCAGTTCGTCTGTCCGAGGAGGGCGGGAATCCGTCGCTCCACGTCCGCACGAAACTCCGGCCGAGTCCGTAGAGCCTCGCGCAAGGGAGCACAATTGGCAAGCTTCGCGCGCACCTCGGCAATCCGCTCCGGGAAGCGCCGGCCCAGCGTCGCGAGTGCGTCCGCGGCCAGGGAGAACTCCCCTCGGTGAGCTCGGATGACGGCCAAGTTGAAGTAAGTGAAGTAGAAGCGGGTGTCGCGCTCTGGGAGGCGTCGATTGAGGAGCCGATCGATCACCACGAGGGCGGCGTCGAAGTCGCCCTGCTCCTCGTGGATCGTCACGAGTTGGGCCCCGGCATGACCGCGATTCTCGGCATTCCGAGCGGTCTCGAAGACCCGCTGGAACTCGCGAGCCGCGCTCACCAGGTCTCCGGCAACCTTGTAGTGGAAGCCGAGATAGAGCCGCGCCTCCGCGAAGTTCGGGCGCAGCCGAAGCGCCTCGTCCAGGAGCACGCGCGCCCGTTCCCGAAGGTCCGCATCCGAGCCGAGGGCGCGCTCCAAGAGGCGGCCGGCCTCGACCCAGTCGTATCCCGCATAGCGTCCCTCACCGCGCGCGAGAATCCGGCGAACGAGCCCCCTGCCATGGACTGCCGTCGCATCGACGGCCACTGGCTGACGGAAGACCTCGGTCCGGTAGCTGGAGTCCACCGAGATCAAGAGGTACGCCTTTGCGAGGCGATACAGGACCGCGGCGAAACGGCGGAACGCCGCCTTCCCCATCACCCGATGTGCGAGCTTCCGGCTCGCCTCCGACTGGAAAGTCGCGGCGGCATCCTTCTCGTCGAGCATCTGCTCGAAAGCATTCACCGTGATCGTCGCCACGTCGCGATGGCAGCGAGCCATCTCGCGCATCGTCTGGAAGAACGTTCGACAGGGGTCGCAGATCTCGAGGTGGACGACGAGCCTGCGCGCGACCGTCTCGTCGACTTCGCCATCGACCAGGGCAGAGAGATCGGCCGCGAACGGGTAGCAGGGCTCGTTCGGAGACGGTCGGTTGTGCGTGGTCACGAGCGTTCTCGAGGTTTCAGGCGACCGCCTCACCGAGCGTGATTCCCGCCACGGCGAATCGCCGACGCATCGTCCGGTACATCTTCCTCCGCGCCCTAAAGATCAGCATCTTCAGGTTCTCGAGCTTGATCGAGAGTGCAGCCGAAGCATCGCGATAGCAGAGTCCCTCGACCTCGACGAGTTGGAGCGCCTGCTGCTCCCGGCGGGAAAGCCCCGTGTAGGCGTCCAGGTACATCGAGAGAGTGATGACGTATGCCCGCCGAACTTCTCCGATGCCTTCGGTCTCCATCGACTCGTGGAGCGGCGACTCGACGCGATCATCGGCACGGGCCGCGAGCTCCTCGCCGATGTATTCGAATCGAACGGGGCGGCACGACGATCGGAGGTGCTTGAGCACCGTGTTCCGGATGATCGTGTTCGTCCAATGGCGAAACGCTTCCGGCTTTCCCCCGTCGAATCGGTGCGGGTACCGATAGATGTTGAGGAAGACCTCCTGAAGGACGTCTCCCGCTTCGAGCAATCCTCGGTACGAGCGAATCCGATTCTGGATCGAGTAGAGGAATCCCTGCTGATTCAGCTCGAAAAGGAGCGCGAAGACATCGGCGTCTCCCGTGTCCTTGAACGCGTCCATCAGACGCGTGTTGATGAAGTCCTTGCTTCCGTCGAACCCATCCGCGTCGAGCGCGTTGCTCGCCTCGTCGAGGCGGTTTCGTGGGGCGATGGTGCTCAATCGCCGGAGTCGCGCAGCGATCTCCTCGCGAGCCGGGAACGTCGTGACGAGCGGATCCATCAGGAGGGCTCCAATGGACTGAAGTGATCGCGAAGGACTGGGGTCCGTCCTTCGCGAGACCGCGGCATCGCCGCCAGCCGCGACTCCCGCGAGTATCGCACGGGGGCAGCAGGAGAGCGCACGATTCCGAAGAGAACCGAGCCAGAGCCGCCGAGAGGGTTCGTCGGCTTCGTGCGGCGTTGTAGGCGCACGTGAAGAGTCGGTAACCGGGACTTTCGAATTCCCCTCCGGACCCCCACCCTGAGACCGGCGCATCTGGATCCGAGCCGCGGCCGCCAGAGATCGACCCTGCGTCGACCCCGATGCCTCCGTCCACTCCGCCCGCCGAATTGCCCGACGAATCCAAGGACCTGCGCAAGACCATCGAGGGGATGGCGCACGCCGAGGGATTCGATCTCGTCGGTCTCTCCCCGATCTCGCCTCCGCCGGACGCGGAACGATTCGATCGGTACCTCGCCGAGGGACGGCACGGCGAGATGCGCTACTTGGAGCGATTCCGCGATCGCATCGTCGACCCCTCTGGGGTCCTACCGGAGGCGCGGTCGATCTTGTCCGTCGCCGTGAACCATGCGAGGGCGCCCGGCGGCTTTCGAGGAGGAGGCCGCGTCGCCCGATACGCCCTCGGACGCGACTACCACCGCGTCCTCGAGAGCATGCTCCGGCGTCTGGCGAGAAGGCTCTCCGATGCAGGGGTCGCGACGAGCTTCCGCGCGATCGCCGACGCCGGACCCGCGCTGGAGCGCTCGCTGGCCGTTCGCGCGGGGATCGGATTCGCGTCCAAGAGCGCCAATCTCCTGAACCACCGCTTCGGTCCGTGGCTCTTCCTCGGCGAACTCTTCCTCGACGTCGAAGCGCCCACGGAGCTCCCACACCCCGCTCCCGGATCCTGCGGAACCTGCTCCCTCTGCATCGAGCGATGCCCCACTGGGGCGATTCTCGAGCCGGGGCGAATCGACGCTCGCCTGTGCATCTCCTACCTCACGATCGAACTCCGTGGTCCGATTCCGGAAGCCCTTCGGCCTTCGATCGGCGACTGGGTCTTCGGCTGCGACGTCTGCTCCGAGGTCTGCCCCTTCGGAACCGACGCTCCCGACGCGTCGAGTCG
This sequence comes from uncultured Planctomycetales bacterium, assembly GCA_964545855.1. Taxonomy (GTDB): domain Bacteria; phylum Planctomycetota; class UBA1135; order UBA1135; family JACQFD01; genus CAZJHD01. The sequence goes on from CAZJHD010000010.1 coordinate 21,718, forward strand.
ATTCGGAACCCACTCCGCTCTGGACCAGAGCCTCGAGGATCTCCTCCGCATCGATGACGCGGAGTTCGCTCGTCGCTTCGAGGGCTCACCGATGCGACGGGCGAAGCGAATCGGCCTCGCGCGCAACGCGGCGATCGCTCTCGGAAACCTCCGAAGGGCGGAAGCACGTTCGCTTCTTCGTCATGTCTCGCGGAACGATCCGTCGGAAGTCGTGCGCGATGCGGCCGAGTGGGCAAGCCGCCAGTTAGAAGAGAAATAGAAGTGATGATGACATTAAGTCGAAGGCCGCCGCTCCCCTGAGAGCTCCGCGCCGCAGGAGTTTCGTCGACCCGGCGCGACAGTACGTCGTGCCGCCACGACCCATTCGGAAGCGACGAAATGGCAGCTACTTCTGTGTAATTGCCGGCCTTCCTACGAATTTCCTTTGCCGCATTCGAGGATCCTGTCTACGCTTCGCGACGCCAGTCGGGGTCTTCCGCCGCCAAGGGTGGACAGCTCCGAGCCAGCTCAAGATATTGATTCTACTCGAGTTAGAGTGAATCAGGACTGAGCTTGGGAGGGATGGCGCGAACCTTGTCTTGCATGGTTCGCAAGTCGGGCCTTCGACATGGCCCGAAGATGCCCTACACCTCTTCGAGGCTCCCTCCAGAGCACCGCACCGATGGCTGACTACCTCGACTTCTACACCGAGAAGAAGCACTGCCGGCACTGTCAGCGGTACGTCCCATTCCTGACTTCGTTGAATCGGTCGTATTGCGCGGTCTGCGGAGAGGTCGTGAATCTGTTCTCGAAGGAGGACTGGAAGAAGTTCCGGCGGCAGAACGCGGCCGCGGCGACCCCCAAGAAGAAGAGCTTCCTGCACCCAACGGGCAAGAAGAAGCGAGCCGCGAACGGTAGTTGATGCACTCCGCGGCGTCGGGCGGACGCCCCAGAGGGACGCAGCACCAGGGAGTCGCCGCCGATCGGCTCCCGAGGAGAATCTCCTCCTTTGGCGACCTCGATCCTGGACAGAGGGAGACGCGAGGCCCCGCGTCATCCAAGAGCGCCGCTGAGGCGATGGCTATCCTGCAGCCATGAAGGCCTCTGCCTGGGCTTCGCTTCTCGTTTCGAGTGTCGTCGCGATCGCGGCTTGGGAGCGACAGGATCCCGCCTCGGATCGTCCCGTGGGCAACGAGATCGAGCGCGCGGTTCAGCAAGCCATCGCCTCGGGCACCGAGAGCTTCGACCACTCCGTCTTCGACGGAGTCCTCGCTGCCGCTGTCGATGACCGCGGCCTCGTCGACTACGCCGGCATGCGAGAACGCCCCGAAGCGCTGGCCGACTACGTGAAGCGTCTGGAGAAGGCGCCCGTCGCATCGCTCGCGGCCCCCGAGGCGAAGGTGCTCCTCATCAACGCGTACAACGCCTTCACCCTTTCATGGATCGTCGCCGCGAGAGAGGACCTCGCATCGATCCGTGACACGCTGGACCCCTGGAGCGCGAAACGCTGGAGCCTGGGCGGTCACTCCGTCTCTCTCGACGAGATCGAGCATGGCCTCCTCCGCACGCAGTTCCCCGATCCGAGGATCCACTTCGCCGTGAACTGCGCGTCCCTCGGGTGTCCACCCCTACGCGCCCGAGCGTTCGTGGCCGCGACGCTCGAGAAAGACCTCGACGAACACGTGAGGTCGAGTCTTCGCCGTGAGGGCTTGGTGCGACGGCAGGACGACGGACTCGTCTTGAACCGGATCTTCGAGTGGTTCGCCTCGGACTTCGATCGCGCAGGCGGCGTGCGGGGCTTCTTGTCGAAGTTCGCGAGCGGAGACGTGATCGATCTCCTGCGGGAACGAGGCGTCGAGACGCCTCTGCATTTCGCCGAATACGATTGGCGTCTCAATCGACAGCCGGCGAAGGAGCACGTCGAGAGCGCGGAGAAGAAGCGGAAGGACGTGTAGCTACCCGTTCAGGCCAAGGTCTTCGATTCCGCCTCTCGAAGTCGAATCGTCGAGCTCCGCCGATGGGAGCGGCGCGGATCAGCCGCCCTTCGATCCGGCGGGGGCGGATGCGGGCGTCTCCGAGGAACTCGGCGAAGAACTCGGCGGCGCCGGGTCCCGCCCCGAGATCTTCCGGAAGATCACCGCCACTTCGTTCGCTCCCTCGGTGTTCCCGAGCTGCTTGCGTACGAACCACAGCGCCTCCCAACAGGCGATGTCGTTCGACTGCCCATTCAGCCACTCAACGAGGCTGGCCTCCGCGGCGGCTCCGCTGCCGTTCGCGAGGAGCGAAAGTGCGCGACTCGCCCGGACGCGCCCGTCGAGCCGCGAGAGCCGCAGCGCCCGATCCCAGACATCGCGCGCGCTCTCACTGTCTCCGAGCGCATCGAAACGCGCTCCCAGGGCAACCAGCGTGGCGACGTCGAAGGGCTCCACGAGCAGCCGATTGCGCAGCGTGTCGATGGCCGCGCGATGATCGGCGAGGAATCGCTGTCGATCGACGGCCGCGTGGCTCTTGTCGAGCTCCCCGAGGAGTCGGTAGCACTTCGCGAGCTCGAACTCGACGTCGGGTTCGAAGGGGTCCTTTCGGCGCGCCAGCTCCATGTACGGGAGCGCGCTCCAAGGCTGGCCCTTCCGCATCAGCACGCGCCCCAAACCGAGGATGCAGGGCGGGAAGTCGGGATCGAGTGCGAGCGCCTTCCGAAGCGCCTCCTCCGCTGGATCGAGGTCACCCAGCTTCTCGAGCGCGTTCCCGAGGCCCCAGAGCGCACGACGATTGCGCGGGTTGGCCTCGACGACCTTGCGATACCAGTCGGCCGCCTCCTGAAACTTCCCGAGCGCCGCGAAGCAGTGCCCGACGGACTGCGCATTCCCGAGAGCGGACTTCTGCAGGTCCGGAGGGGCGAGGTCGAGCCCCTTTCGATAGGCCTCGATCGAATCGCCGTACCGGCGCAGTCGGTAGAGCACGATCCCTAGGCGGATGTGGATGTCGGCACGCTCCGGCGCGAGATCGAGCGCCGCTCGTAGCTCCCGCTCCGCCCGAGGATAGTCACGCTGTCGGTACGCCTGATCCGCGACGTTGATTCGGGCGTCCGCCGGAGTCCTTGCAGCGGGAGCCGAGGCTGCCGGCGGCACGTCCTCGTCCCCGCCGTTGTCTTGGCGGGCTGGGAGCATCAAGAGCGGTAGCAGGAAGAGCGGATTCATCGAGTCGTTGGGCGGCTCGGAGCCGCGGGGCCAAGGTGCTCGACGGTCGGCGCCGAGCCTTCGACGAGACGATACACGGCCTTGGTCTCGAGGTCCGCCCAAGTCTCCACGAGCCCGGAGGGCCATCGCACCTCCACGCGATTCGCCTTCTCCGCGTCCCCCAGGCCGAACCGAACGCGCGGATCGTTCGAGCACTGGAAGGAGGAGCCCGGCTGCCGTTGCGCGATTCGAGTTCTGGCTCCAGCGATCACGCGGACGACCGCGCCGTGGGCGCTTCGGTTGGACTTCGTGCCCACGAGATCGAAGGCGATCCAAGACCTCCCGGCCGGGCCCTCGTTCCGGAGCACGACCGGGCGGCCATTCAGGACCGTGACCACGACGTCCTCGTCGCCGTCACCATCCAGATCGCCGAAAGCGGCGCCCCGATGGACGCGAGCCACGTCGAGGCCGGCCTCCGTCGTCACCTCCACGAAGCGGCCCTTGGGGCCACCGAGGAACAACTGACACGGCTGCGCATAGCTCGTATCGGTGCCCGGGCCATCCGCCTCTGGATAGACATGCCCATTCGCGACGAACAGGTCGATCGCGCCGTCGAGATCGGCGTCGAAGAGGCTGCATCCCCAACCGAGCTTCTGCATGGATGCGGCCGCGAGCCCCGAGGGGAACGAGAGGTCTTCGAAGTAGCCGCCCTCGTTGTGATAGAGGTTGTTGGTCTGCTGGGAGAAGTTCGTGACGACGAGGTCCAAGCGAGAGTCGCCGTCGTAGTCCCCGGCGCAGACACCCATGCCCGACCCAACGCTTCCATAGGCGTCGTGGGCCGCGTTCCAGTACTCCGCGACTTGCGCAAAGGTCCCGTTCCCGGCGTTCAGGAAGAGAGCATTGGGTTCGGAGTCGTTCGCGACGTAGAGGTCGTCGTCGCCATCCATGTCGCAATCGAATGCGACGACGCCCAAGGCGTAGGAGGGCGCCGCGGCACCGATGCCGCTCGCCACTGTGATGTCGACGAATCGTGGCGTCTGGTCTTCATGGACTCCATCGTTCCGGAAGAGCGCTGGCCTCGACTTCGCCAGCCCGCGCGGGCCTCGCATCACCGGAACACCGCGCCAGATCGAGTCGCCACCGAAAGCGGGAGGCTGGGACAGATCGAAGTCGAGGTAATTCGCGACGAAGAGATCGAGGTCACCGTCGCGCTCCGCGTCGAAGAACGTCGCGGAGCTGCTCCAACGCTTGTCCCCGAGGCCCGCCTCGACTCCCACCTCGCGAAATCGCGCGAGACCGCCATTGAGGAAGAGCTGGTTCGGACCGATCTCCGCTACGAAGACGTCGAGATCGCCATCGTTGTCGACGTCCCCGACGGCAACTCCGTTCCCCCAGCGAGATCCCTCGATTCCGGCTCCCTTCGTCGCATCGGCGAAACGCCCATGGCCGTCGTTCCGCCAGAGAGAATTCCCGGCCCCAGGCTTCCCTTCGCGCAACGCTTCCAACGTCGAGCCGTTCGTCAGCCAGAGGTCCACGTCGTGGTCGCCATCGGCATCGAACAAGGCGGCGCCTCCTCCGTTCACCTCGAGGATCCAGCGCTTCGAAGAAAGTTCGGGGCCACAGACGCCGACAACCGTGACGCCCGCGGACTCGCTCACATCCGTGAATCGCGGCGGCGGCATCGCGGCGACTCCGGACCCTGCGGGCGAGGAGACCGAGCCTCCGCCGCCAGGCCGAGACGAGGGTCGAGACGCATCCCCCTGGATGGGCGCGCCTCGCAGATGCGCTCCGAGGACGGCTAAGGCGATCGCCATCGACACGGCGGTCGCCGTCCTGTGGGTCCGTCGAGTGGGCAAGGTCAGTTGTTGGGGCGTTGGGCCGTGACGAGGGATCCGAATAGGCCGACGGCCGCGGGGTGTAGTCCGCGGCCGTCGGCATGTCGAGCGGAGTTCGCCCTGCGCGGGCGATGGGTCGTCACGAGCCGATCGTCGCCTCGAGGCCGTTCGACATCTCGATCGACGTACCCGCGCCGTTCAGCGCGATCATTTGGAAGTCGAACACCTTGCCGATGAGGATCGGGTTGTTCGGCACGAGCACCGTGATCGAGAGGACGCCAGTACCATCGGAGGCACCGAGCTCGCCGGGACCGAACGTGCCCAGGTCCAGGAGCAGCGTGACCGGGAACCCTGCGAAGTTGGGGATGACGTCACGGCCTTCGGCCCACATGAGCCCACCGGCGACGTTCGGCGCGCAGCCGGTGGCCGTCCACGTCGCAAACTGGTTGATCTTGAGCGAGCTGGCGGAGTTGAGATCGAGCGTGTTGCCGGCGGCGCCCACGCCGTAGCGAAGGTGGCCTGCGACCTGGAACGTCTTCGGCGTCGCCGTCGCGGAGTTCCCGACGCGGTCCATCGCCTTCGTCGTGTAGGTGACCTTCGCACCCGTCGTCGAAGCTCCGAGCGCCGCGAGGTCGATCACGCCGCGGAATAGGTGGCCCGCCATCCGCCCCATGGGCACGTTGCTCGCGCCGAAGACCCCGTTGTTGGCCTCCACGGAGATGTCGTACTTCGCGCTGATGTAGTCCCAGCCGTCGTCGTACGCCCCGTCCTGCAGCATGGCCTTGAAGACGAACGGGCCGCCGGTCGGCTGGGGGCTCGCGAGGGCCATCTCGCGGAGGATGAAGGGACTCACGACGTCGATCGCGCCCGTGTTCCGGAAGACCTTGTTGCCCGTGCCCGACTCTCCGACGGCCGACGCGTAGTCCATGCGACCATCGTTGTCGAAGTCGCCGGGTGCTCCGTCCAAGGTGGGATCGTTCGTCGTGGTGAAGGCGTTGAGCACGCGGGCGAACGTGAACCCCGCGGTCGTCGTGTAGAGCTTCTCTTGCGACGAGCCGAGGGATCCGACGATCACGTCGAGACGCGCATCGTTGTTCACGTCGATGAACGTGATCTCGTTGTCGTCCTGGCCGTTCCCACCCGTCACCGTCGCAGTCGTGTGCGTGAAGCTGAGGGTGCCCCCGGGAATCAAGTTGCTCTGCGACGATCCCTCGTTGAAGCCGGACAGCGACACCCAGAACCCGTCGACGTCTCCGTCGTTGTCGAGGTCGGCCCAATCGGACTCGTAGTTGCTGCCGGAGCCCGTGTAGCCGAGGGTCGCGGATGCGTCGGTGAAGATGCCGATGCCGTTGTTCACGTAGTACTTCTGCGTGATGTTCGTCCGGGCCGTCCCGATCAGGTCGAGGTCCCAGTCGTTGTCGAGATCGATGAACGTGATGTCCTGCGACTGGACGATGTTGATGTTCGGCATGTTCGATGCCGTCAGGTCGTTGAACCCGCCGCTGCCGTTGTTCCGGAAGTAGCGAAAGGGCAGGCTCTGGTTCGCCATCGCGATATCCAAGTCGCCGTCGCTGTCGCCGTCGCCGAACTGCGCGCAGGTCGACGTCATCAGGATCGTCGGGAAGTTGGTCGCGGTGACGTTCGTGTAGAAGCCCGTTCCGCCGTTTCGCAGGAGTTGCGGCTGGCGATTCCCCATCTGCGCAAACAGCAGGTCGATGTCGCCGTCGTTGTCCATGTCGAAGGCCGTGGCTCCGGCCGCATTCACGGTGAAGCCTGCCGGCATGCGCGTCGACGCTTCGTCGGTGAACGTGACGCTGCCGACTCCCGTCGACTTGTTCATCTGGATCTGCGGCGCCGCGGGGCTCTGGCTACCGAGCACGAGCCCCGTCGAAGCCACGATGTCGAGCCGTCCGTCGCCATCGAGGTCTGCCACCTCGACGCCCTCGCATCGGATGCCGTAGCTCGGCCCTCCGAGGGATCCGGGAACGTTCTGGAACTGCTGGGCGGCCGCGACGCTCGGGAGCGCCAGGAGCCCTGCGAGGATCGGGATGCGACGAGGGAGGTTCGGCATACGTAGCGGAGGTGAGGATGGAGCCAGGGGGACGTGCGAGAACTGGGGGCGCGAATCGACCGAGCCGGCGACGAACGTCGCAAGCCGGCGCGAAACCGCGGCCAGCGCGCGAGGGATCGAAGCTCCCGATCAGAGGTGAGGACGCGAAGGTGTACGAGTCGGGTCGATTCCTGCGGTCTCCGCGGCCATGCACGAAGAGGGTCGATACCGGCACGAACTCCTAAAGCTATCACTCCCTTGCGGATGCGGTCAACGCGAGGGAGACGTCCCTCGGAGGGGCGAACTCCATGGCCCGAACTCACGTCCCCGGCCTCCGAGTAGGCCCTCGTTCCGCGCCGCGCGCGCGACGGCCGCTACCCTCCCCATCCGAACTCGCCGCCGCCATGCCCTCTCACTCCCTCGGATCTCGACGACTCCTCCTTCTCTGGACGCGCACCGGGTGTCGCCGCGACCCGTTCGAGACCCTCCGCCTCGCCCTCGAGGCGGGGGTCGACCTGGTGCAGATCCGCGAAAAGCACGCGACGGCCCGGGAGGTCGCGCAGCTGGCTCGAGCGCTCCGCGAGCCGACCCGACGGTTCGGCGTTCCACTCCTCGTGAACGACCGCTGCGATGTGGCGATCGCTTCGGAGGCCGATGGCGTCCATCTCGGTCAGGACGATCTCGATCCGCGGGACGCGCGTCGGATGCTGGGTCCGTCGCTCGTCATCGGCGTCTCGACCCACTCGATCGCGGACGTTCGGAGCGCTTCGGCAGCGGGCGCCGATCTCCTGGGATTCGGCCCCATGTTCGCGACGAGCACCAAGCCTGGTGAGCCGGTGATCGGACCCCAGGACCTCCCGACCGCCGTGTCGGCCAGTCGTTGTCCCGTCTTCGCGATCGGCGGTCTCGACGCCAACCGCATTCGCACGATCGGCGCTGCTCGGGCTGCGGTCTCGTCGGCGATCCTCGCCGCTCCGGATCCGATCGAAGCAACCCGCACGATCCGGGCCGCCCTCGATGCCAACGCCTCGGATCAGAGGATCAACATGGCGTCTCCGTAGGAGTAGAAGCGGTAGCCGCGCTCGATCGCGTTCGCGTAGACCGACAGAACCCGCTCCCTTCCGGCGAAGGCGCTCACGAGGAGGAGCAGGCTCGATCGAGGGAGGTGGAAGTTCGTGAGCAACGCCCCCACCACACCGAAGCGGTCACCGGGAGCGAGAAGGAGGCTGGTCGCACCACGGCAAGTGTCGATCCTGCCCCGCTCGCGCCAGACCGATTCGAGCGTGCGCACGACGGTGGTGCCGACGGCGACCACGCGCCGGCCCTCGCTCCGCGCTCGCTCGAGGACGCGAGCGGCCTCCTCCTCGATCTCGTAGACCTCGGCGCCGAGACGATGGGCGCGGGGATCGTCCGATCGGATCGGCGCGAACGTGCCCGGTCCCACCTCGAGGCGGATGCGTGTCCATTCGATGCCCGCCGCCATGAGCTGGTCGAGCAGGTCTCTCGTCAAGTGGAGCCCCGCCGTGGGCGCGGCTGCGGCCATGCCACCCCGCGCGAAGACCGTCTGATAGCGCTCGCGATCGAGGGCCTCGAGGGCCTCTTCGGCAACTCCATCCCGGCCGCGCGCTTTCCGGATGTAGGGCGGCAGAGGGACGCGTCCCCATGTCCCGAGGAGCGCCTCGGCGGAGATCCCCTCGACACGCGCCTGCCACGTTTCGGCGTTCCGCTCCCCCAGCACGATGCGAACGCCCACGCTCCCGGCGACCGCGAGCGCTTCACCGGGCCGCAGGCGGGCGCTTCCCTGGAGCATCACTTCGAGATCCGCCTCGCGCCTCTGGAGAACGAGCGCCTCGATCCTGCCGCCGGACGCGCGGACGAGATCGAGCCGTGCGGGCTCCACGCGTACGTCGTTCACGACGAGCAGGTCTCCGCGCCGGAGGATTCGAGGAAGATCCGCCACGGACCGATGCTCGGTCTCGTTCCGCTCGCGATCGTGGAGCAGCAGCCGAGCCGCATCGCGCCGCTCCGTCGGGACACGAGCGATCCGATCCTCCGGCAGATCGAAATCGAAGTCTGCGAGCCGCACCGAGGGAGCGTAGCAACCTCCGACCGACCGACGGGGCCATCGAGAGGGAGGAGCGATCCCCGCGGGTCGGTCGCCCGGAACCTCCTCCGATTGACAGTCCTCTCCGCGCCCCCATAGTCACGTCCCGGGTTCACCGCTGCTTCCATGAGCCTCGCCGAGGCCCTCCTCCTCGTCCTCTACTTCGGGACCATCATCGGGCTCACGGCCTACGGCGTGCATCGCTGCTGGCTGCTGTGGCTCTGGCTGCGCACGCACCCTGGCCCGCCGCGACCGGCCGACCCGACGGACGTCGCCGACTCGGCGCTGCCCTCCGTCATCGTCCAGCCGCCCTCCGTGACGGTGCAGGTGCCGCTCTTCGACGAGCGCTACGTCGCGGAGCGCGTGATCGATGCAGTGGCTCGGCTCGACTACCCGCGCGATCGGCTCGAGATCCAGATCCTCGACGACTCCGACGACGACACCTGCGCCATCGCCGAGCGATGCGTCGAGGGCTGGCGGCGTCAGGGCGTGCCGATCACCTACCTCCATCGCGACCGGAGGACCGGGTACAAGGCCGGCGCGCTGCAGGCGGGTCTCGAGGCCTCTCGGGGGGACTTCATCGCGATCTTCGACGCCGACTTCGTCCCGGCGCCGGACTTCCTGCGGCGCGTGATGCCGGCGTTCACCGACGATCACGTCGGAGTCGTGCAGGCTCGCTGGACGCACCTCAACCGCCGTCACTCCCTGCTGACGCGCGCGCAGGCGATCCTCCTGGACGGCCACTTCGTCATCGAACACGCGGCGCGCCACCGCTCGGGCCGGTTCTTCAACTTCAACGGGACGGCCGGCGTCTGGCGCCGCCGCTGCCTCGAGGACGCCGGCGGCTGGCAGCACGACACGCTCACGGAGGATCTCGATCTCTCCTACCGAGCACAGCTGCGGGGCTGGAGGTTCGTCTTCCTCCCGGATGTGGCCGTGCCCGCGGAGCTCCCCTCCGAGATCGCGGGCTTCAAGTCGCAGCAGCATCGATGGGCGAAGGGCTCCATCCAGACGGCGCTGAAGCTCGGCCCGCGCATCCTGGCGGCGCGCGTGCCCTGGCGAGTGAAGGCGGAAGCGGCGGCCCACCTCACGGCGAACCTCTGCTACCCGATCCTCTTCGCGCTGAGCGTCCTGCTGCTCCCGATCCTGTGGCTTCGCGCCCACGTCCTCGAGCCGGACGCCGGCCTCTGGTTCGATGGAGCGCTGTTCTTCGGCGCGACCGTGTCGATCACGGTCTTCTATTCGGTCGCGGCCCGCGCCGTGGACCCCGACCGCTGGCTGCGCCGCCTCGCGGCTCTCCCGGTCGTCTTCGCGATCGGCATCGGGCTCTCCGTGAACAACACGCGCGCGGTCCTCGAGGCCCTCCTCGGCCACGTCTCGCCCTTCGTGCGCACGCCGAAGCACGCCATCACGTCGACCCGCGGCACCTGGCGCGGGAAGCTCTACCTCCAGCGCGCGCGCCTCTCCGCCGCCCTGGAGACGGCGCTCGGCCTCTACCTCGTGGCGACACTCGCCTACGCCCTGGACCACGGCTTCTTCGTCTCGGCCGGATTCATCTCGCTCTTCGCGCTCGGCAACCTCTACGTCGGCATCCTCTGGACGCTGCAGACTCGGCTCGGAGCCGCTTTCAACCGGAAGCTGCGTCCCGTCGACGTGGTCGCTCCCGCAGCCGCCAACTGATCCCGCTCGCGACGACCGCGGCCCCGACGGGCAGCCACTCGAGCACGAGGAGCGTCGTCTCCGGGAGGAGCGGGGAGCCGGAGGCCGCATGCACGGATCTCGCGTAGGCGAGCAGGCACGTCCCGCTGAGGACGAGCGCCGGCGCGCAGCCCGCGAGTGCGGCGAAGGGCAAGGTCCAGGCGACGTACCAAGGGTGGATCGTCGGCGAGAGCACGATCGCGCCGAACAGGAACCAGGCGCAGCGGCGCTCCATCGTCGGCAGGAGACGCACCGTGATCGCGAGCGCCACGAGCACCATGCCGAGCAACGTCCGCACGAGACGGCGCGGCTCGACGCTCCCGTTGGGAGCCCACCAGGTGGACGCGAGCACTCCGGACGCATCGAGCGCGCGCGCCGCGGGCTCGGCAGCCGCCACGAGCGCCGGATAGACGGGAGAGTTGGCCTCCCAGCGCACTGCATACTCGGACGCGCCTCCGAGGAGCCCTCCCCCCGCCAAGGCGAAGGGGAGCCACGCGCCCGCGAAGAGCGCGAGGAAGAGGCACAGCGCCAGGCCGTGGATCCGCAGCGACGACCCGCGCAGGGCCGCCGGGAGGAGGAAGCCCCCCAGCAGCTTCGAGAGCGCGCTCGCGGCGAGGGCGACCGCTCCCACGATCGGTCGCCCGCGGGACGCGAGCCAGCCTCCCGTCACGGCGAGGAGGATCCCGATCGAGTCGTTGTGCCCCTGACCCGCGAACTCCAGGACCACGAGCGGGCTCCAGAGCCAGACGACGACGAGCAGCCGCGGACGCCGCACGCGCGAGAGCCATGCGATCAGCGGCAGCGCCACGGCGAGGTCGAAGAGCGTGTAGATCGCCTTGAAGACGGCGACGCGCGCTTCGAGACGTTCCGGAGCGGCGGCGTGCGCCAGGGCCGCCACTGCCTGCGCCAGCGGCGGGTAGATGGCGGGAATCTCCGGGTGGTTCACACGCGCCCACGCGTCGTCGCGAAGCGGCGCGAGATCCTCCGAGAGGGGCGCGTGCGCGAAGGGGTTCGCCCCGCTCGCGCAGACCTTGCCCTCCCACAGGGAGCGATACACGTCGTCCGAGAGCGACGGGAGCACCGGAACGAGCGTCGCCCGGAAGAGGACGGCCGCGCCGACCAGGACGACCCACGCGGCCCTCGACTCCTCGGCGCGGCGCACCACCGCGATCGCGACGATCTGCAGCGCGAAGGCGACGAGCCCCAGCGGGATCGCGACGGGAAGATGGTCACGGAGATCGCCGGCGAGCGCTGCCGCCGCGAAGAGCGTCTCCATCGCCGCGCCGATCGCGACGAGCCAGAGCACGACGGGCCGAGAGCCCCCGATGCCGGCCGTCGCCCCCGCGGCTTCCACGGCCGACTACGACGACGCGGAGCGCGCGTACTGCTCGAGGGCCTGGTTCTGCCGGTGGAAGTCCGTCTCGCTCGTGCCGAGCGGCGACTTGAAGAACGCCGCCAGATGGACGAGCGCCCCCGCCTCCCGCCGGCGCTTCGCCAGCTCGGCGAGGCGCACGAGGTCGAGCACGAGGGGCGCCGCCAGCGCCGAGTCGCTGCCGCTCCACGTGAACTGCAGGGTCATGCGCGTTCCGAGGAAGCCTCGGAAGTGCACGAAGTCCCAGGCCGTCTTCCAGTCGCCGAGCGACGGGACGTAGTCGATCCCGACTCGCGTGTGCAGATCCGGCGAATCCGCGAGCAGGCGCCGGAGCGCGTCGTCCTTGTTGGCGACCTTGCTCGCCTTGTGGCTGGGATCCTCGAGCGTGGCGCCGTCGCCATTGCCGAGCATGTTGTAGCCCTCCCACGCCAGCACCCTCAGGTTGCGGTCGCGGAACAGCGGAGCGAGGACCGTCTTCACGAGCGTTTCGCCCGTCTTCCCGTCGCAGCCCGCGTGGGGCACACCCCGGAGCCGCGCGAGCTCGTCGAGACCCGCCGGCCGCGCCCCGAGGGACGGCGTGAAGTTCACGTAGGGACACCCCGCGTCGATCGCCGCGAACGCATAGAGCGTGCTGGCGGGGATCGGTGCGCCGGCATCGAGGTCGCGCTGGAATCCCTGCAGCGTCGCCCACGACTCCGGGGTCGCGCGTCCCGCCTCCGTGCTGGCGAGGTTCACGACGACGATCTCGTCGAGGGAGTGCTCGGAGCGGAAACGCCCCAGGGCCGCCTGCACGCGTGCGACGAGGTCGCGGGGCGGGAGACCCCGCGCCTCCAGCGACTCGGGGCAGTAGCGCGACTCGTCCGAGACGGCTCCGTCGGGCGCATCGAGGAACCCGGGAACGATGCGCCGGTCGATCTCGTCGAGACCCGCTCGCTCCGCGTCGACGAAGTCCTTCGGCACGACCCACTGCGAGCTCATCTCCGCGGCGGTCTCGCGCAGCGGCCGGCGCGCCACGTCCATTCCGCCGAGAACGAGGTCCGACGGGTTCACGAGCGGCACCCCGGCGAAGGGACGGCGCTCGGTGACCATCCCCGTGCGATCGATCCGCCCGCTCCGAATCCCGAGGACGCCGAGCGACGCGCAGGTCGCCACGCTTCCCCGCGCCCCGATCAGGAACGCTCCGACGCGCGCGGGCGGGGGAGGCGTCGAATCGGTGGTCATCGTCGGGTCTCGCCCGGCGGGAGGGCGTCGCGAGGGCCGAGAAGGGTACGCCGCGAGGCGATGCGCGCGAAGTAGTCGCGAACGACGCCGTCGAACCGCTCGGGCCATCCCGAGCCGGACAGAACGGCGGCCTCCTCGGATCGAGCGACGTCCTGCGAGGGGTTCGATCCCTCGGGCTCCTCTCCGGACACCCCGTTCCCGGAGCCCGCCGGCCCTCCGAGGGCCGATGGATCGCCGACGGCCCGCGCCTCCGCGGCGGGGCCCGCCGTGCCGCTCGCCGCGAGTCCGCTCGCCCGCCGTTCGAGCCTCCATCGGGCCCGCTCGACCCAGGCCTCGAGTCTCCCGGACTCGGCGGGGTTCATCGGCTCCGACGCCAACGCGGGTCCAACCCACTCACGCAAGGCGTCGACGAGCGCGACCTCCGCCGCCGCGCGCTCCTCGCGCCCCGTCGCGGAGGCGGCCCGTCCCGCCGCCGCGGCCACGGCGGAAGCCGCGCCACCGGGGCCGTCGCCCTCGTGCCCGATCTCCCCGGAGACGACGGCGAGCCGCGCCGCCTCGGCGATCGCCGTCGACCGCGCAAGGGGCGTCGCGACGCGTCGCGGCGCGAGGATCGGCAGCACCAGCAGGAGTGCGAGACCGAGCGCGGGCGCGAGGAGAGCGATGCCCGCGTCGCGTCGGACGAGACCGGCGGCGTCCCGGCCGCCGAGGGCGTCGACGGCCTCCCGAGCGCTGAGCGCGCGGAGCTCCGACGATCCGCCAGCGTCCACGGCGCCGAAGGCCTCCGTGCCGAGCCTCCGATCGAGGCTCGCGACGGCGGCTGCCTGCGTCGTCCGACGAAGCGCGAGCACGCCAACGCCGACGCCTGCCACGAGAGCCGCGCACCAGGCGTCGGCGGACGCGGTGTCGGGCGACGCCCAGGAGGCGAGGGCTCGGGTGCCGAGCGACGCCGCCACGGCGAGTCCGGCGGCGCGCAGGCGCGTGTGGCGCGCGAGGCTCCGCCGAGCGGCCTCCACGCCGCGTGTCCATTCGAGGAGGCTCGCCGGCATCGCGCTCAACGCTTCGATCCGCTCTCCCCCGCCGGGGCGTCCGGCGCCTTCGGCGGCACGTAGGCGGGAGGCGCCAGCCGCGGCACGAGCGGGACGACGGGATCCTCGGCGCCGAGAAGAAGAGTCACCGGGAGCGGCTCCGACGGGACGAGGGTCCAGTTCGGCTGGTAGATCTCGAAGTCGCCCTCCATCGCGAAGGGATGAGGCTTCGGATAGGCGATCACGGGAGCGCCCCCGAATCCGCAGGAGCCGAAGTTCCCGTCGGCGTTCGAGCCATAGGTCAGCACGTCGCGCGAGGATCTGGGCTCCAGCATCATCGAATCGACGAAGACGAATCGGGCGTGCGGGATCGTGCGCCCCTCGGGACGCTCGAACACGAGGTCCTCGATCCGATGGCGATGGAATCCCCGGTCGTCGTTCCACTCGACGAGGACGAGCACTCCGTCGCCCGTCCCGGCAATCACGTCGTAGGGAGTGGCGCCCGCGGCGATCTCCTCCGCCGTCGGCTTCGTCTCCTTCGGCTTGCGCACGGGTCCCGTCCCCTTCTCGACGCCGAGGGAGTGCAGAGCGGCCGCGACGTCGCTCGGTCGCGCGTCGATCGCCACGAGGGACTCGTAATGGGAGCCCCGCTCGGCGGTCACGAGATACTCGAGGGGCTGTCGCGGGGCGCAGAAGCGTCCCCGCAGCGCGACGAGCTTCCGCTCCCGATCGATCACGACTCCCGCGCTCTCCATGCGGGCATCGAACTCCCGGAGCGATGCTTCGCTGGCGCGAGCCTCGCGCGCGACGTCCGCGGGAGGCCGATCGGGCGCGGGGACAGGACGGCCTCCGTCCTGAACTCCGGCTCGGGGGGCGGCCGGCTCGACGAGCGGGCCGTGGAGGAGGAATCCGAGCAGGGCGGCAGGGACGACGGCGAGTCTCATGGGGTGTGGAACGCGTCTCCGCGACGCGCGGTTGAGATCAGCGGGATTCGACGGAAGGGCCGGGAGGGAGGCTCTCCCCGGAGCCGAGGAGCTTCTCGCGTAGACTCGCGAGGTGGCGGCTGCGCCGGACGTCTCCGCGCCACGCGGGGTCCTCCTCGAGGAGCCGCCGGACGATCGCCTCCGCCTCGTCGAGGCGGCCCATGGACGCGAGGGCGCTCGCGATGCCGAAGCGCGTCGCGCGGTCGGAGACGATCCCCTCGCCCTCCAATCCGCGGGCCGCGCGGAAGCGGGCGAGGGCGCTCTCCGCATGACCGCCGGCGAGAAGGTGCCACGCCGCCTGCTCCTGGACCGTCCGGTCGAGCGGCGCGAGCTCGGACGCGCGCTCGACGATCTCGCGGGCGCGATCGAGGAGACCTCCCCTCTCGAGAGCACCCGCCAGGTTGAGCAGCACGCGCGCGTCGAGGCGGCCGCGGACGAGCACGCTCTCGAGCCGGCGCTCCGCCTCGTCGGAACGACCCGCCGACAGGTCCGCGTCGATGCGGGCGATCTCGGCGGCGCAGGAGAGCCAGACGCGGGGGTGATGCCCGGTGCGCGGCTCCGTCGGCCCGAAGGCCCTGCCGAAGGCCGCGTCGGCGAGACCGGCCGCGGCGAGGCGGTGTGCACGCTCGAGATGCGCCGCGGCGACGTCTCGGTCGCGTGCAACCGTTCCGAGGAGCAGCGCCGAACGGAAGCGCACGTTGCATCGCGCGTCCGATAGCGCGGCGGCGCGGGCCAAGCGCGCGGACGCGGCGGGGAGCGTCGCGCTCCACGCCTCGGCGACGTCCGCCAGGAGCGTCGGGTCCGCGAGGGCGAGCAGGCCTCGGGTCTCGATCCGCTCGAGTGCCTCCTGGACGGCTCCGTCGGCGCGACGGCCGATGCGCAGGATCGCCCCGACGATCTCTCGCTCCCGGTCGTAGCGGCGGCGGCGCTCGAAGGCGCTGCGTCGCTCGTCCGCATCGACCAGACGCTCCTTCGCATCGCGGAGAGCCCGCTCGAAGAGACCCGACACGAGCCACGGCACGCCGAGCGTCGAACGCGTGGCCCCGAGGCTCGCGGCGACGGCGCGGACGATCTGCTCCTGCTCGTCGGCGGACGGCTCGTCGCCCCGAGTGGCGGCGACGCGGAGGAGCGCCTCGGCGGCCGTGTCGCCTCCCCGGCTCCCGAGCGCCTGGATCGCCTCCAGGCGCGAATCGAGGCTCCGATCCCCGCGCGCGACGCTCGCCAGGAGATCGATGGCCTCGTCGCCCGCCACCGCCGGCAGGTCGCGGATGGCGTCGGACCGGCTCTCGTCGCTGAAGCGCGCCTCCGTGTCGAGCGCGAGGAACTCGACGAACTTCCGGCGCCACGGGCTGTTGCTCTCGGCGAGCGCGTCGAAGGCGCGCCGTCGCGCGTCCCCATCGAGGGCCCGCACGAGCTGCGCCAGCGTGCGCACTCCCTCCGCGTCGCCGCGCCGCGTCGTCGCGATCGCGGCTTCGATCCGTACCGCGACCGCCGACGGAGGCCGCAGGAGGTCGGCCAACAGGGGATCACCCGGGACGAGAGCCGCGAGGCCCCGCGTGGCCTCCGCCGAGAGATCCGCGTCGATCGATCGGTCGGCGCGCGCGCGCACGCGGAGGAACGCGACGGCCGGCTCGCCGCCGATGCGGGACACGGCGCGAAGCACGCTCCTCCGGCGCCGCCACGCGCCGTCGCCGTCTTCGTATCTCCCCTCCAGTTGCTGGGCGTGCGCACGATCGTGCTGCTCCACGAGCCGCCGCACGACCTCGGCGTCGCCCGAGAAGACGTCCAGCGCGAGGACGACGCTGTCGAAGGTCGAGACGTCGCCGCTCTCCAGCTCACCGAGGAGGAACTCCCGCGCCGTCGCATCGGGCCGGCGGCGGCCCAGCAGCTCGAGGAATTCGCCTCGCAGCGTGGCGTCGCTCTCCCGGGTGATCGCCTCGACGCACCGCGCCGACGGAACGTCCGCGTCGTCGAGCGCCATCGAGAAGGCCAGGCGGCGAACCTCCTCCGCCTCGTCGGCGAGCGCTCGGTCGCAGAGCGCGGAGCTCGAGAGACCCGCGCTCGCGAGGAGCCGCAGAGCTTCGACGCGGGTCGACTCCCCGCTGGCTTCCCAGCGGGACACGATGAATGCGAGCAAGCCCTCCGGCGAGACGCGCCCGAGGAGCTCCAGCACGGAGGCCCGCTCGTCCTCCCGCGCCGGATCCATCCGGTCGAAGAGACGCTCCAGCGCCGCGCCCGGATCGTCGGGCGCGAGGCCCGGAACGACCGACAGCAGGAGACGGAACGCGAAGCGCGTCGGCGACCGATCCACGAGGGCCTCGTGCACCGCCTCACTCGCTCGGGCACCGAGCGCCGCCAGACCGTCGGCCGCCGCCTCCTGCTCCGAGATCTCCGCTCCCTCGACGACCTCCTCGACGAGGATCGGGAGCGCCTGCTCCGGCGCGAAGGAAGCGCCCGCGCGCAGGAGCAGCGCGATCGCGGCGGCGCGCAGGTTCCGCGGCTCCGCCTCGCTCTCGGCCACGCGCCGCAGCTCCGGCGCGGCCCCCTGGATCGTCCCCTCGTCGCGCAGCACGCGGCACGCCCGCAGCCGGAGCCCGACGGGAGACTCGGGGTCGCCGAGGAACGGCGCGAGACGGCGAATCCCCTCGGGGCCGCCGCGCGCGAGCACGTCGACGGCGCATTCTCGAACGGTCCCGTCGGGGTCGCTCAGGCGCGACGCGGCCTGCTCCAGGAGCTCCGGATGCCCGATCCGGCCCGCCGCCTGGAGCGCGTCGCGCCGCACGTCGAAGAAGAGATCGCTGCACGGTGCAACGAGCGCCGCCTCCGCTCCCTCGCCCACGGCGCCCAGCAGCCGGGCGGACGCCGCCCGCACGCCCCGGGCGGGATCGCTCGCCGCGCTGCGCGCGAGAGCCAGCGCCTCCCCGCGCGCCGCGCCCTCGAGCCGCGAGGCTCCGCGGAAGAGCGCGTCGAGGGCCGCGACGCGGGTCCGCCAGTGCGGATCCTTGGCGGCGTCGCGGATCGTCGAGAGCGCCTCGGGCAGCGCGAGGGCGAGGAGCCGCGTCGCGCTCTCCACCCGGGCCAGGTCGTCCGTCGCGCGCAGACCCTCGGCGCACCACGCGATGCGCGCCGCGGCATCGTCCGGCGGACGCAGCGACGCGGGCACCAGGTCCGCGAGGGACTCGGCGAGGCTCGCAGGATCCTCGGCGCGAGGCGGGCCCCGGTCCCCGCCCGGAGCCGGCGCCAGCAGCGCGAGACCCGCCCAGAGCGCCGCCCTCATCGGCCGCGCCGCGCCGCGCGGCGCATCGCGGCGGGCAGCTCGTCCAGCAGATCGGTCGCGACCATCCCCTCCGGGCCGAGTCGCGCCGCCGCGAGGTCCCCCGCGAGCCCGTGGACGTGGGCGCCGAGGGCCGCGGCGTCGAAGGCCGCGAGCCCGCGGGCGAGGAACGCCGCCACGATGCCCGTCAGGACGTCGCCCGAGCCTCCCGTCGCCATCCCGGGATTCCCCGTCGTGTTCCGGCGCGCGCGCGCGGCGTCGAGCACCAGCGTGCGATGCCCCTTGAGGAGGACCGTCGCTCCGGTCGCGTCCTGGAGCCGCCACGCGGCCTCCTCGCGAGCCGATTCCACGCGCGCCACGGAGACGCCGAGGAGGCGCGCCATCTCCCCGGGATGGGGCGTGAGCACGGTCGCCGCGCGCCGGCGCCGGATCCGCGCAAGGGCGCCTCGACGGCCCGCGCCGGGAGCGAGGACGTTCAAGGCGTCGGCGTCGAGGACGAGGGGCACGTCGATCGCTTCCACCACGGCCCGGACGCAGCGCGCGACCGCCTCGTTCGCGCCCAACCCGGGGCCCATCGCGACGGCGTCGAACCCCCGCGACCGCTCGACGATCGCCGCGGCCGCCGCGGGCGACGGGCTTCCGTCGCGGCCGGCCGGCAGCGGCATGAGCGTCTGGATCGTCACCCGGGCGCCGAAGACGGCGAGGAGGGGCTTCGGCACGGCGAGCGTGACGAGCCCGGCTCCCGCCCGCATCGCCGCCAGGCTCGCGAGGAGCGCGGCACCTGGCATCGTGGCCGAGCCGGCAACGACGAGCACGCGGCCGAGGTCGCCCTTGTGGGCGCTCCGGCTCCGCGCCGGCAACACCGCGAGCCGGGCGCGACGACGGCGGTCAGACGGGCTGGACAAGCTCCTGCCGGCCGGTCACCAGGCCGGCCGCGTTGCGGATCTCCGGATCGCCGAAGGACGCGAGCGCGCGCAGACCGGCCGCGTCGACGAAGCCGTGGGCGCGCAGGGTCGCCACCACCGGCAGCTCGTACCCACGGCTGGAGCCGTCCTCCACCTTGATGGCGAATCCCGCGGCGCGCCCTCGCACACCGAAGGCGTAGACCCCCTCGGCTCCGTTCTTCGGGACGACGCGGCCGCCGCTCGCGCGAAGGATCGCCGCGCACAGCCGTCCTTCGCCGGAGTACACCTCCGGATGGGCGGCGATGGCGTCGCGGATGCGCTCCAGGTGCGGCGCGATCTCGCCGGGCGCCTGCTCCGGATTCGCGAGACGCGCGAAGCCCGTGGCGAGCGCTTCGAGGGATGGCCGGAACGTGGGCGCGGAGCATCCGTCCACCCAGCCGTGAGGGGAGGAGTCCGGCAGATCGAGCGCGAGACCCACGACCCGCCGCACGAGCCGCTGGGCCGGAGAATCGGGATCGAGATACGCCTCGGGATCGCCGCCGAGATGAATCTGGGTCAGCAGGAACGCGGCGTGCTTGCCCGAGCAATTGTGGATCGACGGGGACGCGGGCGCGCCCGCGCGGTGATGCTCCCGCAGCTCCGTCTCGCCATAGGGTTCGGACGACCCGCATCGGAGCGCGTTCTCCGCGAGACCCGCCCGGCCGAGCATCGCCAGCGCGATCCGGCGATGGCGCGCCGAGCCGTTGTGGGAGGCCGAGGCGAGCGCGATCTCCTCGGCCGCGCACCCGAATCGGTCGGCGGCGCCGCTCGCGAGCAACGCGACCGCCTGGAAGGGCTTGGTGCAGGACCGCGCGAAGACGGGAATGCCCGGATCTCCGGCGCTCGCCGTGCGGCCGCCGTCGCGCAGGACCATCCAGCCCCGGTGCAGGCACTCCAATTCCTCTCCGCGTCGTCGGGTCACGAGCGGAACCGCGGTCGACGCGGAGGATGCGGCCATCGCTGGATTCGAGCACGCCCGGACCCCGGGAGGAAGCGGCGCCTCGTCCTCCCGGCGCGGAGGGTGACGCCGCGCCGGCAGTTGACGGCACCCCGGCGGCGTCCGACTCTGTCTCCCCGATGATCGAGATGCTGCTCTGCAGGGTCATCCTCCGCGAGAACGGAGACGACCAGTACGTCTTCCTCCGCGAGAAGGGCGGGAAGCGGTCGTTCCCGATCGTCATCGGCCGCGCGGAGGGGCGCGAGATCTGGAACCTCGTCAGCAAGTCGAAGACCCATCGGCCCATGACCCACGAACTCCTCCGGAACGCCGTCGACGCGCTCGGCGCGACGGTGGAACGGGTGGTCGTGAACGACCTCGACAAGGGCACCTTCTTCGCGCGCGTGGTGCTCTCCCGGAACGGGGAGACCATCGAGCTCGACGCGCGGCCGAGCGACGCGCTCGCGCTCGCGACCCGGACGAAGGCTCCGATCTACGCCTCGGAGCACGTCATCGATCTGGCGACGAACTGACTTCGCGGCGTGCGCCGCGCGGCGCCGCCCGTCCTTCGCAGTGGACTCTCCGCGCCGCGCCGCGCGAGAATCGACGCTCCTCGGCGGGTTGCCCGAGTGGCTGAAAGGGGCTGCCTTGAAAGCAGCCAGGCCCTAAGTGCCTCGAGAGTTCGAATCTCTCACCCGCCGCCAACGCCCCGCGCGCGGGCGCACGCGCCGCGGATCAGGGCCAGAACGCGCTCGGGCCGAGGGAGCTCGCCTGGCTCGCGAGCTCCGCGCGCGCGAGCACCTGCTCTCCGGCCTCCACGTCCTCGCTCGCCGCGGCCTTCTCGCGCACGTCGCATAGGTCGAAGAAGCCCGCACTGGACGTCGCGTCGGAGAACAGCCGCAGAGCGTCCTCCGGCACGAGCTCCCGCCAGAAGACGAAGAGGGCCTCGCCGGACTGCCGTCCCACCGGCAGGAACAGATTGGGCGCACCGGCGCGCGAGCCGCCCGGCCGGCCATCGAGGATCCGCAGCCACAGATTCGCCTGACCCTCCACCGAGTAGGAGTCGTCGAGGGGGATCTTCAGCGCGAGCCGCGCCGTCGCCCCGTCGGCCGGCGGGAGATGGAGAATCCGCTGGATCCGGCCCACCAGCGCGGCGAAGGCCTTCGGCTCGCGCGCCGAGAGCGCGTCGGCGACCTGCTGGAGCGTCGCGTCGAGGGGATGCGCGCGCGGCTTCTCCTCCTCGGCCCGATGGCTCCCGAGCGCTTGGTAGAGGGCGTCGGCGGATTCGAGCGACGGCAGCTTGTGGAAGAAGGGCTCGAGGCCCGTCCACGCGGCGATGCCCGCCTTGAGCGCGCCCTCGCCGCCACGTCCCCCGTTCGCGGCGCCCACGAACCAGGCGAAGGGGAAGCGCCGGCCGAGCCGGTCGGCGCTGTCCTTCAAGTACCCGGCGACCGGAGTGCGCAGCATCCCCTCGCGCTCGCCGCGGAACCAAAAACGGTACTCCTTGGTCGTGAGCCCGCGCGAAGAGGTCGTGGCCTCGTCGGCGAAGGCGCGGGACATCCACTCCTTCCACTCCTCCGCGACCCCGCGCAGGGAGCCGAAGGAGAGGAAGTCTCCCGCGAGCGGGAGCTTCCCGAAGGCACGGATGCCGGAGCGGCCGAATCCGAGGGTGGTCATCGATCCTCGAACGTGACGCCTTCGTCGAAGGAGAGAGACGCGTTGCTCCACTTCCGTGCGAAGGCCTCGAAGGCGGCGATGCGATCCCGGTCGTCCGAGGGAAGGCTCGCCCCGAAGGAGAGCGGTGCCGTCTCGAGCCCGCCCAATCGACCGCTCAGCCGCCCGTAGAAGGGCCAGCAGTCGTTCTCGGTCGGGTTCCAGACGACCGGCAAGGAGGTGTCGGCGTCGGTCTGCGTCGTGCAGTGCACGATCACGAGTGCCAGATTCGGACGTCCCGTGCCGTCGCGCGGTGGGAGCGACCACGTCGCCGAGAGCTCCCAGACCATGTCCGATCCGGGCGCCGCGACGAACTGCATCGCTTCCTTGTCGAGGAGCACGTCGCGTTTCCCCTCGACGAGGTAGCGCTGCCGGGTATCGGCGTTCTTCGGGTCGGTGAAGTCGAGCTTCAGCGCGACGCGGAATACATGAGGCTTCGTCGTTGCGCCCGTCGACTCACGCTCGAAGAACACCGAGAGCGCCGTGCGCGCCGCGGCCACCCAGGTCGGCACGTCGTCCGGCTTCAGGTTCCGGTCCCGCGTGGGCGCGACCCGCGTCTTCGTGTAGGTCGCGGTCTTCTGCGGGAGCGCGCCGTGCACCTCCGCGAACGCCTGCACGAGCCTGCGCAGCTCGAGCACTTGCTCGACGGACATCGACTGCGACGCTCCCTGCTTGAAGGGCCGGAGCTCGACGCAGGCGGAGAGGATTCCGCGGATCTCCTCGAGGGTCCGCTTGAGGTTGGTGCGCGCCCAGTCCTCGCGCGCACCGACGTAGGAGGCCTGGATCGTCGCGAGGATCCGGCCGACCCATGCGAGCTTCGCGTGGGGCTGGAGCGAAGCGCCGAAGGTGGCCGACTCCCCCTTCTCGATGGCGGCCGATGCGTCCCGCGCCTCCTGGTACGCGTTGGCGAGCGCCTTCTCGAGGAGCGGCACGCTCTCCTCCGTGATCTCGAGGCCCGCCACGCGATCGTTCACGTTCTTCACGAGGGCCTTCGCCGTGTTCTCGGACTCCTGGGGAAGCGCCGCCGTCGCGCCCAGCACCCATTCGAATTGCTTCTCGAGGAGACCCTTCGCGGACGCACGAATCGTGTCGCCGATCTTGCGCGAGGCCTCGGCCATCAGACGGAAGGCGGTCTTCGATTGCGTCTCGAAGTCGTTCAGGCAGTCCACCACCGAGAGCCGGTCCCGGATGGTCGTCCGCTTCACCTGATCGGGATCGATCTCGTAGTTGGAGAGGCTCGCCTGGGCCGCGTCCACGACTCCGTCGAAGTGACGACGCACCATGACGGCGAGCCATGCCTGAGCCTTCGCGATCGTCGCCTCGATGGTCTCGCCGCTCGGCGGCGGCGGGCCCACCTTCTCCTTCACGTAGTAGTCGTAGGCGAGCTGGCTCAAGCCCTGGAGGTCGAGCAGGCGGGTGACATCGGCGGAGGGCTCGCGCGCGAGGCCTGCTTTCACGTCGTCGCGGAAGTACTCGGCGAGCGCGCGGGCTCCTGGAGCACCCCCCTGCTCCGCGTCGCGGCGCCGCTTCTCGAGGTCGCGGCTCAGATCGTCGACGAAGCGCGAGAGGACGACGCGCGCGATGCCTCCGAGGGACGGCACACGGCCGAAGACGTTGCTCCAGACCTCCTCCGGAGTCTTCGTGCGTCCGCCCCCCAGCCGGCGGAACCCGTCCACCTGGTCCTTCTGGTCGATCAGCCAGAGGTGCAGGAAGCTCCCGGCGAGGTACTCGTAGGCGACCCACGCATGGAGCGCGTCCGGCTGGCTCTGCGACTTGTCGAGAGCGCCGTGGATCGTCCGGAACTGCACGACCGTCCGCTCCATCGCGTCGACGACGAGTTGCTTCAGCTCCTCGAACCCGATGAGGTCCGAGCTGCCTTCGCGCGTCTTCCCGCGCTGCAGGTCCGCCGAGAGCGCATCTTCCGAGCGGCGCTCCTCCGACTCGAGGAACACGCGGAGCGGCTCCATCGACCAGTCGAGGAACGGCGAAGGCTTCCCGGCCACGAGCCCCGACATCGGCCGGCTGCTCAGCCGCTCGAGGTCCGAGATCACGAGCGACGCGACGCGCCAGCCCGTCTGATCGACGAAGCGCTGGTCGAGGTGCTCGCGCACGGTCCGCTTCCAGAGGTTGCGCGCCCAGTCGAGGCTCTTCGTTCCCGTCACCGGATCCGCGACGGGCGAGAGGTAGAGAAGGTCGTCGGCGAGATCGGCGAGGACCGCCGGGGCGATCCCCTTCAGATCCTTCGAGATCCGCCCCGGAACGCTGTTCGCCGCCAGCTCCACGGCGCCGCGCAGACGGTCGCGCATCGGCTGGGGCATCGTCCCGAGCTCCGTGTCCGTCTTCGCCGCGTTCTCGAAGCCGCGGACGACGTCGGCGGCCAAGCGGATCTCCGACGCGAGCTGCGCGTAGGAGAGCTTCTGCCAGGCGCGCGGCTCGAACCAGAAGGCGAGCTGGTCGGCCCAGCGCTTCTCGAGCATCTCCCCGCGGAGCGCGAAGAGCCACGTCTCGGCGTTCGCCCGCCAGCCCTTCGCCCTCCCGGCGAGATCGACCTCCTCGCGCGGACCCCGCTCCCGGAGCGCGCGCACTCGATTCGTGAACTGCACGAGCACGTCGGACGAGAAGCGCGCGATGCGCGCCTGCGCCGCCGCGTCGATCCGCGGCCGCGCCCGGAGCTGGAACTCGTTCCAGAACCGCGCGTCCCGGGCCTCCGGCGTCTCCGCGGGCTCCGGCCCGGGAGCCGGTGCGCCGCCGTTCGGATCGGACGCCGTCGCGGGCAACGGCGGGAACTTCCCGGCCACGATCTCGCGCAGGGTCTGCAGGGTCGTCCGAGCCCGCTGGATCGAGTCGAAGCGCTGTTGCGCCGTCGCGATCGAATCGCGCCGCGCCGCTTCGTCCAGGGCCGTGCCCTGGGGAGCCTCCGACGCGCGATCCGCCGCGTCGACCTCCGCCTTCGTCGCCAGAGCGACGGCCTGCAGCCAGTCGCTCACGATGCCGACCTCGAGCGCCGTATCCCAAGAGGTTCGGAAGTTCGAGAGCGCCGCGCCGTAGACGACGCGATTGATCCAATTCGTGTCGATGGCCTGGAGCAGCCCCTTGCGGCCCTCGAGACGCCCGGCCTCGCCCGCCGTCTTGCCCGCCTCGAGCTCGAGCCAGGCGTCGCGGATCGAGTCCGCGTGCGCCCACGCGTCGGGGGCGGCCGTTCCCGGCGCCGGGGGTGCCGGGCGCAGGCGTTTCGCATCGATCACGCTGGCGAAGCTGCGGACATCCTTCGTGTCGGCGAAGGCGAGCGCCAGGCCGAGGAAGAGGACCACCGTCACGGCGACGGCGGCACCGGCGAGGAGCATCGTGCGCGTACGCTCGTTGCGCCGCTCGCGGATCGTCGACGGGCGCGCGAGCCCGCGCTCCGGGAAGACGCGGTGCTGGTAGAAGTCGCGGACGAAATACGCCCTCGGCTTCGCGCCGGCCGGACCGAAGAGCTTCTCGAGGGACCGCTCGTCCTGGACGCCGCTCGAGAAGAAGAACCCGCGGAAGATCGATCCTTCCTCGATGCCGAGCCGGCGGAAGATCGTGTCGACGTAGGTCTGCAGCGACCGCTGGATCCGGCCCACGGCCGACGGGAACTGGGAGACCGTCGTGCTGACGCCTTCCCGGTCGAAGTGGTGGAGGAGCGCCCGGTTCTCGGCCGTCGACAGCCGCTCCACGAATTGCTGGAACAGCTCCGGGAACCGCGTCGTGTCGAATGGGGCGTAGGGGTCTCCCTCGGGAGCCCACCCCACGAGCTGCTGGCGCTCGTCGTCGTCGAGGAAGCTGAAGAACTCGACGAAGCCCGGCACCTTGTCGGCCTTCGTGATGAGCAGGTGCGCCGGCACCTGCATGCCGAGCTCGTTCTGGAGCTCCGAGAGCTTCGCCCGGATCTCCGTGGCCTTGCGCGCGACGAGCTCCGGCGAATCGTCGAGGAGAGACGTCACGGGGACGACCACCACGACTCCGTTGATCGGACACCGCGGCCGCGCGCGTCGCAGAGACTTCAGGAACTCGAACCAGCCGGGATCGCCCTGGGGCGAGTCCGAGACGGTCCACCGGCCGGCGGTGTCGAGGACCGTTGCACCGTCGAAGAAGAACCAGTCGCAGTCGCGCGTGCCGCCGAGGCCGGCGACGCGCCCGTCGGGCGGGAACGGGAGACCGCACTCCCGCAGCGTCGTCGTCTTGCCGGAGCCCGGCTCGCCGATCAGCACGTAGAAGGGGTGCTCGTAGACGTTCAGACACGCCTTGCGCAGCCGGTCGAGGTTCTTCGCCCACTTCTCCGACTGGGCCTTCAGGTTCTCCCGCTGCTGTCCCGGCGCCGCCGCCGCGACTTGCGACTCGTTGTTCCGCCGGAGGTCGGCGAGGAGACCCTTCCCGCGCCCCGCCTCGCGCATTCGCTGGAGGAACCAGAGACCGAGGCCGAAGAAGACGAGCGGCGCCGACACCAGCGCGTCGATCCCCACCCTCATGACGACGCTGTCGAAGGCGTTCCCTCCGAAGCCCACCAGGAAGAGCAGGAGGAAGAGGAGGACGCCCGCGAGGACGAAGACGAGCCACAGCGGCGGGAGCTTCAGCTTCATCGCGAGCCTCCCGTGGCCACCCGGGCTCCCGAGATCTCGTCGAGGCCGTTGCGGATCTTCGCGAAGTCGTCGTTCGCCTTCGTGAAGAAGAGGACGACGCTCACGATCACGACGCCGACGATCGCGAGGAGAGCTCCGGCGGCCCACCGCGAGCCGAGCCTCGGATCGCGGCCGCGCTCCACGTAGTCGTAGGCGCCCGGCGTGAGCCGGAGATGGCCCGTGTCGCGATCGAGCGATCGGAGGAGCGCCTTCGCCTTGTCGAGGGCCCGGTAGGTCTCCTCGCCGGAGTACTCCCCGCGGAACCCGAGGGCGAGCGCGCGGAAGTAGATGGCGCGCACCTCCGTCTCGTCCACGAGGGCCCGCTTCAGCAACGCGTCCGTCCGCTGATAGAACTCGGTGCCGGCCTGGATCGTGTGGAAGAACTCCTGCTCCAGCTCGCGCGAGAGCCAGTAGGCGCGACCCGTCTCGGGCAGGTCGACGCGCGCCGTCTCGTCGACGAGGGCGACGACGGCGAAGGAAGCCTCGCGGAAGAGCTCCTTCCAGCGGGGATTGCCGGTCTGCGCGATCTCACGCTCCAGCCGGTGGATCTCGTCGGCGAAGAAATCGCGCGCCGACTCGACGGAGTCGAAGCACGCGCCCCGCGTGGCGCGGAACTCGGCGCAGCGTTCCAGCAGCGGCCGGAGTCGCTGGACGAGCTGCGGCGAATGGACGTCGTGGGCAGAGGGCATGGAGAGTCGGGGTTCGGGGTGGACGGCGGAGCGGGTCGAGTCGCGGGAGTCAGACGCCTCGCTGGACGACGCAGAGATAGAAGCGCACGCCGGCGCCGAGCTCGCCCTTCGTGTAGAGGCCGAGGAGACCCTCGTTGGCGACGCGCGCCCACTCCTCCTGATCCGTCTGGACCTGGAAGTAGGCGAGCCCCTTGCGGGCTCCGGGCGGCACCGTGGGCGCCCACTGGATCGGCAGCCGCTCCACGGCGCGGTCGGCGTACTCGCGCACGCGGCGGACGACGCCGAGCTTCAGCAGCCGCGGGATCTCGGCGAGGCGGTCCTTGCCGAGGGACGACTCGACGGCGAGGAAGTAGCGCGTCGCGCTGTTCGTGAGCCACTCGGGCTTCAGCGGGATCGACCAGGTGTTGTCGCCGCGGTCCGCGAAGGGCTCGAGCGGCGTGTCGACGCTGCGCGTCCCCTCCAGGCAGCGGGCGATCGTCTGGAACGTGAAGGTGAACGAGGGCGACGGGTCGGCGTGATCGAAGGAGGGGCCCTCGAGGATCGAGGGCTCGCCGGTCGCCGCCGAGAGCGCCCCCAGGAGCGACTGCAGCTCCAGGTAGAGCGCGAAGGGATCGGGGTCGGGGCAGCCGAGGATCGCGCCGATCCGGCTCCGGGCCGTGAGGTATGCGTGCAGCCGGAACACGTCCTCCATGTCGGCGGCGCTGGAGGTCGCCCGCGCGCCGCCGGCGCTCGCGAAGAATCCGAGGAGACCCTTCGCCTTGTCCTCCAGGATCGTGAGGAGCTTCTCCGATTCGCGACGGGGCTGGGAGCCCGCGAAGGCGGCCATCAGCGGCGGGCAGAAATCGGGGTCGAGATAGGGGAGCGCCCCGGAGATCCCCGCCCGGAGCACGCGGAGGATCGGCAGGCTCTCGTAGCCGTCGACGGTGCGGTCGCGCGGCTCGAGCGTCGCGCGCACGTGGCGCACATCGAGCTCCACGGGCCGCTCGCCTGTGTTCTCGTCGGCCACCACCTCGGGTTTCACGATCCAACGGGGCGGCGCCGAGAGCGACCCCGGCCTCACCGTCGCGCCCGTGTTCGCGCGCTTCTCGTCGAAGCGCGGGACGCAGAGATGCACCGTCACGGATCCCTCGCGCGACGCGTCGAGGGCCTCCTTGAAGGCGAGCGGCTCCAGCGCGGAGACGTTGCCCGGGTACTGGACGATCGTGCCGTCCGGCAGCACGGCGTCGAGGAGTCGCACCTCGATCCGCTCCTTCGCGATGGCGGCCTCCTCGACGGCGAGCCTTCGGACGCCGTGGCTGCCGGGTCGCCCGAGGCTTCCCCAGTAGCGGAGAGCCCCCCGCTCCTCCCGCGCATGGCGCTGCAGGTGCTGAGGGCGGAGGAACTGGCCTTCGTGCCAGTGCAGAGCGGCGAGATGCGGGAACGGGGACGCGTCGGAGGCCATCGGCGTCACTCCTGCCGCGGCGCCATCTCGAGATCGCGCGCTCGCACCGTGACGTAGGGGCGCTGCTCCGCGTTGTCGAGGCGCAGCGTGAGGAGCGCGTTCCCCTCGCCCAGCTTCTCCTCCCAGCCGAGCTGGAGGAGGTAGATGCGGTCCCTCTCCGTGGTGAATGCGAACGAAGGCGTACGGAACCGGACCAGGAGGTAGAGCCACGACGGGTTCGCCTCGATCGTTGCCTCGGGACCGATGCGCTGGTCGTCGCTCAGCCACGACTTGTCGACGGAGCGGAACGTGAGGAGCGCCGACGTGGAGGTGGAATCGAGGATCCGCTCGCGGCCCGCGGGAGTCTTCAGGTCTTCCCGCTCGTGGTCGGGCCACGAGTCCTTGCGCATCATCTGCTCGGCGATCAACGCCGTGTCCCCATCGACGAACAGGACGTCGAACGAGTAGGCGCCCATCAGCTTGCTGTCGTCCGGCGACTTGAGCGTCACGAGGGGCGGCGTCGAGATGCCGAGGGCGCTGCAGGACGGGAGGAGCGCGAGGACCGGGAGCGCGCAGACGAGGAGGCTCCGGAGGAAGTGCGTCATGGGCGGTTCACGGCTCCGGAGGTCTCCGGAGCACGAGGGGCGGGACGGGTTCGATCGGGGGGCGGGGGCACCGTGCCGTGGCGCGCGCACGGGGGGAGCGGGGAACCGAGTCGCGCGGCGCGGCACTGCATCAGGAGGCCGCCTCGATCGGAAGGAGGGAGAGGATCCGCTCTTCGAAGGCCCGCTTCAAAGCGTCCGCCGACCAGCGGCCCTCGTCGCACTCGCGGCAGAAGCTCCGCCAGCGCTCCTGAGCGTAGTTCCGGGGGTAGCGCATCTTGGGGAACTTGCGCTCGATGTCCGCCACCACGCGCGGGATCGTCCAGGGCTCGAACCATTCGAGCCAGTCCGAAGAGTCGATCCGCGCGTGGGCGTGCAGGTAGCTCCGCAGGCGCTGGGGCACGAGCAACAGCGCCTCGAAGACCTCGCTGTAGCTGGCCGCACGCTGGTTCTTCAGCGCGCTCAGCAGATCGCGCGCGACCGTGCCTTCGGTCTCGAGACCGCGCGAGCGCCCGGCGCTCCCGGTCCACTGCAGGAACTCGACGCCCACGAGGGAGAGGGCGACCCAGGCGAGGAGCGAGAACTTCTCGTCCTCGAGGGACGCCCCCAGGGCCGCGGACTCGGTGCTCGTCCCGCCTCCGAAGGTGTCGAGGAGCTGGCGCGTCGCCGGCTCCACGGCCTTGGCGAGACCGCGCAGCACCGGTGTCTCGCCCGCGGGATCGACGGCGAACCAGTTCTCGAGACCGACGTCGCCCACCTGGGGGTTTCGATCGCGCCGGAGCGCGTTGTCGAGGGCACGCTTCAGGTCGAGACGGAGCGTGCGCGCGTCGTCCGAATGGCTCGCGAGGTGCCGCCAGAGATCGGCCGGAGCCCGATCGCCCACGGTCGAGACGAAGGTCTCGCACTCGGTGCGCAGACGCTCCGGAGCGTTCCGCACGCTCCAGGTGCGCACGGCCTGATCGAGGCTGCGGTCCTGCTGGGCGAGCTCGTCCCGCACGACCGCCGCCGTGCGCGTCGCCGCCCGCACGGCATCCACGTGGCGGCCGGCGCGCAGGGTGTCGAGGAGCTCGCGCGCGGCCTTCTTCCCGTCCGCCGAGGGCCAGCCCGAATCGGTCGATTCCGCGAGGCCGTGGGTCCACGCGATGGAGAGACGCAGCACCACGCACCACTCCGCGAGGACGGGCCCGCTCAGGGCGAAGGATCGCGCACGTGCGACCGCTTCCTCCTCGCTCCCCGGGAAGACGCGATGGACGAGGGGCGCGAAGGCGAGCGCGATGCGGTCGCGCGGGCCGAGCGGCGGAGCGCTGGGCTTCTGCGCGACGGGTTTCGGAGCACCGGGCTTCTGCGCACCGGGCTTCTGCGCGGCGGGCGGCGGCGCGACGGGCGGCGACGCGGCGGCGCCGCGAGCCGGGGCCGCCAGTTGGTCGGTTGGCGTCCTCGGGGCCGTCGCCCCGCCCGGCGGAGCCGCCGTGCGCGCCGGCGCCGGAGGGCTCGTCGGGATCGGCGTCAGCTCCGGGAGCTGGAGGCTCTCGATCCGCGCCGGCACGAAGGGCCGCGGCGGCGCTTCGGCGAGGTCCCTCTGGAGGCGGAGGATCGCACGCGCGGTGACGCCGCGATCCGCGAGGACGCCGCGAACGGCGGCCTCGCGCTCCTGCTCCTGCACGGCGATCGCGGCTCCCGCCGCCGCCTGCGCCGCATCGGCCACGTCGTCCGGGTCGGCCCGATCGACCTCGTCGCGCTCCGATTCCTCGGCCTCGCTCTCCAGGATCCGCGCGAGCACGGCTGCCAGAGGCTCGCGCGTAGCGAGGAAGAGCTGCACCGCCCTCTGGGCCTGGACCAGGTCGGCGACGGCGCCGGCGATGCTCGCCTCGGAGATGTCCGCGCGCGCCGTGCCGAGCCAGCTCGCGGCGAGCCCGAGCACGCGGTCGAAGGAGTCGCGCGGGAAACGGCGCTCCTCGAGATCGTCGAAGGACTGCGCGGGGAATCGGCCCCCGAAGAGCCGCGAGGCGTCGAGCGTGCGGAGACCCTCGCGCGTCGAGCGCAGGTCCTCCAGCAGCGTGGCCGCGGACTCGTCGGGACGGCTCAGCCGAACGCGGAGGAGGAGCGACTCCTCGAAGGACGGTTCCCCCTTCGGGCCGGTCTCGGCGCCGAGGAGGAGCTCGAAGACGAGCCGCGCGAGCGCGCGCAGGTCGGACTCCAGGCCCGGCACGGGCGAGTAGCGCACCGAGACTCCCGGGATCGCCTTCACGAGCTTCTTGCGGAGCTCGTCGGCGACGGCCGTTCGGAGCGGGAGCTCCATCGTCCTGAACCGGAGCTCACCGGCGCGCGCCGACTTCGGCATCAGCTCGACGGGGATCTCCGGAACTCCGAGGGACTCCGGGAGCACGAGGACGCACCGATCGGCCGGCGACAGAGAGCTCGGGTCGGGTGCTTCCTCCACGGCCGCCGCGATCTTGCCCTCGAAGCGGAAGACGACGAGGCCGTCCCGCGCGGGCACGACGCGCACCGGAGACGTGCAGGAGAGCGTGCCCTCGAACCGTCGCCGCGCCGCCTCGCGGGCGACGGAGGCCGGTGTCCGCGGCGGCAGGCGGGTCACCGCGTCGGTGTCGCCGCTCGCGCCCTCGACGATCCGGACGCCGCCCAGGTCGAGCAGGTGCGCCTGGGGTCGCGTCCCGGCGCTCCCTGTGACGACGATGGACCGCGAATCGACCGCGACGATGGGCTCCCCCGTCGCGCTCTGCGCGTCCCGGAGGGCCTCGCCCACGGCGCGCAGCAGGACGAGCTTGCGCTCGAGGAGCCGAGCCGCTGTCGACGGATCGCGGGCGTCGGCCTGCCCGCGCGCGAGCGCCTCGTGCTCCGCCTCCTCGGTCTTCGCGCGATCCCGGAGGCTGCTCTCGGGGAACGGGAACGCGAGGATCGGGAGGGACGACCAGTGCAGCGCCTCGAGCCTCTGCCGCGCGATGGCGGTGCCCTCGAGCGTGGCCGCGGCGAAGCAGGCCTTCGACTCGGAGCACGTCCAGCAGGGGAAACGCTTGGCGAGATCCTCCGCCACTCTCGGGCGATCGCGCTCGAAGGTCGCTCTCCCGCGGAACGTCTCCGACCAACCCGTCAGGAGATCGGCGAGGGGCCGCACCGACGCCTGGCCCTGCTCGCCGGGCTGGAGGTCGGTGCCTGCGAAGAGCCGCCGCTGCGACGCCTGGGAGGAGCAGGAGGCGCACCAGGCGTACTCCCGGCGTCCGTCCTCGGCGGGGAGGCCGAGCTCGGAGAGCGTGCGTGGCTCGCCGGCGATCGTGAGGGCGCCCCCGCAGATGGGACAGACCGGGGTGAAGACGGCCTCCCGCTCGACGCACGCGAGGAGCGGTCCCGCGGCGCCCTCGGCGATCGTGCCGCGGACGGCCGCCTCGCGCCTCCAGCGGTCGTGCCGGCTGCGGTTCTCGCTGCCGAAGACCCCGAGGGCCTCCGGTGGCACGGCGCAGACCTTCAGGGCGAGGCGAGAGACCGCCGTACCTCCGGCGGGCGCCGCTTCCGCCTCGACGAACCTCCAGTCGGGATGGTCGTACGGCAGCCAGCGGAGCGCGCGCCGAGTGGCGCGGGGCGGCTTCGCGTCCCCCTTCCGCTCGGGAGCCGGGGACTTCCCGAAGCAGACACGAATGGTGAGCGTCGCCTCCGGCATGCCGGCACCCGCGATGCCCCGAGCGGGCGCGTCGGAGGCGCCGCGCAGGCTCGCGGGGGTTTCGGTCACCGGGCGCTCGGGCATGGGCGTCGGAAGGGATGCGTCGAGGAGACCGGCACCGAGCTCCGGCGCCAGGAGCCTCTCGCCGCGGACTCGCGCGGGGATGCTAGCGACAGGCCGCGAATCCGTCAGCATCGGGAGACCGGTCGGGACGAGCGTGCTTCGCCGGAGGACCTCCCAGCGCGACGCGCCGCCGAGCGCCCCTGGGCGGGGCATCCCGGCGGCCGTCAGTTGAGCTTGATCATCGCGCCGGAGATCGTGACGCCGGACGGCCCGATCTCGATGCTGGAGCCGCCCGCCTCGAGCTTGATCGACGGTCCCTTCACCGTGACGGCTCCGCCGCCGTCGATGGTCATCGTCGAGCCCGACTTCACCGTCGTGGCGGCGCTCGCCTCGAGCGTCGCGTCGCCACCGTCCGCCTTCGCGATGAGCGAAGCCCCGGCCGTGATCTCCGTGTTCCCGGTGGAGTCGGTCATGAGGAGGCCACCGGAGATGAAGGCGCCATCGCCCGAGGCATTCACCTCGATCGTCGCGTCCGACATGATTCCCGTCGCGCCGACGGCATGGATCGAGAGCGTCGCGCCGACCTCCAGCGAGTCCGCGGCGGTGATCTCGACGCTCCGATCGCCCGTGACCTTCACGGACTGGCCCCCGCCGATGTCGACGCTCTGCGCGCCGTCCACCTTCAGGCTCTGGCTCCCGTGGACGACGGTGGTGTCGTCCACGTCGACCGTCGACGTCCGGTTGTTGTTCACGAGGAGCGTCTGATCGTGCTTCACGACCGTGGACATGTCCTTCTGTCCGTGGATCGTGATCATCTCGCTCCCCTTCTTGTCGTCGAAGGAGATCTCGTTGAAGCCGCCGCCGCCCTTCGACGTGTTCGTCTTCAGACCCGAGATCGTCTGGCCGCCGGGCATGCCGAAGGGAGGAAGCTGCTCCTTGTTGTAGACGCAGCCGACGACGAGGGGCCGGTCGGGATCGCCGTCGAGGAACTCGACGACGACCTCCATGCCGATCCGCGGATTGAAGAGAGCGCCGAAGTTCGAGCCCGCCCAGGGCTGCGCCACGCGGATCTTGCAGGAGCTGTCCTGGTGGAGACGCTCCTTGTTGCGATCCCAGTAGAACTTCACGGTGATGCGCGCGAGATCGTCCACGTCGATCTCCTCGTCCTTCGTGCCCGTCACGATCGCCGTCTGCGTTCCGGCGATCACCGGCCTCGGCGTGATGCGCGGAGGACGGAAGAGGACGCTCGAGGGGATGCACTCGAAGTTGTTCGAGTACTCCAGGACCGCGGTCCCCCCTTCGCTCGGGGCCACCATGGTGGCGTCGTGCTCCACGCGGGTGAGCACGTAGCCGCCGTCCTGGTCCTTCCGGAAATGGTTCTGGAGCTGGAACGTGTGCCCGCCCGCGAATCCAGCGGCCGTGCCGGATCCGCGGACGACGACGATCTGCGCTTCCTCGAGACCCGCGCGAAGGTCGCTCTGGTCCTTGCTCCAGGTGGTGTCCACCTCGGCGGCGCCGAGGTAGTCGAACAGCTCGAACGTCGGCTGCGATCCCGGCGGAGCATCGGGCTTCTGGCCTCCGTAGAGCGGGAGCTCCGGAGTGGCCGAAGGCAGCTCCACCGAGTCCGGCTCCCGCGGAGTATTGAACGTCGAGTGGATCGTCGTGATGTTCGCGGATCGCATCTCGAGCTCGACGTTCCAGTCGATCACGGTGTCGGGATCCGTCGCCTCCGACTTGTGGCGCTGGAACGGGATCTTGGCCGGTCCCGGGCTCGCCACGTGGTCGTCCGTGCCGTTCGCGATCACGAGGACGTGCTTCGCCTCCTCGTGCTTGAAGTAGTAGTAGTAGCCCTCCTCCTCGAGGAGCCGGGAGAGGAAGTCGAGAGCGGTCTCTCGGTACTGCACGCAGTACTCACGGATGCGCTTCGTGCCGGCGAGGTGGAACTCCACGTCCATGATCCCGTGGGCCTTCAGGAGCGTGTCGACGATCTGCTCCGTCGTCTGCTTGGGGAAGATGGCGCAGTTGGTGGCCTTCGTCAGGGAGAAGAGCTTCGGAACGAGCTCCGCGTGGTAGCGCGTCGCGCGCGCCTCCCGCCCTCCCATGGAGAATCGATTCACGATCCCGTGGAAGAACCGCTTCTTGCCGTCGCTCAGCTCCATCGACACCGTGATGGGAGTGCCGAGGAGCTTCTCGAAGGGCACCTGCGCCGACGAGGACGCGAGCTCCACGCTGAAGACGTACGGCATCGAGAGCCCCTCGCGGCCATGGAGGGCCAAGGCCTCGAACGGGACGTCGGGGAGCGCCGTCGTGACGAAGAGCTTCCGGGGAGCCATCGCGATGTGCGGGTGGAGGGATCGGTGGGATCGGGGGGACCGGGAACGAGGACCGGGCGCGCCTACTCCACCGTGTGGCGAATCTCGCCCGCCTCGTTCGCGGAGATGCGGATCGCGTGGAGCTCCTGACCCTCGGCCATGCGGCCGAGGATGTCGCGCGAGATCGCCGGCAGGACGGCGTGCGTGAGGATGTGGTCGACGTTGCGCGCGCCGCTCTCCACCTCCGTGCAGCGCTTCGCGATCGCCTTCACCACGCCGTCGTCGTACTCGAACGGGACCCGGTGGTTCTGCTCGACGCGCCTCTTCACGCGGTCGAGCTGCAGCCGAATGATCGACTGGAGCATCTCGTCGGAGATCGAGAAGTAGGGCACGGTGATCATGCGGCCGATGAAAGCGGCCGGGAACACCTTCAGCAGCTCCGGGCGCAGAGCCTCCACGAGTTTCTCCGGCTCGGGACGCGTGTCGGGGTCGGCGCAGAGCTTCTGGATCGTGCCGCTGCCGACGTTCGACGTGAGCAGGATCACGGTGTTCTTGAAGTCGATGTCGCGGCCCTCGCCGTCCTCCATGGATCCCTTGTCGAAGACCTGGAAGAAGATCTCGTGGACGTCGGAGTGCGCCTTCTCCACCTCGTCGAGGAGCACGACGGAGTAGGGCTTGCGACGGACGGCCTCCGTGAGCACGCCGCCCTCGCCATAGCCGACGTAGCCGGGGGGCGATCCCTTCAGGAGCGACACCGTGTGGGCCTCCTGGTACTCGGACATGTTGATCGTGACGAGGTTGCGCTCGCCCCCATACATCGCCTCGGAGAGCGCGAGGGCCGTCTCCGTCTTGCCGACGCCGCTCGGCCCCACGAGGAGGAACACGCCGATCGGTCGGGTGGGGTTGTCGAGACGCGCGCGCGACGTCTGGATGCGCTTCGCGATCGCCTCGAGCGCGTGCCCCTGGCCGATGACGCGCTTGCCGAGGATCCCCTGGAGCGCGAGGACGGTGGAGATCTCGTCCTTCAGCATTCGTCCCACGGGGATCCCGGTCCAGCCGGAGATCACCTCGGCGATGGCCTGGCGGTCGACGCAGACCGGGATCAGCGGGGTCTCGCCCTGCATCGCCTCGAGCTCCTGCCGTGCCTTCGCCAGGTCGGCGCGGAGCTTCTCCACCTCCTTCGGATCGAGGGGCTTCGGGCTCGGCGCCTTCGCGCCGCCTGCGGACTTCGCTCCTTCGGCCGCCGCCTTGGCGGCGCCCGGCTTCCCGGCCGCCGCCAGAGCACCTTCCTCGAGCCGCGCCTGGATCTCGCGGATGCCCTCGACCACGGTCTTCTCGGCCTTCCAGCGCTCCTCGAGCTTCGCGAGGGCGGCCTTCGCCGTCGCCACCTCCTCGCGCACCTCGGAGAGGCGCTTGGCGTGATCGGAGCCGATCACCTCCTCGCGTTCGAGCGTCGTGGCCTCCCGGTTCGCGGCGTCGATCGTCCGCCGGAGGTCCTCGATGGAGGAGGGAATGGTCACCTGCGAGATCGCGACCTTCGAGCAGGCCGTGTCGAGCACGCTCACCGACTTGTCCGGGAGCTGCCGGCCCGTGATGTACCGTTGCGAGAGTCGGACCGAGTCCTCGACGGCCTCGTCCAGGATGCGCACGTTGTGGTGCCGCTCGAGCATCTCCGTGAGGCCGCGCATCATGCGGATGGCGATCGCCTCGTTCGGCTCCTCGACCTTGACGACCTGGAAGCGCCGCGCGAGCGCCGCGTCCTTCTCGAAGTACTTCTTGTACTCGGCCCAGGTGGTCGCGGCGATCGTCCGGAGCTCGCCGCGCGCCAGCGCCGGCTTGAGCAGATTCGCCGCGTCGTTCTGTCCGGCGGCTCCGCCTGCGCCGATCAGCTGATGGGCCTCGTCGATGAAGAGGATGATCGGCTTCGACGAGGCCTTC
Source organism: uncultured Planctomycetales bacterium (assembly GCA_964545855.1). Lineage (GTDB taxonomy): Bacteria > Planctomycetota > UBA1135 > UBA1135 > JACQFD01 > CAZJHD01. The sequence goes on from CAZJHD010000010.1 coordinate 59,369, forward strand.
ACCTCCTGGATCACCGACTTCAGGCGGTTCTCGAACTCCCCCTTCACGCCCGCTCCCGCCTGGAGGAGACCGAGATCCAGCGTGAGCAGCCGCACCGGCTTCAGGGGCTCCGGAACGTCGCCGGAGGCGATGCGCAGCGCGAAACCCTCGACGACGGCCGTCTTCCCCACACCGGCCTCGCCCGTGAGGATCGGATTGTTCTGACGGCGCCGGATGAGGATGTCGATCACCTGACGGATCTCCGGGTCGCGCCCGAGGACCGGATCGATCTTCCCTTCCCTCGCACGGGCCGTGAGATCGATCGTGAACTGGTCGAGAGCCTCGGTCTTCCCGGGGCGGGACGGACCGCCGCCGCTCGCCCCACCCGTCGCCGCGCTCGCCTCCGACTCGACGGTCTCGGAGCTGCTCGCGACGATCGCCGCGAAGTCCTTCGCGAGACCCTCCGGCGACACGGCCTCGATCGAAGGCAGCCCGGCGCGCACCTGCCGGTAGCGCCCTTCGCCCGTCAGGATCGTGAGGAGGAGCACGCCCGATCGGATCCGAGGCTCCCCCACCTCGATGGACGCCGTGAGCCACGAGTCTCGCAGCAGGTCGAGGATCGAGAGAGAGAGCGAGGGGCTCCGCGCGTTGCCCGTCTTGAAGCGCTCGACGACCTTCCCGAGCTCCTTCTCGAAGCGCGACTTGTCGACGTCGAAGTGGCGGAGGATCGCGGGCAGATCGCCATCGGTCGACTCCATCAGCTTCATCATCCAGTGCTCCACCTCGACCTCGTGATGGGTCTTGGAGAGGCAGAGGCCCGCAGCGCCCTCGAGGGCACGGCGCGTGGATTCGTTCAGTCGGCCGACGAGGTTCTTGAGGTTCTGGATCATCGATCGAGAGCGGCGGGGCGCGGCCGCACGAGAGGATGCACGGGAGGACGCACGAGGGGATGGCGTGCGGGGTTCATGCGGCGGTCGCCTCCGCGGCGGCGCCTTCGAGATCGAAGACCGTATCGTCGCTGTCGTCCGAACGGCCCTCCGCGCCGAGCCACGTGGACCAGCCGAGCAGCGGCCTCGGCGCGGCGGAGTCGAGAGCCGATGGATCGTCGCTCGTGAGGGAGAACGACGGCACCTGATCGCGGCGCAGGACGAGCTGCACCTCGGCGGCCTGCTCGAGTCCGCAGAAGTACCGCGTGATGGACCGGAGCGCCGCCGCCGCCGATCCGCCGGGCAGGAAGGACTGGAACGTCCGGAAGTCGAGAGGACCGAGCCGGAGCCGGAACGCGCCCGCGGGATCCCAAGCCATCTCGCCGAGGACCGTCGTCTCGCCGAGGATCGCCGGCGCCGACGAGCGCAGGATCGTCACGTCCTCGGGCTCGATGCGGCACCAGCGCCCACGGAGGGGCTGCAGCTCGGCACGGATGCCGAAGTACTCCTCGAGGAGTGCCTCCAGCGCCTGGCCCGGACGTGCGCGCAGTCCCAGGACTCCAGCGAACCGCAGGAGCGCGTCCTCGCCGAACGCTCCTCCGGACGTGTCGAGCTCGTCGCCGAGCCCGACGACGCTGCGCATGGCGCGCGTGACCCAGTCGCGGGCGTCGACTCGATCGGGTCCCGAGGCGCCTTCCAGCCGCCGCTTCGCGCGGCGTGCGCGCCCCTGCTCGAAGACGACGTAGGCGCGACGCTGCGACCACGCGCGGTAGAACTGCCCGAGCAGACGGTGATTGAAGAGGTCGAAGAAGTCGAGGAGGCGCGAGTCGCGGCCCTCGCGCAGGCGCTCCAGGAGCAGCTCGGCGTAGGGCGCCGGAAGCGTTCCGGCGCCGAGGGGCCCGACGACGCCGAAGAAGGTCGCGACGATCGTGGCCTCCGCTTCGCTCCCGAACGTATGGCCACGCTGCACCTCCTCCACCTCGCGCGTCGGGTGCGTGAAGGAGACGAAGGACCGGAATCGGATCGGCTCGTCGGCGAGCCGGCCCATCTCTCCGGGTCGCACCGGCGGCAGGATCAGCCGGTCGAGCAATCGCACGGCCTGGAAGAACCGGAACCGCCTCCCCTCCGCATGCACGTGCTCGCGGAGGAAGGCGCGCGACTCCGCGTCGAGACGCATCGCCGCGTCGTGGAGGTCTCCGGTCTCGACGGAACCGATCACAGGATCGCCCTCTCGCCGACGCGCGCCGGCCACACGGTCCTGCGCCCGACCTGCGTCGTGCTCTCCGCCACGAACTGCGTGAAGGAGTTCACGGAGGCATAGAGCGCGAGGAAACGCTCCAGCACGCAGGCGAAGAGGTAGTGGGATCCGCCGACGTAGTGCTGGCCGTCGAACTTGGCCGTCACCTCGATGCCGCGGCAGAGCCCGCTCCCCGTCTCGTGCGCGACGCGGCGGAAGACGCTGCGGGAGCTCAAGCTCGCGAGACCGTCGATCTGCCGCCGGTGCGCCGGCGATCCCTCGAGATCGTGGATCGCGAGGATCTCCTGGAGTCGCCGTCGGCCGGCATCGCCGGAGACGAGCGCCAGATGGTTCAACGCGAGGTTCGAGACGAGGCGCCAGCGCGCGCGTCCGCGCATCGCCGGGAGCACCGGGCGCGTCGGACGGCGGAGCGCACGCACGTCGAGGGCCGCCTCGTCCCTGAGCGTGAAGCCCCGCTGCCCCTCGTCGATCGAGAGCCGCGCCGCCTTGCCCCGGTTGGTGCAGGTCGCGCGCACCACCACCGTGTCCTGGTCCGGGCTCGTGGCACGGAACGCGTCGTCCACGAACGAGAGGAACACGTCCGTGCCGGGATACTCGTCCTCACGCGCCGCCGCGTCGAAGCTCGCCGCGCCCTGCACCGACTCCGTCGCGATCCTGCGCGACGACGCCCAGTAGGCTCGCTCCGCGTCGGCCTGCTCGCCGTGGTGGATCGAGTAGAAGGGCCGGTAGACGGTGACGGCGCTGGAGCGCGGATCGACGGCACGCACGTCGTCGATCGAGAAGACTTCGTAGGAGGTGGCCAGCCGATCGCTCGGGCGGACGCGATACTCCGGGGCGCGATGGGTCAGCCGGATCGGCTCCATCGTCATCGGGAAGAGATTCGCGATCGGCGTGACGCCGAGACGGAACTGCTCCTTGCGGATCTGCTGATCGAGCTCGCGATCGGCGCCGTCGAGGTGCAGCGTGATCGTCACCTTTCCCTGGATCTCCGCATCGCGGATCGCGGCGAGCCCGGTGATGTCGAAGAAGAGGTACTTCTCCGGGAGCACGAAGTACTCGTGGAGCAAGCGGAACCCGAGGAGCGACGGCTTCGGGTAGGGCAGGAGCCCCTCCGAGGACTCGAAGCCGACGGCACGCACGATCGGCTTCGTGACGCGCTCGGTCCTACGCGTGCGCGCCTTCTTCGACACGTCCTCCCCACGGACGTCCATGGCGCGGCAGTCGCGCACCACCGACTCGTGGATCCTCCGGGCGATGGCGGGATCGCCATGCACGTAGATGCGGAGCGTGTCCAGGCCCAGGGCGGCCCACTCGACGTCGGGCCGGGGCGTGATCTCGAGCGTGAGCTGCGCCGAGTCGCCCTGGCTCCCGCTCGACGAGACGTAGCCGACGGCGGTGATGTCGATGGGCCACAGCGTGAGCGGGTAGCAGGTGCGGAACTCGCAGCGGACGCCCCCCGCCTCCGGCGGAGCGGTGACCGCGTGACCAGCGGGAACCACGTGCGCGCCGGTGAGCTTGCCCTTCCCCGCCGCCGGCTCCGCCTGGATCATCGCGAAGGAGGGCGTCGGCGCGAGGAGATGGGGATAGAGCATCCCCAGGAGCGCGTCGGTCACCTCCGGGAGATCGTCGTCGAACTTGAGGCGCGTGCGCGCCGACAGGAAGGCGAAAACCTCGATCAGCCGCTCCACGTGCGGATCGGCGCAGGCCGTGTCGTCGACTCCGAGTCGCTCCGCCGTCTGCGGGTAGCGGCGGCGAAACTCGGCACCGAGCTGGCGCACGTAGCCGAGTTCCTGCTCGTAGTAGGTGTAGAGGTCGTCCCTCACGCTTGCTCGCCCCGGACCTCGTGCGCGCGATTCTCGAGCTTGAGCCGCGTGTCGAAGAGGATCGGCGTGACTTCGGGATCGACGCGAAGGTCGCCGACGATGCGGAACCAGAGGTCGAGCCGGCCCTTCTCGGCGCTCGGATCCGCCATCGACTGGACCTCCACGCCTTCGATGCGCGGCTCGAAGCGCGCCAGCGCGTCGAGGATCGCCATGCGGATGCGCCGCTTGTCGACGTCGCTGCTCAGGCTGATCGACGAGGGATCTCGAACGCCGTAGGTGAACACCGATTCGCGCACGAGCGGGCAGTCCCCGTCCTCGGGATCGGCCTCCGGCTCACCGGGCACCGCTTCGGGGGTCCGGCGGGTGTTCAGGAGCCACGAGAGGTCGCGGCGGACCGAATCGACGTAGTCCTGGAGATCCCACTCCCACGTCGAGCGCGAATTCGGATCGGCCGGTCGGCCGAGCGGTCGATCGAGCGTCTCGTCGAGGAGCCGGTCGAGCACGGAGACCGGAACGACCAGGGACTCGCGGCCGCGCGCCATGGCTCAGGGCGCCTTCGGAGCGTCGCCGGCCGTGTCCCGGATCGTCAGCTCGCCGAGGGAAGGGAGCGGAACGTCCTCGTCGCCGACGAGGAAGCACTTCAGCCCGGCTCCGCGAACGATGCCGCCCGCCAGGTCGGCCCACTCGGTCGCGCGGCCGAGGCGCAGGCCGTCGCCCTCCTTCTTCGCCGCGGACGTCCCCGGGTAGAGCGAAGGGAGGAAGACGTCTCCTTCCTCGCCCGATGCGACCTCGATGCGCGCCGGACACCAGATGAGATCGCGGGGGAAGCGCGGCGCCCGCACCTCGATCCGCCGAAGCATCGAGAGCGGGAACCAGAGGTAGCTCCCGCGGTCGTACACCTCGAGGAACGGCGCGAGGAAGTCGTCGAGGTCGCGGAGCCCATCGAAGGCGCTGCCGCCGCGCTCGCCACCGAGCTCTGGCCATTGCTCGCTCGCCTCCCGGAGCCGCTCCGAGGCGCCGGCCGTGTCCGACTGACGCGACCGCTCGAGCGCCTGGATGTGGAGCGCCGCGTAGCGCGGCGGGTCGATGCGGAACTCCGGGAGTCCCTTGCCGAAGAAGACCGCCTGTCGCGACTTCTCGGCGGCCAGGAGATCTCGATAGACCTGGACGGCGATCTGCTCCTGCGGGTCGTCGGGCTCGAGCGCGTTCAACTGGCGCTCGGCGCGTTCGAGCTCGCCGGCGAACACGAGCAGCTCGAAGAGGAACGTGCGCTTCCCCCGGTCCGCGGGCGCGGAGCGCACTTCCTCGAGCGAGAGGGCGATCGCCTCGTCGAGCCGTCCGGCCTGGAATGCGGAGGATGCGCTCATGTCGTTCGGGTGCGGGAGCGTGAGGAGCGGGTCGGCGCGGCTGGATCCTTCGAGGCTGGCGCGTCGCGCGTGCCTTTGAAGTCCGCCACGGGTGCGGTCAACTTGCCTGGGGGCCCACCTTGAAGGAGATCTCCATCTGGCCCTTGGGGCCCGTGCGCGACAGCGAGAAGTACTTGAGGGTCATCTCCTCGTAGTCGAGCCGGATCTCCTCCTCGGGAAGGTCTTCGGCTCCCCGCGGCGCGCGCTGCTGGTATTCCGAGATGCGGACACCCTTCAACTCGACGTGGAGGTACGTGAATCGCGCACCGTCCGGCCTCGTGCGATTGAACTTCACCTCGGCCGTCGGAATGTGCTGGTTCTGGATGAGAGCCTGGCAGATCAGCAGCGACGACAGGTCGACGCGCTTCACGACCGTGATGTCCTTGAAGCGAACGGCGCTTTGGAGCTCCGAGCCGGCCATGTCGCTCCCGCGGAACCGCGCGGAGTCCGGCTGGACGGCGCCCCAGAAGTACGCCAGGAGGTCGATCCAGCCTTCGTAGGCCGTGTCGGGCTTGGCCCGGTCGGTCCCCTGGATGCCTTCGAGCTTGAGGAATGTGTCGAATCCCATGGCGGGAGCCGGAGAGTTCAGGAGTGGAACGATCGGTGAGTCGGGACGCGGCGCGCATGCGCCGGATCGCAACGCCCCGAGGCTCGCATGCCTCTCGAGGAGGTCGATCCCCGAGACACGAACCGAAGGGCGCCGTGCGCGGCCGGACGGAGCCGGCCGCCCCCGGCAGCGGAGAGACCGGCGAGCTCCCAGGAGGAGCCCGCCGGTGGCTCAGCGAGAGATCGGCCCCTCGATCAGGACCACGCCTCCCATTCCTCGAGATTCCAGCCGGCGATGACCTGGCCGCCTCCGGAGCCGTCGCCGCGCTTCTGCTGCTCGTAGGTGTACTTGACCTTCCCGTAGTTGAGGGCCACCTCGACGCTCGGAACCCCATCGCTCGCGCCGATCGAGATGTTGGAGATGACGAAGTCCTCGAGCTCGTACTTGAGGTAGAGCACGCGCTTGCCGTCACCGCCGGAGCGATTGAAGTGGAAGGTGGCCTTCTTGATGTGCTTCCCCTCGGCGCAGAGCTTCATCAGCTCGGGGAACGTCTTGTCGCACGTCATCGTGAAGACGATGTCCCGGAAGTCCGCCTTCTCGGTGGTGCCGCCGCCCGCGGAGCTCGCGGACGCGGAGATCGGCTGATGGATCCCGTGGCTGAAGCTCAGGATCTCGATCCACTCCTTGTGGGCCTTGTCGGTCGACTCGCCTTTGACTCCATCGATCTGAACGAATGCATCGAGCGCCATGATCGTCTCCTGCCTTGGTTCTCCGGGCGGGGTTGCCCGGCGTTGGTACGTGGTTTCGAGATCGGGATCGCGGCGCTTCGTGAGCCGCGCCGCCTACCAGTGGTCTGGCAAGATCCTCAGCGGGATCGCCGAGGGAACCGAACAACGCCGGCCGGATCCGGCCCGCGCCGCGGAATGGGCCCGGCTCCCGGCGTCGGACCGACGGCCTGCCGACGCATCCGCGCGGCAGAACGCGAAAGAGCTACGAGCACGAACCATGTCCGTGACGAAGGGAGCGCGGCCCGAAGGAGACCGCGCTCCCTTCCCGCGATCGGCGTGACGCGCCGTCGCGATCGCGATCAGCCCACCGGCGCGGGCAGCTTCGACACCAGCCGCAGCGACATGTTCAGCTCGTCGAGCTGGAAGTGCGGCCGCAGGTGGCAGACGGCGTTGTAGACCCCGGGCTTCGAGGGGTCCTCGACCACTTGGATCTGCGCCTCGCGAAGCGGGCACTTGGCCTTCGCCTCCTGGGGCGCGTTGTCGTTCAGCAGCACGTACTGGGCGATCCAGGTCTTGAGGAAGCCTTCGCACTGCTCGCGCGACATGAACGATCCCACCTTGTCGCGCATGATCGCCTTCAAGTAGTGGGCGAAGCGAGACACGGCGTACATGTTCTGCAGCTGCGCGGAGAGCCTCGCGTTCGCCGTGGCGACGGACTTCGTGTACTCCTTCGGCTTCTGCGACGACTGGCACGAGAAGAACGCCGCGTAGTCGGTGTTCTTGCAGTGCACCAGCGGGATGAAGCCGAGGTCGGCGAGTTCCTTCTCACGGCGGTCCGTGATGGCGATCTCCGTGGGGCACTTGAGCGCCACTTCGCCCTCATCGGTCTTGAAGGTGTGGGTCGGGAGCCCTTCCACGACGCCGCCCCCTTCCACGCCACGGATCGCGACGCACCACTGGTACTTCGCGAAGGCGTCGGTGAGCCGGGTGCCGAAGGACCAGGCCGCGTTCGACCAGAGGTACTTGGTGTGGTCCGAGCCGTCGACCTCCTCCTCGAAGTCGAACGCGTCCACCCGGACGGTGTTCGCGCCGTAGGGGAGACGGATCAGCGTGTGGGGCATCGTCAAGCCCACGTAGCGCGAGTCCTCGGAGTCGCGGAAGGACTTCCAGCGCGCGTACTCCACGCTCTCGAAGATCTTCGCCAGGTCGCGCGGCCGGTCGAGGTCCGTGAAGCTGTCGAGGCCGAGGATCCCCGGAGACGCCGCCGCGATGAACGGCGCGTGCGCCGCCGCGGCGATGTTCGACATCTTCTCGAGCAGCTCCAGGTCCTCGGGGTGGTTCGAGAACTCGTAGTCGCCGATCAGCGTGCCGTAGGGCTGGCCGCCGAACATGCCGTACTCGGCCTCGTAGACCTTCTTGAAGATGGCGCTCTGATCGAACTCGGAGGCCTTCTGGAGATCCTTGAGGAGGTCTCGCTTGGAGACGTTCATCAAGCGGATCTTCAGCATCGTCCCGGTCTCGCTGTTCTGCACCAGATGGTGCATTCCGCGCCAGGAGCCCTCGAGCTTCTGGAACTCGGGAGCGTGCATGACCGCGCTCAGCTGCTTGCTCAGCATCGCGTCGATCTGCGCGATGCGCGCGGTGATCGTCGCGTGCGCGTCTTTCGAGACCTTCAGCCCCTTCGACGCCTCGTCGACGAGGACGCGGATCGCGTCCTTCATCTGATCCTCGCGGCCGGCCTTCTTGGCCTTCGTGACCTTGAGGATGTCGTCGAGGATCCCGACTTCGTTGGTGGTTTCCGCGGGCTTGGCCCCGCCCTGTGCCTGTGCGTCAGCCATGGTTCAACCCTCCTTCTTCTCTTCGGAGCCTTCGGATGCGCCGCCGCCGAGCGCGTTCTTGAGCGCCGACTGCTTGTCCGTGTTCTGCAGGACGTCGAGGAGCAGGTCGTCGAGCTTGCCGGTGGCGTCGGAATCGAGCTTGGTGAGGAGCTCCTTCAGCTGCCCGCGGGCGTCGAGGAGCTTCTTCAGCGGCGGAACCTGCGCCGCCACGCGCTCCGGCGAGAAGTCCTCCAATGAGTTGAACTTCACGTCGATGTTCAGGAGCGACGAGCCGTCGCCGGTGAGCTTGTCCGGCACGCGGAACGTCAGGCGGGGCTTGATGCCCGCCAGGACGCTGTCGAAGTTGTCCCGGTCGATGTCGACGAACTTGCGATCGGCGAGCGCTCGGACGGGCGCCTCGGAGGCGTTGCCCGAGAGATCCGCAAGGACGCCGACGACGAAGGGCAGCTCCTTCTTCTGGATCGCGCCTTCGATCTCGACGTCGTAGGTGATCTGGACGCGCGGCTTGCGCACCCGATCGAGCTTGTGCTGCGTGCTTTCTTTGGCCATGGGTTGGAACGGTGGAAGTGGGTTCCTGGTGGACGGGTGCGGGAGGGCACCCTCCCGATTCGGGTGCTATCCCTCGGGGGGCGACGAGAGCTCGATCGCGGGGTTCGGACCCGACGAGCCTCGGCGGCGTCGCACGGGGCCTGGGATTCTAGCGGCCGACGGGGCGGCCGGGGACGGGAGACGAGAACGCGAGTCCAGGCAGCGCGTCGATCGGAAGCGGCTCACTCCGAGCTCTCTCCCGGCGACTTCAATCCGAGGAGCTTGTCGAGCGCGAAGAGCGCGTCGGAGTTCTCCATCATGTCGCGCATGAGGTCGGGGAACGGCATCTCCGACCAGCGAATCGCGCGCTCGACGAGCAGCGGGATCGGGCTGTGGGGCTCCGCCACCTTGAAGTAGGTGACGACCTCGCGCATTCGCTGCACCGCGTCCGCCCGGCCCGCGATCGCGCCGCGCGTACCGCCGGCACCCGAGCCCCCGGCCGAAGAAGCAGCGGAAGTACCGGTCGCCCCCACGGTTCCGTCACCGCCACCAGCCGCCGAACGACGCTCCACGGCCTCACTCAACAGCCGGTGACATTCGGAGAGCGCATTGCGGAGCCCCGAAAGACTCTTGGGCGGCGACGGCGGCGGGTCGGGACGGAACCGCTCGACGCACGACGCCTCGAGCTTCTCGATGGCGGCGATGCATTCCTGCACCTCCTCGAAGCGCGCCTTCAGGGCCGAGAACTCGGTCTCGACGACGGCGCGCTCCCAGCCCGATTCGAAATCGCGAACGAATGCTGCCTCGGCGGCTCGCTCCTCGTCCGTGTTCGGCGCGGGGCGGCGAATCTTCCCGGTTGCGCGCCGCCAGTCGAAGAGCCGGAGATCTCGAGGAGCGCCGTCGGCGCCCGGGGTCGAGAGCAAGGGCGTCCGGGCCACTTCCTCCGACAGCTTCTCCAGTCCAAGGAGCAATCCCCAGCGCCGATCGTCGTCGCCGTCCTCGTCGATGAGCGGGAAGCAGGTCTCCCAGTACTGGCAGATCAACCCGTCCGTCAGCGCGAGACCCGCGCGGAGTCCAGGGAAACCGTCGAGCGCCTGCGAGGCCTCCGTCCACCAGGAGGCGACCGAGAGATCCTTCGTCCGCGACTTCAGGATCGTCTGCGCCGAGGTCCGAATCGCCTTCCAGCCCGGTCCCGTCTCCATCTCGCCAGCTCCGCCGCCGCCGAGCGCGTTGATCTCGAAGGCGAGCGCCTCCTGACGCTGCTTCTTCACGTCCGACGCGAGCTTGATGTACTCGGGGAGCCCCGTGCAGTCCTTGCCCGCAGGGGCGTCGTCGGCGATCGGGGCGAGGAGCTCGTCGATGGCGGGCGCCGGGGACATTCTTCGTTGGGGTCGATCCGAAGAGGGACGAGTCCGGGGGACGGATTCCTGGGACGGCTCGTCGCGGCGGAGGGTGCGCGCCGACGAGCCCGTGGGAAGAACCGGCGCACGCGACCTGCCGGACCGTCACGAGTGTCCCGGGTCGCGGATCCTCGCACGGGACGCGCCGCGCTCGCAAGGCATCGCAAGGGCCTCGCCGCCGCACCGAGCCCGCCTCGACACCCTTCGAAGTGCATCGCTACACTCCCCGCCCGATTTCCCGAAGAGATCCAGCTCTCACCCCGGAGACCCCATGCGATCCCGTTGGATTCCCGTCGTTGCCCTCCTGTCGGCCTCGTGGCCGGCCTGCCAGATCGACCTGCAGAAGGATCAATATCCGGGGCAGATCCAGGAGATCGTTCGGCAGCATCTGGAGGGGAGCGGTCCGCTGCGGAAGTCGGTGGAGACGATCGCGCAGTCCCAGTTCCAGAAGCAGTCCGCCGAGCTCACCTCGGCCGTCGAGGACCTGAAGCGCAAGACGAGCGACCTCGGCACGGACTCGTCGCGGCTGCGCACCGACACGGACAACCTGAAGAACTCCCTGGTGGATGCCCAGGACGCCGTGCGGAAGGTGAACGACCTCCTCGTCGAGGTGAACCTCTACAAGACGCAGCTCGCGCACAAGCTCGCGGAGATCCAATCGGTGCACAAGCGTGAGCGAGACTTCCTCACGGAGCGCGTGAAGCAGTTCTCGGCCGACGCGCAGCGCGCCTACGACACCGCCAACCGGATCCTCCGCGACGTGCAGGAGCGCACGACGGGGAAGGTGGACATGACGCTCTGGCCCGAGGCGAAGAGGCCGTCGAGCATCGGTCCCGCGAACACGCAGGAGTACGCCAGCGTGTCGGATCGCATCCTCACCTCGCTCGTGACGGTGAAGGACGGAGCGAAGATCCTCAATCCGGCGATCGTCTCGGAGGTCACCAAGAACGAGGACCGCAAGTACATGGCGGTGGCGCCGATCCTCTCATTCATCCGCGACAAGGCCTTCGTCACGGAGATGGGCGAGACGGCGGACGAGGCCAAGATCGCCGCCGACTTCCTGAATCAGATCGTCGGACGGAAGCTGCTCATCGACTTCCAGGCGGCGAAGACCAGCACCTGGCTGGGGGTCGTCGACTTCAACGTGGCGGAGTACCTGAAGGTCCTGCGCGAGTGGAACGCACGCGGCTCGAGCGATGCAAACGCGTGGCGCGCCTACTGCCAGGCGCTCTCGACCACGGAGTAGACGACGGGGACGGAGGTCCGCGAGCGATCGAGAGAGGCGGCGGCACGCGAGAGCGGGCCGTCGCCTCGCGCGTTTCCCGGCTCGCTCGTTCCGCGGCGGGCCCTGACCGACTGGGCGGCTACTTCTTCCGCAGCACGAGCCGGAAGCCGATCGACTCGCTCCCCTCGGACGCGTACTCGCGCCGGTAGGTCCGGGGCGCGTTCTCGCTCCGGTAGGAGCCACCGCAGGCGACGGGGTCTCCGCCCGGCTTCTCGGCCCACTCGGCCACGTTGCCGAGCACGTCCTGGAGCCCGAAGTCGTTCGCGAGGCGGGCGCCGACGGCCTCGGGCGCCTTCGTCCCGTGGACGACGGCCCTCTGCGCATCGTCGAAGCCGTAGACGCTCGGAGAGGTTTGGCCACCGAGCGCGGCGAACTGCCATTCGTCGTCCGTCGGGATCGAGAGTCCCACGTCCTTCGCGAAGCGCTGCGCCTGATCGAAGCGGACGTTCACGACCGGCAGGTGAGGGTCGCCTGGCCGCGCTTCCCCTCCGCCCGCTGCCCACTGACCTCGCGTCGTCTCGGTCTCCGCGACGTAGAGCACGTAGTCGACCACGACCGGTCGCGGTCGATTCTCCTGATCGAAGAAAGTGACGCTGTCCTGGGCGCCTCGGGCCGTCGGGATCCCGACGGTGTTCGTCGCTCGAGGAACGTGCCGCAGCCGGATCCCCGTCTGCTTGTGGACGAGGACCTCGGGCCAGCCGTCCTTGTCGAGCGCGCCCTCGAAGGCAAAGCGGTCGCTCAGGATCGACGAAGGCGCCGTCACCTGACCCGCGGGAGCGAGACGCTCCCGCGCCCGGATCGCCTCGGCGTCGTCGGGCCTCCGCGCGAGCGCCGAATCGAGGCTCGCGAGGGCCGCCGCGCGATCGGTTCCTTCGAGGTTCCTCGCGCGACGCTTGAGCGCATCGACGAGGGGATCGACCACGCGTGGATCGCCCTTGCGGAGCTCCTCCGCCTTCAGCAGCTCGCTCACGGCCTCGTCGAGCTTCCCTCCCTCGATGAGCCGGCTCCCGAGGGCAACGCGCGTGTCCACCAAGCCGTCGACGAGCCTCGGATGGCTCGAGCGGAGCGCGAGCCCCTCCTGGAACTTCGTCAGTGCGTCCTCGAGGTTGCTCGCCTGGAAGCTCGCGAGCCCGAGCTCGCCGTACACGTCGGCGAGGGCATCGATGATCCGCGCCTCTCCGGGGAGCGCCTCGCGACCGACTTGGAGGCAGCGCAGAGCGCTCACCCAATCGTTTCCGTCCCCGCAGCGCCGGGACTCCGAGAGATACGCCGCGACGAGGCTCTCCGTGGCGACCGGGTCGCCAGGTCGCGCGGCGCGCGCCTCCTCGAACGCGGAGATGGCGTCTCCGGGAGTGCCCCTCGTCATCAGCTCCCGGGCGCGGGCCATGGCCGCGTCGTAGGCGTCCGACGCGGCCGTCGCGGCGTGGCCGCTCGGAGTCGTGGCGTTCGACGCGGATCCGCCCGCGGGCGTCGCGCCGCCGGGCGTGCCGGCTCCCAGCGCTCCGTTCCCTTGCACGACGGGCCCGGGCCCTCCGGGGGTCACGGGATCCGGAGCCTCGCTCCGGAACCACTCGGGGTGCTGCGTCCACGCGAAGGCTCCGAATCCGGAGACCGCGAGGAGCGCCACGACCGCGAGGATCGCGGGGACGGGGCTCCTTTTCGGCGGGAACGCGGCACGGAGGAAGCTCGTCGCCGTCGGGAAGGCTCGGGGATCGTTCAGTGCGCGCTCCAAGGCCACCGCGAACGGCTTGGGGACGTCGGGGCGCAGGCGTCTCAAGGGATCGACGATCTCGAGCTTGGCTCCCGCGCGCGTCGGACGGGGAGGCGCGTCGAGCAACGTGATCCCGTAGACCACGCGCGCCGCGGCGTGCACGTCGACGAAGGTCGCGAGGGTGCCGGCCCCGAGCTCCGAGGCTCCCGGGTCGGCGAGCGCCACGGCTCCATCGCGCGCGAATCCGAGGATGCGCACGCGCCGCGCCCCTCCCTCCTCGTCGAGCGCCACGCGCGCCGGCTCGAGCGCTCCGTGCACGAGCCCCTTCCCGTGCGCGAGCTCGAGACATTCGAAGAGGGCCCGCGTCCAGGCGGCCACGACGGGGAACGAGAGCTTGCCGCGCGACGCCATCGCATCGGCCGCCGTGCGGCAGGGCGTCGCCTCGTGGACGAGCGCGAGGGATCCGTCCTCCAGATCGCGCACCGTCACCGGGACGTCGAGCCGCCAGTCGCGCGAGCTCCCGAGGCTCGCCGCGTCGCGCACGAGCCGCTCGCGCACGCCAGGCCGCTCGCGGAGCCAGCTCCCGGCGAACACCGTCAGGAGGTGACGCGACTCGTCCTCCACGGCGAGGATCCCCGCCTGCGCTCCGTAGCGCTCGGGGAAGACGGGGCCGTCGAGCCGGTAGCTCGCCGCGAGGAGCTCCAGCGCCCCGCGATCGACGCCGAGACTCGCCGACGACGGCGTGGAGCCGGGCCGCGGCGTCTGCAGGCCGGCCGCGCTGGTGGATCCCTGGGTCGACGGTTGGAAGCCGCCGGCCGTCGATCCGAATCCCTGCCCCCGGCCCCCGGCACTGGCCTCGGAGCCCGAGCGCGGGCGGCCGGGCGTCGACGTGGGAATCCGCGAGGCGGCGCTGCGCACCACGAGGTCGACGAGGCCGTCCTCGTCGGAGATCGCTTGGCGCGCGGAATCGACGACGTTCGCGCGCGAGAGCTGCCTGCCTCGATCGTCGAAGAGCGAGAAGGCGAGCCGGTAGTCGTCGTCCGGAAGGAGCAGGTCGAGGTCGAACTCCCCGCGCTCGTGGAGCGCCGCCACGAAGACCAGGTCGTCCGCCGTGATGACGCGAAGCTCGCGAGCACCGAGCGGCGGATCCTCGACGCGTCCCTTGATCGCGAGACGACGCGACGTCTGCGTCCGCGGCCACGCGAGCGGTCGCTCGATCACGACCGACGAGACGCGCCGCACTCCCGAGACGACGGGCGTACCCACGGCCGCCGACGAGCGCGCGTCCCGCTGCAGCGCCGTGGCCGTGGGGCTCGCCGCGAGGAGCTCGTTCTCCGTCGCCTGCCGCAGGAACTCCGAGAGGGCGACACTGATCTCCTGGGCCGACCCGTAGCGGTCCTTCGGATCCTTGGCGAGCGCGCGCGCGACGATCGTCTCGAGGGCTGCCGGAACCCCCGGATTGAACTCGCGCATCGCGGGCGGGCCCGGCACCTGGATGCGCCGGAACACCTCGTCTCCGGAGCCCTCGAAGGGCCGGCGCAGCGTGAGGAGCTCGTAGAGCGTCGCCCCGAGGGCGTAGACGTCGCAACGCCGGTCGACGGTCGACTTCGCCGCCACCTGCTCGGGCGACGCGTAGACGTAGGTCCCGATGAAGGCTCCGGCCGCGCTGATTGCATCGTCGCGCGCGTCGCGCGCGAGACCGAAGTCGACGAGCTTCGGCACGCCGTCGGCGGCGACGAGGATGTTCTGGGGCTTGACGTCGCGATGGATGATCCCTTGTCGATGTCCTTCGTGGAGCGCGTCGCCGATGGCGGCGATCGTCTCGCAGGCCGTCCGGACGTAGTGGATCCGGAATGCCGACCCCGCTGGCGTGCTCGCATCGGACTGCGCGTTCCCCTCGAAGAGGATCCGGCGATGGTCGTCGATGACGCGATCGAGCCCGATCCCGTCGACGAACTCCATCGCGATGTAGTGGATCGTGCCTTCGCTGCCGACGTCATGCACCGTGACGATGTTCCGGTGCGTGAGGTTCGCGGCCGATCGAGCCTCGCGCTCGAATCGCTCCACGAGGTCGCGGCGGCCGATGAGGTCGGCCGGCAGCACCTTGAAGGCGATCCGGCGGTTGAGCCGCACTTGGCGCGCCTCGTAGACGATCCCCATTCCGCCGCGCCCGATCCTTCGGCCGATCTCGAATCCGGCGACGCTCTTTCCCGTCAGGCTCTCCGGGTCGAGGGAGCCGGGCGGGAGCGGGGCCACGCTCGCGAGGACGGGCGATTCCGCGGCGACGGGACTCGACGAAGCGCTCGCTTCCGGCGCGTCCGCTCCGGCCGGTGCGATCCCCGCGGCACGCTGCAGCGCCTCGCGGAACGCGCGAGCCGTGACGTCGCGCGCCGCCGGATCCTTCGCGAGCGCGCGCGTCCAGACATCGACGAGCGGGCTGTCGCCGAACTTCTCCGCGAGCATCGGGATCCCGGGCAGGCTCGCCTCCGGATCCTCCGACCAGGCGAGCCACCCGAAGGGCGCGTACTCGGCCATCTCGCCGAGGAACGCGGGACCGAAGAAGCCGAAGGCGAGGGTCACGGCGAGCGCATAGACGTCCGCCTCGGGGGTGCATCCTCCGCGGGTCCAGACCTCCGGAGCCTTCCCGGGCGCCCATCGCGCGTCCTCTCCCGAGACGGCGCTCTCCTCGGTGACCGCATCCAGGGACGCGTCGAAGAGCCGGACCTCGGCACCGGAGACGAGATCTCCGTCGGCGGGCTGCACCGTCTCGGCGCAGACGAGATGGGGCGCGATGTTGCCGTGGACCCGGCCGGCCTCGTGGAGCTCCTCCACGGCGGCGGCGATGCGCGCCGCCGCGGCGAACGCGTCGCAGTCGGTCAAGCCTCCCCAGCGCGGCTCCTCCGGCGTCGCTGGAATCGGAGCGCGCACGATCAGCAGGGAGCCGCCGGAGAGACGCAGGCCCGCGAGCGGCGCCGTGCCGGGGACGGCGGGCGTCGTGAGCCGCTCGATCTGATCGCGCACCTCCTCGAGCCTTCGAGGCGGCTTCAGCAGCTCCGCTCGCCAACGGTCGACGAGCGCGCGCTCCTTCGTCCGTTGCACGACGCCGACGTACCTCTCGCCCAGGGGGCCGAGGTGGGCAGCTCCCTCTCGGTCGATCGGACCGATCGCGGAGATCGGCGTGGGTTGGGGTGTGCGCGAAGCGTCCGCCATCGCAGCGGTCAGGGTCCGAATCTTCCCTCGGCGACCGCCGTCGGCAGACGCGGAGGACCGGGACTCGGCATTATGGACCAAATCGTCGATCGTCTCGACGGGCGCAGGAGCGCCGATCCGCGTGAGACTCTCCCCTTCCGGTCCCCCGGGTGCGACGTGTACAACCCGGCGATTCCCCCGGTGAGGTGGCAGAGTGGCCGAATGCGGCAGCTTGCTAAGCTGTTGAACTGGGATACCCGGTTCCGCGGGTTCGAATCCCGCCCTCACCGCCAACCACGCGGTGCGCGCATCGCGTCGGGCCTCCTCCTCGCGGCCGTGGCCCTCGCCACGGCGCCGGTGCTCGCCGGCTGCGCCGTCGACCGGCGCCTTCGCATCGAGACGGATCCGCCGAAGGCTGCGATCCTCGTGGACGGGAACCTGGTGGGCGAGTCGCCGCTCGACCTCCACTTCACGCACTACGGGCCGCGGACGGTCCGCGCCGAGCTCCCCGGACGCCGCATCGCCGAGCAGATCGTGGACCTCGATGCGCCCTGGTACGGCTGGTTCCCCATCGACATCGTCTCGGAGGTGATCCTCCCGCTCTGGCGCACCGACCATCGTTCGGTGCTTCTCGTGCTGCCGGAGGGCTCGTCGGAACCCGGGATCGACCCGGCGACACTGGACGCGGCCGGGGACGCCGCCATCGAGCGCGCGTGGCAGTTCCGGCGGTGGGTCCCCGGGGATCATCCGCCGCCTCCCCCGCCCGTCACGCGTCCGTGACCGCCGACGGACTCCGCGACCTGCGCGGGCGGCGCGTGACGGTGATGGGGCTCGGCCTCTTCGGCGGCGGCGTGGCCGTGGCTCGCCACCTCGTGCGCGCGGGAGCCGACGTCCTGGTCACCGATCTCCAGGACGCCCGCGCGCTCGGCGAGTCTCTGGCGCAGCTGGAGGGGCTTCCGATCCGCTACCGGCTCGGCGAGCACCGCGACGAGGACTTCGTCGGAGTCAACCTCGTGGTCGCGAGCCCCGCCGTTCCTCCGAAGGCCGCACATCTCGCGCGCGCGCGGGCCGCGGGGGTGCCGGTGACCAGCGAGCTCGCGCTCTTCGTGCGCGGCTGCCCGGCGCGCGAGGTGATGGCGATCACGGGAACGAACGGCAAGACGTCGACGACCCTGCTCCTCGGGGAGATGGTCCGGCGCGCGCGCTCCTCGGTGTTCGTGGGCGGCAATCTGGGGGTGCCGCTCCTCGAGAGCCTGCCGAGCATGGGACCGGAATCGACCGTGGTGCTCGAGGTGTCCTCCTACCAGCTCGAAGTGCTCGACGCGCCCGTGGGTTGGCCCACGGTGTCGGTCGTCACCTGCATCACTCCGGACCACCTCGACCGCCACGGGTCCTTCGAAGCCTATGTGGCGGCGAAGCGCCGCATCGTGGAGCGCCAAGACGCTGCCGGCGTGACCGTCCTGAATCGGGCCGACCCGGTGGTCGCCGCCTTCGCCGATGCCGCGCGCTCGACGGTGCGGTGGTTCGACGGGGGGCCGGGCGGCGCGTCGGAGGGCGTGGAGTACGGCTGGGAGATCCGTTCCGATGCGGAGTGGCTCGTGGAACGCATCGACGGAGACAGAGTCCCGCTCGCGCCGACCTCGGCGATCCGGCTGCCCGGCGCATTCCAGCGATCGAACGCGCTCGCGGCGGCGGCGGCGGCGCGGGCGATCGGCGTTCCTCCGGAGGCGATCCGCGACGCCCTCGAGGCGTTTCGCGGCGCGCCCCATCGCCTCCAGGAGCTGGAGCCCATCGGAGGGATCCGCGTCTTCGACAACGCCGTGTCGACCGTGCCCGAGTCGACGATCACCGCGCTCGAGGCGATCCCAGGGCCGATCCGCTGGATCGCGGGCGGGAAATCGAAGGGTCTCGATCTGAGCGCTCTCGCCCGCGTCGCGGCGCAGCGGGCCCGACGGCTCTACGCCTACGGCGCATCGGCAGAAGCACTCTCGAAGGAAGTCGAGTCTGCTGGAGGAAGTGCGATCGTCATTCAAGATCTGCGCTCGGCCTTCCATCGCGCGCTCGCCGAGGCAAGGCCTGGTGACACTCTCCTCTACTCTCCCGCCTTCGCCTCCTTCGATCAGTACCGGAACTTCACCGACCGAGCCGCCGAGTTCCAGCGCCTCGTCGAGGCCGCACGGGGGGCCGCCGAGTCCGCACGGCTTGAAGCCACCGACTCGGTGCCATAATCCTCAGCCCCGGGCCAGCCCGCCGCCTACCCGGCCCTTCGAATCCGTGCCCATTCCTCCGATTTGCGGAAACTGCCACAAGCTGCCGGTGCAGGTGCACATGGCCGAGCTGTCGGAGCGCGAAGGAGAGAAGGACTGGGATCTCCACCATCTCTGCGACAACTGCGCGCGCGAGCTCGGCCTCCCGCACCCGAAACTCGGCGACGCGCTCCTCGTCCTTCCGCCGATCCCGCTGTTCTCGACCAAGGGATCCGACTTGGCCTGCGAAGCGTGCGGGCTTCGCTTCAACGACTTCCGACGGGCCGGACGCGTCGGCTGCGAGAAGTGCTACGACTCGTTCGCCGAGCCCCTGGAGGAGATCCTCCAGAAGGCCCACGCAGGCCAATCGCGGCACGTCGGCCGTGGGCCCGGGGCCTCGGGAGAGGTGGCTTGCCGGCGCGACGAACTCGCAGCGCTCCATCGCCGGCTCAAGACGGCCATCGCGACCGAGGCCTACGAGGAGGCCGCGAGGCTTCGAGACCTGATCCGCGGGTTCGAGGAGGAATCGACCCCGGCTTCCGACGCCTCCCCGTGAGGTCTCCACGGAGGTGCCGGCGCGACGGGCCGGCCGGCCCGAGACGCTCTCCCGAACCGCGGCTCTGCCCACGATTCCGTCGAAGTTCGACCGAACCGCTCTTCTCGCTCCTGACCGATCCGTTTTTGACTCGACAGGCGTCCCCGATTCCGTAGACCCGATGGGCGACACGCGACGACCCGGGGAGTCCCCGTCGCGCGAGCCGCTCCCGACTGCAGCGGAAACGTCGGATCGGCCGATCTAGCTCTCGGCACCGCTGCTCCCAGCACAACCTCCAGGAAACCGTCGATGTTCGACCGATTCACCGACCGTGCGAAGAAAGTGATGGCCCTGGCCCGTCAAGAGGCCCAGCGGTTCAACCACGAGTACATCGGCACGGAACACATGCTCCTCGGACTGATCCAGGAGGGATCCGGAGTCGCGGCCAACGTTCTGAAGCAGATGAACGTCGACCTCGAGAAGATCCGGCACGAGGTCGAGAAGATCGTGAAGACCGGCCCGCCGACGGTGACGATGGGCCAGCTCCCCTTCACGCCGCGGGCGAAGAAGGTCCTCGAGCTCTCCATGGAGGAGGCGAGCGCCCTCGGCCACAACTACATCGGCACGGAGCACCTCCTCCTCGGACTGATCCGGGAGCAGGAAGGAATCGCGGCACAGGTGCTGATGAACCTGAACATCAAGCTCGAGGACGTGCGCGAGGAGGTTCTCGAGTTCCTGGGCGCGGAGGAGCAGTCGGAGCCCCAGGAGGACCGCGAGGAGGGCACCCCCTCGGGCGGCGGCACCGCGCGCGAGTCGGCCCAGGGCGGCAAGAGCAAGACGCCGGCGCTCGACGCCTTCGGGCGCGACCTCACGGAGCTCGCTCGCGACAACAAGCTCGACCCCGTCATCGGCCGCAAGAACGAGATCGAGCGCGTGGTGCAGATCCTCTCGCGCCGCTCCAAGAACAACCCCGTCCTGCTCGGCGAGGCGGGCGTCGGCAAGACGGCCATCGTCGAGGGGCTCGCGCAGCTCATCGTCCACAACCAGGTGCCCGAGCTGCTGCGAGGGAAGCGGATCGTCGTGCTCGACCTCGCCATGATGGTCGCCGGCACCAAG
>CAZJHD010000010.1:79893-114879 GCA_964545855.1 uncultured Planctomycetales bacterium
AAGGACGTGATCCTCTTCATCGACGAGCTCCACACGCTGGTCGGCGCCGGCGGCGCGGAGGGCGCGATCGACGCCAGCAACGTGCTGAAGCCGGCGCTCTCGCGCGGCGAGATCCAGTGCATCGGCGCGACGACCCTCGACGAGTACCGCAAGTACATCGAGAAGGACGGCGCGCTGGAGCGCCGCTTCCAGACGATCATGGTGGAGCCGCCGTCGAAGGCGGAGGCGCTCGAGATCCTGAAGGGTCTCCGCGACCGCTACGAGGCGCACCACCGCGTCAAGATCACCGACCCGGCACTCGAACAGGCCGTCGAGCTCTCGACACGCTACATCACGGGGCGCTTCCTGCCGGACAAGGCGATCGACGTGATCGACGAGGCGGGCGCGCGCGTGCGCCTGAAGACCATGACGGCTCCCCTCGACCTGAAGGAAGTCGACGTGGAGATCGGCAAGCTGGACCGCGAGAA
Organism: uncultured Planctomycetales bacterium; assembly: GCA_964545855.1. Classification (GTDB taxonomy): domain Bacteria; phylum Planctomycetota; class UBA1135; order UBA1135; family JACQFD01; genus CAZJHD01. The sequence goes on from CAZJHD010000010.1 coordinate 80,361, forward strand.
GGAGGAGTCCGTCGCGGCCCAGGACTTCGAGCGCGCCGCGCAGCTCCGCGACAAGGCCTACAAGCTCCGTCGCAAGAAGGAGGAGATGCAGAAGAACTGGAAGCGCAAGGAGTCCTCGCGCGAGTTCGACGGCGTCGTGAACGAGGAGATCATCGCGGAGACCGTCTCCAAGATGACCGGCATCCCGCTGACGCGGCTCGAGCGCGCCGAGGCGGAGCGACTCCTCCAGATGGAGACCGAGCTCACCAAGGAGGTGATCCACCAGGACGACGCCGTGAAGGCGATCGCGAAGGCGATCCGGCGCGCGCGCTCCGGCCTGAAGGATCCCCGCCGACCCATGGGCTCCTTCATGTTCCTCGGACCCTCGGGCGTCGGGAAGACGCACCTGTCGAAGGCTCTCGCCAAGTTCATGTTCGGCGACGAGAACGCGATCGTGCAGATCGACATGTCCGAGTACATGGAGAAGCACAACGCCTCGCGGCTCGTCGGCGCGCCCCCGGGCTACGTCGGTTACGAGGAGGGCGGCCAGCTCACGGAGAAGATCCGGCGCCGCCCCTACGCCGTGGTGCTGCTCGACGAGATCGAGAAGGCGCACCCGGACGTCTTCAACATGCTCCTCCAGATCATGGAGGAGGGCCGGCTCACCGACTCCTTCGGCCGGCACATCGACTTCAACAACGTCATCCTGATCATGACGTCGAACATCGGCGCCGAGCTCGTCAAGAACTCCGCCGGCCTCGGCTTCTCGAAGACCGCCGAGATGATGACGCGCGACAAGATGAAGGCGATGTTGATGAAGGAGGTCGAGCGCTTCTTCCGGCCCGAGTTCCTGAACCGCGTCGACGAGGTGATCATCTTCAACCAGCTCACGAAGGACGATCTGCGGAAGATCATCGGCGTCGAGATGGCGAAGGTGACCGTGCGGTTGCGCGAGAAGGCGATCGACCTCGTGCTCTCTCCGGAAGCCGAGGAGTTCCTGATCGAGAAGGGTTTCCACGCCGACTTCGGCGCACGCCCCCTGCGGCGCGCGATCGAGCGCCACGTGGAGGATCCCCTCGCCGAGGAGCTGCTCCGGACCGGCATCGGCACCGAGATGCGAACGCTCCGAGCGATCATCGTGGACGGCGTGCTCACCTTCGAGAAGCCGCCGGAGCCGCCGAAGGAGGAGACGGTCGGCGCGGGAGCCACGGCGAGCCCCGGCGAGTCCGAGGACGAGGCGTCGGGCGCGCCGAAGCCCGAGTAGTGCCGGTCGGCTCCGCGCCACGCGGGGCCGTCGGACGAACGAGAGGCCCCGCCCTCGGAAGCACCGGGGAGCGGGGCCGCTTCGTGTCGCAGGGGTCGCTTCGCGGAGACCCGAGACTTCGGGCCGCGCCGCGGCCGTTCACCTCAGGCGGACTTCGCCCGCGCCTCCACGTGCGCCGCGAGGTCGTCCAGGTCCTTCAGACACTCCTTCGCCATGCTCTTCATCATCGGGCGGAAGAGGAACGACAGGACCTTCGCGACGAGCGTGAGCGGCTCCGCCTCGAAGCTCATCGTCACATCGGTGCCCGGGCCCTTCGGCGTGAAGGTGAAGCGCGAGCGGTAGCGGCACCCGTGGTTCTCGCAGCCGAGGACGTAGCCCGCCGGCCGGTCGAGCTCCGTGATCGCCATCTCCTCGGCTGCCTCGCGCCCGAACATCTTGCGCGTCTCTCGGAACCGCGTTCCGACCCGCACGGGGCCGTCCGTGAGCATCTCGACGCGCGTGATGCCCTCGATGAACTCCGGACACCGCGCGAAGTCGGTCGCCGCGTCGAAGACCGCTTCTCGGGGCGCGCGGACGTGCTTCTGGATCGTGATGCCGATCATGGGGACCTCCGAGGTCGTGGAAGAATCGGCGCGGCGTGGCCGCCCCGGAGGGCGACCACGGCCCCGGCTCGCGCTACTTCTGCCGCTTGTAGGCGACCTCGACCACCTTCGTGTGGTTCTCCCCGATCGGCAAGTCGTGCACCTCGAGGACCAGCGTGTCGTCGGCGGGGAACCTCCAGACGTACTTCACCATCTTGTCGTGCTCTCCGGTGAGGTACTCGTCGAGCGTGCCGTAGGCGATGAGAGCCCTCCCGCTGGGATCCATGTCGCCCTCCCAGTGAGTCATCGAGGTGTCCATCGTGCTCACGTGCGTGCCGACGAAGCTCTGCTTGAAGTTGTCGTAGCCGAGGAGCGTGAAGGTCTCCAGCGGTCCCATCATGGGCATGGCGCCCGTCGAGCGGCTCTGGACCCAGCGTCCCTCCATGAGCCAGGTGAACTCGGCCGTACCCGCGGCGGGAGGCGTCGCCTGGCCGCCCATGAAGAAGCGCGTCTCGATGGTCCACTTCCCGAGGAAACGCTTCAGCACTTCGTGATGGGGCCCTGGCTGCGTGAATCGCTTCGCCTTCTCCATCATGGCCGCCATGTCACCGGGCGTGGGCGGATCCTGGGGGAGCGGCGACGGCGCGCCGAAAGCGGTGACGACGATCGAGGTGGCGACGGCGCCGGCGAGGAAGGCCGGAAGGATCAGGAGCTTCATCGGGAGGATCCTCCTTGGATCGGGGAGAAGAGCGCGGATTGCCCGCGAGAGGGAATGCGCGCGGCTCAGCGCTCGGCCGCGGCCGCGTCCTCGCGTGCGAGCATGGCGAGCACGACGAACCGCTTCTGGAGGCAGCCCTCCAGATCGGCGATCGAGGTCACTCCGTCGGGTGCGAGCGGGAGCGGCGGACGCGCGGCGGAAGGCGCGAGCGGGACGCAGCAGACGAGGAGCAGACCGAGGAGCGCCCACGAGGCGCTTCGCCGCTTCCAGGAGTCGGGCGCGAGCGGCCGCGCGAGCCACTCGAGCCGCGAGACGAGCTGGCCGTGGCGATGCACGAAGGCGATGCCCGGCACGGGCGCCGACAGCAGCGGCCGCGCGAGCTCGAGGAGGGTCCGTCGATACTCGGGCGCCCGGCGTCCGAGAGCGCGCACCGCGAGGCCGTCGCAGCCGATCTCGCGGAGCGTCGCGAGGCTCCGGCGCGCGATCGCGGCCCCGGGGTGGAACCAGTAGAGGACCTGGAGCGCCTGCATCCCGAAGGCGGCGATCGGATCGCGGCGCCGGACGTGCGCGAGTTCGTGGAGGAGCACGTGCTCGCGCTGCGCGGCCGTCGAGCGGCGCAGGAGCTCCGCCGGGAGGACGACGACGGGGCGCAGGACTCCGACGACGGCGGGGCCCGGAGCTCCCCGCACGACTCGGATCTCCGGCACCGATCGGAGGTGCAGGCGCCGGGCCGCGCGCCGGATCGCGGCTTCGATCTCCCGATCGGGAGGCTCCGCGGAGAGCCGGAGCCACGCGCGCCCGGCGCGGCGATGGCGCTCGACGGCGAGAACCGCGACGAGCAGCGTGCCAGCGAGCCACGCGAGGAACGCCGCCACCTGCCAAGCCGGGGCCGGCGCCTCGGGCGCCGTGAGCGATCCCTCGCCCGTCATGGGGAGCCACCGGACGATGCTCCAGGGAGAGGCGATCCATGGCGGAAGGACGAGCTTCAGGGGCACGAGCGCCCAGAGCGCCGTGCGGAGTCGCGGCGACGACCAGCCGGCAAGGGCGCGATCGACGGCGGCGATCACGCCGATCAGCACCGCGACCTGCACCGACATGGGAGCGACCCAGCCCCACCAGGCGCTCGCCGCCGACTCGAGGATCGGCGTCACGCTCCCGTCTCCCCGCGATCGATCTCCTCCAGCATCGCGGCGAGGCGCTCACGGTCCTTCTTGGAGAGTTTCTCCTCGGCGACGAGATGCTGCAGGAGCGTTCCGAAGGCGCCATCGAAGGCGCGGTCGACGAGCGATCGAACGGCCGACCGCCGCGCCTTCCCCCGCGTCACGATCGGATCGTAGAGGCCCTGGTTCCCGCGCATCCGTACGCGGACCGCCTCCTTCTCCACCAGGCGGCCGAGCAGCGTCCGCACCGTCGAGTAGCTCCAGTCGGTCCCGCGCTCGACGCGTTCGAGGACGTCGCGCGCGCTCGCGGGGGAACGCTCCCAGAGCGCGCTCATCACGGTCCACTCGGCGTCACTGAGGTGCATGGTCGGGCCCGATACTGCTACAGATGTCACACTTTCTACGACGGCTATCGCGGATCCGTCAAGGGGTGAGAGGTCGCGGAAGAATCGCTACCGCTGGCCCGGGGCCGAGCGAGCGCGGGCGACGGAGCCGCAGTCGATCGCAGCCGGCGGTCGCGCGGCGCCGATCCATCCACGCCCCCCGAGGCGCGGCCTCAGCTTCCCGCGGCGTCCTCGCTCCGGCGGCGCATCGCCGCTTCCACGGCGTCCACGTCGCGAGGCAGGTGCTTCGCTGCAAGGAGCAGGATCGTCGCACCGAGGAGCACGATGGGCGGCGCGAGGAAGAATGCGTAGCGGAGCGCCTCACCGGCGGAGAGCTTCTGGCTCTCCTGGAGGTAGTCGCTCACGGCCCCGATCACGATCGGAGAGAAGGCGTCTCCCAGGAGATGGATCGTGAAGATCGTGATGGCGAACGCCGTCGCCCTCACGTTCGGCATCGAGACGTTCAGGATCGCCGCGTTCAGCGGCCCGCTGTTGCAGAAGAGGAAGAAGATGCCGATGCCTCCCCAGGTCCAGAACAGCGTGCGGCTCGGATAGAGGAAGGCGATTCCGAGGCAGATCGCGCTGCATGCGAGCGTGATCCCCGGGACGACGAAGTGCGCCGAGCGCGTCCATCGCCGCACGAAGTCCGCGGCGAAACCGCCGGACACGGTTCCGACGGTGCCGGCGCCGGCCACGACGAGACCCACCAGCAGGCCCGCCTCGTCCTTCGGGTAGTCGAGAACGCGCTCGACGTAGGCCGGCACCCAGGCGGCGAGGCCGCCGATCGCGAAGGTCATGGCCGTCGTGGCGGCGACGTTCGCGACGAAGGACCTCGTCTTCAGGAGAGTCCAGACGGCCGAGAGCTGGAACTTCCCCGCGACGACGTGCTCACCGGGCGCCACGTCCATTCCTCCGCGCACCGGCTCGCGGAGGAACTGCGTGAGCAGGGCGAGCAGGATCCCGGGGATTCCGCCGAAGAGGAAGGCGTAGCGCCAGCCCTCGTGGAGGCCGATCGTGCAGAGCCACGCATCGTGCGCCGCGTCCGGCTCGTGTCCGAAGTGACGCCCGACGTAGCCGCCGAAGGCGTAGCCGGCGGCGGTGCCGACCGGCAACGCGAGGTAGAAGACCGAGAGCGTCCGCGCGCGGCTCTCCTTCGAGAACAGGTCCGACAGGAAGGCCGGCGCGACGATGCCGTAGCACGCCTCGCCCACGCCCGTGCAGGCGCGCCAGAACCAGAGGTGCTCGAAGGTGCCGGAGAAGGCGCTCGCGACGGTCGAGACCGACCACAGCAGTATCCCGAGCGAGATGAGCAGGCGTCGAGAGACGCGGTCGCCGAGGTATCCGGCCAGCGGGCTCGCGAGCGTGTAGACGACGAAGAAGGCCGACACGAGCGACCCCGCCTGCGTGTCGTCGATCCGGAACGTCTCCTTGACCGACTCCATGACCGGCGGAAGGACGTTCCGGTCCAGGTAGTTGATCAGGTTGATGAAGCTCAGGACCCCGAGGGCGTACCAGGCGTACGGCCTCGTGATCGGGCGCGCAGTCGACGGCGCTGCGCCTCCGGTCCCGGCGTTCGGTGCGTTCAATGGGAGGACTCCGCCGCGCCTCGGCCCGGCCGCGGGGGCGGGGATTCTAGGGACCTTGCTCGTCCCGGGAACGCACGCCGGCGGCGATCAGGGCACGAATCGAGGCAGGTGCTCGCGCCAGTAGGGCCAGTCGTGGCCGAAGACGCCGGGCCAGATCTCGCCGTGCGCCGGGATCCCCTTCTTCGCGAGGAGACCGAGGAACTCGCGGTTCTTGTCGACGAGGGAATCCGTCTCGCCCGTCGCGATCACGAACTCCGTTCCCCGGAGCCGCTGGACCCAGCCGTCGTCGAGGTTCGGGACGTAGGCCGTGGGGCACTGGAAGTAGCAGGCGTCGTTCCACATCCCGTCGAGGAACGAATGCACGTCGTAGACCCCCGAGAAGCAGATCACGCGCTTCACGATCTCCGGGTAGCGGCAGCCGAAGTTCATGGCGTGGTAGGCGCCGAAGGACGACCCGTAGGTCATCACGTCCTCCCGCTGCGAGCGCCGCTGCAGCAGCGGCACGACCTCGTGGCGCAGGTACGCGTCGTACTGCTCGTGGCGCGCGACGCGTCCGAAGGGATGGAGCTGCTTGTTGTACCAGCTCTCGAGATTCACGGTGTCGACGCAGCACACCTGCAGCTCGCCGCGGTCGATCTTGTCGCGGAGCGCTCCCACCAGGTGGAAGTCCTCGGCCTCGTAGAACCGCGCGGCGGCCGTCGGGAAGATGAGGAGTGGCCGGCCGGCGTGGCCGAACCAGAGCAGCTCCATGCGCTTTCCGAGGCGCGGGCTGTCCCAGGCGATGAATTCGCGGTGCATGGGTCGATCGGGGGTCGGTTCGGAAAAATGGGCCGAGAGCCTACCAGCGGCCCGCTCTTCGGCCCACCCGCCGCGCTCCGCGCCTCAGTACCGCGGCGCCGAGTCGCCTCGCGCGTCATGGACGTAGGGGTGGAACCCGAGGAAGACCCGGTCCCACCAGAGCCCCGTCGAGCGCCGCGTCGCCTCGTCGGTGAAGGTGTACTGCCACATGCCGACGCGCACGTAGCGCGGCGCGCGGCCGCCGAAGGGGTCGACGGCGAAGAGCGCCGCCAAGACCTCGGGATGCGTCGTCATCCGGTCGACGAGACGGTTCAGCATCTCCGTCCGGCCGCCGAGGGGAAGGAACCAGAAACGGAAGTCGACGCGAGGCTGCCGCGGCGCGACGTAGGCCGGCCGCCTCTTCGGATCTCCGGGCTTCGCGTGGAACTCGTAGGCGCTCCAGGTCTCTCCGTCGTCGCTCCCCTCGATCTCGACCTCCTTCCTCACGAGCGTCATCTGCGCGAAGAGGTGATAGGAGTTGACCGTCCTCCAGGGCACGACGGCCCGGTGGACCGCGATGATCGGCGCCGGCGGCTCCCAACGGCAGACGCCCGCGGCGAAGTCGAGCGCCTGGAGCCCGAGCAGCCCCGCCGCCGCGGCCGCCCCCGCCCAGCCGAGGAGGCTCCGGGGCCGCAGCCGCTCGCCCCGGTCGCGGCGCGGCGCGAGCCCTCCCTCGAGCGCCGGGATGCAGAGCGCGAGGGAGAGCAGGTTGAACACGCCGTAGTTGCCCGTCGCCTGGATCACCACGTGGAGCGGAACGAGGGCCGCGACGGCCGCCCATCGCGCGCGCCGCGGGCCGAGCGCGAGCCAGGGCACGACGAGCTCGAGCACGAGCGTCGCGCCCGCGAGCGCGCGGTCGGCCCAGTCCGGGAGCTGGTGCGCCCACCAGCCGAGGGACGTCGGCAGGGGCGCGGTCTCCCAATAGGAGATCATCGCCGTCAGCGCCGGCCAGTGCGGATCGCCGGAGACGAGCTTCGCGACGCCGCTCTCGAAATGGAGCCGCACCAGGAGCCCCAGGAGGAGACCCCGGGCGATCGGACCGGACGGCGGCGGCACGCCGCGGAACGGCCGCCAGCCGCCGGGCGCGTAGGGGATCGCGAGGAAGACCGTCTCCAGGAGGAGGTTGTCCCACTGGAACCCCAGGAACTCCTGGCAGGCGACCGTGAGGGAGAGGTAGAGGCACCAGATCCCGGCGAGGCAGGCCCGCGGCGCCCACAGGAGCACGAGGGCGGCCGAGAGCGCGGCGCCGGCGACGCAGGCTCCGATCAGCGCGGCGTCCGGCGCGCCGAGCCAGAAGAGCGTGGGGAACCGCAGTGGGGCCGAGGACCCGAGAGCCTCCCCGGCACGCGCGAGGAAGCGCGACACGGGCAGGAGCCCCTCCGCTCCGACCAGTAGCGTCACCTGCGCGGCGAGGTCGAGGAACGCGACCGCGGCGACGACCCCCAGCGCTCGGAGGAAGAGCGGGCGCGCACGCTCGCGCCCGACCTCGGGCGTTCCGTGCAGGGACGCGGCGGCGTCCGGCCTCGCGTCGGTGCACATGGCGGGAGCGTAGCGGCCCGTCGAAGAACTCACCTGCGGCGCGACCCGCTGAAACCACTCCGCTTTGGTCGAGCGAGCCCTACACTGCTCGGCCGAATTTCCCTGCGGCCCGCTCGGGCGGGCGGCTCCGCGCGCGATCCGCGCTCGCCGTGGAACGCCAGCACGGGAGTTCGCGCCGCGCGACAGCGCCGCGGCATTCCCGATCTCCTTCACCTCGATCCATCCATTTCTCCCGCTTTCGGCTCACTCCATGAAACCCAAGAAGATCGGACTCCTGTTCGGAATGGAAACCAGCTTCCCCGAGGCGCTCGAGAAGCGCATCAACGAGCTCGGCGCGGGTCGCGTCGTGTGCGAGCCCGTGAAGCTGGACGCAGTTCGCCAGGACTTGCCCCTTCCCTACGACTTGATCCTCGACCGCATCAGCCAGGACGTCCCCTTCTATCGCACGGTGCTGAAGTACGCGGCGATCCGAGGGACGGACGTGGTGAACAACCCGTTCTGGTGGACCGCCGAGGACAAGCTGTCCGCGAACGCCATCGCGGCGGCCGTCGGCGTCGCCGTTCCGAAGACGTTCCTCCTGCCCCACAACTCGCATCCGCCGGGGACGCGCGGGGAGTCGTTCCGCAACCTCGTCTTCCCGATCGGCTGGGACCGCGTGTTCGAGTTCCTCGGGTTCCCCATCTTCCTGAAGCCGGCCCTGGGCGGCGGCTGGAAGAACGTCACCAAGGTGAACGACGCCGAGGAGTTCTTCGCCGCCTACAACAAGTCCGGCGACCTCACGATGCTCGCGCAGGAGGCGATCGCCTTCGACGCCTACTACCGCTGCTACTGCATCGGCCGCGATCGCATCCGGATCATGCGCTACGACCCGGCGAAGCCGTACCTCCAGAACTACGTCGCGGACGTGCCGCCGCTCACGGCGGAGCTGCGCGCGCGCATCGAGCGTGACTGCAAGGCCATCTGCAACGCGCTCGGGCACGACTTCAACACCCTCGAGTTCGCGATCCGCAAGGGTGTGCCCGTGGCCATCGACTTCACGAATCCGGCGCCCGACGCCGACGTGAACTCCGTCGGCAAGGAGAGCTTCGCGTGGGTCGTCGAGAACGCGGCGCAGTTCCTCCTCGAGCGAGTGCTCCATCCGCGCGCGCTCGAGCTCGGAGGGAGCTGGCCCGCGATGATGGGTCTCGCGAAGCCCGCGACGTCCGTCGAGCGTCCGGCCGTGGCCGCGAGCACGCCTCCGAAGACCCAAGCGGCGGCCGCGTCCGCCTCCGCCTCGGCGCCCTCGGCTCCGATCCCCTCCGCTCCGGCGGCACCTCCGGCACGACCCGCCGGAAAGTCCAACGGGAAGCGCGCCAAGCGCTGACCGAAGGGCGCAGGCATCCGAGGCCCGCGGCGGAGATCGTTCCGTCGCGGGCCTCCTCCTTCCGAACCATGACGAACGAGCCCACCTTCTCCATCGGCATCGAAGAGGAGTTCCAGGTCATCGACCCGGAGACTCGCGGTCTTCGTTCGCACATCGAGCAGATCTTCGACCTGGGCGGGAAGGTCCTCCACGACAAGATCAAGTCGGAGCTCCACCAGCCCGTCGTCGAGGTGACGACGGGGATCTGCCCGAACATCGCGGAGGCGCGCCGCGACGTGCTGGAGACGCGAGCGGCCATCGTCCGCATCGCGCACGAGCAGGGGCTCGCCGTCGCCGCCGCGGGAACGCACCCCTTCTCGCACTGGGCCGACGTGCAGATCACGTCGAACCCTCGCTACGAGAAGCTCGTCCACGACTTCCAGGCCGTCGCGAGAGCGAACCTGATCTTCGGTCTCCACGTGCACGTCGGCGTCGAGGACAAGCACGTGGCCATCGGGATCATGAACGAGGCGCGCTACTTCCTGCCGCACGTCCTCGCGCTCAGCGCGAACTCGCCCTTCTGGCTCGGGCGCGACACCGGCTGGGCGAGCTACCGCTGCAAGGTCTTCGACAAGTTCCCGAGGACCAACATCCCCGACTACTTCGCGTCCTACAGCGAGTACGAGGAGCTCGTCACGATCCTCCTCAAGACGAACTGCATCGCCGACGCGAAGCAGATCTGGTGGGACGTCCGGCCCCATCCGTACTTCCCCACGATCGAGTACCGCATCTGCGACATCCCGATGCGCGCCGATGAGTCCATCGCGATCGCGGCCCTGCTCCAGGCGATCACGGTGAAGCTCTATCGCCTCCGGAAGAACAACCTCGGATTCCGGAACTACCGCCGCGCGCTCGTCATGGAGAACAAGTGGCGCGCATCGCGCTGGGGCCTCGGAGGGAAGCTCATCGACTTCGGCAAGGAGCAGGAGTTCCCGACACCCTTCCTCATCGGCGAGCTGCTGGAGTTCGTCGACGACGTGGTCGACGACCTCGGCTCGCGCAAGGAGCTGGAGACCATTCGATGGATCCTCCAGAACGGCACGGGCGCCGACCGCCAGCTGCGCGTCTTCGAGAAGACCCGCGACCTGAACCAGGTGGTCGACTTCGTCGTGGCCGAGACCAAGCACGGGCTCGCGCTCTAGCAGGTTTCTGAAAGGGCATTCGAGCTGCGCGCGGGCCTCGTCGCCCAGCGAGAGCACCGGGCCGCCGCCGCAGCGTCCGGTATCCTCCGCGGCCCGATGCAGACCGAGCTCCGCGACGCCTTCAATGCCTCCTTCGGCGAGGACCTCTACAGGGAGTTCCTGCAGGAGCTCGGGGCGCGCCTCGGCTGCGGCTTCGGCTTCCGCGTCGCCGAGACGCCGGTCTTCCTCCCTGCGGCGTTCCGTACCCGGCTCGAGGAGGCCGCGCGCGGAATCCTCGCGCAGATCTCCGATCCGGCGCGGATCGAGACGATGGTCCGCGAGGTGCCGGAGCGCTACGCGATGGCGGGCCGGGGCGACCTGCCGGGGATCGCGATCCTCGATTTCGCCGTCGTGCGCGACGCGAACGGCGATCTCGCTCCGAAGCTCGTCGAGCTGCAGGGGTTCCCCTCGCTCCTCTCGCTGACGATCCTGCAGGCGGAGCTCTGGGGCGAGATCTGCGGCCGCATGCCGGGCATGCCGAAGCGCTGGACCGGCCTCTTCTCGGGCCTCGACCGCGAGGGATTCCTCGCGCTCATGCGCGCCTGCATCGTCGGGAAGCACCCTCCCGAGGAGGTCGCACTCGTCGACCTGGAGCCGGAGAAGCAGAAGACCTCGCCCGACTTCTTCGCGACGCGCAAGCTCTTCGGCGTCGACATGATCTGCCCGACGACGATCGTGCGGGAAGGGAAGCGTCTCTTCCGCCGCCGCGAGGGGAAGCTCGTGCCGCTACGACGGATCTACCAGCGCGTCGTCTTCGACGAGCTGGAGAAGTCGGGGAAGGTGCTGCCCTTCGGCTTCCGCGAGGAGCTCGACGTGGAGTGGTTCCCCCACCCGGCCTGGTACTTCATCTGGTCGAAGAGCTCGCTGCCCCACCTCGACCATCCGGCCGTGCCGAGGACGCTGCGGCTCTCGGGCCTCGAGCGCGTGCCCAGCGCGGAGGAGCTGCGCCGCTACGTGCTGAAGCCCTTCTATTCCTTCGCCGGCGGCGGCGTGAACGTCGACCCGACGGAGGCCGACGTGCGCGCGATCCCCGAGGGCGACCGCGCGGGCTGGTGTCTCCAGGAGAAGGTCGAGTACACGCCGGCGCTGCGGGCCGTCGACGGCGGCGGCGTGAAGGTGGAGGTGCGCACGATGTTCCTGCGCCCCGACGGCGCGAAGGAGTTCACCTTCGCGACGAACCTCTGCCGTCTCTCGCGCGGGAAGATGCTCGGCGTGGACTTCAACAAGGACTTCACCTGGGTCGGCGGCTCCGTCGGCATCTGGCCGGCGGGCGGGGGCGGCTGACGCCGCCGCGTCCGATGGGCGACTCCACGGGCCTTTGGCTCGACGCCGCCCTCGAGCAGGCGGAGAAGTCCTGGCGCGAGGGCGGCATCCCCATCGGGTCGGTCCTCGTCGACGCCTCCGGCTCGATCGTCGCCCGCGGTCACAACGAGCGGGTGCAGAGCGGCGACCCGACGGCCCACGCCGAGGTCGTTTGCCTGAGGAAGGCGAAGCGGCGCCGCGACTGGCGAACGCTCACGCTCGTCTCGACGCTCTCCCCTTGCTCCATGTGCTCCGGCACGGCGATCCTCTTCCGGATCCCGCGCGTCGTGGTGGGCGAGAACCGCACCTTCCTCGGCGCCGAGGACTGGATGCGGAGCCACGGCGTCGAGATCGTCCTCCTCGACGACCCGCGGTGCATCGCGCTGATGGAGCGCCTGCAGCGCGAGAAGCCCGATCTCTGGGCCGAGGACATCGGCGAGTGAGCGCCGGGGTTCTCCATGGCCGAAGAACCCCTCGTCCTCCTCTACGACGGCGTCTGCGGGCTCTGCAACGGAGTCGTGCGGTGGATCCTGCGACGCGACCGCGCGGGTCGATTCCGCTTCGCGCCGCTGCAGGAGGAACTCGCGCGCACCCTCCTCCGGCGCCACGGCCTCGACCCGGACGACCTCGACTCCGTCGTCCTCGTCCGCGACCGCGGCCTCCCGACGGAGCGCCTGGAGCGCCGCGCGCGCGCGATCCTCGGCGTCGCGCGGGAGGTCGGCGGCATGGGCCGCCTCGGCGTCCTCGTCGCGTGGCTCCCGACGCCGCTCCTCGATCTCGCCTATCGCTGCGTCGCGCGGGTGCGCTACCGCCTCTTCGGCCGGCACGACGCCTGCCCCCTCCCAGCGCCGGAGCACCGCGCGAAGTTCCTCTGAGGGACGGCCCCGCCCGGTTCTGATCGAGTCCATGCGACCGCACTTCCTCCTTCCGGACGAGCCCTACGCGACCTACGCCGAGTACCTGCGCGACCACGGCCCGTCGGCCGTCGCGCGCGCGCGTACGCAGGATCCGTCGGCGGTCCTCGACGTGGTGATGCGCGCGGGTCTTCGCGGGCGCGGCGGCGCCGGCTTCCCGACGGGCGTGAAGTGGGGCACCGTCGCGCGCCACCCCTGCACGACGCGCACGGTCGTCTGCAACGCCGCCGAGGGCGAGCCCGGCACCTTCAAGGACCGCTGGCTGCTGCGCCGCAACCCCTACGCGACGCTCGAGGGCATGCTCGTCGCCGCCCACGTCGTCGGCGCGCGCGATCTCTACGTCGCGATCCGCGCGTCGTGCCGCCGCGAGATCGAGCGTGTGCGCAGCGCGATCGAGGAGCTGCGTGCGGCGGGTCTCCTCTCGGGTCTCGCGATCCACCTCGTCGAAGGTCCCGAGGAGTATCTCTTCGGCGAGGAGAAGGGCCTCCTGCGGTTCATCGAGGAGGGCGTGCCGCTCCCGCGCGAGGCGCACTACCCGCCCTACGAGCTCGGGCTCTTCGCCACGGCGGGCTCCCCGAATCCGGCCGTCGTGAACAACGCGGAGACCTTCGCCCACGTCCCGGGCATCGTGCGCCTCGGCGCCGAGTCGTTCCGGTCGCTCGGCACGCACGACACGCCGGGCACCGTGCTCTACACCGTCTCCGGCGACGTGCTCCGGCCCGGCGTCTACGAACGCGAGGCCGGCACCTCGCTGCGCTCGCTCCTCTTCGACGTCGCCGGCGGTCCCCGCGAGGGCGCGATCCGCACGGTGCTCTCCGGGGCCTCGAACGGACCGATTCCCGCCGACAGGCTCGACACGCCCGCCGACTTCGGCTCGCTGGCCTTGATCGGCTCGGGACTCGGGTCCGCCGGCTTCGTCGTCTACGACGAGAGCCGATCCATGCCCCGCGTCGCGCAGGCCTTCGCACGATTCCTCTACGTCGAGTCCTGCAACCAGTGCACCGCCTGCAAGCACGGACTCCGCCTCGCCTCGACGGCCCTCGACGAGATCTTCGACCCCACCGAGGCGTCGCCCGACGACCTCGAGCGCGCTCTCTACGGCGCGCGCTCGGCGCCCCAGGGCAACCGCTGCTACCTGCCGCAGGAGGGCGCGACGTTGATCCCTCGCCTCGTGGAGCGCTACCGCGAGGAGTTCGACGCGCAGATCGCGCGGCCGACCGCCGAGTCGGCGCCGATCCCCGTTCCCCTCCTCGCCGACTTCGACGAGACGAAGGGCGCCTTCGTCCTCGAGGAGAGCTTCGCGCGGAAGCAGCCCGACTGGAGCTACGCCGAGCCCGCGCCGGAGCACGTTCGAGCGACCTCGACGCCGTCGGCGGCGCCCGAAGGCTCCGTCGGCGTGCGTCTCGCCCGCGACGTGCACGAACGCCTCACGGTCCTCGCGAACGAGCGCGGTGAAGACCTCGAGTCGCTCGCGAACCGATTGCTGCGCGAGCGGCTCGGCACCTGATCCCCGCTCACGCGCCGTCCCGCGCGATCGCGTTCAGCAACTCCACGTGCTTCTTGAAGGCCGCGCGGCCGCGCGCCGTGAGACGGACGGTCGTGCGAGGCTTCCGCTCGACGAAGGCCTTGTCGACGCTCACGTAGCCGGCCTCCTCCAGCTTCTGGAGGTGGATGCCGAGGTTCCCCTGCGTGAGTCCCAGGAGATCCTTGAGATCGCTGAAGGTCGCCGTGCTCCGCGCCAGGAGCGCCGCCACGACGGCGAGCCGCGCCTGCGAGAGCAGGACGGGGTCAAACCGGCTCGGGTCCGTGCTCGCCAAGCGCGCTCTCCGTGTCCTGCCGCATCGCTCGAACGCGTCTCTCCGCACGGAGCGACGGGAGGATCATCCCGAGCCCCATGAACGGCCCGAGGAGGAAGCCCGCGTAGCTCCGGAAGAGGATCGCGAGGAGCGTCCCCGCGAAGATGACGGCGCCGGCCACGACGAAGGCGCGGTCGTAGAGGATTCCGACCATCACCGTCATGTTGGCGTAGAGGAGCCCCCAGACGATGGAGACGTCGTCGCCGGCGAGCGCGCCCGATGCCGGGAGGAGCACGCTCAGCACGGCGCCGGCAATGAGATTCGCCGCGACGACCCACGCCACCCTCCTGCCGAGATCGAAGTCCTCACCCGGGAGCCGCGGCTGCCGCGCGAGAGCCATCTCCCGCACGCAGCTCAGGATCCCTCCGAGCAGGAGAGCCGCGCCTCCGATCCAGGGCACCCAGGCGTCTCGGCCGGAGAGGGTGCAGGCGTTGATCGCCGGATAGCCCACGAGGACGATCGCGCCCCAGTGGACGAAGTGGAACGCGTGCGGATCGACGCGCCGCTGGGTGCGTTCGATCACGCGGCGAATGAACTGGAGCTCCTGCTCCGCGGCGCGTGCTTCCATGGTCGTGGTCCCGTCGGGTCGTGATCCTCAGTGGGGAAGGTCCTTCAGAGCGCGCGCGAGATCCGCGTCGTCGGGGTGACGCGCGAGTCCCGCCCGCAGGATCTCGGCGGCATCCTGCGGCCGGCCCTGACGCTGGTACATCCGCGCCAGCGTCGAGTAGGTGCGCGCCTGCGACGGGTCGATGACGCCGTGTTCCTGGATCGCGCGCGCGCGCTCCAGGTGGCGGATCGAGTCGGCGGTCCGGCCGAGGAAGTCCGGATACATCGCGAAGTTCTGACCCAGAGCCGACTGCGCCCCCCAGTGGTCCGGATCGCGCTCCACGACGGCGTTCCACTGCTCCTCCGCGCGCGCCCCCCACACTCCCTGCTCGGGACCGGGAGGCACGCTCAGCAGCTTCGCGACGTAGGCGTCGGCGAGATCCATGCGCGCCGCGAGGTCCGCGCCGTCGTGCTGCACCTTCGCCTCGAGCTTCGCCACGAGTGCGTCCGCGGCATCCGTCGTGCGCAGCGTGCGCCAGAATCGCTCCGCCTCCTCCGAGCCCGCGCGCCCCGGATCGTCGGCGAACCGGAGCATCTCCGGCAGAAGCCGCTCGAAGGCAGCGAGCTCCTCCGGTCCGAGAACGCGACGATCGTTCTCGTTCGCCACGGGAGCCTGCACCGGCTCGCTCCGCTCCGCGGCCGGCTCCGCCAGGGTCCGCTGGGAGAGGTCGAACTCCACGCGCTCCACGCGGCGGGCGAGGTCCTCGAGCCGGTCGTCGGCGGGCATGGCCCGCGGAAGACCGAGATTCGCGCGTGGCTCCTCGAGCGCGCGCACCGACTGCTGCAGGGTGTCGATCCGGCGGTCGAGGCTCTCGACGTCCTCACCGCGACGGGAGAGCAGGGAGAAGGAGGAGAGGCCGAGGGCGGCGCTCGCGGCCGAGAGCGTGAGCAGGTGGATCTTGGTCATGGTCGTCGCCGAGGTCGCGAGGGCGCCAGCCACCCTCGATGCGATGGGTGCATGTAGTCTGTTTTACAGACCACTCTACGCAAGCAAGAAATCATCGGGTCCCTACTCTCGTGTTTCGTCCGTTCGGTTCGTTCCCGGCGGCCCCTCACGAGTCCGTTGGCGAGGGCGCGTCCCCCCACGGGGGTCGACGCCTCGGACTCGCCGATTCCTCCCGAAGCTCCCTCCGAGATCTCATGACGAAGAACATCGACGACACGAAGCTCCACGAACTCCTCGGCCGCGCCGTGAACGACCTCGGCGCCACCATGCACGCCGCGCTGCTGGTGATCGGAGACCGACTCGGTCTCTACCGCGGCCTCTCCGAGGGCGGGCCCCAGACCTCCGAGCAGCTCGCGAAGCGCACCAAGACGACCGAGCGCTACGTGCGCGAGTGGCTCGCCTCGCAGGCAGCCGGCGGCTACGTCACCTACGACCCGAAGACGAAGCGCTTCTCGCTCACCCCCGAGCAGGCGCTCGCCCTCGCCAACCCCGACAGCCCTGCTTTCCTCCCGGGTGGCTTCCAGCTCGCGACGGCGCTCGTCCGCGACGCGGCGAAGATCGAGGAGGCCTTCCGCAGCGGGAAGGGCGTCGGCTGGCACGAGCACGACCCCGACCTCTTCGAGGGCACCGAGCGGTTCTTCCGCCCGGGCTACCGCGCGAACCTCGTGTCGGCGTGGATCCCCGCGC
The DNA here is from genome assembly GCA_964545855.1 of uncultured Planctomycetales bacterium. GTDB lineage: Bacteria > Planctomycetota > UBA1135 > UBA1135 > JACQFD01 > CAZJHD01. The sequence continues at coordinate 97,302 of CAZJHD010000010.1, forward strand.
TCGAAGGCGTCGAGGCCAAGCTGAAGCGCGGCGCGAAGGTGGCCGACGTCGGCTGCGGCCACGGCGCATCGACGATCCTGATGGCGCAGTCGTTCCCCGAGTCGGCCTTCACGGGCTTCGACTACCACGAGCCCTCGATCCGATGGGCCGCCCAGGCGGCGAAGGAGGCCGGCGTCGACGGCCGCGTGCGATTCGAGGTGGCGAAGGCGAGCGCGTTCCCCGGCAAGGGCTACGAGGTCGTCACGCTCTTCGACTGCCTCCACGACCTCGGCGACCCCGTCGGCGCCGCGCGGAACGTCCGGAACGCGCTCGCTCCCGACGGCACCTGGCTTCTCGTCGAGCCCTTCGCGAACGACGCGCTCGAGGACAACCTCAACCCCATCGGCCGCACGTTCTACTCGGCGTCGACCCTCGTCTGCACGCCGGCATCGCTCTCCCAGGAAGTCGGCCTCGGCCTCGGCGCGCAGGCAGGCGAGCAGCGGCTCCGCGAGGTGGTGCAGAAGGCGGGCTTCACGCGCTTCCGCCGCGCCACGCAGACCCCCTTCAACCTCGTCCTCGAGGCCAGGCCGTAGGACGCGAACGTCCTACAGGGACAGCCCCGCCGCCACTCCGGCACCTCCCGCCACGAGGGAGACGACGAGCCAGAGGGCAGCGGCGCGTCCCACGGGGCGGCTCCCGAGCAAGAAGATCATTCCCGCCTTCACGAGCGTGTTCGTCGCGACGGCGGTGAAGATCGCGATGACGGCGAAACGCTCCGAGATCGTCGTGGACGGATCGACGCTCTCCTGCGCCACGGCCGCCGTGATGGCGTCGACGTCGACGATGCCGGCGGCGAAGGCCGCCAGCACGAGACCCGCTCCGCCGAGGAGGATCGTGAGCACGCGCCCGACGATGCGGACGAGGAAGAAGAGCGCCGTGAGCTTCAGCGCCGGGAGCAACGCGAAGGGCGTCGTGAGACTCACGGCGGAGCCGGCCTCCGCCGAACCCTCGCCGTCGTCGCCCCGTCGTGCGATGAAGAGCGCGGCGAGCCCCGTCGTGAGGAGCATGGGCGCCATGGGGAACGTGAGGGGCAGCGCGAGCCCCGGAGCGAGGGCGAGCGCGATCGCGATCACGCGGAACGCCATGACCGTCGACGCGGCGAGCACCGCCGAGGCGAAGGGACCGACGAGGCCAGGAGTGCGCTTGCTCTGCTCCGCCATCGAGAGCGTGACCGCCGTCGAGCTCACCAGCCCACCGACGAAGCCCGTGATCGTGAGGCCCCGACGCGGGCCGAGCGAGCGGATCAGGACGTAGCCGGCGAAGCCGATCGCCGAGATCGCCACCACCAGCACCCAGAGCTTGAAGGGATTGAAGACGGCAAGCGACGCGAGCGCCGTCTCCGTCGCGCCGAGCTCGCGCAGCGCGCGCGCGAGCGGCTCCCAGTCGGCGGGGCCGAAGTCGCGGTCGGGGATGAGCGGGAGCAGGACGATCGTCACCAGCCCGAGCTGGATCGCCGCGCCCACCTCCGACTGGCGCAGGTTCCCCAGGAACGTGCGCGCCTGCACCTTGATCGCGAGCACCGCCGCGATCGCGACGGCCATGGCGGCCGCCAGCAGGCGCAGCTCCGTCAGGGAGAGCACGCCCAGCACGTAGGTGATGACGAGCGTGAAGGCCGACGTCACGCCCCAGTGCCTCGTGCGCGCCGCGCGCACACCGTAGACGACGCCGGCGAGGAGCGACGTGACGGCGAGCCCCATCAGCACGAAGCCGGAGGAGCTTCCGGCGCGCGCGTCGAGGATCTGCAGCAGTCCGCCGAAGAAGGCGGCCACCACGTGCGTGCGCAGCCCGGCGGGGCTCGGGCTCGGCTCACGGCCCGAGCGGTCCAGATCCTTCGACCCCGGGAGCTTCCCCAGCTCCCGCTCGACGCCGATCAGCGCCCCGCAGAAGAGCGCCAGCAGGAGACCCGGGACGAGCTCCCCGTAGCTCACGTGAGAGCGCTTCTCCGCTGCGAGTCGCGCGACCTACGCATCGTCACCGCCGGCGCCGTCGCCCGTGCCTTCGCCGGGCTTCGATCGAAGCGCCCCTTGGAGGATCTCCTCCTTGCGCGCGTTCCACTCCTCGATCGTCACGAGGATGCGGCGCACCTTGGAGCCCTCGTACTGGGAGACGATGCCGAGCATCGCCATGGCGTCGAGGATGCGCGTCGCGCGGTTGTAGCCGATCGCGAAGGCGCGCTGGAGATGGCTCGCGGCGGCGCGATTGGCGTTGATCGTCTCCTCGACGGCGCGATCGAAGAGCGCGTCCTTCGCGCCCCCGTCGAAGGTCGGCTCCGGAGACGCGCCGCCCTCGGCGCCGTCCGCCGCGTCGCGGATCTGCACGAGACGGATGTCGTACTTCGGCTCCGCCAGCGCTCGGGCGTGGCGCACGAGCCGGTCGATCTCCTCGTCGCCCACCCAGGTGCCCTGCGCGCGCACGAACTTGTCCGTGCCCGGCGGCTTGTAGAGGAAGTCTCCCTTGCCGAGGAGATCCTCGGCGCCCACCTGATCGAGGATCACGCGCGAGTCGTTGCCCTGGGCCGTCTGGAACGCGATGCGCGTCGGCAGGTTCGCCTTGATGGTGCCCGTGACCACGTTCACCGACGGGCGCTGCGTGGCGAGGATCAGGTGGATGCCGACGGCGCGCGACTTCTGCGCGATCCGCGTGATGCGGTCCTCCATGTCCTTCTTCGCCTGCACCATCAGGTCGTTCATCTCGTCGACGACGACCACGAGGTACGGCAGGCGGAGCCGCAGCTCCTCCGGCGGGTACGCGTCGCCGAGCCGCTCCTTCACCTCGCGCTTCGGGAGAGCGTTGAAGTCGGAGATCTTCCGCACGCCCGCCTGCGCGAGGAGCGTGTAGCGCTCCTCCATCTCGGCGATCACCCAATCGAGCACGATCGGCACCTTCCGCGCGAGCGACACGATCGGGCACATGAGGTGCGGGACGCCGTCGTACTTCGAGAACTCCACCTGCTTCGGGTCGACGAGGATGAGCTTCACCTCCTCGGGCGTCCGCGCCAGCAGCACGGAGCAGAGGATCGCGTTCAAGCAGGCGCTCTTGCCCGAGCCGGTCTGCCCCGCGATCAGCAGGTGGGGCATCTCCGCGAGATCCTCCACGACCGCGTGGTTCATCACGTCACGCCCGAGATAGAGCGGCACCGCCGATTTCGCGCGGCTCGGCGGCACCTCGTCGACGAGATCGCGCAGGCGCACGAACTCGCGCTTCCAGTTCGGAACCTCGACGCCGACCGTCGACTTGCCGGGGATCGGGTAGACGAAGCGCACGCCGCCCGACTTCAGCCGGATCGCGAGGTCGTGGCGGCGCGCCGTCACCGTGTTCACCGTGACGCCGGGCCCCATCTCGAGCTCGAAGAGCGTGACGGCGGGCCCGCGCGAGTGCCCCACCACCTTCAGGTCGACGCCATAGGAGCGGAGCACCGACTCGATCTGCTCCGCCATCGCCTGCGAGTCGCCCATCGTCTCGGCGGGCTTCACGCGCTTCGACTCGTCCAGCAGGCGCGCCTCGGGCAGGCGATAGACGGGCGCGGGGAACGGAAGCTCGGCGCCGCCCTCGCCGCGCGCTCGGCGTCGCGGCGCCCGCGTGCGCGGCTTCGGCTCCGATCCCCCCGGGCCCGTCTCGGGAGCGGGATCCTCGTCGTCGAAGACGTCGGCCTCTGCCGCCAGCGTGTCGGCCTCCGCCGCCAGCAAGTCGGCCTCCGCCGCCCGCGCGTCGGACGCGGCGTCGCGTCTCGGAATCAAGACGACGCTCTGCGGAGCGGCGGGCTCCGGGGGCGCCGCCACCGAGGCCACGGGTTCGACGAACGCACCCGGCGCCGCCAGCGCCGTCTCCGGCGCGGACGGATCGGCCGGCTTCCGCCGCGGGAGCGCGTCGAGGAGACGCTCGGTCCAGCTCCGGCCCGAGCGGAGCGACTCCGCACGCGAGCGCGCCTCGCGCGCCGCGGCGCCGATGCCACGCGCCGCTTCGCGCACGAGCGGCACGAAGGCGAAGTCCGTCGCCATCGTGAAGGCCATCGCGCCGAGCACACCCAGCACGACGTAGGTGCCGAAGATCCCGAAGCCCTGCGCGATGCGTGGCTCGACGGACGCGCCGAGCAGGCCTCCGCGCCAGTCTCCCGGGACGGCGCCGAGGGCGAGCCGATGCTCCAGGAGCACCGCGAGCGCCGCCGTCAGCACCGCGATGCCGAAGACGCGCACGACGGCACCGTCGATGCGCCCGCGCAGGAAGAGGATGACGGACCAGACGATCGTGAAGAGGATCGGCACGTAGGCCGCCTTCCCGATCGTCACGACGATCGCGCCGGCGATCGCGTGTCCGACCCAGCCGCAGACGTTCTGTCCCGGGACACCGGAGCGGTACGAGACCGCGTAGGTGGTGACGGCGGCCGCCAGGAACAACGACACGCCGAGCATCGCGAGCGCCAGCGCCTCGCGCAGCCGCTGCGGCAGCTCCGCCGGAATCGAGGGCGTCTCGCGCTCCCGCTTCGCGCCGTCCTTCGCGGCGCGCTCCGGCTGCGGCGTCGCCGCGCGCCGGCGCACCGGCTCGTTCAGCGGGGGGGTCTCTTCGTTGCTCGCGACTGTCGAAGCCATCGGTCGAACGCGAGTCGCACCAGCGTGCGGGCGATGCGGTGCTTCGGTGCACGCATCGAGCGGCGGTCGCCCTCGCGAGCGAGCACGGTGACCTCTGCATGGGCCGCGTTCAACGCCGAAGGACCGTTCAGCACCACGAGGTCGAGATTCTTCGCGCGGAGCTTCGCCCGCGCGTTCCGCTCGCCGCGGGAGGCCTCCAGCGCGAAGCCGACGAGCACCTGCCCCGGGCGCTTGCGCCGGCCGCACTCGGCCAGGATGTCGGGGTTCGGGACGAGATCGAGGGCGATCCGCCCCGAGGCGGCGCGCGGCGGGGCCGACTTCTTGATCTTTCCGCGCACCACGCGGGCGGGACGGAAGTCGGCCACGGCCGCCACGTGGAAGGCCACGTCGCACGACCGGAACGCCGGGAGCGCGGCGGCGCGCATCTGCCGCGCCGTCTCCACGCGGAGCACGCGCAGGCGCCCGCCGCTCCGCGGCGGAGCCGCTGGAAGCGCGAGGGCGACGGGGCCCGTCACGAGGGTCACGCGGGCGCCCGCCTCGAGCGCCGCCCGCGCGATCGCGTAGCCCATGCGTCCGCTCGACCGGTTCGAGAGGTACCGGACGTCGTCGAGGGGCTCCCGCGTCGGGCCCGCCGTCACGAGGACGCGGGCCGCGCGTGCGTCAGCGGGACGGCCCAACCTTCAGCTTCCCGAGGGCCCACGCGACGATCTCGGCGGGTTCCACCATGCGCCCCGCGCCCTCGACGCCGCAGGCGGTCCAGCCGGCATTGGGTCCGAGGATCTCCCAACCGTAGGTGCGCAGCTTCGAGACGTTCGCCTGTACCGCCGGCGCGAGCCACATGGCCGGATTCATGGCGGGCGCGAGCGCCTTCGGCTTCGAGGGATCGAGCACCAGCGCCGCGCTCGACAGCAGATCGTCGGCGAGCCCGTTCGCGAGGCGCCCGAGCACGTTCGCCGAGGCCGGCGCCGCGAGGAACAGGTCGGCCGTCTGCGCGAGGTCGATGTGGAGCATCGGCGCCTCGGCCGCCTCGTCGAATTCCGTGGTCGTGGCGGTCTGGCCCGTGATGGCGCGGAAGAGGATCGGCGACACCATGCGTGCCGCCGAACGCGTCAGCACCGTGCGCACGGAGACACCCGCCTGCGTCAGCTTCGACGCCACGTCGCACGCCTTGTAGCAGGCGACGCTGCCGGAGACGCCGAGGACGATGCAGGGGCGGCCGGCGTGGCTCATCGGGAAACTCGCTCCAGACCGAGGCACGCCGCCACGGCGGCCACGGCGCGTTCGAGATCGTCGTTCACGACCACGTGATCGTAGCGGTCCTTCTCCCCGATCTCCTGCCGGGCGCGCGCGAGCCGCGCTTCGACGTCCTCGCTGCGCTCCGTGGCGCGACCCCGCAGCCGCGCCTCGAGGGCCGCGAGGTCGGGCACGTCGATGAAGACGCTCGTGTGCGGGAGCTTCGAATCGCGCACCTGCGCCGCGCCCTGCGTGTCGATCTCCAGCAGGAGCGTCGCGCCGCGGGCGAGCGCTTCGTCCACGGAGCGCCGGGGCGTGCCGTAGCTGTGACCGTGGACCGTGGCATGCTCGAGGAACTCGCCGGCGGCGACGCGGCGGTCGAACTCGCCGCTCCCGTAGAAGTGGTAGTCGATGCCGGCGCGCTCCCCGCGACGCGGCGCGCGCGTGGTGGCGGTGACGACGTACTCGCAGCCGAACTCGCGCTCCAACCGATCGCAGATCGTGGTCTTCCCGCTGCCGCTCGGACCCGACACGACGAGCAGCCGGCCCGCGCCCGACTTCGTCGACGGCTTCATTCGAGGTTGGCCACCTGCTCGCGGATCCGCTCGATCTCCGTCTTCAGATCGATGACGCGCCGCGTGATCTCCGAGTCGGACGACTTCGAGCCCGTCGTGTTCACTTCGCGCAGCATTTCCTGCACGAGGAAGTCGAGGCGCCGGCCCACGGGCTCCGCGCGCCGGAGCAGCGATTCCGTCTCGTCGAGGTGCGCCCGGAGGCGGGTCATCTCCTCCGTCACGTCGCTCCGATCGGCGAGGAGCGCCACCTCGCGGGCGAGATCGTCCTCGCGCAGGGACGCGCCGCTCCCCTCCAGCAGCTCCGACAGCCTCCGGCGGAGCCGCTCCAGATGCTCGGCCACGGCCGCCGGCGTCCGCTCCTCGATCTCGGCCATGCTCGCGCGCATCGCCGCGAGCCGCGACCGGAGGTCGGCCGCGAGGACGCGACCCTCGCGCTCCCGGGCGACCACCAGCTCCGCCAGGGCCTCCGACACCGCCGACTCCGCCAAGCGCGCGACGCGCTCGTCGGGCTTCGCGGGCGCCCGACCGAGGCCGATCACGCCGGGCGCCGCGGCGATCTCCGCGAGCGTCACGTCGCCCTCGAGGCGGAGATCCTTCGCGATCCTCCGGAGACCGGCGGCGACGGCGCGCGCCTGCTCCAGGTCGACGACGGCGGCGGCCGCGCCCTCGCCTTCGCGCCGCACCGTGAGCGCGACGGAGACGCTGCCCCGCTGCAGGGCCTTGCGCACGAGCGGCTCCAGCGTCGGCTCGCCGCCGGAGAGCTCCGTCGGAAGGCGGAGCTGCACCGTGAGGAAGCGGTGGTTCACCGAGCGCACCTCGGCCTCCACCACGAGACCTCCGCTCGCGGCGCGCGCGCCGCCGAAGCCCGTCATGGAGCGCGGCGCCGCGGCGGAGCTGGCCGGTGGGCTCGCCTTCTTCTTGCGGCTCGCCACGCGCGTTGCGCTCGGTCCGTCCCGGCGGAGGCCGCTAGTTCGGCTTCTCGGGATCGCCGGAGTTCGGAGGCGTCGCTCCGGAACCCGGGGGCGTCGCGCCTGCGCCGGGAGGCGTCGCGCCAGCGCCCGGTGGCGTCGCGCCAGCGCCCGGAGGCGTCGCGCCAGTGCCGGGCACCTCGGCGCCCGCGCCTTCACCAGGACCGACCGGCGGAATCGGGACCTGGAACCCCGGGCCCGTTCCCCCTCCAGGCGGTGCGCCCGCGCCGGGGGCCGGCTGCTTCGGCCGGAAGAGACCCGCGTCCGGCGTGGTCCGCTCCATCGAGTGGATGAGGAGCACGGAGACCATCATCACGGCCGCCAGCAGCCCGGTGAACTTGTTCACGCCGCTCGCCTTGTGGCCGAAGGTCTCGCCGCCGACGCCGCCGAAGGCCTCGCCGAGGCCGCCGCCCTTCCCCTCCTGAATGAGGATCACGACGATCAGGAGGATGCAGGCGAGGACGAAGACCACGTAGAGGAGGCCAATGAGGAAACCGGTCATGCGAGAGGGCCCGCTCTCCGGGCTGCGTCGAGAAGAGGAATGAACTTGTTCGCGTCGAGGCTCGCGCCGCCGACGAGGGCGCCGTCGACGCCGGGAACGGCCAGCAGGGCCGCTCCATTCTCGGGCGTGACGCTCCCACCGTAGAGGATCCGGAGCGACTCCGCGACGGCCCGCCCGTGGCTCTCGGCCACGGCGTTGCGCAGGAGCGAATGCACCTCGCCCGCCTGCTCCGGGGTCGCGTTCACGCCGGTGCCGATGGCCCAGACCGGCTCGTAGGCGACGGTGAGCACCGCCATGCGCGCCGCGTCGACCGCTGCGAGCCCCTCCCGGAGCTGGCGGAGCACGACGTCGCGCGTGCGGCCGCCCTTGCGCTCCTCGAGCGTCTCGCCGACGCAGAGGATCGGGTGGAGCCCCGCGGCGAGCGCCGTCACCACCTTCTTCGCGATCCAGGCGTCCGTCTCTCCGAAGACGTGGCGCCGCTCGCTGTGGCCGAGGATCACGCGCGTCGCCCCCGTGTCGCGCACCATGTCGGCACTGACCTCGCCGGTGAACGCTCCCTTCCGCTCGTGCCAGCAGTTCTGGGCGCCGACGGAGATCGGCGTGCCGGCGCAGGCCTCGACGGCGCGCTCCAGGTAGGGGAACGGCGGGAAGACCGCGACGTCGAAGCCGGGGTCGTGCGGGAGGTTCGCCTTCAGGGCCGAGAGGAGCCCCGCCGCCGACGAGCGGTCGAGGTTCATCTTCCAGTTGCCGGCGAGGAAGCGGCGTCGGGTCAAGGCGTGCGGAGCGAGGGGCCGGAGTGCGGCCGCCGTCGGAGCGCGCGGCCGTTTCTCAAGGAGGTGGGTCCTCGAGGTGGATCGCGGCGCGGAGCAGGGCCGCGGAAAAGAGGGGCGACGAGTGTAGGGACGCGGGGGCGGTCTCGGGAGCCCCGACCCGCTACCCGCGCCGCAGCGGCGCCGAGAGCAGTCGCCCCTCGACCTCCAGCAGCCGCTCCACCCGCGTCATCAGCGCGGAGAAGTCGGCCGGCAGGAGCGCCTGGCGCCCGTCGCTGAGCGCCGACACCGGATTCGCGTGCACCTCCACCATGAGGCCGTTCGCTCCGGCGACGACGGCGGCCTTCGCCATGGGCGCCACGAGCTCGCTGCGGCCCGTCCCGTGGGACGGGTCGACGACGACCGGGAGGTGGGTCATCGAGCGCAGCGTGGGCACCGCCGCGAGGTCGAGCAGGTGGCGCGTCTCGGCGTCGAAGGAGCGCACGCCCCGCTCGCAGAGGATCACGCCGGCGCCGCCGGCATTCAGCGCGTACTCGGCCGCGAGCAGGAGCTCCTTCAGCGTCTGCGCCATGCCGCGCTTCAGGAGGACGGGCTTGCCGCTCCGTCCCGCCTCGACGAGGAGCGGGAAGTTCTGCGAGTTGCGCGATCCGATCTGGATCGCGTCGGCGTGGCGCGCCACGGTCTCCACGTCGCGCGGGTCGAGGGCCTCGGTGACGACGGCCATCTCGAGGGCGTCGGCCGTGCTCCGGAGCCAACGGAGCGCCTCGGCGCCGATCCCCTGGAAGGAATAGGGCGACGTCCTCGGCTTGTAGGCGCCCCCGCGGAGGATCGAGGCGCCGGCGTCGCGCACGGCCGACGCCGACGCTCGGAGCTGCTCCTCGCTCTCGACGGCGCAGGGGCCCGCGATCACGGCGAAGTGCTCGCCGCCGACGGGCACGGAGCCGACGGTGACGACCGAGGCCTCGCGGCCCGCCTCGCGCGCGGCGAGACGGTAGGGACGCGCCAGCGCGATCACGCGATCGACGAAGGGCAGCGCCTGCAGCCCCGACGCGCGCTCCAGCCGATCCCCGAGGGCGGCGATGGCGGAGACGGCTCCCTGGGACAGGTCCACGGCCCGCAGCCCGAGACCCTCCAGGGCGCGGGTGAGCTCGGCGCGATCGCTCGCGGTGGCGCCGGTCCGGAGGACGAAGATCAAGGAGGAGTGGCGGGCGGGAAGGAGGCGAAGGGTAGGGGCACGCCCGGGTTCGATCAACGCGAGCAAGCCGCGCGCCGGGGAGGGGGTCGCGAAGTCGCTCGCTGCGCGGATCGCATCCCGGCGCCGTCCGGGAGGATTCCGCGGCTCGAGGGGCGCGGCCGAGTGAATCTCGTCGCCGTGGGCCCTCCATTGGCCCGAAGCCGAAGCTGGCTCTCGCAGGACGCCCAAGAAGGCATTCGAGCTGCGCGCGGGCCTCGTCGCCCATTGCGTCGTTGCGCCTCCGCCTCTCGGCCGGCGTGGCGGCCGCCGCGCAGTCTTTTCCATGCGCGCCGCCCCATGGCTCGTCCTCGAAGTGCGCCGGGATAGACTCCTTCGCCTCCACCTCTCCCGCCCCGCGCGGATGGCCACCGACACTCCCAGCTCCCCCCTGCGCAACTGGTTCGCCTCCGCCCTCGTGCGCCGCGGGTGGCGGCCGTCGAAGGCGACGCCCGTGGAGCCGGCCTACCTCGGAGCGAAGTTCGGCTACGACGGCGAGAAGGACATCAAGGCGGCGATCGAGCGCGTGCGCGACCACACGCTCTCGTCCTACGAGAGGCTCGCGTCCCTCTGGCAGCAGGTGCGCTACGTCGACCGCTACCGGATCCCCGGATGCCTCGTCGAGTGCGGCGTCTGGAAGGGCGGGAGCACCGGGATGATGGCCCTCGCCCACCTGGCGTCGGGCAAGGCCTCGCGAACGCTGCATCTCTTCGACAGCTTCGAGGGCCTCCCCCAGCCGAACATCGAGAAGGACGGCCGGTCCTCCCTCGCCTACGCGGAGACGGAGGCGCGCGCGACGGGCGAGCTCACCTCCATCGGCCTCTGCGTCGCGGCGCAGTCCGACTGCCAGGCGCTGCTGGAGACGAAGATCGGCTATCCGTCGGATCTCGTGCGCTACCACGTCGGCTGGTTCGAGAAGACCGTCGCCGAGTCGGCCGCGGCCCTCGGGCCCATCGCGCTCCTGCGCCTCGACGGCGATTGGTACGAGTCGACACGCATCTGCCTCCAACACCTCTACCACCGCGTCGTGAAGGGGGGCGTGATCGTCATCGACGACTACGGCCACTTCGAGGGCTGCCACAAGGCGCTGAACGAGTTCCTCGCGGCTCTCGACGAGCCGGTGCTCCTCGGCCACATCGACTACACGGGCCGCTACTGGGTGAAGCTCACGGAGGCTCGTCCCGGAGGAGACTCCCGCGACGGCTCCCATGCCTGATTCGAAGCCGAAGGGAGGCGTGCTCCGGAAGCTCTCGCTCGCGATCCTCTCGCCCCTCGTCTTCCTCGGGCTCCTCGAGGGAATCCTCGCCGTCGCGGGCGTCAGCACGCGCCGCTATCCGGAGCAGATCGGCGTCGTCGATCACTACTGGGCGCCCTACGGCGAGACGGGCAAGACGCCGGGATTCCAGAGGTCGTTCCCGCGGCCGCTCTACAAGAACTTCCCCGAGAAGCTCCCGGTCTTCGTCCGCGACAAGCCCTCGAACGGCCTCCGCGTGTTCGTCTTCGGGGAGTCGACGGTGCAGGGCGTGCCGCACCTCGTCGGCACGATGACCGACTGGCTGCAGCTCCGTCTCTCCTCGATGCTCCCGGGCCGCGCCGTCGAGGTGGTGAACGCGGGGAACCGCGGCTGGCACGCCGAGGAGATCGAGATGCTCGCGCGCGAGTCGCTCGCGCACGACCCCGACGCGTTCCTCTGGATGGTCGGGCACAACGAGTTCCTCGCGCGCAATCTCCTCACGCTGCGCGACCGCGTGGAGCACCCCGTGCGCTCGACGATCGTCCGCGCCGCCTGGGCGCTGCGCACGACGAACCTGCTCGCGCGGTTCGTGCCCTCCATCGCTCCCAAGGAGCCGCTCCCCGACCGCGTGCTCGACGAGGAGACGCCCTGCTGGGGCCCGGAGCTCGATCTCCTGAAGCGCCGCTTCCGCGAGATCACCGCGGAGGTGGTCGCCGCCGCGAAGGCGGCGGACGTGCCGATCCTCCTCTGCACGATGCCGCGGAACGCCCGGCGATTCGCGCCGATCCGGTCGGTGTTCTCGGAGAGCGTCCGGGGCAACGCGGAGCTACGCGCGCGCTGGGAGTCGCTCTACGGGCGCGCGCGGGCGGCCCTCGACTCGACGCCCGATCCGGAGATGGCGCGGCGCGCGGCGGCCCTCCTTCGCGAGGCGGAGACGATCGACGCCACTCCGGCGCGCCTCCACTACGCCATGGGCGAAGCCATGGAGCGTGCCGGGGATCTCGAGGGGGCGCGCGCCGCGTTCCTGCGCGCCGTCGATCTCGACGCCTTCCCGATGCGCACGCAGAGCTGGGCCGACGCGGTGATCCGCGAGGTCGCGGCCGCGGAGCGCGTCCCCCTGGTCGACGTGCGGGCGGTCTTCGACGGGGCCGGCCCCTACGGTCTCGCCGGCGACGAGCTGATCTACGACAACGTCCATCCGACCTTCCGCGGCCACTACGTGGTGGCCGACGCCATGCTGAAGGCCCTCGTCGGCGTCCTGCAGCTCCCCATCGACACGACGCTCGACGTCGATTGGGACCGCGGACGCGACGCCCTCGGCATCGGCCGATTCGAGGAGCACCGGTCGGCGGTGGGGCAGGTCCTCCAGGGCCTGAAGCTCGTCCTCCTCACGGGCGCCGTCGACGACCAGTGGAAGCGCACCTTCGACGCCTGCGAGCGCGCGCTCCAGGCGGTTCCGAACGACGCGGAGATGCGCATCGTCCGAGGACTCCTCCTGTCGATCGCCGGCCGCGTCGACGAGGCGCGCGCCGAGCTCGAAGAGGGCCTTCTCCGCGGCCACGAGGAGGTGGCGACCCAGTACGTCTTCTACTGGCTCGCCGAGCCGCCCTACCGGCGTCCCATGGACGCGGCCGGCATCGACCTGCGCCCCGTCGTGGCGCGTCTCTCGGGCGCCGCGCTCCGCGAACTGGAGGGGCGCCTCCCGGAGCCGGCGCGGCGCGATCTGGCCCGTCTCCGCGGACGGTGAGATCCTTGCGCGCCATGCCGACGACGAAACCGGATTCCCCGACTCCCCTGCGCGTGAAGCTCACGATGGCGATCCTGTCGCCCATCGTCTTCTTCGCGCTCGTGGAGGTCGTGCTCGCGGTCTCGGGCGTGCATGTGCCGCGCTACGAGTGGAACGAGCGGAACGCCCCGGCCTACTGGGTGCCGGCACAGCTCGAGGGGAAGCCGCCCGGCTTCGTGCGCGCGTTCCCCCGGCTCTCGGTGCACTTCCCCGAGCCGCAGCCGAACTTCGTCCGCGACAAGCCGAAGAACGGATTCCGTCTCTTCACGCTCGGCGAGTCGACGGTTCACGGCATGCCGCTCCTCATCGGGAGCTTCACCGATTGGCTGCGCGAGCGCCTCACGGCGATGATGCCGAACCGGCTGGTGGAGGTGATCAACGGCGGCCACCGCGGCTGGCATGCCGAGCAGGTGGTGAACTTCCTCGAGGAGTGCCTCGAGCACGATCCCGACGTCATCTACTGGATGGTCGGCCACAACGAGTACAGCCCGAACAACCTGCTGAAGCTGCAGGAGGTCGTGCATCACCCGTTCACCGGATGGCTCCGGCGCTCGGCGATGAAGCTCCGCATCACGCAGGTGATGCGCTACTGGATCCCGTCCGTCGCGCAGCCCGTGGCGGCGCCCGACCAGCTCTCGCTCCAGGACCGACCCTGCTTCGGCTCGGAGCTGCCCCTCCTCAAGGAGCGCTTCCGCGAGCACACGGCGCGCGCGATCCGCCTCTGCAAGGAGGCCGGTGTGCCGCTCGTCATGGGCACCATGCAGCGCAACGTCCGCGATTTCCCTCCGACGGGCTCCGCCTTCTCCCCCGACGTCCTGCGCGCTCCCGAGCGCAAGAAGAAGTTCGAGGACCTCTACGGCGAGGCCTACCGGCTCCTCGAGCCGAACTCCGATGCCGCGATCGCAGGCCCGGCGCGCACCCGCCGGGCGCTCACGCTCCTCCTCGAGGCCGAGAAGATCGACGCCCGGCCCGCGAAGCTCCACTTCGCCAAGGGACGGGCGCACGAGCTGATGGGCCAGCAGGACGAAGCGCGCGCCGCCTACCTGCTCTCGCTCGAGCTCGACTCCTGCCCGTCCCGCGCGCAGGAATGGGTGCAGCGCACGATCCGCGAGCTCGCGGCGCAGGAGGGCGTCGTCCTCGTCGACTTCGAGCGCATCTTCGACGAGGCGGCGCCGAGGCTGAAGCTCACCGGGAGCGAGCTCATCCTCGACAACGTCCACCCCACCTTCGACGGCCACGAGATGATGGCGCGGAAGATCATCGAAGCGATCGAGAAGCAGGTGGGCGTGCCGCTCGACCATTCGAAGGACGTGCCGTCGAAGGAGGTCCGCGACCGGATCGGCATCACCGGCTACGGCCAGTTCATGGCCGACCGCGCGAACAACCTCCACAACGCGAAGCTCGTCGTGCAGTCGGGCGTCGCCAACGAGCTCTGGACCCGCACCCACCGCTTCCTCGACGACTTCGTCGAGAAGTACCCGGCGGACTACGAGGCGCGCATGATGCTCGGCTGCCTCCAGGCGATCGCCGGCGAGGCCGCGCGGGCCAAGGCCAACATGGAGATGGCGATCCGCGAGGACACGGCCGTGCGCATCAACTTCCTCCGGTTCCAGCGAGCGATGCTGCCCTTCCAGCGCGTCTTCGCCGCCGCGGGTCTCGACGTGGCCGCCTGGGAGGCGAGTCTCACGCCCCGCGAGCGCGAGAGCGTCGAAGGGCGCATGGACGCCGTCGAGAATCAGTAGCGGACCGTCGCGGTCGCTCCCTCGGCGACGACGGCGCGGCGGTCCACGGCGGCGGCGCCCGACGGCCGGAGCCGCACGACGTACTCGCCCGGCGGGAGCGCCGGCTGCCAGGCCTGCTCCGACTCCACTCCGGCGACGACGCGCCAGCGCGCGCAGAGCCGGCCCGCCGCGTCGAGGATCTCGACCACGGACTCGGCGGCCTCCACGCCGCCGCGCGCCTCGGCGGCGGTGATCGAGAGGCTCCCGCTCCGCACGGCGCGCCACGCTCGCTGCGCGACGGACGCGGGTCCCTCGATCGCGACGGCGGCCGGCGGATCGAGCACCCACGCGGAGCCGGAGGGGCCGTTCTCCACGAACAGGCCTGGGAAGAGCGTGCCCGGCTCGAGGCCCGAGAGCGTCGCGGCTCCGCCGGCGCCAGCGGGCGCGCTCGCGGCCCAGGTGCCGTCGTCGCGCGCGAGGAAGAGCCTCACCGCCGCATCGGCGAGCTCGGGGGGAACGTCGAAGCGGGCTTCGAGCGTCGCGCCCCGCGAGAGCGCGATCTCGCGGCGTAGGACGCCGCCTCCGCGCGGCACGAGGAACGACGGGTCGTGGAAGGTCAGGAAGCCGTCGGCGGAGACGGTGAGGGGCCAGGCCCCCGGCAGGACCGCACGGAGCACGACGCGGCCCGGACCGCCCGCCCCCGAGTGGTAGCCCTCGCGAAGCAGCGCCGTCGCGCGCGGGACCGGCCGCCCCGTCGATGCATCGGTGACGACGAACTCGAGCGTCGCGAGGTCCGCGCCGGCGGGCGGCGGCGGAAGCACGATCTCCAGCTCGCCCTCCGGCACGACGTTCTCGAGGAGAGCCCGGCGCGTCCAGGGGGCTCCCCAGTCCTCGCCGTCGTCCTGCTGCACGGCCACGTGCCACGGAGGCGGCGGGAGGTCGCGCACCTCGAAGCGTCCGTCCCTCGGCGCGCGGAAGCAGGCGAGGACGCGCAGCGTCTCGCCGTCGAGGAAGACCGGATCCTCGAACCGCTCCAGGTGCTCGGGGTCGAAGGGAGCGCCGCCGGCGAGGATCGCGACGCGGCAGGACGTCCCGACGGGCCGTCCGTCGCCGCCGACGATCCGCCCGCGCAGCGTGCGGCCGGGGCCGAGCTCCACGCGCACGGGCGTTCCGTCGAGCGCGTCCTGCGCGCCGAAGGCGCGCGTCACCGCGGGAGCGAATCCCGGCGCGCGGACGAGGAGGTGCTCCGGCGCCGACGATCCGACCGGCGAGAACGCGACGCGCGTGCGGCCCGACGCGTCCGTCGGCAGCGACGCGGTCTGCGCCGCCTTGCCGGGAGCCGAGAAGGCGGCGGCGCCGCGCACGAGGCGGCCCGCCGCATCGACCACTTCGAGCACCGCCTCCATGCCTTCTCCCACGGGGATCGGCGGCGCCACCGTGACCGCGCCCGCCGTCACCTCCACGGCGCGTCCGGTGCCGAGGCCCGCGCGCACGACGGCCATCAGCGAGATCGTCGCCTTCCCCTCGGCGGGCGCGGGGATCCCCGCGATCTCGTAGCGCCCGTCGGGGCCAGAGACGCCGCGGAGCGACGCCTCGGGTGCGAGCGACGCGGGGAGCTGCGCGCGCGGATCGACGCCTCCGCCGAATCCCGGGAAGCCCGGCCCGCTCGCCACGACGCCGGCCACGATCGCGACGCCGGCGCGGGGCGCGCCGCGCAGGTCGGTCACGACGCCACGCACGGTCGCCGACGGCGCGCAGCGGATCTCGACCTCACGGGTCGATCCCGATCCGGCGGATTCGATCGACAGGACTCCGGCGGCGTGACCCGGCGCGAGGGCCGCGATCCAAAGGTCTCCGAAGAGCCAGGGGAAGCCCGCATTCAGGTAGCGGACGGGGAACGCGTCAGTGAACAGCTCGTCGTTCGCCGGCAACCGCTCCATACGGAACGCGCCCGCCGCGTCGGACCGCGTCTCGCCGACCGGCCGCGCCGCGGCGGGGCCGAGCGCCGCGAGGCCCGCGGTCTCGAGATCGAGGAGCGTCGCGAGATCTCCGCGGAGCGTCCGGCCGTCGGGACCGAAGGCGATCGCATGCTCCGTCGACCAGGCGATCACGCGCGCTCCCTGGATCGGCACCCCCGTCGCGTCGTCGACGACGCGGCCGCGCACGGCGAAGCCCCGCGACAGCACGACCGAGAGCTCCCGATCTCCGCGCGCGTTCGTCCAGGCGTTCGCCGCGTCGACGGTGCTCGGCGCGTAGCCCTCCGCCTCCACGTCGAGCCAGCACGGGCGCGGGCCGTCGGCCGACGCGAGGGCCGACTCGGAGGGGAGCCCGTCGATCGCGTAGCGGCCCGCCGCGTCGCTCCGCGCCGCCCGCTCGACGTTCACGCCGCCGAGGCGTGCGAGCCACCGCACGCGGGCGCCCGCGATCGGCCGTCCCGCCGGGTCCATCACCATCCCGGCGAGCAGCGCCTGCCGGCCGAGCCGCAGCACGACCGAGGCGCCCGGCGCCACGCGCTCGGCGAGCGCGTGCGCCGCTCCGGGCGCCTCCGCCGTGACGTGCGCCGCCGCGACGCTCGCCGGCACGGCGAGCGCGAACGCCGCCTTCGCGTCCGTCGCGGCGGAGCCGCCGGCGCCGTCGTCGAAGGCGGACCTCCAGGCGACGCGCGCGCCGGCGACGGGGCGGTCGTCCGCGTCGACGACGACGCCGGTGATGCGCGGCCCGGCGGCGGCGGGAGACGGCGTCTCCTCGCGCGGCGCGCCCGCCGGATCGAGGGGACCGGGTCCGACGGACGCGACGCCGGCACGATCCGCGTCGGCCGCCGGTGCGAGGGCGACCGCTCCAGGGCCGCTCGTCGACGTCGGCCCGCCCACCGGCGCACCGCCCCGCGGCCGCGCCGCCACCGCCAGCGCGGCCGCGAGCAGCGCGGCCGCCGC
>CAZJHD010000011.1:0-114782 GCA_964545855.1 uncultured Planctomycetales bacterium
TCGCTCTCGCTCGGCCTCGGGCCAGCGGCGGCGATTTCTTCACAACCTCTCCGAGCCGAGCGCGGGTCTCGGTGCCCGGCGCTGCGCGGCGCGTCCTCGCTCGGTGAGTGGCGGAGAGGGCGGGATTCGAACCCGCGAAGCCGGGGATACCGACTTACACGCTTTCCAAGCGTGCTCCTTCGGCCACTCGGACACCTCTCCGCGCGAAGGATCAAGGCTCGCTCGCGGTCCCTGCGGGCCGCGTGGCGATCACGACCGATGAGTCGTGGGACAAGATTGGCGGTGAGAGAGGGATTCGAACCCCCGAGACCCTTGCGGGCCTACCCGCTTTCGAGGCGGGCCCGTTCGGCCACTCCGGCATCTCACCGCACGGGAACGATCAGGATCGCATCGGCTCGGGCCGCGCGCGAGCACGCGCCGAGGGAGGCTGCGCGCGTTTCGCCCGGAAGAACCGCTGCAGGAGATCGCGGCAGGGCGCCTCGAGGACACCCGCGACGACCTCGCTCCGATGATTGAACTTCGGACCCGGACCGTCGCCACCGGCGCTCGAGGGTCCGTCGAGGAGATCGACGACCGAGCCGGCGGCGCCGAACTTGGGGTCGTGCGCGCCGAAGACGACGCGGTCGAGGCGCGCGTGGAGGATCGCTCCGGCGCACATGGCGCAGGGCTCGAGCGTGCAGTAGAGCGTCGCGTCGTCGAGACGCCCGGCGCCGACGACCCGGCACGCGGCGCGGATCGCGAGACACTCCGCGTGCGCCGTGGGATCGAGATCCTGCTCGCATCGATTGTGGTCGCGTGCGACGACCCGACCGCCGACGACGAGCACGGCTCCGATCGGCACCTCGTCCTCGGCGAAGGCCGCGCGCGCCTCCTCGATGGCGAGCTCCATCCAGGCAGCGTCCTTCGGCTCGACGTGCTTCGAGGCACCGAGCGATGCCTCGAGCGGCCGGCCCGCGAGCGTCTTCCGCGGGACCGGATCGGCGAGACGAGGATCGCGGACCGGGAACGTCATGTCGTCGAGCGACGGAGGAGCGAGACTGCTGGTGCGCCCGGAGGGATTCGAACCCCCAACCCCCAGCTCCGTAGGCTGGTGCTCTATCCAGTTGAGCTACAGGCGCGAATTTCGGGGCGAGGGATGTATCGCGCGCGCCGGAGGCCGTCAACCGTGGTCCCCCGCCGAGCGCTCCGGCGGCGCTCGATCGCCGCGACCGCATCGGCGCGTCCGGACCCCGCCGCACGTCGGGTTTGCCCCCCACGGCTCGAACTCCGAGAATCCCGCCCCGATGCCGCTCGCCCCGTTCCTCCTCGCTCTCGTGCTGCAGGGAACTCCTGCCTCCGCGCCCGCCACGCCTCCCGCACCGCAGCCTTCCGCGCCGCAGCCGCCCGCACCAGGAAGCCGCGTCGGACCGTCGCTCCCGAGCGTCCCGAACGTTCCCGAGATCGTCGACCGCGTCGTCGCGATCGTGAACGACCAGGTGATCACCCAGTCGGAGCTCGAAGCCCGCGTGCTGCCCCAGATCGCGACGGCCGGCCTTCGCGACGCGAAGCGGCTCGCGGAGATCCGTTCCACGGAGCTCCGCTTCATGGCGCGCGACCTCCTCCTCACGCAGGCCGCCCGCCGACTCGCCATCGACGAGGCGCAGATCACGGAGCGCGTGAACACGAGCATCGCCGAGGACGTGAAGAAGGCGGGCGGCGAGGCGCAGCTCCGGCGGAACATCGAGGCCCAGGGCAAGAGCTACGTCGAGTACGAGCGCGACAAGCGCAACTCCGAGCTCGCCTTTCGGCTGCAAGCAGCCGAGCTCGGATTCGAAGCACGTCCCGAGAACGAGATCGCCCTCACGCCGTCGGTGCTGCGTGCCTACTACCGGGAGCACGCCGCCGAGTTCCTCGCCGGCGCCGGCGTGCGCGGAAGCATGATCTGGGTCGGCGACGATCGGACGGGAAGCCGGCCCGCGTCGCGTGCGATCGCGACCGAGCTCCGGCGCGGCGTCGTCGGCGGCGAGAGCTTCACGCTCGTGGCGCGCAACTACCCGCCGCCTCCCCGCGTCGCCGTCTCCGGCCGTCCAGCGGGAGACCTCGGCTGGATCGAACGCGGGAGCCGGCTCGACCCGAAGGTGGAAGAGTTCTTCTTCTCGAACGAGCCGGGGACCATCGGCCCGGAGCTCGAACTCGAAGGCGGCGTCGCGATCCTGCGCGTCGAGGAGACGCGACCCGCCGGACCGCGACCGTTCCAGGATCCGGAGACGCAGCGCGCGATCTCGGAGCGGCTCTACAGCGAGCGGACCGGTCAGATCCTCGAGCGGCTCTTCCTGCGGCTGCACCGCGAGGCCTATCTCTGGCCGCGCGACCTCTTCGGCGGGCTCTGAGCCGGGGGTCCCGACCGTCAGGAGGTCCCCGTCAGGTGGCCTCCGTCAGAACTCGCGCCGTCTCACGACTCGCGGTGATGCAGCCGCGCCGTGAAATCTCGGATGTGCTTCTTCGCACCGCCCAGATCGATGCCCGAGGTGCGCGTCGCGCGCATGTGGACGGAGACCGGACCATTCGCCTCTCCCTCGATCCAGAAGTCGACGTCGTAGCCGGCGAGCCCCTTCTTGAGCTGGGCCTTCATGCGGGCGGCCGGTTCGTCCTTCGAGACGATCGTGTAGCCGTCCTGGTCCTCGATGAGCCGCACCACCGCCTGGAACATGTCGGCGCGCCGGCGCTGGTACTTGGGCGGCCGAAGCGTGGGGTCGTTCGACTGGAAGTCCGTCTGGACGGAGGCCATCGAGCGTCGGGGGCGATCGGGGATAGCGAAGGAACGTGTGGTGCGACGCGAATTCGTCGGCCGAGGACGTCAGCTCGACGCGCCGCCCTTCGGTGCGCTCTTCTTCGGGGAAGCCGGCTTCGCGGCTGCCGGCTTCGACGGGGCCTTCGCCTCCGTCGCCGCCTTCGCGGGAGCCTTCGCGCGCTTGGCGGGCGCCGCGACGACCGCGGGGCCGGCCAAGGAGCGAGCGATCGCGCGGTGCAGCCGCGACTTGTAGCGGGCCGCTGCGTTCGCGTGGATCGCCGACGTGCGGGCCGCCTTGTCGATTCGCTTCATCGCGTAGGGAAGCAGCGCCTGCGCGTCAGCCGTCTTCCCCTCCGCGGCGCAGGTGAGGACTCGCTTCATCTCCGTGCGGAATGCGCTGCGCGCCGCCTTGTTGCGAAGGTTGTGCGACAGGTTCTGACGGATCCTCTTCTTCGCCGAGACGGAATGGGCCATGAATGGAGTCGGGGGCGCCGGATGGACGCGATGGAGGTCCCGGACCGGGCCGGGAGATAGGGCCGGGAAAATTGAGCGGAGATTGTGGGGGTCGACCTCCCCGCCGGCAAGGCATGAGCCCCGGACGCCCGACCCGCTCGGAGGTCGTGAGGAAATCGGCGCCGGTCGACCGCCGGCTGCGAGCGGAAGCGATCTCCTCCGCTCAGCCCTTCTCCGCCGACTGGAGCCGGCGAACCTTGTCGGCCACGTCTCGGTAGGCGATGTCGACCTCGTAGATGCGCAGGTAGAAGCGGAGAGCCTCCTGGGGCACACCGGCTCGCTCCGAGACGACGCCGAGGTTGTAGAGCACCTCCTTGGTCTTCGGACTCTGCGCCGGAATCCCCTCGAGGGCCTTCTCGAACTGCTTGCGCGCGAGGTCGAACATCTCCTTCCGGAAGAAGGCGTGTCCGAGGGAGAGGAGCGCCTCCGTTCGGACGCGCGGATCGGAGACCGCCTTCTGCAGCTCGCCGATGGCCTCGTCGAGATCTCCGGTCTTCAGGAGGAGCCTCCCGAGCCGGTGGCGGAGCGCGAGGTCCGTGGGATGCTCGGCGAGCCGCTCCCGCGCCTCGGCCACCTCGAACTCGGCCTTCTCCTTCTCGGCGCTGGCGAGCTCCTCGGCTGCCTTCGGATCGTCCCCGCTCCGGGCGCGCAGCACCTCGATCCGACGCGCCAGCACGCGCGTCCGGAGGAGGCCCCGGCGCGACTTCAGGTCGAAGTCGTCGGGTGCGTATTGCAATGCCCGGTCGAGACAGTCGAGCGCCGCCTCGAGGTCGTCCTTCCTCTCCTGGAGGTTCGCGAGCTGCCGCAGCACTTCGAGATTCGACGGCTCGCTCGCCAGCTCGCCGAGCAGCCGATCGATCTCCGCGTCGATCTCCTCCTCCGTGTGGAGGAGCCGCTGCCCGCGCTCCAGCTCCGCCGCCTGGGACTTGTCCTTGATCAGGTCCCGCGCGTGCGCGCCGGTCTCGAGCCCCGAGCTGAGGAGCGCGCCTTCGGCCGCGAGGTCCTTGCGCGCCTTCGCCGCCTCCTGGTCGCGCGGGTCCACGTCGAGCGCCTTCCCGTAGCACTCGAGGGCCCTCTGGATCTCTCGCTTCTGCGTGAGGATCGCGCCCGCGCGCTTCCATGCCGCTCCCGCGTCGGGGACGAGCTCCGTGAGCGCCTCGTAGACGGCGAGCGCGCCGTCCGGGAAGTTCGCACGCTCCAGCGCCTCGCCGAGGGAGAGGTTCGTCGCCACGTTCTTCGGATCGAGGGCGACGCAGGACTCGAGCGCCTCGGCCTCCTTCACGAAGTTCTTGGCGGCCCGCAGGGTCCGCGCGATGGCGAGCTGTGGACCGCCCTGCAGCTTCGCCTGCCATCCCGGAGTCGGCTTCACCTCCTGCTTGCGCGCGTAGGCACGGTGGAGACCGATCCGAGCCGAGTAGTCACCGGGGGAGACCGAGAGGAGCTGGCGGTAGAGGTCGATGCCGTAGTCGAAGTTCTTGCGGCGGATCGCGTCCTCCGCCTTCTCGACGTGCTTGCTGAGGTCCATGGCGGCGCGAATCTACCAGGGCCCCGCCGATCGGACCCTCGCGCGAGGAATCGGTGTCTCCCGTGCGTTGACGTATGCTCTGCGTCCGGCCCGAGCCCCCATGGACGTCGTCCTCTATCCCGATCCCGTTCTTCGCAAGAAGGCGACCGAGGTCACGTCGTTCGACGCCGAGCTCCGCAGGATCGCCGAGGACATGCATTCGGCGATGGCGCGCGCGAAGGGAGTCGGGCTCGCGGCTCCGCAGGTGGGTCTCTCCCTTCGCCTCCTCGTCCTGAATCCCTCCGGGAAGGCCTCGGACGCGCTCACGCTCGTCAACCCGACGCTCGGTCCGATTCGGGCGACCGAGTTGGGTGAGGAGGGATGCCTCTCCTTTCCGGGGATCTACGCCGAGGTGCTCCGCGCGCGGACGATCGCCGTGGAGGCTCGAGACCTCTCGGGGGCTCCGATCCGCCTCGAGCTCGAGGACTTCGTGGCGCGCATCGCGCAGCACGAGTTCGACCACCTCGAGGGGATCCTGTTCACGGATCGCATGTCGCCCGCCGACAAGCTCCGTGCGCGCAGCGCGCTCCGCACTCTCGAGCAACGGTACGCGCAGAGAGTCCAGGCGGGCTGAGGCCCGGCGCGCCGCGCGGAGCGGCGTCCCCATGCAGACCTTCTTCGATCGGAAGCGGCTCCCGTCGCCCGCCGCGGGGGGAGCCGTCACGACCCTGGGCGTCTTCGACGGCGTGCACCTCGGGCATCGCGCCGTCCTCCAGGAGACCCTCCGGCGCGCCCGCGCGCTCGGCGCCCTCGCGACGGTCGTGACGTTCCGACGCCACCCGAGGCGCCTGCTCGCCGGCACCGAGCCGCCGACCATCACGTCCCTCGAGCATCGGCTCCTCCTCTTCGAGGAGATCGGCATCGACACGACCCTCGCGCTCCCCTTCGACGAGGAGATCCGCGACCTCTCGGCGGAGGACTTCCTCGACCAGCTCCTCCGCCGGGAGCTCGGCACGCGCGCCCTCGTGTTCGGCCACGACGCGCGCTACGGGAAGGGACGGCGCGGGGACGCGGAGCTGGCGCGTGCGCACGGCTGGGAAGCGACCGTGGTGCCTCCCCTCGTCGTGAACGGCGTGCGCGCGAGCTCCGGCGCCGTGCGCGCCGCGATCAGGGAAGGAAGGCTCGACGACGCGGCGGCGCTCCTCGGCCGGCGCCCTTCGCTCCTCGGGACCGTGGTCCGCGGCGAGGGCCGAGGCCGAGGACTCGGCTTCGCGACGGCCAATCTCGATCTGCACCACGAGCTCCGTCCTCCCCGCGGCGTCTACAGCGGCGACGTGACGCTCGGCGGCTCCGTGCGCGCCGCCGTCCTGAACGTCGGCGTGCGACCGACGCTCGGCGGCCGCGACGAGAGCGTGGAGGTGCACGTCCCCGGCTGGGTCGACGACCTCTACGGCGAGCGTCTGGAGGTGCGCCTGGGGGAGAGGCTGCGCGACGAGGAGAAGTTCCCGTCCCTCGACGCGCTGCGCACTCAGCTCGCGCTCGACGTCGAACGGGCGATCGAGATCCACCGGCGCCGATCGGAGGAGACGTGCGCGCCGCCCTCCGAGCGAACGGGCTGAACCGGCTTCGAACACGGGCGGAGAGTTCGAGAGGTCGTGGACGAATCGCCTCCGCTGGCCCGAGGCCGAGCGGGAGTGAGCGGCGAAGCCGCAGCCGCTCGCAGCCGGCGGTCGCGCGGCGCCGATTCTTCGGCGGTCACCTGGCGGGCAGCGCCCCTGACCGAACGATGACCGATTCGAGAATCGTGGTGCGGCGGGCGCTGGCGCGCGAGCAGCAGGTCAGAGCGACTTGCTGCCGGCGTAGACCATGCGTGGTTCGTCCGGCGGGAGCTGCACCAGGAGACCCGGCGCCTGCTCCTCGAGCGCGTCGAAGTAGCGCGCGCTCACGTCTCCCCAGTCGAGTGCGTTCTCGATTGCACAGGTCTTCGCGATCTTGACGGCGCGCGCACGCGCCTCGGGGAGGATCTCCTCCCGGGAGTCGACGTGGGGCGCCTGCGATCCGAGGAAGGCCGAGGGGGGCGCGTTCTTCACGTACCGAACCAGCTTGCGCCGCATGCGGCGCACGCGCCGCGATGCGTCATCCCCCTTCCCGCCTGCGAAGAGGTCACGGACGAGGTCGACCAGGATGTCCAGCAAGGTGTGCGACCGGGCGGGAGCCGGCGAGTCTCGTGGTCGGTGCGTCGCGCGCGACCGAAGGCGGATCCGGCGAGTGGCGTCGCCGGGTGAGATTCGAGAGGGACGAGGGAACTCGAGAGATGGTGGGCAGAGCCGGACTTGAACCGGCGACCCCGTGATTTTCAGTCACGTGCTCTACCAACTGAGCTACCTGCCCGCTCGTGGGGGCCGAGGAGACTAGCGGCCGCGAGTCGACGAGGGAACGGATCGCTTCGCGGCTCCGAGCCAAGCTCGGCGGAGGCGCGCGCCAACGCCGAGCCGCCGCGAGGGCGATCGCGCCGGGGCGCCGGCGATCGCCCAGGCGCGACGGCGATCGCCCGGGTCAGCTCCCGGCGCCGGAACCCGAGACGTAGCCGCGCAGCTCCTGGATCTCGCCCTGCAGCTCCTCCGCGCGCGAACTCATGAGGTCACGCATGGAGACCATGCCCAAGTAGGTCTCCCCGTCGAAGACCGGCAGGTGGCGGCAATGGGCGTGCGTCATCTTGAGGAGGCACGCATCGAGTGTCTCGTGGGAGTGCGCGACGACGGGGTTCCGCGTCATGACGTCCTTCACGAGCGTCTTCGCGGGGTCCTTGCCCGCGGCGACGACGCGCACGAGGAGATCGCGCTCGGAGAAGACGCCGACGAGCTTTTGGTCGTCGAAGACGGCACAGGTCCCGGTCGCGTGGCTCGCGAGGAACTTGGAGCCGTCGAGAGCCGAGACCCCGGGAGAGATCCGATTGAGCTCTCGACCCGACATCAAGTGACGAATCGTGCGCATACAGCCTCCGGCAACGACGAGCCTACGGGGGTTCGTCCCTCCCGGCTCGGTCCCATCGTCGGCGATGCGTCCGTGGGGCCGCTTCGAGACGGATGGGCGAAGCATAGCACGCACCGGCAGACGCTGTGCGACGCCCTCGACGATGACGGTCGCCCCCCGAGTTTCGCCCGAGCAACGGGGCGGGATCGTCGGGCAAGATCCGGGCGTCCCCTCCGCAGCCACACCGACCCCCGTGAAGCAGAACTCCCCCTCCGGCAAGAACGAGCGCGCTCCCTGGTCGGGGGTCTTCGTGTCCCTGGGAACACCCTTCCAGGACGACGAGCATCTCGACGTGAAGTCGCTCGAGAGCATGGTCGAGTTCTCGATCGAGTCCGGGGTGTCGGGGCTCGTGGTGAACTCGGCCCAGGGAGAGGCCTTCAAGCTGTCCACGGGGGAGAGGCGGCTCGCGGCGGAGGCGGTCCTGGCTCGCGCCAAGGGACGCATTCCCGTCCTCGTTGGCGTCTCCGGCGCCTCGAACCACGGCTGCGTGGAGCTCGCACGCCACGCCAAGGAGCACGGTGCCTCGGGGATCATGGCCGCCCCTCCGCCGGGCGCGGCCTTCACGGAGAGCCAAGTGCAGATCTTCTTCGACGAGCTCGACGCCGCCGTCGGCCTGCCGTTGATGGTCCAGGACGCGCCGCACGTCGTGCCGATCCATCTCTCGCCCCAAGTCGTCGCCAACCTCTTCCCGGAGATCGGGAGCGTCACCGCCGTGAAGGTGGAGGCTCCGCCGACCGCGACGAAGATCAGCGCGATCCTGCGGCTCGAGCCCGCGCTCACGATCTTCGGGGGGCTCGAGGGGGCGTTCGTCGTCGACGAGCTCTCCCGCGGCGCGCGCGGCGTGATGTGCGGCCCCGTTCTGGCGGGCCCCATGCAGCAGATCATGAGCGCGTTCCAGAGCGGCGACCCCGAGGGCGCGCGCCGCGCGCACAGCCGGATCGCCGAGCTGATCCGCTTCATGAGCCAGTCGATGGAGTTCGGGTTCCACTGCTCGAAGCGCCTCCTCAAGGTGCTCGGCGTGATCGAGTGCACCGCCGTGCGCCGGCCCACGTGCCCCTTCGACGAGCGCAACGAGCGCGACCTGCTGCGCATCTCCTCCGAGGTGGGTCTCCTGCCCAAGATCCCCCGGTAGGAGTCGCGTGCCCGCGTTCCGCGCGCGGGACGGCCTGCTCGGCACGGAGTCCCCGCCCACGGCGGGCCCGCGAGACTCGGGACGCTCAAGGCCCCTCCGCCCCTCGTCGATAGGTGGGGCGAGACCGTGAACGGGACCGCGACAGCATGGGCGTGAAGAGGGAGGCCGAACCGCGCCCGAGCGTCGAGGTGCGGGGGCTGACGAAGGCGTTCGGCGCACGCACCGCGTTGCAGCAGGTTTCGCTCGACGTCCCGGGGAACGGCTCCGTCGGCATCGCCGGCGCGTGCGGCTCCGGCAAGTCGTCGCTCCTACGCGCGCTGGCGGGGCGACTGCGTCCCGACGCCGGCCGCGTCCGCGTTCTCGGGCTCGATCCCATCGCCGACGCGCGAGCGCTCCTCCCACGCTTGGGCTGGGTGCCGTCCGTCACGGGTTTCCCCCACGGTCTCGGAGTCCGAGACGTCGGCAAGCTGTGCCGCGACCTCTCGGGCGCAGGCGACCCGCTGCTCTTCGCGAAGCTCCGGACCTCCTTCGGGCTCCAGGCCGGCGCGCGCGCCGACGCGCTTCCGCCGAACGCGCGCTGGATGCTCTCGCTCGCCCTCGCGCTGCAGAAGGCGCCGGAGATCCTCCTCGTGGACGACCTGGAGGAGAGCAACCGCGGATCCGGGACGCCCACGCTCGCCGACGTGGCGGCCCTCGCTCCGGCGCCGGTGACGATCGTCGCGGCGAGCCGGGAGATCGCTCGCGTCGCCTGCTTCACCGATCGCGTGCTCCTGATGCACTCGGCGCAGATCGTCGACGGCTTCGACCGCGCGTCGAACGAGCCGGCGCCCGTCGATCTCGAGTCGGTCGCGCCGCCGCTCCCCTCCGAGCCTCGGAGCGACGCGCACGACGTGGACGAGCTGCCCATCGCGACGCCCCGCGCACGGCGGCAGGGATCCGCTTGAGCGGCCACTTCCGCGCCTTCTCGGCCCTGTGGCGAGCCGAATGGACCCGACGCCGCCCCTTCCTGGTGGGTGCGGCTCTCTCCGCCCTCGCCCTGTGGGGCGCCGCGCTCGCCCTGTTCCCGTCGACGCGCGACGGCTCGATGTCCTTCGAGGTGATCGTCCTCTCGACGATGCTCTTCGGCTCTCTCGTCGCGGCGGACGCGTTCGCGAGCGACGCGCGCAGCGGAGCCCTCGAGTTCCTGTTCGCGAACGGCGCCCGTCCCGCGACGCTCTTCCTCAGCCGCGCGGCCGTCATCCTCTCGATCACCGGTTCGTACCTGCTGATCGTCTACGGCGCCGAGGCGTTCCGCCTCGTGTTCCTGGGCCCGCCGCGGCCCTCCGCGCGCTGGACGGGTCACGGCCTCACATGGATCGCGAAGAACCCTCGCGAGGCGCTCCTGCTCTTCGTCCTACCGGCACTCGCGCTCTTCCTCTTCGTCTCGGCCGTCAGCAATCGGAGCCGAACGGCCTTCGGGCTCGGTGTCGGGGCGATCGGCGTCGTGCTGGCGCTCGATCGGCTCGCGTCCGGGAGCAGCCTCGAGCCGCTCCGACCCGCCGCCGCGTCGGCGATCTCCACGGCGGTCTGCCTTCCCGCGATCGTCGTCCTCGCCGCCATCGCGATCCGCGTGCGCCGCATCGAGCCGGAGCGTTCGGGGCCCCGTGTCGTCCTCCTCGGCGCCGCCGGCGTGGCGCTCGCGCTGCGGTTCCTGGCGACCACGCTCGCTGCGCTGCCGCCTCCCGCGTCGGCGGCCGTCGCGAGCGCCCTGGCGGTCTCGCCCGATGGTCGTCGCGTCGCGATCGAGACGAAGGAGACCTGGACCCCCTCCGACACGGTCCGCTGGGCGTCGGGCGCCCTCGGGCGGCCCGTGCCCGCGGAGGGCGGCGCCGGTGTCGTCCGCGTCGCCGTCGCGGGCCTCGACGGGAAGGTTTCCTCCGTGTCCGAGCTCCCGGCGCGGCTCGAAACCCGATCGGACGTTCCCGCATGGATCTCGGGCCGCCACCTCCGCGTCGAAGGAGCGGACCCGGCCTCGCCCGACGCAGTGGCGATGTCGCCGCGGAGTCTCGTCTTCGATGCCGATCGGAAGCGCATCGCCGAAGGCCCCGCGGTCTTCCCGGCGGACGTCGAGGGAGCGGCGCGCCAGCGGCGCTGGTCGCTCACGCTGCCGATCGACGCCGCGCCGGACGACTCGGGCGCGCAGGAGAAGCGCGACCCGCGATTCCTCGCCGCGCCCTGGAGCGGAGGCAGCGTCCTGCGCGACGAGGACGGGGACGGCACGATCGAGGTCACGGAGCTGGCGGAGGATCGCCGGCTCCGGGTGACCTCCGAGGGAGCCGTCCACCTCGACGGACCCGCGAACGTGCGCCGCCAGATCTGGCCGCCGCCGGGCCGGTAGTCGGTCGAGGCGAGCAGCCGCCGCGCGTCGGCCCAGATCCCGCGTCAGCCCAGATCCAGGAGACCTTCCAGCCTGTGGAGGTGCAGCGGGTCGCGCAGCTTGCGGAGCGCCTCCTCCTGGATCTGACGCACGCGCTCGCGCGAGAGGTCGAGCCGCTCGCCGACTTCCTCGAGCGTTCGGGGGAAGCTCGTGCCGAGACCGAATCGGAGCCGGAGGATCGTCCTCTCGCGAGGCTCGAGCGCCTCCAGCACGGAAGCCACGCGCGACGCCAGACGTCCCCGATCGAGGCTCTCGGGCCGGAACTCCGCGCGCGGGTCGGCGATGGCGAGGGCGTGCTCGCGGTCTCCGCTCGCGGCGTCGAGCGACACGGTCGATCGGCTGAACTCGCTCAGGATGCGAATGGTGCTCCGGGGCACTCCGCTCAGCCTCGAGAGCTCGGCGGAATCGACTTCGCGGAAGTCGCCATCGCGCGCGTGACGCATCACCTTGGCCGCCGCCTTCTGCAAGTAGACCGGCAGGCGCACCGTGCGCAGCGTGTTGTACATCGTGCGGAGGAACGCCTGGTTCACCCACCATCGGGCGTAGGTGGAGAACCGGAATCCTCGCTCGGGCTCGAAGTCCTCGACGGCTCGCAGGAGCGAGGCCGATCCCTCTTGCACGAGATCCGCCGTGTCGAGTCCGCGGTCTCGGAAACGCCGCACCATTCCGAGGACGAGATAGAGGTAGCGAACGGCGAACGCGTTGCGGGCCTCGTGATAGGCGCAGCAGCGCGAGTGCACGAGGGCCATGCCGCAGAGGCCTTCGAAGCGGATGCACGGCGCCTCATCGTCGCGCGCGCGGTCGGCGACGTTGCCGCACGCTTCGCTCGGCCGCAGCGAGACGCAGGGCGCGTTCCGCAGGAAGTCGTGGACGACCTCCTTGGGGTAGCTCAGGGACTGCATCGTCCGATCGAGCCGGCGCCGCGCGAAGACGACGCGCCGGAAGAGCCTCCGCTCCTCGTCGCGCGTCGGCCGCGGCCGGCGCTGGGCTTCGCGGAAGAGGATGCCGAGGGGGTCCGAGCTGTCGGCCGGAGCCGTCGACGCGGTGACGCGCGCGGCGGCACGGCGCAGGCGCGGATCCTCCGGCGGCTCCTCGGCGCCGAGCGCGATCTCGACCGACTTCGAATTGAGCTGATCGATGAGGGCGTCCAGCTCGGGGAGACGGCCGTCGCCGACCCTCGCGAGCTCGGCGTCGAGGCGAGCGATCGTCCAGACTCCCCTCGGGTCTCCCGCCTCGATGGGAGGGCTACTCGGAGCCGGAGCCGCACGCTTCGCATCCGCTCCCGGCGGCGATGCCACGGAGCGTGCGTTCCCGTTGCGTTCAGGAGAGGGACCGGCGGCGCCCCGGCGCGGACCGCGAACGCGCTTGGCCGGAGTCGCGCGCGGCGCGCTGCGCTCGGGTCGACGGCGGGATGGAATACGCGACGGCAAGATGCTGACGCCGCGTGTGAGCGGCGCCCCGGGGTGTGCGAACGAACTTATCCGATGATCGACGACGGGCACCGGCAATCCCTCTCCCTCGCGAGGGATTCGCGCGGTCTTCGCCGATCCGAGTTCGGCGCGGCCCTCCGCGAAGGGAGTCGGTCGACGCGCCACGCCGCCGGAGCGCGACGAAGGGAGCCTGTCCGGATCCCGCCCGCGTCGCGCACGATGCAGACCCTCCTCGCCGGCGCCGCTCCGATCGGCCGCGATCCCCTCCATGAAGAGCCGCACTTCCCATCGTGAGTCCGCCGCCGACCGAGCCACCCGCGCGGACGCCGTCGCGCGCGGCATCCTCACGGCCCATCCGGACGCGCACTGCGCTCTCGTTCACGAGAGCCCGTTCCAGCTCCTCGTCGCGACGATCCTCTCGGCGCAGTGCACCGACGAGCGCGTGAACCTCGTGACACGCGACCTCTTCGCGCGCGTGCGGGGCCCCGAGGACGTCCTCGCCCTCGGCGAGGGCGAGCTCGAAGCCCTGATCCGCTCGACGGGCTTCTACAACGCCAAGGCCAAGAACATCCGGGGCGCGTGCCGGCTGCTCGTGGACGCCTTCGGCGGACGCGTGCCTCGGTCGATGGAGGAGCTGCTGCGGCTCCCGGGCGTCGCACGCAAGACGGCGAACGTCGTGCTCGGAACGGGATTCGGGATCCGGTCGGGCTTCGTCGTCGACACGCACGTGCATCGGCTGGCGCGGCGCCTCGGTCTGACGAAGGAGGACGACCCCGAGAAGATCGAGCGAGACCTGTGCGCGCTCCTCCCCGACGCCGACTGGGTGGCGCTCGGCCACGCGCTGATCTTCCACGGCCGCCGCCTCTGCTCCGCGCGTGCGCCTCGGTGCGGCGACTGCAGCATCGCCGCTCTCTGCCCGTCCGAAGGGGCCCCGGCCGACGCGTGGAAGCGCGACCGGGATCGGCCGGGAGCCGCCGATCGCTCGTCCGTCAGACCTTCGGCTTCGCGCGCGGCTTCGGCGGCGCGACCTTCTCCCGACGGAACTCCTCGTTCTTCTCGTGGTCGAAGGGACCCTGGGGCCGGCTCGTCTCGCACGCCCGGTGCAGTGCGGGACAGCGATAGCACGCGACCGCGTCGCCGGTCGTGATGAACAGGAGCGCGTCGATCAAGGCGGCGACGCCGAGCGGCGCGTAGACGGCCCACAGGGGAACCGCGTCCGTGAGGGCGAGCACGAGGGTCGTGACGCCGGCCAGGACCACGACCGTGATCCCGGCCGCCTTCGGGAATGCCTTGCGGACGTAGAGGTCCTCCGAGCCGCAGGCGGCGCAGGCGCGGAGCCGATGCTGCTCGTCGAAGGCCTCGGGTCGTCCCTCGGCGAGATTGCCGCACTCGCAGGCGAGCAGCGGCTGGAACGTCCCCGGAGCGACGTTCCACGGCTCGTAGGGAACGGTCGCGACTCTCTTGCAGGCCGGACAAGGCAGTTGGACGGTCGGCGGC
Source organism: uncultured Planctomycetales bacterium (assembly GCA_964545855.1). Lineage (GTDB taxonomy): Bacteria > Planctomycetota > UBA1135 > UBA1135 > JACQFD01 > CAZJHD01. The sequence continues at coordinate 14,296 of CAZJHD010000011.1, forward strand.
ACGGGGATCTCGCTCGGTCGGGACGGAGGGCGCGGGGCGATCAGAGGGGAAGACCGCCGGTCTGCCCGCGAAGGGACATCGCCACGGCCTCGCCGATGAGGACGAGCACCGTGGAGGCGTAGAGGATACCGGTCGCCGAACGCGTGTTCTGGTAGCGCAGGGAGCTCGCGACCATCAGCGCGAACAGGAAGGGCACGGCGAGCCCGACGGCGAAGCGCGTCATCAGACCGAAGAGGCCGCCGACGGAAGCGACTGCGCCCTCGAGGGGCCCGTAGGTCCGAGAGAAGAGCACGAGCGTCGCCGCGACGAGGACCGCCTTCGCCAGGAGCACGAGCGCCGTGACGCGGTTCACGCGGACGAGGTGCGTCACCTTCAGGTTCGGATAGGTGAGGTAGGAGTGCCCGAGCACCATCGCGACGCCGATCGCGCCGACGAGGAGGCCCGATGCGAGTGCGGACGCGGCGGCGATCACGGAGAGGCCGAGACCCGGGAACGAGGCTCCGCGGACCCCGAGGACGACGGCCGCGGCGCCGGCTCCCATGGCCGTCGCGAGGGCGATCCATCGGCCGCGCCCCTTCGTCGGCCACGCGAAGAACGGGATCGCCACGACGGCGAGGAATCCACAGATTGCGATCGTCCCGTCGAGGCGCTGCGCCGCCGAGAGGAGCCACAGCCCGAGCAGGAGCGGAACGGCGGCGAGGGCTCCCAGCAGCCGATAGAAGGGCGGGCCGACGGGCGCCGGATGCACGAACGCGAGCGCGCCGAGCGTCCCCGCGCCGAACTCGAGACAGAACCTCCCGCCGAGTTCGACCCAGGAGATCGTCGCGGAGTCCGGGGGCGGGAGTTCCAAGCGAGGGGCCGTTCGCGGCGCATGGGCGTTTCCCAAGCCGGCCGGGAGGCGCACGATACGTGCCTTCCGATCGCCGTTGAAGCGCGCGGCCGCAGGTCGGGCGCGCTCCGCGACCGGCACCGCGGCACCGACCCCTCCTCCGGAGAACCATGCAGCCGAACGCTCCCTCGACGCCGCCCACCCCTTCGCCGCGCGTCGTCGTCACGGGAGCGAGCCGGGGCATCGGCCGCGCGACGGCGATCGAGTTCGGCCGGAGCGGAGCGCACGTGTTCCTCGTCGCGCGCGACGCCGCCGCCCTCGAGAAAGCGTCCGCCGACGTTCGGGCCAGCGGCGGAACGGCGACGCCCGTCGTCGCCGACGTGTCGCGGGACGAGGGGGCCCGCGCCATCGCCGCCGCCGTCGATCGCGAGGGAGGCACGCTCGATCTGCTCGTCGCGAACGCCGGACTCTTCCGCGTCGCTCCCCTGCTGGAGACCGACTTGCGCGCGCACTGGAGCGACCTCCTCGACGTGAACCTCACGGGGACGTTCCTGCCGACCCTGCGCCTCCTGCCGGCGCTCCTGCGGGCTCCGGGGCCCCACTGGATCGCCGTGCTCTCCCTCGCGGCGAAGAAGGGGTTCCCGTGGAACGCGGGCTACTGCGCTTCGAAGTGGGGCGCGCGCGGCCTCGCGGAGTCCTTGCGCGCGGAGATGGGCGATCGGCTGCGCGTCACGACGATCCTCCCCGGGGCGACGGACACGGACGCGTGGAACGGGATCCCCTTCCCCCACGATCGCGCGCGCATGATCGCGCCCGAGACCGTGGCGCGGGCGATCGCGGGCGCGTGGAGCGCGACGCATGCCCCCGAGGAGGTCGTCCTCGAGACGCCGCCGGGCGCCGTCGGCGGCTGACGCGCCGCTCAGCGGCGACGCATCACGATCCTCCGCTCCTCACCGCGTCGGCGCTCGACGGAGCTCGCGGGCGTCTCCCACTCGACGATCTCGAAGGCGGCGCCGAACCGGCGCCGGATCTCCTCCTCGCTCACGGGGAAGGGCGGGCCCGGCGTTCCGGCGCGGAAGGGATAGAAGAGGCCGACGAGGCGCCCTTCGGGCACGAGGACGCTCGCCGCCATGGCGACGTAGAGATCGCGGTCGCCCGGGTCGAGCGCGCAGAAGCAGGTGTGCTCGACGAGGAGGTCGAAGGAGCGCGCCAGCCGCGCCGGCAGGCGCAGGACGTCCGCTCGCAGCGCGCGGCAGAGCTCGGCCGGGATCCAGAGACTGCGTCTTCGACGGCGCAGTCGCTCGAGGGCGCCCTCTGCGAAGTCGACAGCCGTGACCGCGAATCCGCGCTGGGCGAGGTGCAGCGCGTCGTGGCCGCTCCCGCAGCCCGGCACGAGGACACGCAGAGGCGGGCGCGGCGACGACGGGCGCGCGAACCACTCGACGAGTGGAGGCGCCGCTTCGCCGAGGTCCCAGCGCAGGTCGCGCGAGTCGTAGCGCCCCTCCCAGAACTCCGCCGCCGCGGAGTAATCGGGCTTCGCGAGCCAGCCCTCCGCCGCGCCGGTCATCGGACGCCCCGCTGCATCCGGACGATCGGGCGCCGGATCGGGCTCCTTCGGACCGGCGGCGGCGTCCGAGTCCATGGCGTGCCTCCGGGTCAGCGCGTGTCCGAGTCCGGCCCGTCGTAGTCGACGAAGTTGTCGCGCGACTCGATGACGCGCACGCGGTGCAGCACGACTCCCGGGAATGCGGAGAGCTCCGGAGCGATCACGCCCCAGAACGCGATGGCGAGGTTCTCCGCCGTCGGGATCACTCCCTCCAGCATCGGCACGTCGTGGTTCAGGTGCTTGTGGTCGCAGGGTCCGTGGATCACCCGCTGGAGGATCTCCTTCAAGTCCTTCAGGTCCATCAGCATGCCCGTGCGCGACGGCAGCGCTCCGGTGACGGTCACCTCGATCGCGTAGTTGTGGCCGTGTCCCTTGAGGTTGTTGCAGACGCCGTAGACGCGGACGTTCTCCTCGTCCGAGAGCTCGGGGCTGTGGAGGCGGTGCGCCGCGGAGAACTCGACGCGTCGTGTGATCGTGATCATGTCTCCCCGAGAATCGCCCGCCGCGCCCGCCGGCTCAACAGCGCGGAACGGATGTTTCCCCTCGGCGACTCCGACGGACGCCCCCGCGGGACGAGCGGATCCGGCCCCGGACTCGATGGCGGCCGCGCCCGCTCCTGGCAGACTCGCGCTCAGGTCTTCCTGCCGCCGTGGCCATTCCTCCCTCCGATCGTTCCGAGTCCGCCGCGCCGGGCGCGAGCGTGCGCTGGCGCTCCTGGGGCGCCGGCGCCTTCCGCGAGGCGGAGGAACGGGGCGTCCCCGTGCTGCTCTCCATCGGTGCGCCGTGGTGCCACTGGTGCCACGTGATGGATGACGAGTGCTACGCCGACTCCGGGATCGCGGGCCGCATCGAGGAGCGCTTCGTCCCCGTGCGCGTCGACCGCGACGAGCGGCCCGACCTCGACGCCCGCTACCAGGCCGCCGTGGCCCAGCTCACCGGATCGAGCGGGTGGCCGCTCACGGCGTTCCTGACGGCGGAGGGCGGCGTCTTCTTCGGGGGGACCTACTTCTCGCGGCGACCCGAGGGAACGCAACCGGGCTTCGAGCAGATCCTCACGTGGGCGTCGGAGCTCCACCGGAGCGGTCCCGAGAAGCGGGCGGCGGAGTCGCGCCGGCTGCGCGACTCCCTCGCCTCGCAGGCCGTCGCCGGCGCCCGAGTCGCGCAGGGCTCGCAGCCCGCCGAGCCGGCCCGCGCCGTCCTCGACGGGGTCCTCGACGAGTGGGACCGCAGGAGCGGCGGCTTCGGCGCCGTCCCGAAGTTCCTGCATCCCGGCCCCCTCGACCTCTGCATCCGCGCGGCGTCGCGCTGGGGACATCCGGTCGCGCGCGACGCGGCCCTGCGGACGATCGACTCGATGCTCCGCGCCGCCGTGCACGACCGCGTGGGCGGCGGCTTCCATCGCTACGCCGTGGACGAGCGCTTCGAGGAACCCCACTTCGAGAAGCTGCTGCCGTCGAACGCCGAGATGCTCCACGTGCTCGCTCGCGCGCACGCACTCGAGCCGAAGCCGACGATCCGCGAAGCGGCCGAAGGCGTGGCGCGCTTCCTGGTGGAGACGCTGCAGGACGCCGGAGGAGGATTCGCTGGGAGCCAGTCGGCCGACGGCTCCCGGGGCAACGGGAGCGCATTCATCTGGACGCGCGCCGAGCTGCGTCGAGCCGCCGGCGCCGAGGACGCGGAGCTCACGGACCATTGGTTCGAACTCGAGGGCTCCGAGGCTTCCGCGCCCTCGCCGCTCGTGGAGCGGCGCGAGCCTCGCGAGATCGCGCGCCGCCTCGGGCTCCCGGAGGAGGAGATCCGTGCCCGCATGCAGGAGGTGCTGCGCCGGCTGCGCGCCGCGCGCGGGGCGCGTGGCGAATCGGCCGTGGAGGGACGCGTGCTGCCCGCCCCGAGCGCTCTCGCGGCGTCCGCACTCGCCGAAGCGGCTCATCTCCTCGCACGGCCCGAGTGGGTCGATCCCGCGGAGCGGGCCATCGCGCGCATCCTCTCCGAGCGGGAGCGCACCGGCGGCCGCGTCGTCCGCGGATCGGGTGCACCGCGTCTCCTCGAAGACTGCATCGCGCCGGCGGAGGCCTGCGTCCATCTCTTCGAGCGAACGGCCTCGGAGGCTTGGCTCGACGCGGCCGAGAGCCTCCTCGCGGAAGCGGTCGGCGAGTTCTTCGACGAGGGCGCCGGACTCCTCCGCGATCGATCGGGCCCGCCCGAGGGGATCGCCGGTGCCGATTGGGCGCGCCACCCGCTCGAGGACGGCGGTCAGACCGCAGGGAACGCGATCGGGCTGCGGGCCCTCGAGAGGTTCCTGCGCCATCGGGAGGACGCGGGGCTGCGCAGCGTGGGGAGCGCGCTGGGCGCGTCGCTCGCCCGCGCCATGCAGACGCGGGAGCCCCTGGCCGTCGCCTCGGCCGCGTCCGCCGTCGACCGGTGGCTCCGACCCGATCCGCGCGCGATCGTCGTGGGAGGACGCTCCTCCGACGACCGCGCGCCACTGCTGGCGGTCCTCCGCCGACATGCCGCGGTCGCGTGCCTCGAAGGGCGGAGCTCCGCGGAGGCGGCTCGGCTCCTCGGCGCGGGAGCGCCGGCGATCGACGTCGGCGGGCCCGATGACTCCACGCAGGCAACGGCGCTCGTGTGCCTCGGCCGAAGCTGCGCGCCCCCCGCCACGACTCCGGCCGAGCTCGAGAGTCGGCTCTCTGGCAGTCCTGCATGAGGTCTCCCGTCGGGGCCGACCCTTTGCCTCGAGGCGTCCGGCGGCCGCCTCGCACGGGGACGCGAGACCCACGCCGCGGGGTCTCCAAGCGGCCGGACGAGAATGCGCACCAATTGGACGCCTTTGGTGCGACATGCTAAGTACTCACTGAGCGTTCCGGCGGTCTGCGGACGACCCAACCGACCGCCGAGGTCGAGCTGGCTCCTGACGACTGGCGGGTCCATTCTTTCGCCGCCCCTCACGCTCTCACTCTCACTCCTTTTCTCTCTCCTCGCACCGTCACCGCGCACGCTCGCACCCGCTGAGTTCGCACCGAGGTTCGCCGCAATGCCCATCAAGAAGGTCTGGATCGAAGAGGGATGCATCTCCTGCAACCTCTGCGAAGACCTTTGCCCGGAAGTGTTCGAGGTCCCGGCCGGCGAGACGTCGATCATCAAGCCGGGCTCCGAAGGACAGTTCGCGGAGCTCGACGAGAAGATCCGCGAGGCTGCGGATTCCTGTCCGGTCGAAGTCATCAAGCTCTCCGAAGACGACTGATCGCCCCCGTCGCGGGGTGCAGGAAGCCTCTGCTTCCGCCCGAGGGATCGCGACGCTCACGATGAGGGGCTCCGCGAGGGCCGAGAGCTCCTGAACGAGCGGGGAACGCGCCTCCGCTCGTTGACACTGCCCGGGGCGATTCCTATCGTCCGACGCTCCCGCCCCGCCCCCACGCAGAAGTTGCGGCGACTCCTCGTCCTGCGCGTTCCGGGGTCCCTCAGTCGCCGATGCGCGCCCTCGGTGTCACCCTCGCGGTGCATCGCACGCCATGGGCGGTCCCCCGAAGGACCTGCGCCACGCGACGAAGCGCGTCCTGTCGCCGCGATGTGAGGGAAACCGGCGGCTCTTCCATCACGTCCCACTTTTCCCTTCCCGGCGATCTCCCGGGCGGGCGGCCCTCCGTCCGACCCTTGGGCTCCGCATGAGAAAAGCCGCCGTCACGTTTCTCTGGGCGCTCGCAAGCCTCTCTTTCTTCGCCACCGGTCTGGCCCTCGGCCAGGAATCGGATCGCTCGATCTGGACGCCGCCGGTCGACATCTCGACCGAGGGTCACCGAAGCGACAGCCTCTTCATCCTCGTGACGTGGATGATCACGGTGCTCTTCGTGATCATGACGGCGATCATGATCATCGCGGCGTGGAAGTTCCGCGCTCGCCCGGGCAGCCACGCACAGTACGACCGGGGCGACTCGAAGAAGGACGCGGTCATCGCGCTCAGCATCTCGACGGTCATCTTCCTCGTCGTCGACGGCACGCTGCTCTGGCGATCGCACGTCGACGTGAACGAGGTCTACTGGAAATACCCCGAGACGGAGCCCGACGTCGTGCGCGTGCAGGTGCTCGCGCAGCAATGGGCGTGGAACTTCCGCTATGCCGGCGAGGATGGCGAGTTCAACACGCCCGACGACATCGTGACGTTCAACGACTTCCGAGTGCCGGAGGGAAAGAAGGTGTACTGCCAGATCACGTCGAAGGACGTGATCCACAGTTTCTTCCTCGCGAACGCGCGCATGAAGCGGGACGCGAACCCCGGCGAGATCACGCGCATGTGGTTCCAGACGAAGCCCGGCACGGCGGGTCGCTACGAGGTGACCTGCGCCGAGATCTGCGGCTTCGCCCACTACATGATGCGAGCGGACTTCCACGTGTTGAAGGAAGCCGATTGGCAGGCGTGGGTCGCCGAAGCGACACGCTGGTCGGAGCTCGCCTACGATCCGGACAAGGCGGAGCAACACTGGGGCTGGACGTGGCGCCCGGAGAACCGCGCAGTCCAGCTCACGCCGGGCCGCTGAGTTCGACCCAGGTCGAGACCCGCCGACCCCGCCCCCAACCCTCGAGATTCCGCGCACACGAACGGAGCACGACTCAGTGGACGACCATATCCACCCGGCACCCACGACCTTCCTCTGGAAGTACGTCTTCTCCTTCGATCACAAGGTGATCGCGAAGCAGTTCATCGGTCTGGGGCTCTTCGGCCTGCTGATCGGTGGCGTGATGGCGATGATCATCCGCTGGACGATCGCCTATCCGGGGGAGCCCTTCCCCGTGCTGGGACACCTACTCTTCGGCGACTCGGGCGGCGTCCTCTCGCCGGATCGCTACCTCATGTTCGTCACGATGCATGGGACGATCATGATCTTCTTCGCGATCACGCCGGTGCTGATCGGCGGATTCGGGAACTTCACGATCCCCTTGATGATCGGCGCCCGGGACATGGCGTTCCCCACGCTGAACATGCTGTCGTTCTGGACGATGGCGCTCGCGACGACGACGCTCGGCCTCTCCTTCTTCGTCCAGGGGGGCGCCTCGGCCGGTGGCTGGACCGCCTATCCGCCGCTCGCATCGGCCATGGCACAGCCCGGCGCGGGACACACGCTCTGGCTGCTCTCGATCTACTTCGCCGGATCGTCCTCGATCATGGGGGCGATCAACTACATCACCACGGTGATCCGCCTGAGGGCGCCGGGGATGGGCTGGTTCGACATGCCGCTCACCGTGTGGGGCATGTGGCTCACGGCGATCCTGAACGCGCTGTTCATCCCCGTGCTCACGGGCGGCGCGATCCTGATGCTGCTCGACCGCGTCGTGGGAACTCACTTCTACACGGCGGCGCAGACGAGCGGCGCGGGCGGCGATCCGATCCTCTGGCAGCACCTCTTCTGGATCTTCGGCCATCCCGAGGTCTACATCCTCATCCTGCCGGCTTGGGGAGTCGTCTCGGACCTGCTCTCCTTCTTCGCGCGCAAGCCCGCCTTCGGATACCGGGTCACGGCGCTGTCGATGACCGCGATCACGATCCTCTCCGCGGTGGTCTACGGGCACCACATGTTCACGACCGGCATGACGCCGATGCTCAGCGAGAGCTTCATGACGCTCACGATGATCATCAGCATCCCCGCCGAGATCTTCTTCCTGAACTGGCTGCACACGCTCTGGCACGGATCGATCCGGCTCACGTCGCCGATGCTCTTCGCGATGGGCGTGGTCTTCGTGTTCGGGCTCGGTGGCCTCACCGGTCTCTACCTCGCGGCCATCGGCACGGATCTCTATCTCCACGACACTTACTTCGTGGTCGGCCACTTCCACTTGACGATGGCGGCGGCCGTTCTCTTCGGCTCCTTCGCGGCCCTGTATTTCTGGTTCCCGAAGCTCTTCGGCCGAATGATGAACGAGACCCTCGGGAAGCTGCACTTCTGGACGTCCATCGTCCCGCTGACGGTCCTCTTCTGCCTGATGCTCACGGTCGGCTACTCGGGAATGCACCGCCGGATTCCGAGCATCGACGAATACTCGTACCTCAGGCCGCTGCACGGGATGAATCAGTGGATCACCATCGCCGCGCTCGCCCTGGGAGCGGCCCAGTTCTTCTTCGTGATCAACTTCTTCCAGAGCCTCGTCGCCGGGAAGAAGGCGTCCGCGAATCCGTGGGAAGTGGGCACTCTCGAGTGGTCGATTCCGTCGCCGCCGCCTCATCACAACTACGACACGATCCCCGTCGTGCGCCACGGCCCGCACGAGTTCAACAATCCGAAGGTCAAGGGGAAGGACTGGCTCGGACAGTCCGAGGAACTCCCCTCCTGACGAGCATGGCCGCGCGGGCTTCGATCCCCTCCATGACCCTGCCGTCCGACCGACGAGAAGTCGACGCGCGGGTGGGGATGATCGTCTTCCTCGCGTCCTGGGGCATGGTCTTCCTGACGCTCTTCTTCGCCTACGGCGTGCTCCGTCTGCGGGAGGAGGTCTGGCCTCCCCCCGGCCAGCCGCCGATGCCGTCCTACGTGCATTGGCTCGGCTGGGCGAACACTCTGCTGATCGTCGCGAGCAGTCTCGCGCTGCATCGCGGCGTGCGCGCCTTCCGATCCGGCCGCCGGGCCGCCCTCAAGCCGATGCTCGCGGTGTGCATGCTGCTCGGATCGGGGTTCCTCGCTCTGCAGCTCCACGCGTGGGTCGAGCTCTGGCGATCCGGGATCACGATCACGGACGGGACGTACCAGGGTCTCTTCTACGCGATCACCACGTTCCACGGACTGCACGTGCTGGCGGGGCTCGCGTTGCTCATCTGGGTGCTTCCCATTGCGTCGACCGAAGGCGCGGCTCCGAGCATTCGCTCGCGCATCCGTCTCGACGCGACGGCGACCTTCTGGCACTTCGTCGACGTCGCGTGGCTCGCGACGTTCGTCGTGGTGTACCTGCTCTAGCAGCCCGTGGCTCCTTCTTGCTCTTCTCGGGCGCCGGTCAGCGGCGGCCGACCCATCTCCTCTGCAGCCGACATGACGATGTTTCCCTCCAAGAGCGTTCTGCGAGTGTCCCTCCTCGCCGGAGTCGGCCTGGCTCTGGGCCTCGCCGCATGCGAGCCGATGTTCGCTCCCGTCAAGTTCCCGCACGTGAAGTGGGACGACGATGGTGAGCGCATCCCCGTGAAGACCGCGTCGGGGGAGCCGAAGCGCGATCGCTACGGCGACGTCGTCTGGGAGACGGAGGCCGTCGACGAAGTGAAGTTCGCCGAAGGCGCCGTGACGGTGAAGGCCGATGCCCTGAACCGCGGACGCGAGACCTACCTGACCTACTGCGCCTCCTGCCACGGGCGGCAGGGAGACGGGAAGGGATGGTCGGCGCGCGGCCTCGTGCCTCCGCCGCGGAACTTCGCCGTCCCCTTCGTCGTGTTCAAGTTCGCGGCCGTGCAGGCCAATCAGCTTCCGCGCGACGCGGACCTGATGCGCACGGTGAAGAACGGACTTCACGGCTCCGCGATGCTCCCGTGGGACATCTCCGATCAGCGCCTGACGGACGTGATCCAGTACATCAAGACGATGTCCCCGCGCTGGCGCGACGAGGCGCCCGCGGAAGCGATCGAGACCTCGAAGGACCCCTTCAGTGAGGCGCAGCGCGCCGAGGCCATCGCCCTCGGCGAGAACCTCTACCACACGAAGACGCAGTGCTCCCAGTGCCACCCCGCCTACGTGTCGCAGGACAAGGTGAACGAGTTTCTGGTTGCGCAGGGCAAGGAGCCGGGCACGGCGCGTCCCGATGCGCACTGGTCGGTCGCCAAGGACAGCAGCTACATGCTCGATGGCGAGCCCGTGAACATCGTGCCGCCCGACTTCACTTGGCACGAGCTCCGTTCCGTGGCGAAGGTCGAGGGCAAGAACCCCGCGCAGGTCGCAAGAGCACGCGAGGATCTCTACCTGGCGATCGCCGCCGGCATCGGGGGAACGGCCATGCCGACGTGGAAGGGCTCCATCGACGAGAACGAGCTCTGGGCGCTCGTGCACTACGTCGAGACCTTGATCGCCCTGAAGCACGACGATGCGAAGCGCTCCGCCTTCTGGGCCAAGCTGCGCTGAGCGGACCTCTCCGCACTCCCTCCGACGAGACGAGATGACGCACGATCCCGCGACCCGCACTCCGGGCCCCCTGCAGCGGCGCATCGCCGATCTGGCGGGCCGGAGGCTCGTCTGGATCGCCGTCGTCTCTCTCGCGACGGCGCTCCCGCTCGTGAAGGCGTTCTCCGTGGACCTCCCGGACTCTCCTGCGCGCCTCCATCGGCTCCCCGAGTTCTCGCTGGTGAGCGAGGCCGGCCGCCCCTTCGGCTCGACGCAGCTTCGCGGCCGGGTGTGGGTCGCCAACTTCGTCTACACGAGCTGCTCGGGCGTCTGCCCGAAGCTCACGGCCGCGATGCAAAGGGTGCAGTACCGAGCGCGCAACCTGAAGGGAGCGTTCCACCTGGTGTCGATCACGGTCGACCCGCGAGGAGACACGACCGAGAAGCTCCGCGCCTACGCCGAGAAGGCGCGCGCGAACTCGGCCTCTTGGACCTTCCTCGGCGGCTCCTTGGAGGACGTCCGGTCCCTCGTCATGGACGGATTCCAGCTGGGCATGGGGAAGGACGATCATGGGCATGCGCCCGGCGAGTCGTGCGACCACGAGGTCGCGTCGAGCGATGCCGCCAGCACGCTCTTCGACGTCGCTCACGGCGAGCAGCTCGTGCTGGTGGACGGCGAGGGCTGGGTTCGCGGCTCCTTCGGGATCGACGATCGGAGCCTCGATCGCCTGATGCGCGACATGGGCTTGATCGCGAATCTCGAGATCGCTCCCCAGGGACCTCCCCTGTCGGATGAACCGCCGAGCTCGAGCCGCTGATCCGTCGATCGCGCATCCAGAAACACCGAACAGCCCAGATCCCACGAACCGCTACTCGAACGCCGACCGATCGAATCCAACGATGTGGAAAGTCTCTATCTGGCTGACGTTCCTCTGCGCACTGCCCTACTTCATCTTCTTCGGCACGCGAGGATACGTCTCGACGATCCTGGTGCTGGTGCTGGCGACAGGGCTCGCGTTCGTCCTCATGTATTACGTGCTGTTCCGCGCGACGGAGCTCCCGAAGAAGTAGCCGCCGCGCGACTCTCGCACCTTCTCCGAATCCCCCGACGACTCCACGACCCACGATGTCCCAGGCGCACGCCACGACCCACGCCGCCCCCGCTTCGCACGGGGGCCACGGCCACTCCGGACCGATCGACCGCGACTTCGGGACCGCGACGAACGGAAAGATCGCGATGTGGATCTTCCTCGTCACGGACGGCCTCACGTTCGCCGGATTGCTCCTCGGTTATGGCTACCTCCGGATGGCCAACAACCAGTGGCCCGACCCGCAGAAGCTCCTCGGCATCAATCTGACGGCCGTCGCCACCTTCCTCCTCATCGTCAGCAGCCTCTTCATGGTGCTCTCGCTGGCCGCGGCCGCCGAGAACAACAAGGGGAAGATGCTGCAGTGGCTCGCACTCACGGCCGTGGGCGGCATGACCTTCCTCGGGATCCAGTACTACGAGTACTCCCATCTGATCCACGAGGGCGTGAAGCTCTGGGGCATCGAGCGCCCGGCGAACGCGGACGCCTCCTGGATCTTCGCCGGCGCGCCCGACAACTTCGCGTCGACCTTCTACGTCATCACCGGCTTCCACGGGATGCACGTGACGACCGGCGTGATCTACCTCTGGACCCTCTTCGTCAAGGGGATGGGTCAGAAGGACATCACGCCGGGCTACTACAACCTCCTCGAGATCGGCGGGCTCTTCTGGCACTTCGTCGACCTGGTCTGGATCCTCGTCTTCACGTTCATCTACCTGATCTGAGCCCCGTCCGATCCACGCGGGGCGCAGGTGCCCTCGTTCTCCCATGTCCGCATCCGGCCACGATCGCAAGCTCTACTTCAAGGTCTTCCTCGCCCTCCTCGTGCTCACGATCATCGAGGTGGCGATCCCGCTCATAGCGCACAAGTACGGCGACGGGAAGGTCGTGACCGCGAGCCTCTTCGGCGCCTTCATGCCCCACTGGTCGAGCACCGCGCTCTACGCGCTCTCCATCGTGAAGGCGGGTCTCGTGGGGCTCTTCTTCATGCACCTCAAGTTCGAGACCAAGTGGCTGAAGCTCATCGCCGTCCTTCCGGCGATCGCGGGCTTCTACGCGCTGATGCTCTGCGCGGAAGTCTTCTACCGCTACTGGTTCTCCGGGCACGTCGCCTGAGGGACGACCACGACGTGGCCTCGATGCTCCGACACGATCTCCTCATGCCTCCTCGGACGCTCTCCTCGCTCGCTCGCGGCGCCTGTCGCCGGCTGCGTCCGGCCGCCATGCTCGCGATCGCACTCGCTCTCGCACCGTCGACGGCGCTCGCCTGCCCTACCTGCGGCATCGGCGACCGCTTCGGCCCCGCGACGATGACGGTCTACGGCCTCTTCATGGCCGCTCCCTTCCTCATCGCCTACTTCGTCGCGCGCACGATTCGTCGGCTCGATCGCTGACGGCCATCCCTGCGGCGCCCCTGTCAGCCGCGCGGCGTCCCGACTGGGGGCTTCGCAGCAGGCCGAGGGGTCGGCGTCGGCAGCGGGCTCGGCTCGACTTTCCTCACGGGACGCGGAGAAGGAATTCCCGCGGCGGGCGCTTCCTTCCCGATCGGTCGGACGTTCGGACGGGGAGCGATCGCTGGTTCGGGCTTCGCCGGCTCGACGCGTGGCACGGGAGCGACGCCGGGCACGCGTCCCACGCTCGAATCGGCGGCGGGCTTCTCCGCGCCCTTCGCATCGAACCCCGAGGATCGCGGAGGAAGAGCACGTGGATAGCCGCGTACGACGGCGCTCGGCCTCGACTCCGAGGCTCCTTCCGTCCCCGTCCCACGGGACTCCGTCCCCGTCCCACGAGATGCAGGCTCGGGACCCGGTCTGGTCGCCGCATCGGCCGGCAGCGGAAGCGACGCGCGCGTTGCGAAGCGCTTCGGATCGGGGAGCGTCCAGCGACGCTCCTTCGCCAGCTTCTCGAGACCGGCGATGCGCGCTGCGAGGGCGTACTCCAGGAACTGTCCGCGCGCCTGGATCTCCTTGCCGTAGGAGAGATCGAACTCCTCCAGCGTGATCGTGCGATCTCCGTCGAGGTCGTGGTCGCGGAATTGGTCGGTCGACATCGCGCCGGCACGCGCCTCTCTCTTGCTGACGCTGCCATCGTTGTCGAGATCGAACGACGCGAAGACGCTTCGAAAGCGCTCGAGGGTGACCGGCTTCGCGTCGCTGTATCGGTTGCGCGGAACCGGGGCTCTCGAGACCGCTCCATCGGGGCGCTCCGCCTGCGGCTCGGGGATCCTCGGCGGAGAGGTTTCCTGGGCGAGCGCCGCGCCGGCACTGGCCGCGCCGATCAGTGCCAGGACGGGCACGAACCGCGACGAACCCAGGAGAAGAGAGCGCATGGCAGGGGATTCGGGGGACAAATGGCGGGCCAGCCCGCCTCCGGAGCCGGCCCTGGGCCAAGTATCGGCGGGGTGGACCTTTGAGCCCGAGCCCCCCATTCCTCCCCGTGGGGCCGTGTCTTCCGGCGGGGACACGCCCCGACCGGTGGCCGCTGCGGCGGCGGACGATCCTCGCGTCGGGGGTGTCTCGGAGCGACGCTTCGCCTCCAATGCGATCCCGCCCGCTCCTCCGTTCGTGGATGCCCTCCGTGCCGATCGCCCTCGCGGGGTCGAGCTTCCTGATGGCCCTGCTGTCGGTCGCGTTCCTCGGCGTCCTCGCGACCAGGCGCACGGTGAGAGACCGAGGCCTCGCACGGCAGGTGGTCGTTCAGGAGTTGATCGAGGAAGGGTTCGTCCATCCGGTGCATCGCGACGAGATCCTGCGCGACGCGATCCGCGGGATGCTCGCGGGCCTCGATCCCTACTCGGGGTACTTCACGGGTGACGAGGCAGCTTCGCTCGAGCGCGACTCCTCCGGGCGCTTCGTCGGGATCGGCGTCGTCCTCTCTCCCGACGATGGGACGGCCCTCCGCGTGCTCTTCCCGCAGCCGGGTTCGCCAGCGGAGGCGGCGGGACTCGTGCCGGGATCGATCCTGGTCGCGCTCGACGGCCAGCCCGTGTCCGGGCTCACGCGGGAGGAGATCTCCGCCGCCATCCGCGGACCGGAGGGCACTCTCCTGCAAGCCGAATTCGTCGTGCCGGGGGGCTCTGCACCCCGAACCACTTCGATCGTCCGGACCGCGCTGCGCGATCCGTCGATCCGCCGCGTGCGCTGGCTCGACGCCGCGAGCGGCGTCGCAGCCTTCGCCCTCGGGTCGTTCACGGAGGAGACCGTCGGGGAGTTCGACGACACCCTGCTCCGGCTTCGATCGGAGGGGCTTCGGTCCCTCGTCATCGACCTGCGCTTCAACGGCGGCGGAGTGCTCGACGCCGCCGCGGCGCTCGCGAACCGATTCGTCGCGTCCGGATCGATCTACCGGCTGCAGCGGCGCCACGAGGACACCGTCCACGTCGCTCGACCCGAGGAGGCCACCGACCGTGGCTTGCCCTTGGTGCTCCTCGTGAACGCCGAGACCGCGTCCGCCGCGGAGGTCTTCGCGGGCGCGCTGCGCGATCACCGAGCCGCGGTCCTCGTCGGCGAGAGGACCTACGGGAAGGGCACGGTCCAGAGCGTGCATCGATTCAAGACGGATGGCGCCGTCGTGAAGCTCACGACGGCCCACTACCAGACGCCCGCGGGCCGCAGCCTCGAGCGCCCCTCCAGGAGCGCTCGGAGCGATCCCCGATCGGGCGGCATCCCTCCCGATCTCCTCGTGGGCGTGGACGACGCCGAGCGACGGCGGCTCCGGGCCCAGGCGACTGCCTACGACACGCCGGAGCCCTACCGGGAAGCGGTGCGAGCGCTCCGTCGCGAGCACGGGATGCCCGAGCCCGACGACGCGGGCGACGCCGCCCTGGGCATCGCCCTCGATCTCCTCGCGGGACGCCGTCCCCCCGATCGTGCGATCACGGCGCGCTGACCGAGCACTGCGCGCGCCGCCGCTATCATGCGCGGCCAACAGCCGGTGGCAGAAGACCTCCGAGCAGAGCTACGGGCCTCGCCGCCCGGCGCGTCGTTGCGCGTCCTCTCCCCCCGTTCCTGGTAACGCTGGCTCCTATCTACGTCTGCGGCGCGCGCCTCGCGCCGATCGGCGCGGTGTCCCTGCAATGGGGCTCGCGCTCGCTCCGCGGAGCACTTCTGCCACAGGCTGCCAAGCCATGACGCTCGTCCTCGGCATCGAGAGCTCCTGCGACGAGACCGCCGCCGCCGTCGTGCGCGACGGTCGGGCCGTACTCTCGTCGTTCGTCGCCTCCCAGGCGAGCCTGCACGCTCCCTACCGGGGCGTCGTGCCGGAGATCGCGAGCCGAAGCCATCTCCTCGCGATCGTCCCTGCCATCGAAGCGGCCCTGCGTGACGCGGGCGTCGCCCCGGAGGACCTCGATGCCGTGGCGGTCACGACGCGGCCCGGTCTCATCGGATCGCTCCTCGTCGGGCTCACGGCGGCGAAGTCCTTCGCCTGGTTCCACGGACTGCCGATCGTCGGCGTGGACCACCTCGCCGCCCACATCTACGCAGCCACCATGGAGGGCGACCCCGTCGTGCTCCCGGCCATCGCGCTCGTCGCATCGGGCGGCCACACGGCGCTCTACGACTATCGGAGCCCCGCCGATTTCGAAGCCATCGGCTCGACCCTCGACGATGCCGCCGGCGAGGCCTTCGACAAGGTGTCGGCGCTCCTCGGCCTCGGATACCCGGGAGGGCCGGCCATCGAGCGCGTGGCCGCGGGCGTCGATCCTCGAACCGCGGGCTTCAAGACGCCGCGCGCCGGCGACGGACCCTTCGACTTCTCCTTCAGCGGACTGAAGACGGCCGTGCGCTACCGCGTCCGCCCGCCCGGCGCCGCGGTGCCGCGCGAGATCTCGGCCGACGAGGCGGCGAGCCTCGCCGCCGGATTCCAGCACGCGGCCGTCGAGCACCTCGCGCGCGTCACGCATGCCGCGGCTCGCTCGCGCGGGGCGGAGACGGTCCTCGTGGGCGGCGGCGTCGCCTGCAACCGGAGACTTCGGGAGCGCATGGCGGATCTCTGCGCCGAGGACGGCCGGGGTCTGCGCGTGCCGCGGCCCGCCCTGTGCGCCGACAACGCCGCCATGATCGCGGGCCTAGGTTCGGCGCTCTTCCTCTCCGGCGTGCGGTCCGGACTCGATCTCGGGGCGCTCCCGAACGGCTCGTCGGACGCAAGCGCGCGCGCGCGATGAATCCGAAGGAACTCCGCGCTCTCCTCGGGCGCGTCCGCGCGGGCAAGGTCTCGGCCGATGAGGCCGCCGAGCACATCCGGGCGGAAGCGGTCGGCGATCTCGGCTTCGCGCGCCTCGACCACCATCGCGAGCTCCGGTGCGGATTCCCGGAGGTGATCCTCGGACTCCGGAAGTCGAACGGACAGATCGCGCGGCTCGCCCAGGAGGTCGCGAAGCGCTCGGATCGCGTCCTCGTGACGCGCACGACGAAGGACGCCTACGACGCCGTCGCGGCGGTGCTTCCCCGGGCGCGATGGATCGAGGAAGCCCGCGCCATCGTGGTGCGACGGAGCCGCGCACCGCGGCCACGGGGGCTCGTCGCGATCGTGACGGCCGGAACCACCGACATCCCGGTGGCGGAGGAAGCCCGCGTGACCGCCGAGATGTTCGACGCGCGGGTCCAGGTCGCCGTCGATTGCGGCGTCGCCGGACTCCATCGCCTGCTCGGCGTGCTCCCGACCCTGCGCCGCGCCCGCGTCGTCGTCGTCGTCGCCGGAATGGAGGGCGCCCTCGCCTCCGTCGTGGGCGGCCTCGTGTCGCGACCCGTCATCGCCGTGCCGACGAGCGTCGGATACGGCGCGAGCTTCGAGGGGCTCGCGCCGCTCCTCACGATGCTCAACTCCTGCGCCGCCGGCGTCGGCGTCGTGAACATCGACAACGGATTCGGGGCCGGCTATCTGGCGGGTCTCATCAACCGGGGCTGAGGAGCCGGGAAAGGGCCCGTCCCGGGGTATGTTGGAGACCATGTCGCAGTCCGGACCCGCGATGCTCGTTCTCGAGGACGGCCAGGTCTACCGCGGCCGCGCCTGCGGTGCGGTCGGCGAGCGCATCGGCGAACTCGTCTTCAACACGGCCATGACCGGCTACCAGGAGATCCTCACGGATCCTTCCTATCGCGGGCAGTCCGTCGTGATGACCTACCCGCTCATCGGCAACTACGGGACGACGCCCGAGGACGAGGAGAGCCGCTCCACGTTCCTGGAGGCCTTCGTCGTCCGGGAGATGTGCTGGAAGCCGAGCAACTTCCGGAGCCGGGAGCCCCTCCCGGACTACCTGGCGCGACACGGCGTCGTCGCCATCGAAGGCGTCGACACGCGCGCGATCACGCTCCGCATCCGCGAGGGCGTCGTCCGCGCCATCGTCTCCACCATCGATCTCGACGAGGCCTCGCTCCTGGAGAAGGTGCGGTGCGCTCCAGGGCTCGACGGGATCGACCTGGCGACGACGGTCACCTGCGAGAAGACCTACGAATGGTCCGACGGCTTCGTCCAGCTCGACGATCGAACGCCGAGCGACCCGCCGTCGCCGCGCTACCGCGTCGTCGCCTTCGATTTCGGCGTGAAGCGCAACATCCTTCGCGGGCTCGTGGAGACGGGGTTCGACGTCACCGTCGTGCCGGCCACGGCGTCCGTCGCCGAGGTCCTCGCGACGCGTCCCGACGGCGTCTTCCTCTCGAACGGCCCCGGCGATCCCAGCGCCGTGACGCACGTCTTTCCGAAGATCCGCGCGCTCGCCGAGCAGCGCATCCCGATCTTCGGGATCTGTCTCGGCCACCAGATCCTCGGCCACGTGTTCGGCGCGAAGACGCGGAAGATGCCCTTCGGCCACCACGGCGCGAACCACCCGGTGATGGATCTGAAGACCGAGAAGATCGAGATCACGTCGCAGAACCACTCCTACGAGGTCGTCGCGGACAAGCTTCCCGACCTCGAGGTGACGCACCGCAATCTGAACGACGGTTCGATCGAGGGGATTCGACACCGCGAGCTCCCCGTCTTCTCCGTCCAATACCATCCCGAGGCCTCGCCGGGCCCTCGCGACGCCCAATACCTGTTCCGTCGCTTCCGCGATCTGATCGAGAGCCGCGCCTGATCCGAGTCGCTCGGGGCTCTCGTCCGCGGCCCTGCGGCATCGGAGTGTCTGCCGGCAACACTCGAGTGCGGGCGTTGGAGCCGCGGCGGGCGAGATCGTTTGAGCTCCGGCATCGATCCTCCCTCGACCTCGAAGAGCCACCTCGGCGCGTCGTCCACCGCGTTCGCGCCGAACGTCCCCCTGTCCGGTGCCATGTCGAACTCGAGTCTCCTCCTCGTGCTCGCCGCTCCCCTCCTCCAGAGCGCCGTCGAGGCGAGCGCGGCGCCCCGAGCGCCCCAGCTCGATCCGGAGAGGATTCGCCCCCATCTGCAGTTCCTCGCGCACGATCTCCTGGAGGGACGCGCGCCGGGCACCCGCGGTGGCGACCTCGCGGCCGAATACCTGGCGACCCAGGCAAAGATCCTCGGACTGCAGCCCAGCGGCGACGACGGAGGCTGGTACCAAGCAGTCCCGCTCGTCGGGATCGAGACGAAGGTCGGCAGCACGCTGCGCTTCGACGCTCCCAACGCGAAGGGTCCCGCACTTCGCCTCCTCGAGGACTTCGTCGCCACGGACGAGACCCTCGCGGCGGCAACGTCGATCGACGCCCCCGTCGTCTTCGCTGGGTACGGCATCGTCTCGCCCGAGAACGGATGGGACGACTACGCGGGCGTCGACGTCGCGGGGAAGGTGGTCCTCCTGCTCGCGAACGAGCCCGGCCGCGACGATCCCACGCTCTTCGGGGGCCCCGCGCTGACCTACTCCGGCCGATGGACCTACAAGTACGAAGAGGCCGCGCGGCAGGGAGCCGTGGGAGCGATCCTCGTGCACACGGACGAGTCGGCGGGCTACGGCTGGTCGGTCGTCCGCAATTCCTGGGGCCGGGAGCGGCCCTATCCTCCGCCGGCGGAGGGCGCTCTGCGCATGGCGGCCTGGGTGCAGCAGGCGGCGGCGCGGGAGGCGCTCGGGCGGGTCGGCATGGACCTCGACGACTTGATCGCGCGCGCGGAGAAGCGCGGCTTCCGCGCGGTCCGGACGGCGCTCGTCGCCTCGGCGCGGCTCGAGGCGAACACGCGCGCCATCGAGACCAAGAACGTCCTCGCGCTCGCTCCCGGCGCCGATCTCGAGCGCGCCATGGACGTGATCGTCTTCACGGCGCACTACGACCACTTGGGCGTCGCCACGCCCGAGAACGGCGACGCGATCTACAACGGCGCCGTCGACAACGCGAGCGGATGCGCGACGCTCCTCGAGATCGCGCGTCTGTGGACCGCGCTGCCGGAGCGTCCGCCGCGAACGGCGCTGTTCGCGTGGGTGACGGCCGAAGAGGGCGGACTGCGCGGCTCGCAGCACTACGCGCGCAACCCGACGGTGCCTCCTGGGCGGATCGTCGCGAACGTGAACGTCGACGGGCTGCCGCTCGTCGGGGAGCCGGCGGAGATCGCTCCGCTCGGCTACGACCGCTCCACGCTGCGCTCCGACGTGGAAAGAGCCGCGGCGGCCCTCGATCTCGGAGTCGTCCCCGATCGCCATCCCGAGCAGGGGTACTTCTTCCGCTCGGACCACTTCAGCTTCGCGAAGATCGGCGTTCCCGCGATCAGCGTGAACGCAGGCCGGCTCTATCGAGGCGAGGCGGAGGACGCGGGAGAGCGCCGGGAGGCGGAGTACCGCAAGCTCCGCTACCACCGGCCCGCCGATCACTACGAGGCCGGCTTCGACCTGCGGCCGCCCGCCGTCATCGGCCGCTTCTGCCTCGAAGTGGCCCTCGACCTCGCCCATCGACGCGATCTCCCGGCCTATCTGCCGGGGGACGAGTTCGCGCGCGCGCAGCCCGATCGCAAGCCGTGAGGCCGGCTCGGGTCCTCCTCAGAAGGCCTTCAGGACGAGGAATCCGGCGACGAGCAGCACCACGAAGGCGATCGAGAGCCAGCCGAGGTGCCGGTCGATGAAGGGCAGCACGGCAGGACCGAATCGTCCGCACAGCCACGCCACGAGGAAGAACCGCGCCGAGCGGCTGAGCGCCGACGCGACGACGAAGACCCCGAAGAACGCCCAGGGGCTCGCGACGGACGGCGAGAGCGCGAAGAGACCCGCGCTGATCGTGATCACCTTGTAGGGGATGGGCGTGAAGCCCGCGGCGAACACGATCCAGAAGCTGTATTGGTCGAAGTAGCCGCCGACCTTGTCGAAGTTCTGGGGGTTCAGGCCCGGCAGGTGGAGCGAGAAGACGAATTCGTCGATCTGGTGCCAGACGCTCCAGCCGATGAAATACCCCGCGATTCCGCCGAGCACCGAGGCGATCGAGCAGAGGGCCGCCAATCGGATCCAGCGATCCGGCCTTCCGAGCACGAGCGGCATGAGCAGCAGGTCGGGCGGAATC
Source organism: uncultured Planctomycetales bacterium (assembly GCA_964545855.1). Taxonomy (GTDB): domain Bacteria; phylum Planctomycetota; class UBA1135; order UBA1135; family JACQFD01; genus CAZJHD01. The sequence goes on from CAZJHD010000011.1 coordinate 35,318, forward strand.
GGGAAGAAGCTCGACTCGGCGAAGGAGAGGCCGAAGAGCGCTCCGGAGCTGTGCTTCGACTGGGCGAGGCTCAGGACCCAGAGATAGAGCCGGCGGTGGAGCGCCCAGCGAGGCGGTGCGGTTTCGTTCACGCGTGGGTTCGCCGTTCGAGGGAACGGCCGGGGGGCGAGGAGGATGGCGCCTGCACCGCCCGAGGTCCACGCTCGACGGACCGGCGCGCCCGCTCGGCGCTCGGTCCGCCCCCGTGGCGCAAACTCCTAGAGCACCTCGATCTCGAGCCCCTGGCTCGCGCTGAGGCCGACGGTCGCGCCCCCATCGAGGACGTAGGTCTGCACCCAGAACGTCCGCCCCGAGAGCTGCGGGTCCGGTGGAATGGGTGCGGCGAATCGCGCCTTTCCGTTCGCGTCCGCGGAGACCGGGCCCGCGACGAACTCCAGCTGATTCAGGTCGACGAGGATGTCGCCGGGCTGGAAGAAGGGCACCGCAGCCGCGGACGCGCAGCCGGCGAGCACGGCGGCCGCGCCCGGCAGCGCCATGTCGAGGGGCAGCCCGAAGTCGGAGTTCCCGACGAGGGGCGGCTCGTCGCAGCCGAGCACCGGGACCGCCCCGCCCGTTCCGGGCGAGCCGGCGCCGTAGGCGGTGCAGGCGGCACCGATCGCGAGCTCCGGCGATGGGTAGAGCGTGACGTTCCCCTTCCCGTCGTTCACGACGACGCGGAATCGGTCGATCCCCGGGCTCGCTCCGGCGGTGACCGGCACGCGGTAGGAGCCGTTGCCGAGGTCCTGCACGACCCCGATGGCGGAGCTTCCCGCGCTCCCGGCATCGTGGGTGACGACGACCGAGGCGCCGCCCTGCGTGATGGCGCCGCCGTCGAGATCCACGAGCTGCAGATCCAGATGGCCCGTCGAGACTCCGTCGGCCTTCAGGCCAACCACGTCGAATCCGGCGGTCGTGCGGATCGCGTCGGCGTGGCCGACCCAGCCGGCGCGCCACGCCGTGTAGGCGATCTCCAACTTGCGGACGGGATCCTGGTCCAGCACGCCGCCGATGTAGGTGAGACCCATGTAGTAGCTGCCGGACGCGCACCCGACGCCCGCCGGGATGCAGGGGCCGTTCGTGTCGCCGATGCGCGCGATGAGCATGTAGCCGACGTGCGCGGACTTCTTGAAGTTGGGCGGCGGCGCGCCGCAGCTCGTCGGCGCCGTGGGGCTGCAGCTGCAGCGGCCGTCTCCCCCCATCGCCGCCGCCGCCTTCATCGAGGCCATCAGCTTCGCGGCCATGTCTCCCGGCGTGTTCAGGACCGCCGCCTCCGCCATCAGGATCACCGGCGCTCCCGTGAGGATGTTCCCCTGGATGGCGTAGCGCAGCGTTCCCGTCTGCCCCGTGACTCCGCCCTTGTAGGCGTTCGTGTTCGCGCCAGTGAAGGTGAGCGCGTCGCCGCCGCCGTAGAGCGCCACCATCCCGAACTGCCGCGATTGGAGCCCGGCATCCTGTCCCGCGATCTGCGAGAGGATCGAGGCGAGCGGGGTCTCGTTCTGGAAGCCCTGATAGAGGGCCTGCGCGTTCAGCCCCCCGTCGACGAGCGCCTGCCGGACACCGGCGCCCTTGCCGACGAAGACCACGGCACTCGCCGGCTGCAGATTGAAGCTCGCGAGGCAGGTCGCCTGCCCGATGGCCACTTCGCCGGTGCTCGTGTCGACGAGAACGATCGACCAAGTGGCGAAGGCCGGCGCCGTCGCGACCGCCAGCGCGCAGAGCGGTGCGAGGAGGTGGCGGGTGGCGGCGGCGAGACGAGTCGACGTGGACGGCATGGTCCTGTGCCTCGGTCGGTAGCGGGTCCCGCGAGGCTACCGCCGCGCCGTGAGTCCGGCCACGGGAGCGATCGGGATGCCGGACGTCGCGGCGCAGTCGCCCTCGGTCTTCCACCTCGCGGGCCGAGTCCGCAACCCGAGCGAGCCGGTCCCGAGAATCGTCGCGCGGCGGGCGCGAGCGCTCGAGCCGTGGCTCAGAGCGTCGACAACGGGTCGACGTCGACGGCGGCGCGCACGCCCCCAGGGAGCGAGCGGGCCGCGAGATCGCGGAGGTCTTCCCGGATGGATCGGATCGCCTCCGGCGGGTTGCAGCGCAGGAAGAAGTGCCAGCGCGTGCGCCCCTTCACGGTCTCGATGGGCGCCGGCTGCGGACCGAGGCACTCGATGCCCTTCCGCGGACGATCTCGGAACGGCTGCGCCGCCGACTCGATGGCGCGCCGCGCGGCCTCGTCGTTGCGCGCCTCGACGAGGATGCGCACGAGTCGGACGTAGGGCGGGTATCGGAAACGCCTCCGGTCGGCGAGCTCGCCCTTCGCGAAGGTCTCGAAGTCGTGGCGCGCGGCGCAGTGGATCGCCGGGTGGTCCGGGAGCGACGTCTGGACGATCACGATGCCCGGCCGCTCGCTGCGCCCCGCGCGCCCCGCCACCTGCGCCACGAGCTGGAAAGCGCGCTCCGAGGACTGGAACTCCGGGACGTGCAGGGTCGCGTCGGCGTCGACGACTCCCACGACGGTCACCTCGGGGACGTCGAGCCCCTTGGCGATCATCTGCGTCCCCACGAGGAGATCCACCTCGCCGCTGCGGAACCGGCTCAGGATCTCCTCGTGGCTGCCACGCGCCACGGTCGTGTCCGAGTCCATGCGCGCGACGTGGGCCGTGGGGAACGCGCGGAGGACCACCTGCTCGATGCGCTCCGTTCCGGCCCCCACCAGCTTCAGACCCTCGACGCCGCAGGAGGGGCACTCCGTGGGCCGCGTCCGCTCGCGGTGGCAGAGGTGGCAGACGAGCCGTCCGATGCGCCGGTGGTAGGCCATCGACGCGGAGCACCTCTCGCACCGCAGAGTCGCCGAGCAGGAGGGACACCAGAACGCCGGCGCGAAGCCTCGCCGGTTCAAGAAGAGGATCACGCGCTCCTTGCGCTCCAGCGCCTTGCGCACCTCGTCGCGGAGCACCCGCGTGATCGGCACGGCCGCTCCGAGCCGCATCTCCCGCGCACGCTCCTTGCGCAGATCGGCGATGCGAACTTCCGGGAGGACACCCCCCGCCACCCGTTCCGGCAGCCGGACGAGCTGCATGCGGCCCGCCTGGGCGCGGCTCCACGACTCGAGACTCGGCGTGGCGCTCCCGAGCACCACGGCGGCGCGGGCGAGCTGGCCTCGCACGAGGGCCACGTCGCGGGCGTGGTAGCGAGGTACCGACGCCTGCTTGAAGGACGGCTCGTGCTCCTCGTCGACGATGACGAGACCCAGGTCGGCGAGAGGCGCGAAGACGGCGGATCGGGCGCCCACGACGATGCGCGAGCCGCCCGAACGGATGCGGCGCCACTGCGCGGCCCGGTCCGAGTCGCCGAGGTGGCTGTGCAGGACGGAGACCTCGCCGAAGCGCGCTCGGAATCGCTCCAGGGTCTGCGGCGTGAGGGAGATCTCCGGGACGAGGACGAGCGCCGACCGTCCCGCCTCGAGGACGCGGTGCAGGGCCTGGAGGTAGACCTCCGTCTTCCCGCTCCCGGTCACGCCGAAGAGCAGGATCGGCTCGAAGCGCCGTTCCACCGCCGGCCGTGCGATCGCATCCACGGCCGCGCGCTGGGCGGGCGTGAGCGTGTGAGGCGTGCTGCGCGCGACGGCCGGCGCGTCGGCCAGTGTGTCGGGGGCGATGGGCCGGCGGACGAGCGTCACGAAGCCGTGCTTCTCGAGCGTCTTCACCGGAGACGAGGAGAGCTTGGTCGCGCGGAGGAGATCGGAGAGCGGCACCTCCCCGCCCGCCCCCAGGAGCACGCGCATCGTGCGTCGGCGGTCGGGGGACTGGTGCTCGAGCTCGGCGAGCCGATCGGCATCGGAGTCGCGCGCGACGACGATCGTCTCCGTGCGGCGGGGCCTCTCCTTCCGGAGGAGCGCCGGAAGCATCGCCGAGAGCACCTGCCCCCGCGAGCAGGCGTAGTGCGCGGCGATGCGGTCCGAGAGCTCCAGGAGGTCGGCCGTGAGGAGGGGCTCGTCGTCGAGCCGCGCGAGGAGTGAACGCACCTTCGCCGGATCGCAGCCTGGCGATGCGGAGACGGACACGACGACGCCGACGACGCGCTCGCGGCCGAGGGGCGCGAGGACGCGCATCCCCGCCCCGAGGCCCATTCCCTCGGGGACGCGCCAGGTCAGCTCGTCCCGGAACGGACGGTCGAGCGCGACGCGCGCGTAACGGCTCTCGGATCGGGCCGAGGAACGCGCCGGCTCCCGCTGGGACGCCTCGCCGTCGAAGAGCCCCGGAGGACCACTTGCCGCCGCGCGACCCACCGCGGCCTCAACGGCCGGAGACGGTCGGACGTCGCGCGTCGGAGCCCGAGCGCGAGCCGGCGTCGGCGCACCCGCGCGCCATCAGCACGAGCAGGGGGTGGCGCCGCACCGGGGGCATCCCTCTCCGTACTTCCCGGCGGTCGCTTTCTCGAGATCGACGCCGGCGATGGAGGCGAGCGTCGCGAGCCACGCGAGGACGTCCGCGAATTCGCCCTCGAGCGCTGCGCGGTCGGCGGGCGTCCCGCGGTCGCGCCGCAGGGCGCGCGTGAGCTCGCCCACCTCCTCGCAGAACCACATGTGGGTTCCTGCGAGTCCACGGCTCCGATCGCGCTCGCCGTAGATCGCGTCGATGCGCCTCTGGAACTCGGAGATCCTCACGCCGAGCCTCCGCCACCGGCGCTCCCGGCGGACTTGCGGCGCACGGTGAGGAGCACGACATCGTCGGCGAGCGGCACGTCGCCGCGGAAGCGGTCGACTTCGCTCCCGACGAGCTGGCAGAAGGCCTCCGAGGTCTTGGGAGCGTGCTTCCCCACGATCTCGAAGAACCCCTTCTCGCCGAGTTCGAGACCCTCCGGACTCTGGATCGAGAAGGCGCCCGCCGACGTGAGGACCATGCGGTCGCCGGGCGCCAGCACGAAGTCGAGTTCCCGGACCGTGCGGTCGAAGACGGGCCCCGCGTCGAATCCGAGGGCGATGCCCTCGGGATGGACCTGCCGGAGGGACTTGGAGGCGGCCACCCAGTGCAGGAGCGGGGCCTTGTGTCCCGCCGAGGAGACCCGAACCCGGCCGGTCTCCGGCTCGATCACCGCCGCCAGCGCCGTGACGAAGAGCCCCCGTCGCATGTCGCGCGTGATGGGCCGGTTCGCGGCCTTCAGCGCGTCGCCGGGAGCCGACTCCCGCTCGAAGGCGTGGTGCAGGTAGGCCCGCGCCATCGTCATGAGCATGGCGCCGGGCACTCCACGCGCGGAGATGCCCGCCACGACGATGGCGAGGGCGCTGGTCTCCCCCGAGCGCTCGACGAAGTCGTAGAGGTCGCCCCCGATGGAATCGGCGGCGGCCCCGTGCGCCGCCAGCTCGTAGCCCGGGAGGTCGGGGGTCTTCTCGGGGAGGAGCGACGAGCGGATCTCGGCGGCCACCTCCAGCTCGTGCTCGTGCTTCTCTCGCTCGCGCTCCGCGTCCTGCGCATCGCGGAGGTCTCGGATCATGCGATCGACGGACTTCGCGAGGAGCCCCAGCTCGCCACCCGCCTGCACACGGACCCGGTGGTCGAGGTTGCCGTGGCTGAGCACCCGGATGTCCTCCGCGAGAGCGGTGATCGGTCCGACCACGCGTCGCGAGAGCAGGAAGGCGACGGCGACTCCCACTCCGATGACCACCGCCGAGCTGAGCAGCAGCGAGGCCAGCATCGAGGCTTGGAACGATCCCGCCGGCGAGTCGGCGACGATCTCGTGGTACTTGACCTGTCCCGTCGCCGGATCCTGCGACTGCGTGCGGAAGACGATGCCGTCGACCGTCGCTCCGCGTCGCGTGAGCCGCGCCGGCTGCACGATCGTGTTGCGCACGGAGAAGGAGCCCTTCGACAGATCCGGGCTCCACACGACGGTGGAGGCCGCCGCCGCGTTCACGGCCGCCGACGTTCCGAGCTCGACGATCGCGTCGCGCGACGCCTGGACCGCCAGGAAGTAGTTCAGTGCGGCCGCCGCGAGGGTCGCGATGGTCACGGCCAATCCGACGCTCAGCACGAAGGCAACGGTGAGGGAGAGACCGCCCGAGGACGAGGCGCCGTGGTGGGAGATCGACGACGACGACGCCGTGGCGGACCGACGCCGGATCCCCGACTGGCGGGAGTCCGAGTCGGACTCGTGCGGGCCGCGGGCCGAATTCATGCGGCGAGGAGCGCGCTCCCGAGGCGCGCGATCGTGGTGACGACGAGCGCGGCGAGACCGGCGGCGAGATCGTCCACGAGGATTCCCCAGCCGCTCCGGAGGCGCTGCAGACGCGCGATCCCGAACGGTTTTCGAACGTCGAACACGCGGAAGAGGACGAATGCCACGACGCACCAATGGAGGGGCGGCCGGACCGGGGCGAGGCAGGCCAGGAGCATCCCCGCGACTTCGTCGAGGACGAATGCCTCCGGGTCCTTCCGGCCGAAGAAGCGCTCGGCCCACGGGCCGAGCGCGATGCAGGCTCCGCTCGCGGCGAGCGCCGCGAATCCTGCAGCCAAGGGATAGCGTTCGTCGCCCGGAAAAAGCGCGATCAGCAGCATCGCCACGACGGAACCGGCGGTCCCGGGGGCCCAGGGCGAGAGACCCGCGCCTCCCGCGGTCGCGAGGAGGAGCCGGATGCGGTCGATCCAGGTAGCGGGGACCGCGGGAAGTCTCGGGCGCCGCGCCATGGAGTCCGTCGGGATCGGCGTGGCCTCAGCGTGGCCGAGGGATCGGGCAGGCGACGGAACGCTGACTTCGCGTCGCCACGCGGCTCCGATCAGGGCCGAGCCGCGGCCGTCGAGGAGAGGAACCGCCAGGCGCGCGAGAGATAGCCGATCGCGGAGAAGACCGTCGTCGCGAGCGTGAGGAAGAGAAGGACCCGCGTGATGCCCGGGACGAGCCCGAGGAACCCCTCCACGGGACCGCCGTCACCGATCGAGGGCGAAGCGCCCGCGTCCGCGGGCCCGGAGAGACAGAGGATCCCTCCTCCCACGAGCATGCACTGGAGCACCATCTTGCTCTTGCCCCAGGAATCGGCCGGGAACGCGAGACCGCGCGACTCGACGTAGCCCCGGATCCCCGTCACGAGGAACTCCCGGGCGACGATCACCACGACCGCCCAGGCCGGCACGAGGTCGCGGGTCTCGGGGATCGCGGCGAGGAACACGAGGGCTCCCACGACGAGCACCTTGTCGACGAAGGGATCGGCGATGCGGCCGAAGTCGCTCGACCCGAGCCGCCTCGCGACCGCGCCGTCGACCACGTCCGTCACCGCGGCCGTGACGAAGAGCGCGAAGGCCGTCCACATCGGCAGAGATCTCTCCGACGGCGCCAACCGTTCGGCCCACGCGAGGATCCCGAAGAGCACGAGCGCGAGGAAGAACCGCGCCGCGGTGATCCGATCGGCGAGGGTCTTCAGCATTCGGCGCGCGTGCGCCCAGGGCGCTCTGCCTTCGATCGCCGGCGGCCGTCGAACCGGGCGTTCACCGGCTTCACGACGAGGTCGTATCCGTCGGCTTCGACGCCGAGGACCCGGGCGTCGAAGATCTGGCCGGGCGCCGCGCGGCCCACGATGCGCACGCCGCAGTCGATCTCGGGTGCGTCCGCGCGCGTGCGCCCGAAGGCGGCGCCCTTCGGATGGACGCCGTCGACGAGCACCTCCACGGTCCGTCCGACGAGGGCCTCGTTCGCCTGACGGACCACGTCGCGCTGGAGGCGCAGGACTGCGTCGTGACGCGCCGCCGCGACGCTCTCGGGCACCGGATCGGGGAGGGCGATGGCCGCCGTGTTCTTCTCCGGCGAGTAGCGGAACGCGCCGAGTCGCGCGAATCGAAACGTGCGGAGGAACTCGAGGAGCTCCTCGAAGTCCGCCTCCGTCTCTCCGGGGAAGCCCACGATGATCGTCGTGCGGAGCGCGATCCCGGGGACCTCTGCGCGCAGCCGCTCGAGCGTCTCGCGCACGCGATCGCCGGACGACGCGCGGCGCATCGCCTTGAGCACGCGGCTGGCGATGTGCTGGATCGGGATGTCCAGGTACTCGACGACGCGCTCGTGATCCCGGAGCACGTCCGTGAGCCCGGCCGGGAGGCCGTTCGGGTAGGCGTACATCGTGCGCACCCATCGGACGCCCGGCGTGTCGGCGACGGCGGCGATCGCCTGCGGAAGACGCTCGCCGCTCTCCAGGTCGCGCCCCCACCACGTCGAGTCCTCCGCCACGAGGACGATCTCGCGCGCGCCGCGATCGACGAGACCCTGCGCCTCCTCGCGCAGCCGGGCGATTGGCTTGCTGCGGTGGCGCCCGCGAATGCGCGGGATGATGCAGAAGGCGCAATCGTGATCGCAGCCCTCCGAGATGCGGAGGTACGCCGTCGAGCGGGGACCCGTCAGCAGCCGCGTGCGGTCGTCCGGCACGCCGCGCACGCCGCCGCCGGTCAGTGAGCGCGCGTTGCGACCTTCGTCGATCGCGCGGACGACCTCCGTGATCGCCGTGGAGTCTCCCAGGCCGAGGAAGGCGTCGACGTCGCGAAGGTCCGGATCGGCGTCGAGGTCCGGCCGGAAGAGCTGCGGGAGGCAGCCGGCGACGATCACCCCGCGGAGTTCCCCGGCGCGCTTGCGCTCGAGGAGGTCACGGATCGCCCCCATCGACTCCTCACGGGCGGGTCCGATGAAGGCGCAGGTGTTGAGGATCGCGACCTCGGCGTCCTCCGGGCGGGCGCACACGGCGAGTCCGTCGCTCGCGAGCTGTCCGAGGAGCACCTCGGAGTCGACCTGGTTCTTGGAGCAGCCGAGGTGGACGAGGCTGACTCGAGTCGCGGATTTCAACGAGATGGCGGGCGGTCGGGCGGGACCTTCGCCGGGATCATCCCGACGCCCGGGACTCCCAGTCGGGAAGGGTGAGGAGGATATCCCTCGATGGATTGCCCCGATAGGGCCCCACGACGCCCGCGCGCTCCAGCTGCTCGATCAAGTGCTGCGCCTCGCCGAACCCGATCTCGAGGCGTCTCTGGAGGAACGAGATCGACGCGCGCGACTCGGTGATGACCAAGTGCGCCGCGCGTCCGAGGAGCGCGCTGCCGCCGGATGCATCCTCCTGGGCGGGCTCCGCGGCGCTCGCGGCGGGGCCGACCTCGTTCATGCCGAGCGACTGGTCGGACGACGTGGGCGCCGCATCCGCGTCGATCGGTGCGGGCTCCGCAGCGCCGGCACCGGCATGGTCTCTCGAGAGGCTCGCGTCCCCGTCCTCGCCCTCGGACGACGCCTCGGGCGTTTCGGGCGCTTCGGGCGCTTCCAGCGCCGGTGATGCGGCCAAGGCCGACGGATCCTCGAACGCGGGCGCCACTTCCCAGGTGACGGCGCCCGTCAGGAACTCCCCACCATGCCGTTCGCCCAGATCCCGCGGAATGGTCCGGGGGAGATCTTCCTCGAGGTCGGCCGGAGCGAGCGGCTCCGAGTCCTCCCGGAAACTGCTCCCTAGCGCCCCTTCGGCTCCCCCTTCGATCCCTGGCTCTTCCCTCTCCCTCGCGTCGACTCCGGCGGAGGCGGAACTCCATCCTCCGACGTTCGCGGGGTCGGCGGCGTCCGCTCCTCGGACGACCGTGTCGTCGAGTCCCGCTCCGAACTCTCTCTCGGCGGCCGCTGGGTCCAATCCTTCGGCGACACCCGCGGAGGCCGCTTGCTCACCGCCGTCGTCGACGCCTCCCCGCGACGCGGTAGACGCTGTGGGAACTTCGGGACTTGCGCTGTACCCAGCCAGAGGTCCGTCAGGGTGTCCGGCTGCTGTGCGTGATAGGGGGAGGGCCAGATCGAGGTCGGCTCGACCGGCGACGTGTGCGGGCCCTTGGGCGGTTTCTGCTTGGGACGATTCAACGGGGACCTCCGAAGGCCAGAGCGAGCTCGGACCGGGATTCGGGGCTCCGTAGGGAGCCGCCGGGAACGAGTCTCCGGAAGAAGTGGTCGACTCGTGAGACGCCGAGAACAGAGGCGGAGGTGCGTTTTCGAAGGTGGGTGCCCCTTCTCGGGGGGCTTGCGTTCGGTGCGCACCTCGGACCGGCGTGCCGGTCGATTCGGCGCGATCGAACTCCAAGGCAAGTTCCGACAAAGTGTTGCGTCTGGCTCGAGGACCGTTCTCCGGCGTCGCCGCCTCGGGCTGCGTCTCGGGAGCGTCGCGGCGGGGAAGGAGCCGGACCTTCATCTCCTCGTCCTCGCCACGCCCGGGCTCCCCGGCGGTCCCCGACTCGAACTCGGCCGGAGCGGCCGCCTCCCCCGATCGCGAGAACATCTGTGCGATCCAGGCACGCGGGACGAAGGTGCTCCGCGTCGGCGATTCCTCGACAGCGACGCCTTCGCTCGACTCCGCAACACTCGCGCGCCGCGTCGCCGAGAGCGCCACCACGTCGTCCGCGTCTCCGGAGAGGAAACCCTCTTCCCCGACGCGGCCACCGGCGACGCCCATGGCCGGTGCGTGCATGCCAGCCGCGGTCGCCCGCCGATCCTCCGAGCCGAACAGCCGCGACGCGGCGAAGTCGCGCCTGCAGCCGTCGGTCACGAGGAACAACGCGAGGACCGCGGTGATCGCCGTGAGCAGCAGGGCGATGGGCATCGACATGAGCGCCGTGAGCTGCATTCCGAAGAACCGGCCCCAGGCGCCGCCCTCGTCCGCGGAGATTCCCTGGATGCCGCCCCAAGCGCCGAGGAAGACCGCCAGGAGGAATCCGGCCATCACGGAGACGACGACCCGCATCACGAACGCGCGCGTGGACGCGTTGGCCGTGAGGGCGGCGGCCGAGCTCGCCAGCAGGAGGAACATGGCGACCAGCGCCGGCATGCGCCCGACCCTGAGCGTGATCCCCTCGACAAGTCCGAGGAAGAACGGCGACGCACCGCGCATGCCCGCCGCGTGGCAGATCAGCGACGTTCCCAGGACGACGGCGACGAACGCGACGAGGAAGGCGAGGGAACGGGCCGCGATCTCGTCGATGCGGCTCTTCGCTCGAGTCAGCTCCAGCAGATCCACGTTGGTGCACCCCGAGGTATGCGCGAGACGATCGTCTCGCGAGGGGCGGATGTTCGGGATCCCGGAGGCCCGTTGCAAGCGGCGTCGGGGCATGGCCCCCGCCGACCCGGTGATGCGGCTCCGACCGACGGCCGACGGCCGCTAGAAGCTCGGGTCGTCGCGGCTCAGATGCTCCTGCACGTACTCTCGAACGCCGTCCTCGAGCGAGGTCATCGGATCCGTGTAGCCGGCGGCTCGGAGCCTCTCCAGGTTCGCCTCGGTGAAGTACTGGTACTTGCCTTTCAGGTCGCCGGGCATGGGCACGTAGCGCACGCCGCTCTTCGGCCGCCCGCAGGCAGCGAGGAGGGACTCGCCGAGGTCTCGAAACGTCCGGGCTCCGCCGCTCCCTAGATTGAAGATCCCGTTCGCCCGAGGCTGGCGCACGAGGAAGGAGACGACGCGCGCCACGTCCTTCACCCACACGAAGTCGCGCTTCTGCTCCCCATGAGCGATGCCCGGTCGATCCGACTCGAAGAGCTCGACCACGCCCTCGCGCTTCGCGCGCGGGTAGGCGTGGTACACGACGCTCGCCATCCGGCCCTTGTGGCTCTCGTTGGGGCCGTAGACGTTGAAGAAGCGCAGCCCGGCGACGGTCGATCCGAGTCCGTTCTCGAGAACCCAGTTGTCGAAGAGCCACTTGGTGAAGGCGTAGCCGTTCAGCGGACGCAGTCGGGGCGTCAGATCGTCCGCATCGGAGAATCCCAGGGCCCCGTCGCCATAGACGGCCGCCGAAGAGGCGTAGACGAAGCGCACGCCGCGCCGATGGGCCCAGGTGCAGAGGCGTCGGCTGTACTCGAAGTTGAGCCGGAGGAGCAGATCGGTGTCCGTCTCGGTCGTGTCGGTGCGCGCGCCGATGTGCACCACCGCCTCCACCTTCTCTCGATCGTAGGCGCCGCGCTCCACGCGCTCGAGGAAGTCGGCGTGGTCGACGTAGTCGACGATCTTCTTGCCGAGGAGGTTCTTCCACTTGTCCGTCGCGCCGAGACGGTCGACGGCGACCAGCCCCCGGTGGCCCTCCTCGGCGAGCACGCGAAGGACGACGCTTCCGATGAACCCGGCCGCTCCGGTGACGATGATCATGGGCCGGCGAACATGCGTCCGCGGGAGCGCCCGCGCAAGCGGCTCAGAGCTTCTTCTTCAGCACGTCGCGGGCGATCACGATCCGCTGGATCTCGTTCGTTCCCTCGTAGATCCGGTTCACGCGAGCGTCCCGGTACCAGCGCTCGACGGCGTAGTCGCGCGAATAGCCCATGCCGCCGTGGATCTGCACGGCGCGGTCCGCCGCGCGGTCCAGACACTCGGACGCGAGGAGCTTCACGATGGCGCTCTCGCGGGAGAAGGGCAGCCCCTGGTCGCACATCCAGGCCGCGCGATAGGTGGCCGACTCGACCGCGAAGATGTCGGCGGCCATGTCCGCCAGGTAGAACTGGATCGCTTGGTTCTCGGCCAGGGGAGTGCCGAACTGCACCCGTTCCTGGGCGTACTTCTTGGAGAGCGCGAGACACTCCCTCGAGGCTCCGAGGCAGTTCGCGCCGAGCCCGAGACGGCCGCGGTCGAGCGTGCGCATGGCGACCTTGAATCCGTCGCCGGGTGCGCCGATCCGGTTCGCGTCGGGGATGCGCACGTCCTCGAAGTAGATCGGGCACGTCGAGGACCCGCACTGACCCATCTTCCTCTCTCGGGGGCCCGTCCGGACGCCCTTGCGATCGCGCTCGACCACGAAGCAGCTGATGCCCTTGGCGCCCTTCGACCGGTCGGTCGACGCGAAGAGCGTGATGAGCTCCGCCACGTCGCCGTTCGTGATCCAGATCTTCGAGCCGTTCACGATCCAGTCGCCGCCGTCCTTCACGGCGGTCGTCTTCATCGACGCGGGGTCGCTCCCGCTCTCCGCCTCCGTCAGGGCGTAGCAGCCGAGCCACTCGCCCGACGCGATCTTCGGAATCCAGCGACGGCGCTGCTCGTCGTTGCCCGCCAGGTAGATCGCCATTCCGCCGATCGATGTCGAGGCGCCCAGAGTGACGGCCGTCGAGAAGTCGGCGCGCGTCAGCTCCTCGGAAGCGACGCAGTAGCCGGTCTCACCGAGCCCGGCGCCGCCCAGCTCCGGGGGGAACGGGATCCCGAACAACCCGATCTCCGCCATCTTCTCGAGCAGAGATCGAGGCACCTCGTGCTTCTCGTCGATCTCCGCGGCGAGGGGACGCACCTCCTGATCGGCGAATTGCCGGACCATCTCACGGAGGAGCTCGATTTCTTCGGAGAACGTGAAGTCCATCGGCAGGTCGGCGCGGCACGAGGGCCGCGAACTCGGGAGAAATGCTCGTCTCCTCCTTCGGCTCGTGAGCCCGGCCGGGGAGAGTGCCGGCGCGCGGAGCGCCGGTGGAAGCGGTGGTCGGGTCGGGCTCGTCGCGACGCGACGGAGACCGAGGGGGCAGGGCGATCGTGGACCGGCTCAGTCGGGCGTTCCGCCAAGGCGCCCCTTATCCCGGCACCCCGACGCGGTCAGTCGCCCTTCTCGATCCGGTAGGAGTCGTCCTCGAAGTGCTCCGTCGAGAACTCGAAGATCTCCGAGTCCTCGATTCCCGTGAATCGGTGCCGGAGCAGCGGAGTGATCTCGCAGGAGTCGCCGGGAAGCATCTCGAACGTCTCCTTCTCGCCGGACTTCTGCACCAGCTCCATCTGCACTCTCCCTTTCGCGATGTAGAACGTCTCCGTCTTCTTCACGTGGAAGTGGAGCGAGCAGCGCTTTCCCTTCTTCAGGAGCAACAGCTTTCCGCAGTAGAGCGCGTCGTTGTGGATCCAGTGCTCCTCACCCCACCCCTTGGGTTGAATGTGGATCGGCTTCTGGGCAGGCATCGGGTCGAAGAAGAGCGAGTTGAGGGAAGCAGGATGCTCGTGAGGATCCCGCCGGAGCTTACGAGGCCGCGGGCTCGGAGGGGCACTCCACGAGACTTGCGACTACGATAGCACCCCCGCGCGGTACGGACGGGCATCGGAACCTGCCGACCCCTGGTGGGTTGCCCGCCCGCTTCCCGCATCCGTCTTCACGAGAAGGCCCTCCTCACGCATCGCCGATGAACCGCTCGCTCCTGATTGGAATCCTCTCCGCCGGTTTCGCGGCATGCGCGACGGCCGTCGTGTTCCTCGTGAGTCCTCCGGCCGCGGGAGATGCGGGAACCTCGCACGAGACCGTCGACTCTCTGCAGAACGAGGTGCGCGACCTCCGCAGGTCGCTCGACGATCTGCGCAAGCAGGTGACGATGATCCCGGCAACGGCCGCCGCGCCCCGCGAACTCGCGCCGGCGACCATCGACGCGACCCCGACCCCGGGGCCGACCGCCTCCCCGGCCCTCGCGAACGTCGGGAGCCTCGACCGTGAGACGGTCTTCGCACTGATCAAGGAGGAGCGAGACCTGCGTGACAAGGAGCGCGAAGAGCGCCAGCGAACGCAGGCGAAGGAGGCGGTCAGCCGCCGCATCCAGCAGAGCGCGGAGCGCGCGGGCATCGATTCGGCCACCACGTCGACTCTCGTGAACGCCTACCTCCGCACCCTCGAGCGCGAGGAGGAGATCCGGCGCGCCTATCCCCTCGAGGACTGGGACGACCCGAGCCGGGAGAAGCGGCAGCTCGAGATCGAGGCCGCCCGCAAGGATCGAGACGCCCTCGTTGCGTCGCTCGTCCCCGCGGACAAGCTCGAGTCCTGGAATCGCTCCACGCGCTTCCTCGGCCGCGCCGGAGACTTCGCGGGAATGGTCGAGCGCTTCGGAGGCGGAGACTTCGGAGGAGCGATGATGGGCGGAGGCGGTCGGAACCGCGGGGAAAGCGGCGGTTCCGGACCGGGCAACGGGCCTGGAAGGCGCAACCGCGACAGTGGTCCCGGCGGGAACGATCGCTGAGGGGTCTCCCTCGTCGCCGTTTCCACGGCATCCGAGTCTCGATCACGATCCGGCCGGGCTTCGCCCCGGCCGGCTTCGTTTCGGCGCGCCGCTCGGTAGAACGGGCTCCCGGTGTCCTCCGTCCCGACTGCGACCCCCTCCGCGGCGCGCGCGGCCCGTGCCGCCGCGCGCGGCGGCGCCCACCGAGTCCTGCGCTTCCTGCCGCGCGTCCTCCTGAGCCGGATGCTGGGATTCCTGGAGCGCGTACCGCTCCCCGTCCCGCTACGCCGCCGCTTCTATGGCGCCTACTGCCGCCGATTCGGCGCGAATCTGGAGGAAGCGGAGCAGCCGCTCGAATCGTTCCGCAGCTTCAACGAGTTCTTCGTCCGGCGGTTGAAGCCGGGCATCCGGCCCGTCGACCCCGATCCAGCGAGCGTCGTCTCGCCCGTCGATGGGCGCGTCGCGGCCTGCGGCGCGATCGAGCGGGGACGGCTGCTGCAGGCGAAGGGCCTCGATTACTCGCTCGAGGAGCTGGTCACGGTCCCCATGCTCTCGGCGTCGCTGGTGGGCGGCTGCTACGTGACGATCTACCTCGCTCCGGGCGACTACCACCGGATCCACTCTCCGGTCGACGGCGACGTCCTCTGGGCGGTCCACCGCCCGGGATCCCTCTGGCCCGTGAACGACGCGGCCGCCGCCGCGATCCGTGACCTGTTCGTCGTGAACGAGCGCCTCGTCACCGTCCTCGAGACGTCGCGCGGCACGGCGGCGCTCGTCAAGGTCGGCGCCTTCAACGTCGGATCGATCCGCGTCGACTACGACGCGAGGCTCGGGCGAGGCCGTCGCGCGCGGCATCGAGCATTCCCCGTTCCGGCGCACTACACCAAGGGAGCGGAGATTGCCCGGTTCGAGATGGGGTCGACGGTGATCGTCCTTCTGCCGAGGACCTTCGAGCTCCGGAACGGCCTCTCGGCCGGGACACGTCTCCGCTGCGGCGAGCCGATCGCACGCGCCCGCTGAGGAACGGGCCCGGCGCACCTCCCTCCGGCCTCACGCCGACGGCGGAGGCGAGCCCTCGGGCGTCGCTCCCGGTGCGCGGGGCCCCTTTCGGCGGCGCTCGCGGAGGATCGTGATGGCCCGTCGCCAGAGCCTCCCCGAGAGGATCTGCGCGGTGACCGTGTCCTCGCGAGGATCGAAGTTCGCGGCGATGGCTCTCGCGATCGGACGCGCCGTGCGACCGACGTAGCGCGCGTAGCCGATCTCCTTCACGGCGGCGAGCTGCGCGCGGTAGGGCCTCCAGCCCTGCTCCACCACGATGCGCGTCGCCACGTCGAGTCCCGCCGCGGCGGCCCGGCCCGCCATCCGCGCGCTCGAGACGGCTCCGATCGCGACCGCGTTCGAGACCTCGGCGATGCTGCGTCCCTCACGCTCGGAGACCTCCTCCAGCTCCGCTGCGATCTCCCGGGCTTCCTTCTGGAGGCCCGTCCGTGACTCCTCGGAACGTCCGAGGTCTTCCCGCACGCGCGCGACGGTCCGTCGAAGCTCCGGCACGGAGAGCGGAGGCTTGTCGACGTCCGCGTGCAGCCCCGAGGAGGTGCGTTCGAGGACCGCCAGGAGCTGGTCGATCCCCTCGACGTTCTCCTCGCGCGAGAGCGCGCCGCGAGCCTTCAGCTCCCGGACCACTTCGTCGAGGTACCGCCTCGATCCCTGGGCGACATCGGAGACCGCCGCCAGGATCCACAGGGGCGACACGTGGAACACGACGAGCGCCGCGGTGTCCACGACGGATCCGACGGCGAGCCGCGCGAACTCGTTGCTGGTCGCATCCGGGGATCCGCCTTGGACGCGCCCCACACCTTCCGCGAGGATCCGGAGCGACCGTTCCACGGCCGATTGCCAGAGGCGCGTCCGGCGCAGCAGGGGCGGCACGAGGACGTGCGTCAGCTCCCGCGTGGTCGCGCCCACGGTGCCGAGGACGCTGCGCAGGGATCGCTCCGGCAGGGAGAAGAGGTAGAACGCCTCGCGGGCCGCTCGCGCCGGGGCCTCGGCCGCACTCGACGCGTCCAGAACGAGGTGCCGGCACCCGTCGCATCGTTCGATCTCCAGAGCGTCCCGGCGCCTCTTCTCGAGAGGGTCGCCACAGATAGGGCAAGTACGCGAGCTGGCCCCCCCATGCGCCAGGCGAGCGACCCAGCGCCGTCCCTCCTCCGTGAGCGACGCCTCGGAGAGGCCGATCGCCGAGCAGGCGCTGCACCGCCACTCCATCGCACCGCCGACCGGGACCGACCGGCCGAGCTCCTCCAGGTCGTTCGCACAGATCGGACACGGGTGAAGGCGCGCGACGTCGCCGCTCACGACGTCAGCTCCTCGATCGCGAGCGCCGGCAGCCGCCGATAGGCGCAGTTCGCCATGGCGCAGTACCGACATCCCAGCTCGGGGCTCGCCGCCGAGAGATGCCGGCCCAGGGGAATGCCGAAGGAAACCGTCTTGCGCGGCGTCATCACGCTCGCCTCGTTCAGCTCGATCCCGAGGGGCCGGTCTCCGAGTCGCGCGAAGAGAGCCTGCTGCTGCTCGATCGGCCACGCGTCGTAGCCCGGCGAGAGCCTGCGCCCGGAGACGAGCCCCCGCGACTCCGCCTCCTCGCAGACGCGCGCGTTCGCGTGCACCGCCGCCGCCTCCACGGCGGCCGAGCCGTAGGCGTCGAGCACGAGCGCGAGCGTCCACTCCCGAGCCTCCACCAGCCGATCCGCGTGCTCCTCCAGGGCCGCGCCCGCCGTCGCGACGCCGAGCACCAGCGCGTCGGCCTTCGCGAAGATCGCGTCTCTCCCGAAGGCGCCGGGATCCGCGACCTCCCGGAGGAGGACCTCCGTGTGGAGGAGCGCACCGGCCAAGTCTCGCGCCGCCTGCAGGACTCCCATCATGGGCCGAGCGATCCGCGTGGTTCCCGGGCGATGGCCGAGCAGCCGGAGGACCTCCTCCTCGCGGGGCAGCTCCCCGATCTCGAATCGCTGCAGGGCTCCCGGGGGCGAGGAGCGGATCGGATCGATGGTCGCCATGGCCTTCGACGCGCAGGCTACTCCTCGGGCTCCTCGATCGCGCTGCGAGACGGCGCCGAGCCGTACGGTCGTGGACCGGGGCGGGGCGGGGCGTCACGCTTCCGACGATGGCTCGAACTTCTCCCGATCCCGCGCTCGTCGCGGCCTTCGTCGCCGCCGTCGTCGGGGACGCGCCCGCGACGGCGCGCGCCCTGCGCCGAGGCTTCCGCTCGGGGCTCCCTCTCGCGCGCGCCACGGAGGCGATGCGCATGGTCCACCTCTTCGCGGGGTTCCCCCGAGCCCTCTCGGCGCTGGAGGCCCTCCGCGCCGCCCGCAGCCGGCGGTCGTCCGCGTCTTCCGTCGATCGTGCGAGGCCCGAGGCGGGACGGCGCGCCTTCGAGCGGATCTACGGGCTGCAGGCGGACCCGGTTCGGCGGCTGCTGCGCGATCTCGACCCCTGCGTGGCCCGGTGGATCCGCGACCACGCCTACGGTCGAGTGCTCTCTCGGCCCGGCCTACCGCTGCGAGACCGGGAGTGCCTGGCCGTCGCCGCCCTCGTCGCGACGCACCAGGAGAAGCAGCTCGTCTCCCATGTCCGAGGCGCGGAGCGGAGCGGCGCATCCGTCCGCGCGATCCTCGCGTGCGCACGGGCGGGCGCGCGGCGTCTGCCTCGGGCCTCGCGGGCTCGTCTCCTCGCGACCGTTGAGCGCTCTCTTTCGTCGAGCTCCGCCTGAAGCCTCGGGCGGACGGCGCAAAGCGAAAACCTTTCCGGTCGATTGGGCCGCACACGAGGCCCCCGTAGGTTCTGGGCGTGTACGCACGGGGAGCTGCGGAAATGGAGATGGAACACCGAATCGGCCACGACTTCTGTCGACGGGGCGGCGCGGGCCGAGCGCGAGCTCGCAGCCGGCCGCGAGCCGGCTTCTCGATCGTCGAGCTCCTGGTCTCGATCGCCGTGCTCTCCCTCGGCGTCGTCGCCGCCTACGCGGCCCAGCTGAGCGCGACGTCGCTCGGCGCGTCTGCCCGCGAGCAGGACGTCGCGACCTACGCCGCCAACTCCGCCATCGAGATGGTGACCGCTCGACCCTTCGCCGAGATGATCGATCCCGATCCGGTGCAGGGGACGATCGACACGGACGACCTGGCGGCCTTCCAGCCGCCCTACGATCCGCGTGGCTTCGCCGTGTACGGCGACGCGCCCCAGACCTATCCGGACGCGCCGACGAAGGACTACGTCACGCCCGATCCGGGCCTCTACGGCAAGGTCCTCGATTTCGGCGCCCGCATCTGGGAGCCGGTGCAGACCGACACGCTGAAGCTCGATCCCGCGACGGGAGTCGCCTACAAGCTCTACGCGATGGGGAGCCTGCAGCGCCCGAAGGTCCTCGTCTGGTTCGAGCCGCGGCCCACGAAGCTGAACGGCGGCACCGGCGCGAACGAGAGCAGCGTGCAGAAGGCGAACGCCCTCGGATACTCGAAGCTCATGCCGAAGCTCTCCGATCCGGGCGACGAGAACTCGGCGATGCCGACTTCGGTCGTGACGGCGATCGGCTGGTTCCCGGTTCGGTCGGATCACTCCGATCCAGAGCTCGTCGACTTCAACCCGCTCCTGCTGTTCCTGCCGCCCGCAGACGATGGCGGCACCTTCACGGCAGCCGAGATCGCAACGCTCCGCCAGCGCCGCGACGACCTGAAGGAGCGGGGTCTCCGCATGATCGTGTCGCGCACCATGGTGAAGCAGTGAAGCTCGCTCTCCGCTCCGCGCGACGGCTCGCTGGCACGGCCGCCGGCTTCTCGGTCGTCGAGGCCATGATCGTGGCGACCGTCTTCGTCCTGATCGCCATGTCGATCTACGGGACGCTCACGAGCCTCACGAAGCTGCAGGGGTCGACGGACTCCAACGTGAAGCTCCAGATCGAAGGGCAGAAGGCCCTGAACGCGATCATCCGCGAGCTGCGCACCGCGGGCTTCTACCGGCCCAACCCGGATCAGACCCTGTCCCCCTACGGGACGGGCCTCTGGTCGACCGCACCGTGGGACGATCCGCACACGAGCTGGGACGTGCCGTACCTCTTCGCCGACGAAGGCGCTCCGGCCGGAGTCTTCGGTCCCCTCGCCCACGAGCCAGCGCAGCACTCGGCGCTCCCGACGGACGAGGAGTTCCAGGCCACGCGCGAGATGTGCTTCGTCCCGCTGCAGCCCATCGTGAATCCGGCGGGCGCGGCCCCCGTGATCGCGTCCGTGAACTGGAGCGTGTCGGGTCTGGGCGCGCAGTCGGCCGTCGTCATGCCGATCCAATGGCAGCTCGTCTCCTACGAGCTGCACACGGCACCCAACGCCGACTACAACGAGCTCCGGCGCGTCACGCGCAGCGTGACGCAGGCCGGCGGGGCGAATGTGATCGGACCGATCGTCTCGAGCACCGTGCTCGCGAACTTCGTCGAGGCCGCTCGCTTCGACACCGCTCAGACCGATGCATCGCTGACGCTCAACACGGTCAAGATCACGATCTGGCTCCGCAAGAACGCACCATCGGGCTTGGTGATGAAGGCGAAGGTGACTTCGCGAGTGAAGCTCAGGAACAGCATCTGAATGTCGTCGATTCGATCGGCGCGGGGAAACGCCGCTCGAGCGACCCAACGGGGACCGCAGGGAGAGATCATGCAAGCGAACGTTCGTTCTCGACACGCGAAGGGCACTCGAACCGATCGGGGATCGGTCCTCGTGCTCTCGCTCGTCATCCTCATCGTCGTGGCCGGCTTCACGGCCGCCCTCCTGACGGTCGCCGTCTCGAGCCAAACGACGGCGACCATCAACGCGAAACGGCTCACCGCCCAGGGCCTCGCCGAGGGCGCCGTGGAAGTCGGCAAGCAGTGGGTCCAGACGAGCTGGGCCAACCAAGCGACGGCGGCCATCCAGGCGAAGGCCGTGACGGATCCTTCGCAGCTGTCCAATGCCGCGGCCTGGACCAACGTCAGCGTCGGGGGCGAGACCGCGCGCTACGCGCTGCTCTCGATCCCTCCGAACATGAATCCCGCGCCCCTCGCTGCCTCGCCGGTGCAGGTGACGCCCGACGGCCAGGGCTGGTGGGTCGACGGCACGGACGGCGTGCGCACCTTCCACTACCTCTACTCGGTCTACGGCCGCGCCGAGTACACACCCAAGCTGAGCGCGGGCGACTCGAAGTCGGTCGTCGCCGCCATGTCGAAGGTCGTCGAGGCCCAGGTGACGCCGCTGTTCCAATACGCGGTGTTCTACAACTCCGATCTCGAGATCCTGCCCGGGCCGAACATGACGCTCACGGGCAGGGTTCACTCGAACCGGGACATGTATCTCGGGACCGGTGCGACGCTCACCTTCGACACGGACTACGTCCGCGCCGTGGGCAAGATCTACCGCAAGAGGAAGAACGACGGCACTCCCTCGACGGGCGTGGTGCTGGTGAAGAACCTCGCCAACATGAACGACGGGAATCCCGCGAACGACTTCATGTTCCGCCTTCCGAACGGAGCCGTCGTTTCCTCGAAGATGTTCTCCAAGACCGAGATGGCCTCCCTGGGAGTCAACACTCCCTCGGGATTCGACTCGACCTTCGGCGGCTTCGATACCAACGCGAACGGCACGCTCACCGACACGGGCGACTGGAAGCCCTGGGGCACCCAGTCGATGAGCTTCTGGGGCGGCACGGTGCAGTCGAGCGACATGGACGTGCCGAAGGCGGAACCGCCGCAGCAGAACCTCTCGATCGACGCCTACGCGCTCACGCTGGGCGGCGACTTCGTCTCCGACGGCCTCGGCGGGTACGTCCCGGTCGCAGCGGGCTCCGGGACCCACAAGAAGGGATTCTTCCACCAGAGCGCGGGTCTCGCGATCGTCAACGGTGTCCCCAAGACTCCCGACGGAACGAACGTCGCCGCATGCCTGCTGGCCGGGACGCTCAGCACCGCGTACGTCTACGACGCGCGCGAAGGCATGTCCGTCCCCCAGACGAAGATCGACGTCGAGAAGCTGAAGCTCAGCATGGAGCAGACGGGCCTCGGCGGCGCGGCACTCGCGGCGCAGAACGCCCTCAAGGGATCGTGGAACGGCCTCGTCTACGCGACGCAGTCGAACGCCACACCGTCGGCCGTGAAGGGAATCCACCTCGTGAACGGCTCCGAGCTCCCGAACAGCCCAACGGGCGAGAAGATCGGCCTCACGGTGGCGACCGATCTCCCGATCTACATCCAGGGCGACTACAACACGAAGGTGAACGGCGTCGCGTCGCCCACGAACGACCCGGCCTATCGCAAGCCGGCGGCCGTCATCGCGGACGCCGTGAACCTGCTCTCCAACAACTGGACGGGATCGAAGTCGGCGGGAAGCTCGCTCCCGACGGCAGGCAACACGACGTTCAATACCGCGATGATCGCCGGCAACAGCGATTCGATCCCGGGCTCGCTCTACAACGGCGGACTCGAGAACCTTCCGCGCTTCCACGAGAACTGGTCCGGCAAGAATGCCGTGATCGCGGGATCCTTCGTGAATCTGTGGAAGTCGAAGATCGCCAAGAAGCCCTGGGTCTACGGCTCGCCCATCTACACGGCGCCGAACCGCATCTGGGACTTCGACTCCAACTACAAGAGCTACGCGAAGCTCCCGCCCTTCACGCCGCTCGCCGTCGACGTGACCGACGTGGTGACGCAGTAGCACCCATCCCGCCGGGTTCCCCACCCGGCACCTTCTCGACGGGCCGCGCGCCGGAAATGGTGCGCGGCCCGTTCCCGTTCCGCCCCCGATCGTCAGCGTGGAAGGGCGACCCCTTCGACGGAGAGCGAGCGCAGGAGGATCGCCCCGGTGCAGCGGAGTTCGCACGCATCGCCCGCGACCGCCGCGTCGAGGCTCGCCACGGCCGCCCCGTCCACCCTCAGGACCGCGCTGCGTCCGTCTTCGGACACGTCGAGCGACAGATCGTGCGTTCCACCGCGCAGGAACCCCGAGGACCGACGGAAGCCCGGCTCCCAGTGGCGCGGCCAGGGCGCCAGGTCGAGCACCTCGGCGCCGCCGGAGATCAGCTGCGCCGACCAGGGGCCTCCGCCGGACGCACGGTGGATCGCGCCGGTGCGTCCGAAGGCCGTGAGACCGTGCACGAGCAGGGACACCGGGTCCGACTCGTAGGGAAGGCTCGACCGAGCCGTGAAGCGCACGGGACCGCGACCCATCGCCGGCAGCGGGAATCGGAGTGCGGGGGCGCGCCCGAGCCTCGACGCATCCTCCAGCGCCGCTCCCTCGCACTGGATCCCCGCCGCGGTGCGCCGCCAGCCCTTCGGCACCTCGAGTCCGCTCGGCCCCGGCCCCGCCGCCAGGTCGTAGTCGAGCCGGAGCCGCCCATCGGGAAGCTCCGACGCGCGCGCGCCGGGGAAGGCGCCCGCGAGCGCTCTCCTCCTCTGGTGCGCGCGCCAGAGGACCTCGAACTCCTCGATCTCGCGATCGAGATCCGCCACGCGCGGATCTCCGACGTCGAAGCCCACGGCCTCCGTGCGCACCCGCTCGTACTCCGCGCGCGCCTGCTCCATCTCGCCGATGCGCGTCAGCTCGCGCGCACGATCGAGCGTCGCGCGGTAGAGGCGCTCCCGCTCCGAGCCAGAGCCTTGGGAGAGCAGCCGGAGGGCGCTCACGTCGGACAGCGCGAACGCCGCGAGCTCGGCCTCGGACGCGGAGGCTTCCGGGTCGAGGCGCGCCGCGGCGAACCGGGCCTGCGCGCGATCGAGTTGCCCCTCGGCCATCCAGAGGAGGCCGAGCTCGAGCCGCGCGCGGGGCCCCGACTCGGCCGCGACGAGAGTCTCGATCTCCCCGAGCGCGAGCGCCGAGAAGCGGACCTCCGGGATCGCACCGTCCGCGAGCGTGCCGAGCCAGTCGTCCGCGAGGGACTCCGTCGAGACGAGACGGCCCGACGCGATCGCCCCCGATCGGAGCGAGAGGTTCACGCGCGTTCCCACGCGCCGCGCGAGCTCGCGGCCCGCGCGAGCCCGCAGCCCGGCCAGGGCGTCGGCGTACCCGATGCGTCGATCGAGCCTCGCGCGCACGGCCGCCAGCTCCGGACGCTCGCGCTCGCTGCGCCAGACTTGCGAGGCGGTGACGTACTGCCGCTCCCGCATGCGCGCCCAAGTGCGCGCCTCGAGCACCTCGAACTCGCGCAGCGTGCGCTGCTCCTCGGCCTTGCGGTCGAGGGACGCGAGGGAGTCGTGCAGGTCCTTCGCGAGACCTCCCGGATCGGGAACGACTTCGAGGGGCCACTGCTGGCGCACGTAGCCCATCTCGCGGAAGACCGTCTCGGCCTCGTCGGCGAACTCGCTCGCCGTCGCCGAGCGCGTTCCCTCGGTGACGCCTCGACGCAGGAGCTCGAACTCCGCCTGGAGCCGCGCCGTGATCCGCCGCCCCCGCTCCGCCGCCTCCTGGAGGACGCGCGATCGGATCGACGCCAGCTCGCCCCGGATCCGCTCGGCGACGGAGTCGCGGGAGATGTCCGGCAGCCTGCGCGGAGCGTCGCCCTGCGGAGTCATGAGCCGGCTCGGCGCGTCGGCGAGGCGCACGAGCGCGTCGGCGAATCGTCCCTCCTCCACGTGCTGCTGCACGCGCGAAGACTCCTCCTCGAGGAATGCCGGGAGCATCGCGAGGATCGCGGCCTCGGCGGCGGCGACCTCCTGGCGCAGGTCGCGGCGCTTCGTGTCGAGATAGCGCTCGAAGCGGATCGCGAAGGGGCCCGGCAGGAGCTCGGCTCGACGGTCGAAGGCCTCGCGCACGCGGCGCGGAAACTCGGTCTCGAGCTGGGTCCATGCTTCGTCGAGCCGGCGCTCCGCGATCCCGGCCGCGAGATCCCGGTCGATCTCGCGCTCGAGACCGTCGAAGGCCGCGGAGATCGCCTCTCCGATCGTCGTCTGCAGCGCCGTCGCCCGCAGGCGCCCCGCGTCTTCGAAGGCGCCCGACGCCAGCAGGGCGTCGACCCGCGCCCATCGGTCCGCGAGCGCGGCCGGCGAGCCGTCCGCGTCCGTCTCGAGGCGCCCGAGCTCCTCGGCGGCGGCCCGCGCCGCCGGACTCGGTGCATTCGACCCGAAGAGGCCGAGGCCCGCGCCGGCGAGCAGGACGAGGGTGGCGACCACGACGAGCCCCGCGCCCGACGCGAGCCCGACGCGAAGCCGAAGGCGAGCGCGCGGATTCACGTCGAAGACGCTGACGGAGGGCCGTTCGTGGCGACGCACGCGCTCCAGGTCGCGAATGACTTCGTCGGGCGTCTGGTAGCGGCGGGCGGGATCCTTCGCCAGCAACCGCAGCAGGCAGAGCTCGAGGTTTCGGCTGAGGGGCACGTCGGCCGGCACCTGCGCGACGGACGACGCGTCGAGCACCTGCGAGAGCACGCCGCCCACGGTCTCGGCGTCGAAGGGAGGCCGCCCCGTCGCGACGTGGAAGAGCGTGGCGCCGAGCGAGTAGAGGTCGCTCCGCGTGTCCGCCGTGACGGGATCGCGCGCCTGCTCGGGGCTCACGTAGTGCGGCGTGCCGAGGGTGGTGCCCTCCTTCGTGACGCTGGAGTCGTCCGGACGCCGCGCGAGCCCGAGGTCCGCGAGCTTCAGCGTGCCGTCCTTCGCGAGGAGGAGGTTGCCGGGCTTGATGTCCCGGTGGACGACGCCGAGCCGGTAGGCGTGGTCGAGCGCGCGAGCCACTTGGAGCCCGAACTCCAGGACCTCGTCCTCCTCGAGGCGACCGCGCTCCCGCAGGACGGTCTTCAGGCTCTTCCCGTCGACGAACTCCATCACGAAGTAGGGCACACCGTCGACGTCGCCGTGATCGAGCCCCTTCACGATGTTCGGATGGTCGAGGCGCGCCGAGAGACGCGCCTCGCGCTCGAGCCTCGCGACGTAGAGGCGATTCCGCGCGAGCTCGCGACGGAGGATCTTCACGGCCACGAGTCGGTCGAGCCCCGCGTGGCGCGCGAGATACACCGAGCCGACGCCTCCCGAGCCGAGCCGCTCCAGGATCTCCAGGTCCGGGATCGACGGGAATCGCTCTCGGCTCGGCTCGCTCATCGACGCGGGACCCACTGCGTCCACTCCGCCTCGACTCCCGCCACGTCCAGGCCGAAGGCCTCGCGGAACGCCTGGTCGTGGAAGACGCGCGCCCGGTCGGGGATCCGCTGGAGCCCCCAGAGCTTGCGCACGAGCCGGTGGAATCGGTCGAGCCCTCCCGGCGCCTTCTGCGCGAGGAACTGCACGACGCTCATCGACTTGCGCACGTCGTCGATCGTCAGGTCCGGGAGGTCCTTCTGCACGATGGCGAGCAGCGATTGCGGACGCCCCGCGGCGATCGAAGCCCTCAGCTCGTCCTCCCAACGGCCCGCGCGCGCATCGCTGCGGCGTTCACCGCCGGTGGTCGTGCCCCCGGAGCCCTCCGCGCGGGGAACGGAGCGCGAGTGCGCGCAGAAGATCGTGTTCCTCTCCCAGGCGGCCGCTTCCGCGAGGCATGCCAGCGCCTCGTCGTACCAGGGCGGCAGCAGCGACGGCACGTGCCCGTGCCGGTTCGCGAGCACGTGGCCCACGTGGTGGAACGTCTGGCCCGCCGCCTGGTCGAGGTCTCGTCCCCGCAGCAACGCCACGGAAACGCCGAGGGGCTCGTGCACGAAGTAGCCGTGCGTCCGGCGCGCCCGCTCGTCCCACCCCTCCCAGAGGAAGCGCTTCGACTCGCGGTAGGTCCGGTCGACGGCGCGCCCGTACTCGGCGTCGCCCTCGAGGACGATCAGCTCGACGCGCGGGATCGGCTGCGACGCCGGCATCGCGAAGGGCGCCGGGGGGATCCCCGCCGAGAGGACGCTTCCGGCTCCATCGCCGCCGAAGAGACGATCGAGCGCTCCGAGAGCGCGCTCGCTCCCCTCGGAGACGGTGCGGAGCCACGCCTCCTCGGCCGCTCCCTGGACCGCGAAGTGCGCCGAGAGCACGAGCTTCCAGGACGCGACCCCGAACTCGGCCGCCGCTTCGCGGGACCGGAGGCGGAACGGGATCTCCGACGCCTCGATCCAGGCTCCCTCGAAGGACTCGAGGCCCCGCGCGCGCCGGGCCTCGTCCTCCGTGACCCACCGGTCGCCGAGTCGGACGAGCCCCTTCTCGAGCGCCTCTTTCTCCTCCGGCGCCATCCACCGGCCACGGAACTCGACCAGACCCTGGGCCGCGAGCGCCGCAGCCTTCCGCTCCTCGTCGCGGCGTGCCTTCTCCTCCGGCGTCACCCAGTCGTCGCCGTCGCGCACGCGGCCGAGGGCGCGGTTCGCCGCCTCGTGGCGCGGATCGATCTCCACGGCCGTCTCGAGGCATCTCCGCGCCTCCTTCGACATCCCCTTCTCGGCGCACCACCGCGAGAGCTCGAACCAGTCGCCGGCCGTCTTCGCGTCGAGGCGTCTCCGCGGGAGCTCCTCCTCCGGCGTCTCCTTCCGCTCGATGCGAACGACCGACGCACGCGGCACCTCGATCGTGCCGAACCGCGTCTCGATGCGAACCACGGCGTCGTCCTCCCGCACGATCTTGCCCTCGATCGTCCGACCATCGTTCGTCACGACCACGTCGGCGGACGCAGGGGGCGCCGAGGCGAGCGCCGCGGCGGCGAGCACCGCCAGCAGGACGGCGCGGGCCCGGCCTCGGCGGATCACTCCTCGCTCTCCTCCTCCGGCGGCTCCGTGTCGTCGGAGGCGCCGGGCGCGTCGATCCCGTACTTCGAGAGCTTGCGCTGGAGGGCGAAGCGCGAGATCCCGAGTCGCCGGGCCGTCGCGCTGCGGTTGCCCTGCGTCGCCACGAGGGCCGAGCGGATCGCGCGGATCTCCAGCGAGCGCACGCGCCCCGGGAGCGTGGAGGCGTCCGTCGCCGCCTCCGGATCGTCGGGCACCTCGGGCTCCCAGTCGCGGATGGCGTCCGACACGAGGTCGGGTCCGATCACGTCGCCGGCGAGCACCACGAGGCGCCGCACCTCGTTCTCGAGCTCGCGCACGTTGCCGGGCCAGTCGTAGGCGCGGAAGTGGTCGAGCACGACGGGATCGATGCGCTTCAGCGGCACGCCGGCCTCGCGGCAGCGCTGCACCAGGAATCGCTCCACGAGCAGCGCGATGTCCTCCTTCCGC
Source organism: uncultured Planctomycetales bacterium (assembly GCA_964545855.1). Lineage (GTDB taxonomy): Bacteria > Planctomycetota > UBA1135 > UBA1135 > JACQFD01 > CAZJHD01. The sequence goes on from CAZJHD010000011.1 coordinate 63,431, forward strand.
TCCCGCAGGGGCGGCAGCCGCAGCGGCAGCACGTTCAGCCGGTAGTAGAGATCCTCGCGGAACTGCTTCGCCTTCACGCGCTCCGTCAGGTCCGCCTGGGAGGCGCAGATGATCCGCACGTCGATCGGGAGAGGCGTCTCCGAGCCGATGGGACGGATCTCCCCCTCCTGCAGCGCCCGAAGGAGGCTCTTCTGCATCTCGCTCGACATCTCGGCGACCTCGTCGAGGAAGAGCGTCCCTCCGTGGGCGAGCTCGAAGAGACCCTTCTTGGCCCGGTGGGCGCCCGTGAAGGCACCCTTCGAGTGGCCGAAGAGCTCGCTCTCGAGGAGCGTGTCCTGGATCGCCGCGCAGCTCGCGCTCACGAAGGACTTGTCGCCCCGCGCCCCGTTCGTGTGGATCGCCCGCGCCACGAGCTCCTTTCCGGTGCCGCTATCGCCGGTGATGAGGACGGGTGCGTCGGAGCCCACGAGCCGATCCAGCAGCCGGAAGACCGACCGCATGGCCGGGCTCTCGCCGACGATCGAGCGATAGTCGTAGCGGCTCCGGAGATCCCCGCGGGCGAGCGCCGCCTCCTCGCGCACCCGCGCCAGCGCCTCCTCTCCCTTCTCCAGGCGCCCCGCCAGGTCGAGGGCGCGCACCTCGAGCTGCGCGCGCGAGGCCGCGAGCGCCCGGTTGGCCTCCCGCAGCTCGTCCATCGCGCGCGCATTCGCGAGCGTGATGCCCGCCTGGTCGGCGAGAGCCTCCAGCAGATCGATCTCGTCGTCTCCGAAGAGCGCCCGCTGCAGTCGGTTGTCGACGACGATCACGCCTTCGGTCTTGTCGCGCACGCGCAGCGGCACCGCCAGGAGCGAGCGGAGCTCCAGATCGACGACGGACCGGAAGTCGGCGAAGCGCTCGTCGGAGAGAGCGTCCGAGGAGATGATCGGCCGCCCGTTCGCGAGCACGTCCTCGACGATCTTCCGCGAGAGCTTCTCCTCCGGGAGCGGCACCACCTCCCGCGCGAAGTTCCGCGCGACGCGGAACTCGAGCCGGCCCCCGTCGCCCGTGCGGGCGTCGCCTCCGCTGCGAACGGCGAGGAAACCCCGCTCCGCGCGCGTCAGCGTGATCGCCGAGTCGACGATCAGATCGAAGAGGGCGGCGATGTCGCGCGCCGAGTTGATGGCGCGGTTGATGCGCTGGAGGACCAGAAGGTTGTCGCGCTCGCGCGTCAGCTCCTGGACGAAGGTCTCGTGCCCGCCGGCGGGGAGCGACGCGATCCGCGTGTTCCGCATCGCGGGGTCCGTCGACTCGTCGAGGTCGCCGATGCCGATGCGCGTCTTCCCGATGACGATCCAGTCTCCCGCCGAGAGGACCGCGCGGTCGACCACCTCGCCGTTCACCTGCGTCCCGTTGGCCGAGCCCGAGTCCGTGAGGACCAGCCCCGATCCCTGGATCTCGATCTTCGCGTGGTGGCGCGAGGCGAGACCGTCCCGGAGCCGGAGATGGTTGTCGAGGGCCCGTCCGATGGTGATGACCGGCTGGTCCAGCTCGACGACGGTGCTGGAGCCGTCCTCCACGACGGTGAGGCGGATCGACGCGGCCATGGCCTTCGATGATAAGCGGCGCCCTCCGGTTGGTTTCAGGCCTGCCGAGCCGGGCCGTGCCATGATGACGCGCGATGGCGATCCCCCCGCTCCGCCCGATCGATGCCTTCCCGTTCGAGGAACCGAAGGGAAGGACCGTCATCGCGATGCGAGACCCCATGGGAGTCGTGGCGGGCACGCTCGTGGTCCAGCCCGAGGCCTTCTTCGTCGCGAGCCACTTCGACGGAGAGCACGACGCGGCGCAGGTCGCGAGCATCGTGAACGGGAAGACGAACGGGCAGCTCACGACCGCCGTCGTCCAGTCGATCGCCGATCGCTTCAGCGAGCGGTGTCTCCTCCACGACGACCGTTTCCGCGAGGCCTTCGAGCGCGCGCGTCGGGCCTTCGCGGAGGCACCGGAGCGGCCGGCGGCGCACGCCGGCTCGAACTACCCCGAGGACGCGGGGGAGCTGCGCCTGCGGCTCGGCGGCATCCTCGCGGAGGCGTGGGACCAGCCTCGTCCCCAGGGAGACGTGGTGGGGCTCGTGGCACCGCACATCGACCTCGATCGCGGGCAGATCACCTACGCGCGCGCCTATGGCGTGCTCCGCGACCTCGGGAGCTTCGACCGGATCGTCGTGCTGGGGACGGCCCACGGACCCACGTCGCGCCTGCTCGCGCCGACGCGCAAGCCCTACGCGACGCCGCTCGGTCCCCTGGAGGTCGACCTGCCGGCGATGGATCGCCTCGTCTCCGTGCTCGGCGATGGCGCCTGGGACGACGAGTTCTCCCACCGCGGAGAGCACTCGATCGAGTTCCAGGCGATCTTCCTGCGGTTGGTCCAGCCGCGGGCGCGGGTCCTGCCGATCCTCTGCGGCAGCCTGCGGCCCCTCGTGGACGACGGAGTCGATCCGAACGGCCACCCGGACATCGAGCGCGCCGTCGAGGCGCTCCGCGCGGCCGTGGACGACGGGCGGAGGACGCTCGTGCTCGCGGCCGCCGATCTCGCCCACGTGGGTCCGCGCTTCGGCGGCCCGCCTCTCACCCGCGAGTTGCTGCAGCGCACGGAGTCGCACGACCGCGCGGCCCTCGACCTCGCCGCGACGCGCGACGCGGCCGGCTGGCACCGCGCGGTCACCGAGGGCGGGGATCCGCGGAACGTCTGCGGGCTCTCGCCGATCTACCTGCTCCTGCGCGTCCTCGACCGCGGGCGCGGCCACCTGATCTCCTACCGGCGCTGCGAGGCGCCGGATCAGTGCGTCACGATCGGGGCGATGGCCTTCGTCGACGGACCCTTCGTGCCGCCGGACGACTCCCCCGGGGAGTGACGGCGTTCAGCGCGGCGCAAGCGCCTCGAGCGCGCGCGCGGCGGCCTCGAGGAGCGGCTTCGCGGAGAGCGGAGCTCCGACGGCCTGCCGCATCCACGCGTCGGGCGTGAGCGACCCGATGCGGGTGACGCGCTCGAACTCGTCGCCCAGGCTCTTCGCCTCGCGGAAGTACCGGTCCACCTGGAACGCGATCAGGTGTCCGAGCGGGTAGTCGGGCGTGTACATCGCGCCATCGATCATGTGGGAGTAGATGGCGAGGATCGGCACGTCGCGACGGCCACCGAGGAGCGCCGCGTAGGAGCGGTTCCAGAGATCGTTCGCGATCGCGACGACGGCCTCGCGGAACGCCGCCGCGTCGGCGTCGGGATGCTCGTAGAGCCAGCGCCACGCGGCCATGTCGACGAGCGCCACGCCGGCGATCTCGCGCGTGGCCCAGAAGTCCTCCAGCGCGCGGAGGTGCTCGCTCTCGGGACCGGGCTTCTCGAGCCCCAGGAGCTCCAGGTCGCGCGACTGGAACACGAAGGCGAGCGCCTCGGTGAACGCGGTGTTCGGCACGCCCTCCAGCAGCGTGTGGTCGATCGTGACCATGGAGAACACCTGCTCCACGTTGTGCCCCATCTCGTGGACCGCGATGTTGTAGCCCTTGTAGTCCATGCCCTTCTCGCCGACGCGCGTGCGGAGATGGGCCTTGTCGTCGCGCCGCTGGCCGCCGAGCGCGTGCCCCGCGCCGCGCGACGGCTCCACCTCGATGTGCTCCGCGAGGAAGCGCGCCTTCTCGGCCGAGAACCCGAGATCGCGCAGGAGACGGGGGATGTCCGACGCGTAGGCGGCGGCGCTCGGGTAGCGCTCCCGCACGATGCGGTCGAGGTCGGCCTCGGCGTGCTTTCCTCGCGGCTTGAACCCCGCGTACCAGATGTCGAAGGGCTCGAGCGGCCGTCCGAGACGCTGCGCCACGAGGTCGGCGACGCGGCGCGAGAGCGGCGAGTCGAGGATCTCCTCGAAGAGCCCGCGGACGATCTCCTCCGGGATCTCGCGGTCGCGCTCGAAGCGTCGCGCCACGAGCGACGGGCACTCCGGATCGAATCGGTCGGCGAGCGTCTGCGCCTGGAAGATCGCGAGCCAATGCGCGTAGCGCGTGTCCGGCTCGCGCGCCGCCAGGTCCTCCGGCAGCGGCCGCGCCGGCGGCTCCCCGTCCTCGATCGGAGAGCGCACGACGGCGTTCGTGGCGGGCGTCCAGTCGAAGCGCGGATCGCCGATCACCGACGCGGGGATCTCCTGCCGCACGATGCGCTCCATCACGAGCTGGATCATGCGTTGCTTCGAGAGCCCTCCGGTCTCCGCGTAGCGCGCCTTCAGCTCGTCCCGGAGCCCCCAGTGGCTGATCAGCCGCAGCCCCGGCGGGAAGGGCCGGCCGCCGTCCTCGTCGAGGAGGTGGTGCATCATCACGTCGTAGCGCGCGATGTAGGCGTCGGCGTCGGCCGACGCGCGCGCCATCCGCTGCTGGACGGAGGCGGGCACGCGCGTCGCGAACCGTCCCGCGAGCCGCGCCTCCGCCCATCGACGGCGGCTCCAGCTCGGGCCCTTCTCCATGCGCTCGGCGAGACTCGTCACGGGGAAGTTCAGCAGCGAGAGGAACGCGATGCGGTTCGCGAAGAGGTCGTCGGTGACGTGGGCCGAGACGTCCCATCCGGCGAGGCGCTCGTCGATCGGCTGGATCGGTCCCAGATCGAGATCCGCCCCGCGCCGGAGATCGCGCTGCATCGAGTTGAAGAAGCCGTCGATGCGCTCGAAGGCGAACTCGAGCCGATCGAACAGCGCGTCGAGCCGCGGTCCCGTCGGCAGGAACTCCTCCACGCAGAACGCCTCGAAGGCGGCGCCGTCGCCGTCCTCGGCGCGCCAGAGTCGCGCCGCCTGACCGACCCCTCGGTCGATGCGCGCGGCCTCGCCGGCGCCATGGAGCCCCCGCAGGCGCTCCTTCGCGCGCGACCCCGCAACGGGGCCGGCGGCCGGCGCGCCGTCCTGCGCGTGGGCGGGAGAAGAGGGGAGCGCGGCGGACATGGCGGCGAGGAGCGAGAGCACGCCGGCGAGGAGCCGGCACGGAGCTTCGGGCATCGGCGGACCTGGAAGGGACGCGTCGGGCGCCGGATCCTACCGGCCGGCGATCCGCCGCGGCTCCGCGCGAGCGCGTGCCGCTACCGAGAGTTCGCCTGCGACCTCGACCGCGTCACGAGCGAGTCCACGGTCTCGCGCACGGACCCGATCGAGCCGTCCACGCGTCCCGTGGCGAAGCCCGCGCGCCCCGCCAGGGCGTCGCCGGAAGCCCGGAGCAGCGCGATCACGCGGTCCGCGATGCGGGCGGCGATCTCCTCCGGTGCGCCGGGGAGCGCGACGACGATGGCGTCCTCGGAGTAGACGGCGACGGTGTCGCTCGGGCGCGTGGACGCGAGCGCGTGACGCGCGAGAGCGACGGCCGTCTTGCGCCGGCCGACCCTCCCGATCCTCGAGGGGACCGCGAGAGCCACGAGCGTGATGCCTGCGCCCTCGGGGCCCTCGCAGGCGAGCTGCGCGTCGGTCCTCTCGATGAAGCGAGAGAGGGCGAGCGGCGTTCGGGGCCGATCCTGGAGGACCGTCTTCGGCGCTCCATCCTCGATCCGCCGGATCCGATCGGAGAGAGACTGGGCCGCCACCCGGAGGAGCGGACCCAGGGCGGCGGCGCCCGCCTCGTCCGGCGGGCAGGCGACGACGAGCGCTCCCCAGGGCTCGACGCGGCCCGTGATGGGGACCACGGCGACGGCCGAGGGCTCGCCGTAGGCGAGCACGAAGGCGGAGACGAGCTCGTCGGTCGTGTCTCGGAACACGCGGAGCGCCCCCGCGTCGTTCGACGCGTTGCGGAGCGGCACGCGCCCGACGGTGATGCGAGGGCCGTCCGCGTGGCCGCCTCCGAGGACATGCAGCGCCTCGAGCTTCCCTTCGGGGTGCAGGACGCGGAAGCAGATCGCTCGAGTCGAGGTCGTCTCCTCGGCCCCCTTCGATCCGTCGCCGGAGGACTCCGGGAGCGGGGCAGCCGGCGGACTCGACGATGCATCGGCCGCGCCGCCGGCCGGCTTCTCCGCGCCCGCGCCGGCCGCCGGCGTCTCGGCCATTCCGCTCGCCGCCGCCAGCTTGTCGTACCAGGCGAGGGTCGCCTCCGCCGCCACGCCGACCGTTGCCGACTTCGCGAGCTGGCGGCGAAGCAGCTCGACTTCCTCGAGACTCGGCACGATTCGCGGCGGCGCAGGTGTCGTGGTCATGTGCTGGGCCCGGGCGGAGCCTTCCAAACGAGGCGGCTGCCCCGGGCAAGATCCATCTCTCGGGGAGATGATCGGCCGATTCGGGCCTCGAGGTGGAGGCCCGATCGGCGTTCCGATCGAAGGCGCCGGCACTCCCCGCGCCGACGGTTCCGATGGCACGATGGTCGATGAGACGGCCGGAGTTCCCGCCCGCGGGAGCCAGCGTCCGTCTCCGCATGTCCTTGGAATCCAACCGCCCGCACTCCGGGCTCCAGGAGCAGACTCCACACGCGCTCCGCTTCGCATGCGGCGAGGGCGGGAGCGTCGAAGCGGCGGAGGAGACGGCCGCGCCCTCCGCCGAGCCGGTCCCGACGCTCGTCCTCGGGTCGGGAATCACGGCCCTCGGCGTGCTCCGAACGCTCGGGAGGCGCGGCTTCGAGGTCTACGCGCAGTCGAACCCGGGAGACCTCGCGATCCATTCGCGCTGGTTCCGGCCGCTGCCGGGGGTCGAGCCGGGCTCCGTCGAGCCCGCGGACCTCGCACGAGCGCTCGCCCGGCTCTCCTTCGAGCGCGCCGTGGTGATCCCCTGCTCCGACGGCTGGACCGCCGCGGCCTCCGCGCTGCCGAAGGAGGTCGCGCGACGATTCCTCACGAGCCTCGCACCGGCGGACGCCATCCGCACGCTCCTCGACAAGGGGCTCCTCGCGCAGCTCCTCGTCCGCATCGACGTCCCCGCGCCGCGCACGGTGCTCGTCGAGAGCGAGGCGGACCTCGCGGGGTTGGACGACTCCGCGTTTCACGACGTCTTCCTGAAGCCGCGGCATTCGCAGGCGTTCCTCGAGCGCTTCCACGTGAAGGCGTTCCGGGTGAACGGCCGTACCGACGCGATGGCGCGCCTGCGGGAGATCTCCGCGGCTGGGCTCCCCGTCGTGCTGCAGGAGTACGTCCCGGGCCCGCCCTCCTCGCACTACTTCCTCGACGGCTTCGTCGACCGGTCGGGCCGCGTGCGCGCGCGCTTCGCGCGGCGCCGGCTCCGGATGTTCCCGCCGGACTTCGGCAACAGCACGCTCACGGTGAGCATCCCCTTCCACGAGGTTGCGCCCGCCATCGACGCGCTGGACCTCGTTCTCGACGCGGTGCGCTTCCGCGGCATCTTCAGCGCCGAGTTCAAGCGCGACGCTCGCGACGGAGTCCTCCGCCTGTTGGAGGTGAACGTGCGCCCCTGGTGGTACCTCGGCTTCGCCGAGTCCTGCGGCGTGCCCGTCTGCGAGCTCTATCAGCGCGACGCCCTGGGTCTGCCTCCGCCGGTGGTCCGGCCGTACGTCGTGGGACGCCGCTGCGCCTACCCCTACTTCGACTTCGCCGCCTACCGCTTCGCGAAGCAGTCGGGCGCGACTCCGCGGCCCCGGCTCGCAGGGGTGCTCCGATCGTGGTGGGGCGCCGACCAGCCGATCTTCGCCTGGGACGACGTCCGACCCGCCGCCTTCCACTTCGGCTTCCTGACCCGCCGTTTCGTCCGGACGCACCTCCGCCGCGCCCGGCGATGATTCCGCGGCCGGCGTCACCGAAGCCACCACCCCCTCCGCTCCGCTCCGATCCGCACCGTGGGCGAACCGCTCTCCGTCTCCTTCCTCGCGGCGCCCGACCACGCCCGGTGGGCCGCCATGGTCGCCGCGGCGCCCGGAGGAAGCCCCTACGCGACGCCGGAGTACCTGGAGGCTCTGTGCGAGGCGACGGGCGGGACCTATCGCATCCTCTGCGCGGAGCGCGGCGGCGAGATCCGCGGCGGCGTCGCGCTCTACGAGGAGAGGTCGCGGCTCGGCGCCTTCGTCTCCGACCGGCGGCTCCTCTTCTACAACGGGATCGTGCTGCGGGCGTCGCCGTCGAAGTACCCCTCGCAGCGGACGGCGCGGAGCACGGAGACGCTCGCGGCCCTCGAGGCGGCCCTCGCGCCGCTGCGCTACGGCAGCCTCCGTCTGAAGCAGCGGAGCCCCGTCGCCGATCCGCGACCCTTCCAGCGGCGAGGCTGGACGGTCTCGCCGGCCTTCACCTACGTGGTCTCCCTCGGCGACCTCGCCGCGCAGTGGCAGCGCGTCGAGCAGAACCTGCGCCGGCTCGTCGATCGCTGCGAGCGCGCCGGCGTGCGGCTCACGGAGGACGACGACTTCGAGAGCTTCTTCCGCATGCACGAGCAGACGCACCTGCGGAAGGGAGCGCCGCTCTATCTGCCACGCGACCGTTTCCGCCGGTGGTTCGAGCGGCTGCGGAGCGCCGGCCTCGCGCGGCTCTTCCAGGCGCGGCTCCCGGACGGTCGGTCGATCGCGGCGCAGATCGTCCTCGCGGGCGCGCACCCCGTCACGCACACGGTGGCGGCCGCGGCCGACGCCGAGCACCTCGCGCTCGGGGCGAATGCCTTTCTGCGATGGCGGGTCTTCGAGGCCCTCGCGAAGCTGGGCTACGCCGCGAACGACCTGACGGACGCGACGCTCGATCCCGTGACCCACTTCAAGAGCCAGCTCGGAGGCGACCTCGAGACCTGCTGGGTCCTCGCGCGGCCCGAGCGTCTTCCCTGGCGCGTCGGCGCCTGGGCGCTCGAGCGCGCACGGAGCTGGCGCTCGGCCCGCGCGCCGGCCGATGTGCCGGCCCGGGCGTCGGAGAACGGAGAGACATGAGCACGCCGCGCGTTCCCGGGAGCCAGGTGCTGTGCGCCCACCTCGCACGGCTCGGAGCGCGGTGCGTCTTCGGCGTGCCGGGCACGCAGAACGTGGAGGTCTTCGAGGCGCTGCGCCGCTCGACGATCCGCACGATCGGCGCGACCCACGAGCTCGCCGCGGCCTTCATGGCGAACGGCTGGGCGCGCGCGACGGGCCGGCCCGGAGTGGTCGTCACGATCCCCGGTCCCGGCTTCGCGATGACGCTCCCGGCCCTCGCCGAGGCGCGGCTCGATTCCACACCGTTGCTCGTGATCACCGGAAACCCTGTGGCGCCCGGCGGACGCCGCTTCCAGCTCCAGGAGATCGACCAGCGCGCCCTCTCCGCACCCGTCGCGAAGCAGTTCTTCGCCGTGGAGAAGGCGATCGAGATCGGACGCACGATCCAGGAGGCGCACGAGGTAGCGCTCCGCGGCGAGCCGGGACCGGTCGTCGTGCAGGTCGCGCGGGCGGCCCTCGCCGAGCTCGAGGTCGCGCCGCCGGAGCGCGCGGCGGCGCCGCTGCTGACGCCGATCCCGGGCGACTTCGGGAAGTTCGAGGAGGCGTTCGCGGCCCTCGTCGCGGCGCGGCGCATCGCGCTCCTCGTGGGGCAGGGAGCGTGCGGCGTGGCCGGCGGGGTGCAGCAGATGGCGGAGTGGCTGCAGTCCCCCGTCGTCACGACCACGTCCGGCCGCGGAATCCTGCCGGAGGATCATCCGCTCGCGTTCCCGCTCGACCTGGTCGGCGACCGCTTCGACGACCTGAACGAGCTGCTGGGCTCCTGCGACCGCATCCTCGCCATCGGGTGCAAGCTCGGTCACAACGGCACCGGCGGCTACCGGCTCCAGCTCGCGCCGGAGAAGCTGCTCCACGTCGACGCCGCCGATCACGTGCTGGAGGCGAACTACCCGGCCTCCCTCGCCATTCGCGGCGACGCCGTCGAGTTCGTCCGCTTCTGCCTCCGTCGCCGCGACGACGCGCCGGAGCGGGCGCTCGCGTGGAACCTGGGCGAGCTCCAGCGCTGGCAGGATCGTCTGCGGAGCACCTCGGGATCGCCGGATGCCCTCGAGCCCCGCTTCCCCGACTTCTCCCCGCCGACGGCCGCCTCCTTCTTCGGCGCGCTGCGCCGCGCGCTGCCGAAGGAGGGCGTCCTCGTGACCGACTCGGGGCTGCACCAGCTGCTCGCGCGCAAGCACTTCACGGTCCTCGGCGCGCGGACGTTCCTCGTGCCGACCGACTTCCAGTCGATGGGGTTCGGCATCCCCGCCGCCGCCGGAGCCAAGCTCGCGCAGCCGGAGCGGCCCGTCGTCGCGCTGATCGGCGACGGCGGTTTCGCGATGACGGGCCTCGAGCTCCTGGCCCTCGTCCGGGAGCGCGTCCCGATCACCGTCGTGGTCCTGAACGACGGCCAGCTCGGTCTGATCCGATTGAAGCAGCTCGCCGAGTACGGCATTCCCTTCGCGACCGATCTCCACAACCCCGACTTCGAGAAGCTGGCGGAGTCGATCGGCGTCTCCTACGACCGCATCGACGGAGACGGCGAAGCGACGCTCCGCCGCGCGATCGGGTCCGGCAAGCCCGGGATCGTCGAGGTGCGCGTCTCCGATTCCCTCGACATGCACAAGATCCGAGCCAAGGGCCTCGCCCGCGACACGGCCGAGCGCGTCCTCGGGCCCCAGGGCCTCGAGTGGCTGAGGGACCGCGCCCGGCGCTTCGGCATCGGCTGATGGCGCGGGGACCGGCGGCGCCCGAGGCCGCGGTGTTGGCTGCCCGTGGTTGAGAGTCTCCGCAGAGCGAGCGCGAGGCAGCGGCGCACAGCGCGAGGCGCGCGCCGCAGACGTAGCGGGAGGTTACGGTGAGGACGCGCAACGACGCGATGGGCGTCGGGGCCCGCGCGCAGCTCGGATGACTTCTGCCACGGGCAGTGGACTGCCCGTGGCGGAAGGGCTCCGCAGAGCGAGCGCGAGGCAGCGGCGCACAGCGCGAGGCGCGCGCCGCAGACGTAGCGGGAGGTTACGGTGAGGACGCGCAACGACGCGATGGGCGTCGGGGCCCGCGCGCAGCTCGGATGACTTCTGCCACGGGCAGTGGACTGCCCGTGGCGGAAGGGCTCCGCAGAGCGAGCGCGAGGCAGCGGCGCACAGCGCGAGGCGCGCGCCGCAGACGTAGCGGGAGGTTACGGTGAGGACGCGCAACGACGCGATGGGCGTCGGGGCCCGCGCGCAGCTCGGATGACTTCTGCCACGGGCAGTTACACTCCGCGGCTTTCTCCCTGACTCCAAGCCGCTCCGAACCCTCCCTTGGCCGACTCCTCGATCCGCAACTTCTGCATCGTTGCGCACATCGACCACGGCAAGTCCACGCTCGCCGACCGGTTCCTGGAACTCACGGGCACGATCGAGAAGCGGGAGATGCGGGAGCAGACGCTCGACGGCATGGACCTCGAGCGGGAGCGCGGCATCACGATCAAGGCGAAGGCCGTGGCGATGCGCTATCGCCACGAGGGCGTCGAGTACCGCCTGAACATGATCGACACGCCGGGGCACGTCGACTTCGCCTACGAGGTGATGAAGAGCCTCCAGGCCTGCGAGGGAGCGCTCCTCCTAGTCGACTCCTCCCAGGGCGTCGAGGCCCAGACGGTCGCGAACGCGCACCTCGCCATGAACGCCGGGCTCACGATCATCCCGGTCCAGAACAAGATCGATCTGCCCCACGCGCACCCGGACGAGGTCGACCAGGAGATCGAGAACTCCCTCGCCCTCCCTCGGGAGGACTGCATCCGGGTCTCCGCGAAGACGGGAGAGAACGTCGAGCAGATCCTCCACGCGATCATCGAGAGGATCGCGCCGCCCGAGGGCGACGCCGAGAAGCCGCTCCGGGCCCTCGTCTTCGACTCCGTCTACGACGACTACGTCGGCGTGATCGTCTACCTGAGGCTCGTCGACGGCCGCATCCGCAAGCGCGATCGGATCGTCATGCTCGGGACGGGCCGCGGCTACGAGGTCCTCGAAGTGGGCGTCTTCCGCCCCAAGAAGCAGCCCGTGGAGGGGCTCGAGGCGGGCGAGGTGGGCTACGTCGTCGCCGGCATCAAGCGACTCCAGGACGTCCGCATCGGCGACACGGTCACCGCCGACAAGGGAGAGCGCGCCGAGCTGCTCCCGGGCTACGTGGAGCCGAAGCCGATGGTCTTCTGCGGGCTCTACCCGACGAACCACGCCGACTACGAGGCCCTCCGCGAAGCGCTCGACAAGCTCGCGCTCAACGACGCGTCCTTCACCTACGAGCCGGAGACCTCCGAGGCCCTCGGCTTCGGCTTCCGCTGCGGGTTCCTCGGTCTGCTCCACATGGACGTGGTGCAGGAGCGCATCGAGCGCGAGAGCAACATCGACATCATCACGACGGCTCCGTCGGTGGGCTACGAAGTGCTCATGAACGACGGATCGGCGCGGCGCATCCGGAGCGCCGCCGAGGTGCCCGATCCCTCCACCTTCGACGAGTTCCGGGAGCCGATCGTCCACCTCTCGCTCCTCGTCCCGACGGAGTCGATCGGCCCGATGATGAGCCTCTGCATCGAGCGTCGCGGGACGTACGTGAAGACCGACTACCTCTCGCCGACGCGCGCCCTCCTCGTGTTCGACGTCCCCCTCGGCGAGATCCTCTTCGACTTCTACGACAAGCTGAAGAGCGCCACGCGCGGCTACGGAACGATGGACTACGAGTTCGCCGGGTACCGGACCGCCGACCTCGTGAAGTGCCGCATCCTCGTCGGCGGATCCGAGGTGGACGCCCTGTCGACGATCGTCGAGCGCGGCCAGGCCGAGCGCCGTGGCCGCGCGGTCCTGCTGAAGCTCCGCAAGGAGATCCCGCGCCACCTCTTCGAGGTCGTGCTCCAGGCGGCGATCGGCGGCAAGGTCGTCGCGCGGGAGTCGATCCGCGCCCTCTCGAAGAACGTGATCTCGAAGTGCTACGGCGGCGACATCACGCGCAAGCGCAAGCTCCTGGAGAAGCAGAAGGAGGGGAAGAAGCGCATGAAGTCGGTCGGGAACGTGGAGATCCCCCAGAAGGCGTTCCTCGCCGTGCTCAAGACGGGCGACGAATGAGCGCCGCCAAGTCCGCTCCGGCCGACGTGCCGCGCCATCCATGGCGCGAGAACCTGGAGACCGCGGCCGTCGCGATCGTGATGGCGCTGGTGCTCAAGTACTTCACCCTGGAGGCGTTCCAGATCCCGACGGGCTCGATGCAGCCGACGCTCATGGGCCTCGACGCGACGCGAGGGAACGCGGGCGGCTCCGGGGTCCGCGTCTTCGACCGCATCCTCGTCGACAAGCTCGTGCCCTTCTTCCGCGACCCCGAGCGCTGGGAGGTGTGGGTGTTCCTGTTCCCCCTGGACCGGTCGAACCGCTACATCAAGCGCGTCGTCGGCATGCCGGGCGAGGAGCTCAAGGTCGCCTTCGGCGACCTCTTCGTGCGGCGCACGCCGCAGGAGGAGTGGAAGATCCTGCGGAAGCCGCGGCACGTGCAGGACGCTGCGTGGCGCGAAGTCTGGCGCAGCGACCAGGGCGAGCGGATCGGCGACTACTTCGACCTGACGGGCTTCGTGGAGAAGGACGGCCAGGCCGTGGGATCGGGCGCCGCGACCGCGTCGTCGCGGCGGCAGATCCTCGACGGATACACGGACGGCTACCCGGACGCGCTCCGCGCGGCGCTCCGCGAGTCGGGCCGGATCGTGCACGGGCAGTCGTCGGTGCGCGATCTGCGGCTCCGCATGGACGTGCGGCCCGATGCGCAGCACCGGCTCCTCACGCTCCTCCTCGACTGGAGCGGCGACCAGCTCCGGGCCGAGGTCTCCGGTCCCTCCGGCGACGGCAAGGTGCGCCTCCTGTTGAACGACCGGCCCCTCGCCGAGGGAACGGCGCGGCTACGGCTCGATCGCGCGAACTCCGTCGTCTTCGAGCGCGCCGACGAGACGGCGCGGCTGCTGGTGAACGGCGAGGAGGTGGCGCGGCAGGAGTTCACGAGCTCCACGCGGCCCGAGCAGGCGACCATGGGCATCCAGCCGCCCAATCGCGTGAAGTTCGAGACCGAGGGCGGGACGCTGCGTCTGGAGCACGTCGGCGTCGATCGCGACAACCACTACACCAATCGCATCGGCAACCAGGAGTTCTGGTCCGTCTCGATCCCGGAGAACGAGTACTTCATGATGGGAGACAACTCCTCGGACAGCGCCGATGGCCGTGCGTGGATGAGCGTGTCCGTGGATCTCGCGACTCCCGTCGACGGCAAGAGGAAGCTCGAGGGCGGCACGATGACCTCCGGCGAGCACGCGGGCCCCAACCCTCGCTTCGCACGCACGGCGCGCAACGGTGCGACGGAGATGATCTTCCGCGACGAGTGGGGCGAGGAATACCGCTACACGCAGGGCGCGGCGAGCGCACCGTCGGCGCAGCACACCGTTCCTCGCGATCATTTCCTCGGACGCGCGATCTTCGTGTTCTGGCCGTTCCCTCCGCTCGCTCCCGTCGCGCGGTTCAAGGCCGTCCACTGACCGCGCGATGGATCCGCGCACGATGAAGGCCCCGGTGTCGAATCCATTCCTTTTCCACAGGCTTCCCAAGGGCTTGCGGCGAGCAACGGGGAGCGGTCCCGAGGGGGAGTCCGGCGCGGTGTCTCGAAGGATGCCAGCTCTCCACAGCGCTCCACGGACTTCGAACAGGTCGCAAGTGAATCATTCGAAACGAGTTGCGGGCCGCTCGCAGGGCGCTTCCCAGGGAGGCCTCCGAGAGGGCGGAATCGTCGAAAACTCCGCGGCGCTCCGCGGCGCGCGCCCCCCCTCCCTCGGGACGCGCTGAGTTCACAATCTCTCCACACGTGGACCCGATCCTCCAGGTCGAAGGACTTCGAAAGGTCTACCGGTCCCGAGCGGTCGTCGACGGAGTTGCTTTCACCGTCCAGCTCGGCGAGATCGTGGGACTCCTCGGACCGAACGGCGCCGGCAAGACGACTTCGTTCCGGATGACCGTCGGGATGATCGCGCCGACGGCGGGCCGCGTCTGGTTCGATCGCCAGGACGTCACCTGGCTCCCCATGTTCCGGCGTGCGCGCCTCGGCATGGGATACCTCGCGCAGGAGCCTTCGGTTTTCCGTCGTCTCTCCGTCGAGGACAACGTGCGCGCGATCCTCGAGACGATGGGGATCCGCCGCGCGGAACGAAGGCGGAAGTTGGAGGCGGTGCTGGAGCAGCTCGGCCTCCTCAAGGTCCGAAAGAGCCTCGCCGACACGCTCTCCGGCGGCGAGCGGCGCCGTCTCGAGGTGGCCCGCGCGCTCGCTCGGGATCCGAAGCTCCTCCTGCTCGACGAGCCCTTCGCCGGCGTCGATCCGATCGCCGTCCAGGACATCCAGGCGATCCTCCGGGAGCTCCGCGGACAGGGCATCGCCGTGCTGCTCACCGATCACAACGTCCGCGAGACGCTCACGATCACCGACCGCTCCTACATCCTCGCCGACGGGAAGATCCTCCGGCACGGCAACGCGCGCGACCTCGTCACCGATCCGCACGTCCGGCGCGTGTACCTCGGAGAGTCGTTCGAGATGAAGACGCCCTGACGGCCCTCGCCGGGAGTCCTCCCCGCTGCGTGCGCGCGGCGGAGGTTCCCCGCGCCGCGCGCCGCCAGTAGACTCGTCGCCCCTTTTTCGCGCCGAGCCCGCAGGTCCTCGGGACCCGCGCGAGGAGACTGCGGTCTCCTCTCGGCGGTATCCCCCTTTCCCACATCCCTTTCTTCTTGCCCATGGACATCGTCGTCTGCGTGAAGCGCGTGCCGTCCACCGAGACGCGCGTGAAGGTCGGAGCCGGCGGCCGGAGCATCGATCCGGCCGGAGTGCAGTTCGAGCTGAACCCCTACGACGAGTTCGCGGTCGAGGAGGCGCTCCGGCTGAAGGAGGCGAGCGGCGGCGGGACCGTCACGCTCCTCTCCCTCGGCCCCGCCGAGACCCAGAAGGCGCTGCGCAACGAGCTCGCGCGCGGCGCCGACAAGGCCGTGCTCCTGAAGGACGAGAAGCTCGAGGAGCGGGATGCCTCGTCGATCGCGACGGTGCTCGCCGAGCAGATCAAGAAGCTCCCCCACGAGCTGGTGCTCATGGGCAAGCAGGCGGTCGACCGCGACAACGGCCACGTCGGCACGATGGTCGCCACCATGCTCGGCTACGCCTGCGTGAACGAGGTGGTGAAGGTGGAGCTCACCGGCAAGACCCTGCACTGCGAGCGCGAGATCGAGGGAGGCGCGCGGGAAGTGGTCGAGGCCAAGCTCCCGGCGGTGCTCACGGCCCAGAAGGGGCTGAACGACCCGCGCTACGTGAAGCTGCCCGGCATCATGGCGGCCAAGAAGAAGCCGCTCGAGGAGCTCGACGCTCCCGCGTCGGAGCCGAGGATCGCGGTTCTCGAGATGACGCTCCCCGAGCCGCGCAAGGCGGGCCGGTTCATCGGCAAGGGCAAGGAATCCGTGGGCGAGCTCCTGACGAAGCTCCGTGACGAAGCGAAGGTGCTCTGATGGCTGGAATCCTCGTCTACGCGGAAACGCGCAACGGCACCGTTCGCAAGGCGTCCCTCGAAGCCGTCTCCGAGGCCGCGCGCCTCGCGAAGGACCTCGGAGGGCCCGTGGTGGCCGTCCTCGTCGGCGATCCGCCGGCCACGGCCGGCGAGCTGCTCGGCAAGGCCGGCGCGACGGAGGCGATCTCCCTGAAGGGAGCCCACCTCGCGATGTACTCCGGCGACGGGTTCGGCGCCGCGATCCAGCCGGTCGTCGACGAGAAGAAGCCCCTGGCGTGCTTCTTCGCGGCGACGCCCCAGGGCAAGGACCTCGCGCCGCGCGTCGCCGTCCGATCCAAGGCCGGCGTCGCGAGCGACTGCGTCGGATTCACCGTCGACGGCGGCAAGCTGCGCGCGAAGCGTCCGGTCTACGCCGGCAAGGCCTACCTCTCCGTCGAGGCCAAGTCCGGGATCCTCGTGGCGACGCTGCGCCCGAACGTCTTCGCGCACGCGGAGACCGGCCAGGCCGTCACCATCGCGTCCCGAGACGCCGCCGCCACCGATCTCCGCGCCGTCGTGAAGGAGGTGCTCGCCGCGGCGGCCACCAAGATCGACGTCACGGAAGCGCCCGTGGTCGTGAGCGGAGGGCGCGGGCTCAAGGGGCCCGAGCACTGGGGCCTCATCGAGAAGCTCGCCGCGGCCTTCGGCGGCACCGCCGCCACGGGCGCGTCGCGCGCCGTCGTCGACGCCGGCTGGCGTCCCCACGACGAGCAGGTGGGCCAGACCGGCAAGACCGTCTCGCCCACGCTCTACTTCGCCTGCGGCATCTCCGGCGCGATCCAGCACCTCGCGGGCATGTCCTCGTCCCGCGTGATCGTCGCCATCAACAAGGATCCCGAGGCGCCGATCTTCAAAGTGGCCGACTACGGCATCGTCGGCGACGTCTTCGAGGTGCTCCCGGTCCTGACCGAGGAGATCGAGAAGCTCAAGGCCGTTTCGTAGCCCGCGTTCGCCTCGCGGGCAGCGAGAGGCTTCACGATTTCGCCACGATCGCTATCGTTCGTCTCCATCGGGCGGCTGGCTCAGCTGGTTAGAGCGCCACATTCACATTGTGGAGGTCGCAGGTTCGAATCCCGCGCCGCCCACCATCGCTCCCCCCTGCGCGCCTGCCTTCGGCAGGACGCGCGTCCCCTAAGGCGACCGAGACCGCTCCCCCCTGCGCGCCTGCATTCGGCAGGACGCGCGTCCCCTAAGGGGACCGGAGATCGCTCCCCCCTGCGCGCCTGGCGTTGCTCCCTTCCCGCAGAGCGGCGCCGGCAGGACGCGCTGTCCCCTAGGGGGACCGAGAGGTTTCCCCCTCGCGCTCCCGGCTTTGCTCCCATGCCGCGGAGCAGCGATGCCGGGACGCGTCGGGTTGCGGCTCGGCGCGCTGCTCTCTCGGGAGTCCGAGTGGATCCCCCCTCCGCGTCGGGCTGGTAGTCTCTCGCCATGCTTCCGAGGGCGGCCCTTGCGGACGTGCGCAGCCTGCATCGGCGCGAGCGCGCTCTGCAGGCGGCCCTCGGGCTTGCTGACGGGCTCTTCGCGATCGCCATCGCGGCTTCCGCCGCGATCCTCCTCGCGCGCCTACTCGGCGCCGCGATCGAGCCGCGACCGCTCTGGGGACTCGCGGCGCTCGCCGCCGTTCCCTACGCCCTCGTGCGCGCATCCCGCCGCGCGCCCAGCCTCGCGCGGTGCGCGGCGCGGATCGATCGCGCCTCGCCGCTGCGCGGGCTGCTGATCGCGTCGCTGGAGGCGGACACGAGCGCGTGGTCGGCGCCGCTCGCGGCGGGGCTCGCCGCCCCCCGCGCTCCCATCCCCGGACCGCCGCTTCGCGCGCCGATCGTCCGCCTCGCGGTCGCGCTCGGCCTCGTCGCGACGGTGGTCGCGCTCCCCGCGAACGCCGTATCCTCCTCGCCCTTCGCGAATCCGGCGATCGCCGAAGCGATCGAGGCGCAGCGCCACGACCTCCAGAGCCTCCAGGAGAAGTCGATGCTCGACCCCGAGCAGTCCGAGTCGCTGCGTCTCGCGCTCGAGGAGCTGTCGGAGAAGGCGGAGTCCGGGGAACGCGTCGACTGGGCCGACGTCGACGCGGCGCAGGCGCGCCTCGCGCACGCGCTGGACTCTCGCGAAGCTTCCCTCGCCTCGGCGCGCGACGCCCTCGATGCGCTCGCCGCGCGGGCGGACGACGGCGCGAGCGGCCCGATCGGCGAGGAACTCGCCGACGCCCTCGCGCGTCTCGCGGAGTCGGGCCTCGCGGCGGACCTCCCCGCCGAGCTGCGCGTGGCCGCCGGTCTCGAGGCTTCGGACGGCGCGCGCGCCGGGCTCGACGCGAGCCGGCTACCCGCCGGCGCCGAGGCCGCCGCCGACCTCGCGCGGCGCGCGGCGAACGCGCTCGACGCACGGCTCGCCGACCTCGCTGCGGCGGGTCTCGCCGATCCCGAGGCGGGGCGCCGCCTCGCGGAGCTCTCGGAGGCGGAGCGCGCCGCCTCCCCCACGCACGAGCACGGGGAGGAATGCGCCGGTGGCACCTGAAGCGGCGGCGGGGGCGACGGTCGTCGCCCGGAATCGAGACCTGCCGGCAGCGCGGGCGCAGCCGGTGCTCTCGCGGAGGCCGACTCGGCCGCGAGCGCGAACGACTCCGGCGCCGGCGGAATCGACCGCGGCCGCGGCGACGCCGCACTCCGCTACGGCAACGAGCCGGCCGGCGCGAGCGAGACCTTCCGCGCCGAGAAGCTGCCGGCCGGCGCCCTCGTCGGCGAGCAGTGGAGGATCGTCGGTCGCTCCGCCGCCGAGCCGCGCGTCGATCCGATCGCGCCCGAAGGCGCGGGCCGCGCCGGCGCCCGTGGATCGGGAGAGGCCGCGTGGCGGCGTCGCCTCGCGCCCCGCCACCGCGAGGTCGTGTCCCGCTACTTCGGCGCGGACCCCGCGGGCGACCGCGGCCGCTGAGTCGGGATCCCGTTGAGAGCTCCTCCGGAAACGGGCGCGTCTCCGACGCCTCGACTCCTCGCGCCGAGCGACGTGGAGCGCGCGCGCGAGCTCCTCGGCCGCGTCCGGTCCGGGCTCGCGGAGACGATCCTCGGGCAGGACGAGCTGCTCGACCTCGTCACGATCGCGCTCGCCGCGCGCGGGCACCTGCTCCTCGAAGGGCTCCCGGGCCTCGGGAAGACGGAGCTCGTGAAGGCGCTCGCCGCGCTGCTCGCGCTCTCCTTCCGAAGGATCCAGTTCACGCCCGACCTGCTCCCGAGCGACGTGACCGGCGGTCCCGTCCTCGAAGAGCGCGGCGGCTCCCGCACGTTCGTGTTCCATCCGGGGCCGCTCTTCGCGCACGTGGTCCTCGCCGACGAGATCAACCGCGCGTCGCCGAAGACGCAGTCCGCTCTCCTGGAGGCGATGCAGGAGCGGCGCGTCACGGTGCTCGGCGAGACGCACCCGTTGCCCGATCCCTTCTTCGTCCTCGCGACCCAGAACCCCATCGAGCTCGAAGGGACCTATCCGCTCCCCGAGGCGCAGCTCGACCGATTCCTCTTCAAGGTCGAGGTGCCCGGCGTGAGCGCCGACGTCCTCGTGCGCATCGTCCGCGAGCGCCGTCGCGGCGCACCGCCCGCGCTCGCGCCGGTCGCGACCCACGGAGATCTCACGGAGCTCTTCCAGCTCGTCGACCGCGTCTTCCTCCCGGAGCCCGTCGCCCGCTACCTCGCGAGAATCGTGGATGCGACCCACCCTTCGTCGCCGCGATGCCCGGAGCGCGCGCGGCGTCTGGTGCGCTACGGGGCGTCGCCGCGGGCGGCAATCGCGCTCGCCGAGGCGGGACGCGCCTCGGCGCTCCTCGAGGGCCGCCCCAACGTCGACTTCTCCGACGTCGAGCGCGTGGCCGTCTCGGCGCTCGCGCACCGCCTCGTCCTCGATCACGCGGCGCGACTCGAGGGAGTCACGCCCCGCGACGTGGTCGCGACGATCCGCTCGGCCGTCGACCCGCTCGATCGCGACGAGCCTCGCGGCGCCCCGTGAGAGCCGCGCTCGCCGAGACCGTCGTCGCCGCGGCCGTCGTCCTCGCTGCCGCAGCGACGCGCGTCGGCGCGCAGGAGGAGAGGCACTTCGCGTTCCTTCGGAAAGCCGGTGGCATCGAGCAGCGGGTCGCCCGCTTCCACGTGCGGTCCTTCCCGATCGCGGCACAGCCGGGGGGCTGGAGCTGGATCACCGCCAACGTCGAGGTCGTCGACGGCAAGCCCCACGAGGTCGAGGTGGAGGTCGTGTCGCCCATGCCGGTCCTGGAGGCGCGGCGCCGCCTGCGGCTCGCGGCCGGAGAGAGAGCGACCCTCTCCCTTCCGGCGTCGGGAACCGGCATGGGTTGGAACCTGATCCGCTGCCATGTCGACGGCGAGCCCGTGGGCGACGTGAACCTATCGACGTCGCGATACCCCGCCTCGACGACCGGGATCGAGATGGGGCTCGTCGTGTCGGACGACCCCGACTTCGCTCGGGCGATCGCGGCATTGATCGACGCGAAGGAGGGAGTGCGCGCCGGCTCGGCGTCCGCCGCCGTCGTCGCTCCTCCCGAGCTGCTCCCGGACCGTTGGAGCTGGCTCTCGGGAGCGAGCGTGATCGTCGTCGACTGCGACGCACCCGGGCTTACGCCGGATCGCCAGCGCGTGCTCGCGGACTACGCCGCGGGAGGTGGCCGGCTCGTTCTGACGGCGCGATCGGGAGCGATCGCGATCGAAGGACCCCTCCGGGAGCTGATCGGCGAGGGTTCGGGCCCCGGCGCAACCGAGGGGCACTACGGCCTCGGGACCTGGGCCGTCGATCCGACTTCGTCGCCGTCCCCTTCGGTGCTCCGCCACCCGAGCGGCGCGCGCTGGGGCGCGGGCGCGCCGGACGTCGGCCTCCTCGCCTTCCTCGACCTCCCGGGGCTCGGACACGTCCGGTTCGGCTTCGTCGTCCTCCTGCTCACGGCCTTCGCCACCGCCGTCTGCGTCGAGGTGATCTGGCTCGTGCGGCGCAGGCGCGCCGTCGCGCTCCTCGTCGTGGTGCCCGCCACCGGACTCGGCTTCGCGGCCGCCGTCGTGGTCTACGGCCTCCTCTCCGACGGGCTCGGCGTGAAGGGGTCGATCCGGAGCTTCACGCTGCTCGACCAGAGGCGCCACACGGCCGTCGCCGTGGCGCAGCGAACGCTCTACGCGGGCATCTCCCCGTCTCGGCTCTCCCTCGATGCGGCGACGCTGCCCGCCTCGTCGAGCTGGAGGACTTCGACTGCGGATTCGCTCCATCGCCTCTCGATCGATCTCGATCGAGGAGAGATCGCCGGAGCGGCGCTCCCTTCCCGCGTCCCGACGCAGATGGCGACGACGACGGTCGCGCCGTGTCGGGAGCGGCTGCGGTTCCGCCGCGCTCCTGGCGGAGCGCTGGAGCTCCGCGCGGGCTCGGGGTTCGAGCCGGTCGAAGCCGAGGGCGCGCTCGTCGTGCGCGACTTCGACGGGTCGATGCATGTGCTGACGGGAGAGTCGCTCCGGCGGGTCGGCGACGACCGAGCGGATCCTTTCGTCCACCGCGCGCTCCGCGCGTTCGCCGACGTCTCCGCGGCGCATCCGCGCGCGTTCGGAGGCGTGGCTCCGCAGCGAGGCTTCGTGATCGAGTCGTCCCCGGCGGAGACGTCCGAGTCGGCGAGCTACGCCGACGAGCCGAGCCAGGCTGAGCTCCGGCGATGGATCCGCGACGACCTCGTCGGCACCCTCGCTCCGGGCAGCTACCTCGCGCGCACGCGTGCCGCGCCCGCCGTCGACGATCTCGGCCTGGAGGTCGCCTGGGTCCGCGAGGAGCACGTCGTGCTCGGGAGGCTTGCTCCGGAGGACATCGAATGAGCGCGCTCGCCCTCGAGGTCGACCGAGTGACGCGGCGCTTCGGAAGCGTCGTCGCCGTCGACGGCCTCTCCTTCCAGCTCGAGAAGGGCAAGGTCTGCGGCTTCGTCGGCCCGAACGGAGCCGGGAAGACGACGACGATGCGCATCCTCGCGACTCTCGAGCTCCCCGATGAGGGCGACGCGCGAGTCCGGGGCCTCTCGGTGCTGGAGGAGCCCCGGGGAGTCCGGCGAGCCGTCGGCTTCATGGCCGACCAGTTCGTGCCCTATCCGAACCTGAGCGTGCGCGAGCTCCTCGACTTCTTCGCTCTCGCGCACGGGCTCCGCGGGCGCAAGCGCCTCGAGACGATCGACGCGGTCGCGACCTTCTGCGGTCTCGCCGACCTCCTGGGGCGCCCGGCGACGGGCCTTTCGAAGGGGATGGGGCAGAGGCTCCACCTCGCAAAGACCCTGCTCCACGACCCCGACGTGCTCGTCCTCGACGAGCCCACGGCCGGCCTCGACCCGCGCGCCCGCGTCGAGTTCCGGGAGCTCGTCCGCGAGCTCGCCTCGCGCGGGAAGACGATCCTCTGCTCCTCCCACATCCTGTCGGAGCTCGGCGAGATCTGCGACGAGGTCCTCGTGATCGAGCGCGGGCGCCGCATCGTCTCGGGCGGGATCCGCACCATCGCCCGCGAGCTGCAGTCTCGCCTCGCGGTGCGCGCCCGCGTCCTGCGCGACGGCGACGCCGCCGAGCGCTTCTTCGCCGTGCAGGCGGGCGTCGATCGGCTCGTCCGCTCCGACGCGAGCCTCACGTTCGAGTTCAGCGGGGACGATGCGGCCCTGAGCGAGCTCCTCGAGCGCGCCGCCGCGGCGAGCCTCGGCCTCGTCGAGTTCCGCGTGCTCGAGGCGAGCCTCGAGGAGATCTTCCTGCGCTCGACCAAGGGGGTCGTCCAGTGATCGCGAGCGATCGCGCCGCGCTCGGGCTCCGCGACCGGCTGAATCCCGTGTTCGTGCGGGAGGTCCAGCAGGCGTTCAACGGCAAGTCGTTCCTCCTGATCCTCGCGCTCGCCCTCGCCGCCGTCGGCACCATCGCGGCGATCCTCGGCCTCGAGGACCCGTCGACGCAGGGCCTCGGCGCGCAGGGTCTCCAGCTCGTCACGATGACGCTCGCGCCCATCGCGGTCCTCGTCGTGCCGACGCAGGCCTTCCTCTCGATGAGCCGCGAGATGCGCGCCGGCACGGCGGAGCTGCTGCTGCTCACGAGCCTCTCGCCCGGGACGATCGTGCGCGGGAAGCTGCTCGCGGCGATCTCCCAGTTCGGGCTCTGGCTCTCGCTCTTCGCGCCGCTCCTCGCGCTCTGCTACCTGCTGCGCGGGATCTCGGTCGTCGACGTCGTTCTCGGCATCGCCCTCACGACGCTCTTCTGCGCCGCCGCCAGCTCCTTCGCCATCGCGCTCGGGTCGCTCGCGCGCTCGGGCCCCGCGGCCGGCATCGTCACGGCTCTCGCCGCCCTCGGGCTCGCCATGGCGACGCTCCAGACGATGGCGTTCTTCGCATGGGCGTTGTTCGCCATGGGAATGTGGGGAGGCTCGTCCGCATTCGTGGAGGTCTACGGGACGGTCTGCGTCGTCCTCGCGCTCGTGGTCTCGCTCGGGGCGGTCGTCGCCCAGAGCCAGCTCCAGCACACCGTCGAGAACCGCTCGACTCCCTTCCGGGTCTTCTTCCTCACGGCGTGCGCGACGGGACTCGTCTGGACGTGGGCCGTCTCGACGCCCGGGTTGCTCGACGGCGCGCTCGATCGCGTCTCGACCTGCTGCTTCATGGCGGGCCTCGTCTTCTTCGTCTTCGCCGCGACGGAGGAGCCGGAGCTCTCGCCTCGCGTTCGGGCGCGCGTCCCGCGCAGCCCGACGATCGCCTTCCTCGCGCTCCCCTTCCTCCCGGGCGCGGGCCGGGGGCTCCTCTTCGCGGTCCTCGCGACGGCGCTCGTCGGCATTGCGACGATCTTCGGTCAGGCGAAGGACGGGTGGCCGGTCTCGCGCGACCATCTGACCTGGCTCGCCTGGGCCCACTACGCGGTCCTCTACGCCTCGATCGCCTTCCTCCTGCGCCGGCTCCTCCGACGGATCCGGCGTCCGGCCCTCGCGGCCCGGCTCGCGACGGCGGCCTTCTTCCTCTTCGTCGGCATTCTCCTCCCGACGCTCCTGCAGGTCGCCTTCCGGAGCACGTCCGGATCCGCGGGCCGAGAGTGGACGCTCCTCCAGGTGCTGAATCCCTACTGGACGACCGGCACCTTCGCGAGGAGACCGACGGGCGCCAGCTTGGCGCTCCCCCTGCTCCTGCTGATCGACCTCGTCCTGCTGCTCCTCTGCCTGCCGTCCGTCCTCCGCTCCGTCGGGGAGGTCTTCGCGGCCTCGCGCGCGAATCGCCGCCGTGCGGCCTGACCTCGAGCTCGCCTGCGCACGATTCCGTCTCGCGCCGCCGGTGCGCGCGCTCGCGGGCCTCGCCGGCGAGCGGCTCGGGCGGGGCCTCGGCGCGTCCCTCGAGTTCCAGGACTTCCGCGACTACGCCCCCGGCGACGACCTGCGGCGCGTCGACTGGCGCTCCTACGCACGGACCGACCGGCTGCAGGTGCGTCTCTACCGCGAGGAGGTCTCGCCGGCGCTCGACCTCGTCGCCGACCTCTCCGCGTCCATGGGCGTGACGGAGACGAAGGCGCGCGCGACGCGCGACCTCGTCGAGGCGTTCGCTGCCTGGGGGCTGCGCGCCGGAGGGCGGCCGCGGCGCCTGCGCGCCGGCGGCGCCCGGTTCGAGGACGCCGGCGCCGAGCGGCTCGAGGGAGACGGCCGCGGCGGGCTCCTCCCGCGCGAGGCGCTCCGCCCCCACGGCGTGCGCGCCGTCGTCTCCGACTTCCTCTTCGCCGGAGATCCCGGCCCCGCGATCCGGCGCCTCGCCGCCGGCGCCGCGCACCTCGACGTGATCCAGCTCCTCGATCCCTGGGAGCAGGACCCCGCGCTCGACGGGACGTGGGCTCTCGTCGACGCCGAGGACGGCTCGCGACAGGAGCTCCGGCTCGACGCGCGCGCCGTGAAGGGCTACCGCGAGCGCCTCGCGCGGCTCCGCGGCGCCGTCGAGTCAGCGGCCCGCGCCGCGGGCGCCCGCTACGCCTGCGTCGCCGCCGCGGAGCCCGAGGCGATGTTCCGGGGCGCGCTCCTCGCCCGGGGAATCCTGGAGCCGGCGCGGTGAACTTCGCCGCGCCCCTCGGCCTGCTCGCGCTGCTCGCGCTCCCCGCGATCCTCTTCCTGCATCTCTTCCGCCGGCGCCTGCGGGAACGACGCGTCGCCGGCCTTTTCCTCTTCGCGCCCGACGCGCTCACGGCGCCCGCGGGGCGCCGGCGCACGCGGCTGCTCCGGACCGGGTCGCTCCTCTGCGAGCTCGCGGCGGCGGCGGTGCTCGCGCTCTGGCTCGGCGCGCTCGACCTCGGCTGCTCCGCCCGCGCGGTCCACGTCGTCGCCGTCCTCGACGACTCCGCGTCGATGGGGGCGCGCGGCCCGGCGGGATCCTTCGCCGACCGGGCGAGGCGCGTCGTGGAGTCGGCGCTCGACGGTGCGGGCTCCGCTGCGACGGCGACGCTCGTCGTGAGCGGACCCCGTCCCGAGATCGTGGCCGGGCCGCATGCGCCCGCCGCGGAGGTGCGCGCGGCGCTCGCCGCCTGGTCGCCCCGCCGGACACGCCATGACCCGGCCGCCGCCCTCGACCTCGGCCTCGCGATCGCGGGCGCCTCGGATCGGCTCCTCTTCGTGACGGACGAGCCGAAGGCTCCGGCGCCTCCGCGCTACGAGGTCGTCGCCGTCGGCGAGCCGCTCGCGAACGCGGCGATCGTCGCGGCGAGGCGCGTCGTCGAGCCCGGCGGCGAGGAGCGGCTCCTCCTCGACGTGCGCGCCTTCGGCGCCGGGATCGGCCGCGTCCGCGTCCGAGTGCATTCCGCCGAGGGGCCGGGCCGCGGCGCGCTGCTCGCCGAGACCGACGCGGCGCTCGGGGAAGGCTCCCTGGCGCGGCTCGCGCTCGTGCTGCCGCCGGACGCGGGCGCCGTCACGGCGACGATCGACGACGACGCGCTCGCGATCGACGGCGAGGCGACGCTGCTCCCCGATCCGCTCCGGATCGTCGGCGTCGCGTCGCTCCTCGGCGAGGAGGAGACGGGGCGCCTGCGGCTCGACCGGGCGCTCGCCGCGATCCACGGCGCGCGCGCGGCGCCGCTCGCGGAGTCGACCGTCGTCCTCGCGCCCGCCGCCGGCGCGCTTGCGCCGGGGCGCGTCGAGCTCGTGATCCAGGCGACGGGTCCCGAGCGCAGCGAGTGGACCGGGCCGTTCCTGCTCGCGCACCGCCACCCGCTCCTCGCCGGCGTGACGCTCGCGGGCGTGGTCTGGAGCGCGGGCGACGGAAGCCACCCCGGGCTCCCGCTCGTGTCGGCCGGCGACCGGACGCTCGTGAGCGAGTCGGTCGAAGGGACCGCGACGCGCCTCTGGGTCGATCTCGACCTCGCGCGCAGCAATCTCCCCTTCTCGCCGGACTGGCCGATCCTCCTCGCGAACGTCGTCGAGCGCGCGCGAGCGGGGCTGCCGGGCCTCGGCGCGGCGAACGCGCGCGTCGGGGACGAGATCGTCTGGCGCGCCGAGACGCCGGGGGCGCCGGCGGGAGCGGTCGAGTGCGTCGCGCCGAGCGGCGCACGTGCGCCCGGGCGCGGGAGCGCCGAGATCGGGTTCCCGGCGCGCGAGCCGGGGATCCACCGGATCGAGAGGAGCGGGCGCGAGGTCGCGCGCTGCGCCGTGCGCTTCGAGGACGCGAGCGAGTCGGACCTGACGCGGTGCGGAGCCGCGCGGCGACCCGCCGAGGCACCGCCCTCGCCGGACGAGGCGGCGGCGCAGGCCGCGGCTCCGGCGGCGGCGGAGCGGCGCGTCCTCGCGGTCCTCCTGCTGGCCGCGCTCGTCGCCGACTGGCTCGTCCTGCGGCGGGCTCGCACCTCGTGATCCATTTCGCGCATCCCGAGGCGTTCCTGCTCGCGCTGCCGCTGCTGCTCGTCCTGCGGTGGCGCCTCGGCGAGCGGCCGCTCGTCTCGCTCCTGCGCGGCGCGTGTCTCCTCGCCGCGCTCGCGCTCCTCGCGCGGCCCTCCTGGTCGGGGCGCGAGCAGGGGCGCGACCTGATCCTCGTCGTCGACCGCTCGCTCTCGATCCCCGAGGACGCCTTCGTGCGCGTGCGCGAGCTCGCCGACTTCGCCGCGCGGGCGGCGCGCTCCGGCGATCGGATCGGGGTCGTCGCCTTCGGTCGCGGCGCCGTCGTCGAGCGGGCCCCCGAGGAGAGCTTCCGGCCGGCGCCCCTCCAGCGCGCCGTCGACCGCGACGGGACCGACGTCGCGCAGGCGCTCGAGACCGCGCTCGCGCTCGTGCCGTCGGGGCGGCCCGCGTCCCTCGCGCTGCTCTCCGACGGGCAGACGACGGGGCGCGACCCGTCGGGCGTCGCGCGCGAGGCGGCGCGCCGTGGGATCCGCGTCGACGCGTTCCCGCTGCGGCGCGCGGGGTCGGCGGACGTGGCGGTCGAGGACGTCGAGGTGCCGGGCGAGGTGGCTGCGGGGGAGCCGTTCCAGGGCTCCGCCTGGATCCGCAGCGACCGCGCCGTCGAGGCGGACGTGACCGTGCTGCGCGACGGCGCGGTGCTCTCGACGTCGCGGCGCGCGCTGCGCCCCGGAGCGAATCGCGTCCTCTTCCGCGATCGGCCGATCGACGCGGGTCTCCGCCGCTACGAGGTGCGCGTCGAGGCGGGCACGGACCGCGTCCCGGAGAACGATCGCGCGTTCGGCGCGCTCCGCGTCGCGGCGCCCTCGCGCGTGCTGTGCGTGACTCCGGGGGGCCGCGAGGACCGCCTCACGCGGTCGCTGCGCGCGGCGGGGCTGACGGTCGAGGTGAGCGCTCCCGGGGTCGCGCCGCTGCGGCCCGAGGCGCTCGACGGCGTGCGCGCCGTCGTGCTCGAGAACGTCGCCGCGGGCGACCTTCCTCCCGGAGGGATCGCGGCGCTCCGCGGCTTCGTCGAGGGCTTCGGCGGCGGCCTCCTGATGACCGGCGGGCGCGCCTCCTTCGGCATCGGAGGCTATCGGCGCTCGCCCGTGGAGGAGGTGCTTCCGGTCTCGCTCGAGATCCGCCAGGAGCAGAGGAAGTTCGGCATCGCTATGGCGATCGCGCTCGACCGCTCCGGCTCCATGGCCGTGTCGGTCGCCGGCGGGCGCACGAAGATGGACCTCGCGAACCAGGGCGCCTGCGCCGCGATCGAGCTCCTCTCGCCGATCGACTCCGTCTCCGTCCTCGCCGTCGACTCGTCGCCGCACGTCGTCGTTCCCGCCACGGACGTCGTCGATCGGGCCGCGATCGTCCGGCGCGTCCTGCGCATCGAGTCGGCCGGCGGCGGGATCTTCGTCGGCGCGGCGCTCCACCGCGCCGCCGATCAGCTCGCCTCCGCCGTCCAGGGGAGCCGCCACATCGTCCTGTTCGCCGACGCGGCCGATGCCGAGGAGCCCGGCGACTACGCCACCTTCGTGCCGCGGCTCGCCGAGGCGGGCGTGACCGTGTCCGTGATCGGGCTCGGCTCCGAGACCGACAGCGACGCGAGGCTCCTGCGCGAGATCGCGCGACTCGGGAACGGTCGGTGCGTCTTCAGCTCCGATCCGGCCGATCTGCCGCGCGTCTTCGCCGAGGAGACGATCCAGGTCGCCCGCTCTTCGGTGGTCGAGGCGCCGACGGCCGTCGAGAGCCGGGCGGGGCTGCTCTCGATCGGCGACCTCCTCGCCACGCGCGTCCCCGACGTGGGCGGCTACTCCATCGCGTACCTGAAGCCCGATGCGCAGGAGGGTCTCCGGACCGCCGACGAGCAGCGGGCGCCGTTCCTCGCGTTCCGGAACGCGGGGCTCGGCCGGTCGGCGGCCTTCCTCGGGGAGGTCGACGGCGATCTCTCCGGAGGTCTCGCGGACTGGCCCGCCTACGGAGACTTCTTCGCGACCCTCGTGCGCTGGCTCGGGGGGAGCGACGCGAGCGACGCGGTTTTCGCGGAGTTCGCGAGAGAAGGACACGAGGGAGTCCTCTCCATCGAGGTCGCGCGGGGCGACGAGCATCTCCTCTCGGCGGTCCGCGCGCTCGTCGCCGGTCCCGGCTCGGACGCGCACGAAGTGCTGCTCGAGCGCGTCGATGCGCGCCGCCTCGCGGCGCGCGTGCCGCTCGAGGCACCCGGCCTCTGGCGCGCCGTCGTCGAGGCCGACGGCGCGGTCCTGCGCCTGCCGCCCGTGACGCTCTCCTATTCGCCGGAGCTCGCGCCGCGCGCCGACGCGACGGCCGGCGAGCGCCTGCTCGCGCGGCTCGCCGAGCTGAGCGGTGGCCGCGTCGAGCCCCCCGTCGCGGATCTCCTCTCCGGCTCGCGGACGGGAGCGGGATCGACCGACCTGACCGTCCTCGTGGCCTGGCTCGCCGTGGGACTCCTCCTCCTCGAGATCGCGGTACGGCGGCTCGACGTCCGCGTGCGGGCGGCCTGGCTCGCCCGCGCGATCCGCCGACGCCCGATGCAGGGGCGCAAGCGCGATCGAGCGACCGCGGCGCGCGGGACGGTGGCGGATCGTCCGACGGCGGCGCCTTCCGTGCATGCGCCCGAGGCGGGCCCGTCCGAGACGGGCGCTCCGATCGCGTCGGATCCGCCCGCCGCTCCCCCCGCGCCGGAGGAAGACGGCCTCTCCTCGGCCCTCGAGCGCGCGAAGCGACGTGCGCGCCGGCAGGGGTGAGCCTCGGAGTCTGCGCCACGGGATCTCACGAGCCGCCCAGGCCCTGCGACAACACGAAGCGCACGGCACCGTCGAAGCGAGGGAGCGCGGCGAGGACGAAGGGAGTGGTCTTCTCCGCCGAGGCGTCGCGAGGGATCGGCGCCCGCGGCGCGTCGTCGAAGACCGCGTCCGGCTCCTGCGTGTGCTTGCGGCAGAGCACCAGGAGGGAACCCGAGATCTCCTGCGCCCGCAGCACCTGCACCCGCTCGAAGGGCTCGGACTCGCCGCCGAAGACGGCCACCACCATCTCCCGCGTCCAGTCGACCTCGGGCAACTCCGCCGGGAACGTGTCGCGCTCTCGAAGCGGGGCCGTGAATCGGTCCAGGGCCTCGCGGCTGCGGAAGACGCGCTGGGTCGCGAGCGGGAAGCCGCTCCGCGAGCCGGAAGCGAGCGTGCGCACCGCGTAGACCGGCGGCAGCGTGGTGGCGCAACCGGGCGCCGCGAACGCTGCGGCGACGCCGGAGGCGAGGAGCGCCAGCGCCCTACGAACCGCCGTTCCCATCGCTCCCCGCCGGAGCATCCTTCGGGCCGCCGCCGC
Source organism: uncultured Planctomycetales bacterium (assembly GCA_964545855.1). Classification (GTDB taxonomy): domain Bacteria; phylum Planctomycetota; class UBA1135; order UBA1135; family JACQFD01; genus CAZJHD01. The sequence goes on from CAZJHD010000011.1 coordinate 94,067, forward strand.
CGTCGCGCGCCGACGGCGGCTTCGCGTCGCTCTCGAGGTCTTCCCCATCCGTCGTCTCCGCGTTCTTCGCCCGTGCGGCGTTCGGCTCCGTGGCGCCCGGATCGGCGGCGTCGGCCCCCGCGCCCTTCGCCCGGCGGGATCCGCCCTTCCGCGCCCGCTTCGGCGTCGGGGGCGCCGGCGTCTCGAGCACGATCTCGCCGCGGAGCGCCTGCTGGAACTCCTCCGGCGAGAGCACGCGCACCTGGAGCTTCTCGGCCTTGGCGAGCTTCGAGCCGGCCGACGCCCCGGCGATGACGAAGCTCGTCCTCGCGGAGACGCTGTCGCTCGCGCGCCCGCCCCTGCGCTCCACCTCGGCCGCCGCCTCCTCGCGCGAGAGGTCTCCGAGCGCGCCCGTGAAGACGAACGTCATCCCGGCGAAGGGGCCTCCTTCCGGCGGCGCCTCGCGCTCCGTCGGCGCGACGCCGAGACCGAGCATCGTGTCGAGGGCGACGCCGTTGCGCGTGTCGTCGAAGTAGGCGCGGATCGCCCGCGCCATCTCCGGGCCGACGCCCTCGATCTCGAGGAGCGACTCCTCGCTCGCGTCGCGCACCGCCTGGAGCGAGTGGAATCGCCGCGCCAGCAGGCGCGCCGTCGCCTCGCCGACCTCCGGAATGCCGAGCGCCACGAGGAAGCGATCGAGCGGCGCCGTCTTCGCGCGCTCGATCTGCGCCAGCAGGTTCTCCGCCGACTTCTTCCCGAAACGGTCGAGCGGCTCCAGTCGATCCACCGACAGCCGGAACAGGTCTTCCATGCTCCGGAGCAGACCGGCGCTCCAGAGCTGGTCCACGACCTTCTCGCCGAGCCGGTCGATGTCGAGGGCCGCGCGCGAGGCGAAGTGGACGATGCGCTCGCGGATCTGCGCCGGGCACGACGCGTTCGGGCAGATCACGTACTCACCGACGGCCACGGCGGCGGTGTCGCATTCCGGACACCGCTCCGGCATGGCGAAGGCCGCGGCGCCCTCGGGGCGCTTCTCGACGACGACCGTCACGACCTTCGGGATGACGTCGCCGGCCCGCTCGATCACCACGGTGTCGCCGACGTGGAGGTCGAGGTCCTTCGCGAAGCGCGGATTGTGGAGCGTCGCGTGGGAGATCGTGGCGCCGGCGAGAGTCACGGGCTCGAGCACCGCGCGCGGCGTGAGCCGGCCCGTGCGGCCCACCTGCACGTCGATGGCGTTCACCCGCGTCGTCGCCTGCCGCGGCGTGAACTTGTGCGCGAGGATCCACCGCGGAGAACGGGCCGTCCTCCCGAGCGTCTCCCAGGCGGCGAAGGTGTTCACCTTCGCCACGATCCCGTCGAGGTCGTAGCCCAGGGCGTCGCGTCGCGCCTCCAGACGGTCGTGGTACGCGATCACCTCGTCGATCCCCTGGCAGACGGCGAGCTCCGGCGCCGTCCGGAAGCCCCACTCCGCGAGCCGCTCCACCGCCTCCGCGTAGGTCGCCGTGCCGATCTGGGACGGCACGGGAATCCCCCAGGGCACGAACTCGAGCGCTCGCTCGGCGACGAGGCGGCTGTCGAGACGCCGCAGCGTCCCGGCCGTCGCGTTGCGGGGATTCGCGAAGGGGAGCTCGCCCTCGGCCCGCATCCGCTCGTTCAGCGCCTCGAAGGCCGCGTGCGAGAGCAGGACCTCGCCGCGCACCTCGAGCCGCGCCGGCGGCCGGCGCCCCTGGAGACGCAGCGGGATCGTGCGCACCGTGCGGAGGTTCGCCGTGATGTCCTCTCCCGTCGTGCCGTCGCCGCGGCTCGCCCCTCGGACGAGCGCGCCGTCCTCGTAGAGGAGAGACGCCGACGCACCGTCGAGCTTCGGCTCGGCCGCGTACTCGACCGCTTCGATCGCGAGCGCCTTCCGGACGCGGGCATCGAACTCGCGCACCTCCTCCGCCGTGAAGAGGGAGTCGATGGAGAGCATCGGCACCGCATGACGCGCGGGAGCGTGCTCCCCACCGTCGGGTGCGGCGCCCACCCGCTGGGTCGGCGAGTCGGGCGCACGGAGCTCCGGATGCGCCGTCTCCAGCTCGACGAGCTCGCGAAAGAGCGCGTCGTACTCGGCGTCCGAGATCTCGGGCCGCGCCAGCACGTGGTAGAGGCGGTCGTGCCGCGCGACCTCCGAACGGAGCCAGGCGATCCGAGCCGCGAAGTCGTCGCCTTCCGGAGGCGAAGGGATCTCCGCCGTCATGGCCCGGAGCGCCGAGCGTCCGTGGCGAGCGTCGTCCGCTCGGCCTTCCGAAGAGAGAGAAGGGCGAGCGAGGAGGGAGTGGTCGTCACCGGCCGTCAGCCGGGGAGGCTCTCCTTCCCGAAGTGGTCCGGCAGGAGCCGAGCGAGCGTCGTGCGCCGCGTTTCTCCGGTGGAGCACGCCATGAGGATCTCGAGATCCATCCCGAACTCCGCCAGCACCTGCCTGCAGGCGCCGCAAGGCGTGATCAGCTTCGTGCCCGACGCGTAGAGGGCGAGCCTCCGGAACCTCTTCGCGCCGAAGGCGATGGCGTGGAAGACCGCCGCCCGCTCGGCGCAGATCGTGAGGCCGTAGGACGCGTTCTCGACGTTGCAGCCCTGGAAGACCCGCCCATCGCTCGCCTCCAGCGTGCACCCGACGCGGAGCCCCGAGTAGGGCGCGTGGGCCACGGCTGCGGTCTGCTCCGCGACGGCGTAGAGGTTTCGTTCGTCCATGGGGGGACGGAATCATAGGCGCTCCCCGCTCGAATCGGCGGCCTCCCGCGGCGCCGGCGTGCGCGCCGCGAGAGGGCCGCCCGTCGCCGAGGTCCGGGCTTCGGGAGGCATCTCGGAGGACGACCTCTCAGAAGACATCGTCCTCGAGTCCTTCGTCCTCTCCCGAGAGCGGCGCCGTTCCCGGGGCTCCGTGCGTGTCGTCGTCCTCGGGCGTCGCGTTCTCGCCGGGGCCGAGCGCCTCCACCCCCGCGTAGGGAACGCGGTTCGAGATGACGCGCCGTCCCGTCACCGAGTCGACGCGCTCGCGCGCGTAGACGGTGACCCGCGCGCGGCGGCCCTCGAGCGCGAGCGGCTCCAGACGCTGCTCCCCTTCCACGGGGATGCCGATGCGCCCGAGCACGAGCTTCGCGCGCCGGAGCCCGCGCACCGTGAAGACGAGCGAGTCCCACGCGGCGGTGCGCCCCGCGTAGGGCCCTTCGCTCACGATCCATCGCACGCCCCACCGCTCGGCGCCGTCGTCGCCGCGCCGTGCGCGCACCTCGCCCACCGAGCAGACGTAGCTGCCGTTCGGGACGCTCACGAAGTTCTCTGCGTCGTCGACCTGATCGAAGTCCACCTGGACCATCGTTGGCTCCTGCCGCATGGCGGCGTTCCGCTCTCGATGCAGCGGCCGGTGGATCGGGGCGAGCCAGGACCGCGGGATGTCCAGCTTCGATGCTTCATCGAGCGCTCTCGAAAGAGCTTGCGCACGAGTTGCTTCCACGAAGGCGCCTCGCCCCGCGACGCCCTCGACGCGGTCCCGTGCGACCCCTTCGGCCGCCTTCTCCCGCCGCCTGCGCTGGTCCCGGACCCTCGCACTCCGCCCCATCGAAACCCTCGCGTCCCGAGCGGGTTCGCCCGCCGCCCGTTGCCCGGCTCGGATCACCGCGGCGGAAGCTCGCTACGATCACCCGAGTCGACGGCCGCATCCGGCCCACGGGGCCACGATCGACTCCACCGATTCCTCGGAGACCTCCATGCTGAACCTCGCTGTCCTCGCCCTCGCCCTCGTGCCGACGCCCTCCCTCCAGGGGCAGGGTCCCAAGGCGGGCGCGCAACAATCCCCCATGCGCCAGCTCCTCGGGAGCCTGCAGTTCGAGAAGGTCGACGCCGACAAGGATGGCAGCCTCACGCTCGACGAGGTCACGAAGGCGGCCTTCGCCTGGCTCGACCGCAACGAGGACGAGTCGCTCGACCGCAACGAGCTCGCGAAGCTCCCGCCCGAGCAGACGGCCGCGCAGATCGCGAACCGCAACGAGCGCGATCGCAAGAAGGAGAAGGAGGAGGGCGAGCAGAAGCCGAAGGACGGAGACGGAGCCAAGCCGCGCGAGAAGGACGGTGACAAGCCCCAGGAGAAGGACGGCGACAAGGACAAGGACAAGAAGCGCGAGGGCGGTGACCCCGCGAAGGCCCACCTCGAGCGCATGGACGCCGACAAGGACGGCAAGGTCTCCCGCAAGGAGTTCGCGCTCCCGAAGGGCTGGTTCGGCCAGGCCGATCGCGATCGCGACGACAAGATCTCCGCGGAGGAGTTCAAGGGCGAGGGACGCAGCGGACGCCAGGGCCAGGGCGGCATGGGCGGCAAGCTGCGCGAGCTCGCCAACATGTCGCCGAAGGAGGCCCACGCCGAGCTCGACGCGAACAAGGACGGCAAGGTCACCGCGGACGAGCTCGGCATTCCGGCGCAGTTCTTCGAGCGCGTCGACACCGACGGCGACGGATCCCTCTCGGAGGCCGAGCTGGGTGCGGTCCTCGAGCGCATGAAGGAAGGCCGCGGCCCCGGTGGCGGCGGCGCGGGCGGCCCGAAGAAGGAGGGCGGCAAGGAGAAGAAGGACGGCGAGACGCCTCCTCTCTGATTCCCGCGCGCTTCGCGCGCACTCTCCGGGGGCGCGTCGGCATCCCGGCCGGCGCGCCCGCTCCATTTCCGGCCCGCTCGAACCTGGATCCCGCCTCCCCGCTTCCTACACTCGCGGGCCCCCCGCCGCCCGCGCGCCCCGATGTCCGAGATTCTGGCCCTCGCCGCTCGAGAGATCCTCGACTCGAGAGGCAATCCCACCGTCGAAGTCGACTGCCATCTCGCGAGCGGTGCGCACGGCACGGCTGCCGTTCCCTCCGGAGCGAGCACCGGCGCCCACGAGGCGCACGAGATGCGTGACGGTGAAGGGCGCTACGGCGGCAAGGGCGTGCGCAAGGCCGTGGCGAACGTCCACGGAGAGATCTCCGAGCGCTTGCACGGCCAGGACGCGTCCGACCAGGCGGCCGTCGACCACCTCCTCTGCGAGATCGACGGCACGCCCAACAAGAAGCGGCTCGGCGCGAACGCGATCCTCGGAGTGTCGATGGCCGTCGCGAAGGCCGCGGCGGCGGAGCAGGGCATCCCGCTCTATCGCTACCTCGGCGGCGCCGCGGCGCGCGTGCTGCCCGTGCCGCTGATGAACGTGTTGAACGGCGGCGCCCACGCCGACAACGGCCTCTCGATCCAGGAGTTCATGATCGTCCCCCACGGCGCGCCCTCCTTCTCCGAGGCGCTGCGCTGGGGCGCCGAGATCTTCCATGCGCTCAAGAAGGATCTCGGCTCGCGGAAGCTCGCCACGTCGGTCGGCGACGAAGGCGGCTTCGCTCCGCGTCTCGACTCCAACGCGGCGGCCCTCGATCTCCTCGTGGCGGCCATCGGCAAGATCGGGCTGAAGGTCGGCAAGGACGTGAGCGTCGCGCTCGACGTCGCGGCGACGGAGTTCTTCGAGAACGGGAAGTACCGCTTCGAGGGCCGCGAGGTCGCGAGCACGGATCTCGTCGCGCTGTACGAGAAGTGGTCGAAGGACTACCCGCTCGTCTCCATCGAGGACGGCCTCGCCGAGGACGACTGGGACGGATGGCGCGCACTCACGGAGCGCGTCGGCGCGCGCGTCCAGCTCGTGGGCGACGACCTCTTCGTCACGAGCGTCGCGCGCCTGCGCGACGGCATCCAGAAGCGCGTCGGCAACGCCGTGCTCGTGAAGCTGAACCAGATCGGCACGATCTCGGAGACGCTCGACACGATGGCGCTCGCGACACGCGCCTCCTACCGCTGCGTCGTGAGCCACCGCTCCGGCGAGACGGAGGACACGACGATCGCCGACCTGGCCGTCGCCACGAACGCTGGACAGATCAAGACCGGCTCGCTCTGTCGGAGCGATCGCGTCGCGAAGTACAACCGGCTCCTGCGGATCGAAGAGGATCTGGAGCGGGGCGCCCAGTACGGCGGCGCCCATTTCCTGCGCGGAGGTCTCGGCCGATGAACTCCCGTCGTGGTGCGGCGCTTCTCTCGGGCGTGGTCTGCATGGCCCTCACGGGCCTCGCCGCGCTCCTCCTCTGGAACGGAACGCTCCCGGCCCTGCGCGCGCAGAACGACACGCACGCGCGGCAGGCCCTCCTGGCGGAGCGGCGGAACGCCCTCGAGCAGGAGGTCGACCTCCTGGAGGCGGAGCTGCACGCGCTGCGGACCGACTTCCAGTACAACCGCCGCCTCGAGCGACGCATGTTCCGGACGGGGCCTGCTTCGGGCGACTGAGTCTCCCCCCTGAGCGCCTGCCTACGGCAGGACGCGTTGTTCTTCGTGGAGCCTGTCCCCTCGGGGGACGAGAGGTCTCCCCCCTGAGCGCCTGCATCCGGCAGGACGCGTTGCGCCTCTTCTCCCGGGAATGGGGTCAGACCCCTTTTCCCTCGCTCGCTCACGCGCCGCGCGTGCGCGGCGCGTGAGCGAGCGAGAGAAAAGGGGTCTGACCCCATTCCCGGGTGCTCACTCCGCGCGGCCCGTCACCGCCCGTCGCCGCTGCCCGCGGGCACCGGCGCGCCCTTCGCGGGAGCCGACGCCGGCACGCTCGGCTTCGCCGCCGTCACGACGGCGAACGACGCGCGCGCCCGGCCGAGCCAGCGCTTCGCGAGCGGCGTGAGGTCGGCCGGCGCGAGCTTCTCGTGGAAGGACACCTGCGAATGGATGTCCTCGACGGCGGTCTCGTCGCGGTGGATGCGCGCGAGCGCGTTCACCCAGTACTCGTTCGTCCGGCGCGAGTCCTTGATCGCCGCCAGCATCGGCTCCTTCACGCGCGCGAGTTCGTCCTCCTGGACGCCCTCGGTCGCGAGACCATCGGCGGCCGCGAGGCACGCCTCCACCAGCGCCTTCTCGACGCCCGGCTCCGCCTGCGCCATCACCTGCACGAAGCCGTCCCCCGGGAACGTTTGGCTCAGCTCCGCGCGCGCGCCCGGCGAGTAGGACGCACCGAGCTTCTCGCGCACGTCGACGCGGAGCCGGTCCGAGAGCAGCGACGCGAGCACGTCGAACTTGCGCCGAGCCTCCGTCTCGCGGCCGTCGGGAGTCGGGAAGTAGATCGAGACGAGCGATCGCGGGACTTTCGAGTCGATCTCGTACGTCCGCTCCAGACCCGTGCGCAGCACGACGGGAGTTCGCCGCTCGTCCATCGGCCGCACCGCGGCGCGCACCGGGAGCGCGCCGAAGGTGCGTGCGGCCGCCTGCACCACCGCCTCGACGTCGAGGTCGCCGACCACCGTGAGGTCGAGAGCGCCCGTCGCGAGCTGCGGCTCGAGCCAGGCTCGGATCCGCTCCATCGTGATCGACTCCAGCTCCTCCCGCGTCGGGAACGACGTGCGCACGTCGCCGGAAGCGAACTCCGGTCGGAACTGCTGCATCAGCGGGCCCTCGGGCTGGTGGCGCAGCGACTCGAACAGGAGCGGGATCTGCTCCGCGAAGCGCGTCAGCCCGTCGGGCCTCCAGCCCGGATCGGCCATGTAGGCCGTCGCCAGCTCGAAGCCGAGCAGAAGGTCGTCCTTCGTCGTGGAGCCCTGGAACACGAAGCGGTCGTCCACGCTGTCGAAGACGACGGACGCCTGGCGCCCGGCCATCAGCCGGCGGATCGCGTCGTCGTCGTGCGCGCCGAGGCCGCCGCGGATGAAGACCTCGGGACCCGCCATCGAGAGCGCGCGGTCCTTCGCGTCGAAGGCGAGCTCGCCCTCGCCGAGCTGGGCCATCCAGAGGATCTGCCGATCGCGGAAGTCGGTCTTCTTCACGAAGAGACGCACTCCGTTCGCGAACTCCACCCGATCGGCGTCGAGCGCGTCGTCGTGCTTGCGGCTCGCGATCGCCCCCGCCTTCGCCGCGTCGGAGGGATAGGCGAAGGGCTTCGCCTCCATCGCCGCGCGCGGACTCACCGTCTTCGCGCGGCTCGCCGCGAGCGCCGCCGAGAGCGCCGCGTCCGCGCCCTCTCCGAGGGGAACGTTGCCGATCATGCTCACGCGGAGCTCCCCCTGGCCCCAGGCCTCGGCGAGCGCCCGGTGGCAGTCTTCCGCCTTCATCGCCTCGAGCGCCGGCTTCAGCAGCGCGCGGCGCGTCGCCGCGTCCGCCACCACGACGCGCCGGCCCGCGGCGGAGGTGATCTCCGACACCCACGCGACGCTCGACCGCGTCGCCTCGCGCTCGGCGGCCTCCTCGAGCTGGCGGATCTCGTTCGCGCGCACCTCGACGAGCTCCTCGGCGTCGAAGCCGTGCTCGACGGCGCGGCGCAGCTCGCGGTCGGCGCGATCGAGCGCCTTCTCCCAGTTGTCGGGAGTCGCCACGACGACGAGACCTTCGCCCGCGATCACCGGGACGCCGAGGCCCTCGGCGAGCTGCCGCAGGTCGAGCGCGCTCGCGTTCAGGAACGGCGCCCCCTGCTTCTTGCGGATCTCCGCGAGCCGGAGGTTCAGCATCGCGCGCGCCATGTCGAGCGGGAGGCGCTCCCGCACCGACTTCGCCGTGACGGGACGCTCCACGCCGGGCGTCACCTGGTCGATCTCCATGATGACGACGGGGATCTCCGGCTCCTTCACCACGAACACCGGGAACGCGTCCGAGAGCTCCCCGAGGGGCGGCTGCTTCGCCGCCTTGCCCGCCGCGCCCGCGAAGCTCGCGAAGGCCTCGCGCACGAGCGGCTCCGGATCAAGATCGCCCAGATCGCCGACGAGGACGAGGGTCGTGTTCTCGGGCCGGTACCACTTCTCGTAGAAGGCGCGGACCGACTCGGGAGTGAATCCGTCGCGCGCCTCCTTGGCGCCGATCGGCAGCCGCGACGGCACGCGCGTCCCGTCGAGCTTCTTCCGGAGACCCTCGATCTGCGCGCGGAACTGCGCGCTGTCGCGCTCCCGCTCCTCGGCATCGATGATCCCGCGCTCCGCCGCCACCTCCTTCGCTTCGAGGAGCGCGCCGTCGGCGAAGTCGCGCAGGACCTTCAGCCCCTCGGCGAGCGTCGCGGCGTCGGTGCGCGGCAGATCGATCTGGTAGATCGTCTCGGAGAAGCTCGTGGACGCGTTCGTGTCGGCGCCGAAGGCCATGCCGTGCTTCTGGAACCACTCCACCAGCGTTCCGGCCGGGAACGACCGCGTGCCGTTGAACACCATGTGCTCGAGGTAGTGGGCCATGCCGCGCTCGCTCTCCTCCTCGGCGAGACTCCCGACGTCCACGTGGAGCCGCAGGTAGCTGCGGTCCTTCGGCTCGACGTTCGCCATCCACGCGAAGCGCATTCCGTTCGGGAGATGACCGAAGCGGATCCGCGGCGAGACCGCGACGTCGGAGGTCTCGTGCTCCCAGGGGCGAACCTCCGCGGGACGCGCCTGCGCGAGGGCCGGCGGAACGAGCGCCGAGGAGACGAGGACGATCGGGAGGACGAGCGCCGCGGCGGCGCGGAAGGATCGGAGCATGGAGCGTGTCGCGCCCTCGGGGGCGCCTCGGAGGGAATCGCGCCGCGACGACGTCGCCAGCCGCGAAACGGGCGGAGCAGCATACGGGGAGGCGGATCCGGAGGTGGGGACCCGCCACGACGCCGGCCCCTCCCGGCGCGCCGCAGCGCCGAGCCTGACGGATTCAACCGTCTCTGTCTGTTCGTCGAGGGAGCCGGCAACGCCGGCGGGACGAAGGCAGAATCGATCTCTCCTCTTGCCCCATCGAGTCGGGCATTCTGTCTAGGTGGCCCAAGACAACTCCACGCCCGATTCTCGCCTCACCGAGCTTCGAGTTCAGGGGCTTCGGTCGCTCGAAGACGTGCGATTGAAGCTCGACGGCCTCACGGTCCTGATCGGGGAGAATGGGAGCGGAAAGAGCAGCCTGATCGAGGCGCTCGAGCTCCTTCGTCTCACGGCCACGGACGGGTTTCACGACTCGTTCTGGACACATCATGGAGGGACGGCAGCCCTACTTCGCCAGGGCTCGACCAAGCTCACCCTTGGCGTCCGATTCACCGGATCGTTCGGACTCGCGGAATACTCCGTCTCCTTCTCGTCCGCCTATCCGGGGCGCATCGCCGAGGAGAGTCTCAAGGTCGCGGATGCCGCTGGAGAAGAACCGTCCATCGAGCTTCTCCAGCGAGACGAGAAGCGAGCCAAGCTTCAGGACCAACAAGGAGCGAAGTCGGCGATTGCGGTGTCTGGTTCGAACGACCCGAGGCGGCCTGCCCCGAGCCTCTTCGGCTTCATCTCGACTCCGCCAATGAGCGATCTTCAGAAGCTCCTCAGGGGACTCGACGTCCACCTCGCCTTTCACGTTCGCGCCGCCTGGGCCGACCGTTCGGTCGCTCTGAGGAACCCGATCCGCGATCCGAGCAGCCTCTCGCAAGCTCAGCGCCTCGAGAGGCTCGGCTTCGGCCTCGCCAACATCTACCACGCGCTCTTGAATGGGGCTTCTCCAGAGACCAGGCAGAGAACGATCGATCTGGTCCGACTCGGATTGGGCCCCCAGGTCGAACTCATCACGACGCCCGCTGCTGCTAGCGGAGGCCAGATCGCCCTCGCACTGAAGGTGAGCGGATTGCGGGCGCCGATCTACGCAACCGACCTATCGGACGGAGAGCTGAGTTACCTCGCAATGGTCTCATTGCATCTATGGGACGAAGGGCGAGAGCTACTCGCCTTCGATGAGCCGGAGACCCACCTACATCCGAATCTGCTCTCGCGAGTCGTTGATCTCTTCGAGGCGTGCTCCCGCAGGTATCCCGTAGTCGTAGCAACGCATTCCGACCGCATCTTGGACGATCTCGCCCATCCTGAGCAGAGCGTGGTTCTCTGTGAGCTCGACGATCGGCGTGCGACGAAGCTCGTGCGTCCTGACAAGGCGGCGCTCGCGAGCTGGCTCGAGAGCTACCGAGGTCTCGGTGAGATCCGAGGCGCAGGACATGTCTCATCGGTGATGACTCGGCGTGACGACTGACTCCCCGCGCCCGGTCGCCACGATCCTCTATGAGGATCAACGCGGTCCAACCAAAGGCTTCGGTCTGCACGAACTCCTTCTCTCCTGTATCCACGATCAGCTCGGCGGCGAGCGCCACGACTTCCGTCGAAGAGTGGAAGGGATTCCGAAGAAGGGAAACGGCAGCTTGCTGCGCTGCTGCGAGAAGGACGCCGCGAGGATCGCTGCGGACGGGCGGCAGCTGATCGCTGTTTTCGACAACGACAAGGTGCGCCGACTCCTGAACCTCGCGCAGGCCGTTTCCGAAGACGAAGTCCTCCAATCGATTCGCGCTCGCGTCCGTTTCGAGGAGCGATTCACCCCCGTGCTGCTTCACGAGAATCTCGAGTCCGTCCTTGAGGCGCTCGGCGCCTGTGACGAGGCCATCGACAAGGGACAACTGGACGCTGCGACGAGGGAGAAGAGCCTCTTGGATCGAGACCTTCTTCTCCAACGCGCGGCTTTCAGCTCGCACCAGGACGTGCGGGACTGCGTCCTTGCGCGCATTCCTGCCTTGAAGGCCATTCGGGACATTGTCCTCGGCCTGCTTCGCTGACTCGGACTCTCCTGAGACAGCCGTCCGAGCGACTAGGACCGGCTGCACTCCACGAAGGTCTCCGGCAGCCGCAGCTCCACGCCCTCCGGCACCACGACGAAGAGGAGCTCCTTGTTGCGCAGCCGGCCCGGCGTTCCGACGCGCTCGCCGCGCGGGTTGTAGACGCCGATCTGCGCCCCGACGTAGCGCTTGAAGTCGTTCTCCATCACGCGCACGCGCCCGCGCCGCGCCAGGACGGTCTCGATCTCCTCGCGGGCGAGGTAGCCCTCGTCGTTGAAGGACACGACGAGCGCGCGCGCGCGCACGCGATCGATCACGCGCTCGAACGCCTCGCGGAAGCGGACGCGCGAGTTGAAGACGCTCGCGCGCGCGCGGCAGTCGATCCGCTTGCAGGCGACGCCGTACACCTCCGGCCGGTCCCAGCGCACGAGCGTCTCCCAGAGGTGGTAGTTCCCGAGGAAGGAGTGCTGGTTGTAGGGCGGATCGACGTAGGCGACGTCGGCCTCGAGGATCCCCGCCGCGTCGCGCGCGTCGAGCGCGTGCGCCTCGCCCTTCCCGGCGTGCGCGCGCGGCAGCACGTCCGGCAGCCGCAGCTCGAGGGCGCGGTGCGCCCGCGGCGCCCACTGCTTCAGGTAGGCCATCTGCACGCCCGTCGTGGAGTCGACGCGGTCGGCGGCCTCCAGGAGCGACACGAGGAGCACCGCTTCGAGCTCGGGCTCGAGGCTCTTGCGCGCGATCGCCTCGCGGATCGCCTCCACGCGCGCGCCGTTCTCGGGGCGCAGGAAGCGCGCCCGCTCGCAGTAGGTCTCCGTGAACCAGCCGGCGCTCGGCGGCACGCGCCGAAGCTCCTCCAGCAGCCGGCTCGCGTCGCGCTCGACGTCGTCGCGGTCGGCGGCCACGTAGCAGCGCGCGAGCGCGAGCGCGTAGGCGTTGTGATCGTTCGCGAGCACGCGGTAGCCCGCGCCCTTCAGCGCGTGCCCGACGCGCGACGTGCCCGAGAACAGATCGATCACGCTGCGCGCGCCGACGACGGCGCCCACCACCTCGAGGATGCGGGGCAGCAGCGTGCGCTTGGAGCCGAGGTACTTGATCAATCGCCGGAAGGCTCTTCTACCGTCCGGGTCCCTCGTCCGTATCCTGCGACCATGGCGATCGCGTGGCGCAGCATCCGGGCTCTCACCTTCGACTGCTATGGGACGCTCGTGGACTGGGAGTCGGGCATCGCGCGCGACCTGCGCGCCGGCCTCGACCCGACCTTGCGCGTGGGCGACGAGCAGCTCCTGCGCTGGTACGCCGAGGCGGAGACCGGCAGCGAAGGGGGCCCGTTCCGCTCCTACCGCGAGGTGCTGCGCGAGGCGCTCGAGGGCGTCGGACGCCGCGCGGGAGTCGCCGTCCGGAATCCCGAAGCCCTCGTCGCGGGGCTCGAGCGCTGGCCGCTCTTCGCCGACACGTCGAAGGCGCTGCAGCGCTTGAAGCGCCACTTCCTCCTCTGCGTCGTCTCCAACGTCGACCGCGATCTCTTCGCGCGCACGGAGAAGCAGCTCGGCGTCGTGCTCGACCAGGTGGTCACCGCCGACGAGGTGCGCTCCTTCAAACCGGCGTCGCCCCACTTCGAGGAGGCGATCCGGCGACTCGGAGCGCCCCACGACTCGATCGTCCACGTGGCGCAGAGCCTGCACCACGACATCCTCCCGGCCTCGGTGCTGGGTCTCGCCACGGTCTGGGTCGACCGACGCGCGGGACGGCCCGGCGGCGCGACGCCGCCCGTCGAGCGCGAGGCGCGGCCCGATCTCCGCGTCACGTCGCTCGCCGAGCTGGCGGATCTCGTCGAGCGCGCGCTCACGTAGTCGGGGCGGTCCCGTGACGACTCCCGCGCTGCGCGCGCTCCTCCTCGCGACGATCCTCACCGCGTCGGCGGCGGCCCAGGGTCACGGCGCCGACAAGGAGCCCGACCGCGGCCTCCCCGGCGACGAGGGACCGCTCCGCAGCCAGGCCTTCGTCCCGCTCCTCGGCGAGGACCTGCTCCCCGCGCTGCGCGGCGCCGGGACGGCGCTCGCGGAGGCGCGCGCCGCGGAGGCGTTCCCCGTGCTCCGCCGTCTCCTGGAGTCGGCCCGCGCCGCGACCGAGGGCGGGCTGCTCGTCGCCGTCGACGGCGGGCCCGATGCACGCGTCTTCACCGATCTCGCCGCCCTCGTCCGCGCGCGCGCCCGCGGTCTCTCGGGCGCCGCCCGCGACGCGGCCCTCGCGGAGGCGGAGCCCGCGGCCGCCGTCGCGCTCGCCGATGCGCTGCCCTGGGATCGCCTCGTCGCCGCGGCCGCGCTCTTCCCCGGCACCGACCACGCGGCGCGCGCGATGCGCACCGTGGCGTCGCGCCTCGCCGAGCGCGGCGATCTCCTGGGCGCCCGCGCCCTCTTGCAACGCGCCGAGGAGTCGGGCGGCGGCGGACGGGAGGAGCGGGCGTCGGCCTTCCTCCTGGAGCGGGCCCTCGCCGCGCAGCTCGGCGACGCGTTCCCCGCGGCGCCCCCCGACGACCTCCTCGATGTCGCGGTCTCCGTGCGCGGCGGACGCGCGGCCCTCCGCGATGCGCTCGCCGAGATGCGCGGCTCCGAGCCGCCCGCGCCTCCGCCCGGCGCGGCCCGGGAAGCGTGGCGCGTGCGCATGCCTTCGCCGGGCGTCGCCGTGCCGTCGTCGCTCGAGCCCGGGCTGCGGCTCGCTGCCGAGGCGGGCACTTCGATCGTCGTGCAATCGGCGGCGGAGCTCCTCGAGCTCGACGGAGCCACGGGAGCGCTCCGCGCGCGTCTCCTCCTCGAGCCGCCGTCCGCGATCGCGGGCGCCGCGCGCGAGCCCTCCTCGCCGCTCTTCCACGACGAGATCGTGATCGGCGGTCCGCGCGTCGAGCGCCGCACGGGATTCCCGGGTCGGCGCGAGGCGCGGCCCGCGACCGACGGCCGCTTCGTCGCCGCCACCTTCGGCGGAGCACTGCTCGTGGCGGAGCTCCCGGGTCTCGAGCCGCGGTGGCGACGCCAGGACGGCACGCTGCTCGTCTCCGGCCACGCGCCCGCCGACGAGCCGGCGCGCCACGGCGCGCTCTTCGCCGACGGCGCGCTCGTCGTCTCGGGCCGCGTCCTCGTGGCGTCGATCCAGTCGCCTGGCGACACGACGACGACCCTCGAATGCTTCGACGCGGCGACCGGCGCGTGCCTCTTCTCGCGCGTGCTCGCGACGGGCGCCTCCGTCGAGCCCGGTGCGCCCTCCGGGCGGCCGCGCGTGCTCTCCGGCGGCGTCCTGCCGCAGCCGCTCGCGCTCGTGGGAGGGCGCGTCGTCGTCGTGACGGAGCTCGGCGTCGTCTTCTGCGTCTCGCCGCTCGACGGCGAGGTGGAGTGGGCCGTGCGCACGCAGCGCTCCCCGCTCCCCTTCGGCTACGAGCGGAGCGCGCCGCGCGCCACCGAGGGCCGCGCCCACGTGCTGCCGGCGGACTCCGACTACCTCTACCTCCTCGAGCCGCGCCTTCCCGCCGGCGCCTTCGACGGCACGACGAGCGCGCTCCCCTTCGCCTTCGACCGCGCGCCGCGCCGCCGCCGCGAGTCCGACGCGCGCCTCGTCGGCGCCTCCGGGAGCCGCGCCCTCACCCTCGGCTGGCAGGCGCAGAAGTCGCGACGCGTGATCCGCTCCTTCGACTTCGCGACGCGCACCGTGAGCGACACGGAGCTCGCCCTCGGCGAGAACGTGACGGGCGCGCCCGCGCGCCTCGGCCGCGGCTTCTGGGTCTCCACGGACCACGGCCTGACGGCCATCGAGATCCTCTCCGGAGACGGCGACGCGCTCCTCCCCGTCACGCTCACGCCGCCCCCGCTCGACGCCGACGGCCGGCGCCTGCCGGCGGCGGCCGTCTTCGGCGACCTCACGCCCGTCGACGGCGGCGTCCTGTCGGTGACGGAGACGTGGATCTCGCGCTGGCGCGCGGGAGGGTAGGCGCGAGAGCGAGGCGGGTGGTTCCCGCGCGGGATCGCGGCGGGAGGTCGGTGGTGGAGAAGGCGGTCTCCCGACCGCGACGCCGACTCTCGCGGCGCGATCCGAGGCGCGACGGCGCGGCCCGCGGGTGGGTATCGTCCGCCGTCCATGGTCCCTCGATCCGGGCTCGGAGCGCCGATCGCACGGCGAGAGACCTTCCTTCCCGTGCCGGCGCGAACACCGCGACGAGGCACACGATGAACGTCGTTCTCTGGGCCCTGCAGATCCTCGCCGCGCTCCTCTACGGCGCGTCGGGCGTCATGAAGGTCTTCCTGCTCGACAAGGTGAGCAAGGACGTCCCGTCCTTCGGTGCGTTGCCGCGGGAAGCCTGGATGTCCCTCGGCGTGCTCGAGCTCGTCTGCGTCGTCGGGCTGATCGTGCCCGCCGCAGCGCGCTGGCGGCCCGGGCTCACGGTGGCGGCCGCCGCGGTCCTGGCGGTCGAGAGCCTCGTGTTCATCGGCGTACACGTGAAGTACCGCGAGATCGCGCCCATCGTCTTCAGCGGCGTGCTCGGCCTCCTCATGGCCTTCCTCGCGTACGGCCGGATGGTCCTGAAGCCGATCTCCTGACGACGGCGCGGCCCGGGCCGGCGCGGAGCCGCGTCCGGGATCAGGAGACGACGAAGCGCAGCCCGCGCGAGGAGCTGAGCCCGTAGGGCGGCAGCGCGCAGCTCGTCCAGGCCCAGATCGTCTGCGCGTACCAGACGGTCCCGACCAGCGCCGCGTTGCTCGGGACCGCGAACATGCAGGAGCCGTGGCCCGCGGCGTCGCTCGTCGTGTCGAGGGCCACCACCTCGACGGCGAGGAAGAGGTCGACGTGGAGCGCGATGCCGATCCCGAACGGATCGGAGCCCGCCGCGTCCTGCACGTCCGTCACGAGCAGGAGGCCGAGCGAGCCGGCGGGGGCGCGCTCCGTGAGGAGGCCGAAGTCGGGCGCGCCGATCACCGGAAGCGCGACCGCCGCGATCTCCTGCGTGCCGTCGCAGCCCGGAGTGCCGGTGCCGTAGGCCAGCAGGTCGGCGGTGTGCACGAAGCCGCCGGCGAGCGACCCCGCGCCGAAGGAGCTCGTCACGGCCACGTCGTGCGCGCCGGCGGCGCCGGCCGGCGCGATGCACCGGATCGTCGAGTCGGAGACGACGGACACGCCGGTCGCCGCGACGCCGCCGATCGAGACGGCGGTCGAAGCTCCGGCTCCGAGGAGGTCGAACCCCGCTCCGTCGATCGTGATCGACGTCCCGCCCGCGAGCGGGCCGCAGGGCGGCACGACGGAGGAGACGAGCGGCTCGCCGTGGCGCACGAACGCGTCGGAGTTCGCGTTCGTGTCGCCCACCACGAGGTTCGCGGCATCGCTCACGAAAGCCGCGACCCTGCCGTCCGTGGAGAGCCCACAGCGCTGCGTCAGCGTGGACGCGGCGTTCCCCGGGAAGCCGGCCGGCGTCTTCGAAACGAGAACGGTCTGGAATGCGAGGAGGTCGCGCAGGAACCACTGCGCCGCGCCGCCCGCCGCTCCCGGGACGAGGTTCGACGCCTGGCTCTGGAAGAGGAGGTAGCGCCCGTTCCCCGAGAGCGCGATCGACAGCAGGCTGCCGGCGTTGCCGGGGTCGCCCGATGGCGTCGCGGAGACGAGGGTCGTGAGGTTCAGGACCATGTTCCGCACGAAGACGTCGGCGGTCCCCCCGTTGACGTCGTTGGGGACCAGATCCCACGCGGGCGTCACGAACGCGACGAGGTTCCCGTCGTCGGAGACCACGGGCGTGTGGCAGTTCTGGCTCGCTCCGGGGTAGCCCTGCGAGAGCGGAACGATCGAGACGCTCGCGAGCTCGGTGATGCCGAGCAGCAGGTCGCGCCGGTAGATCTGCCGCCACGCAGTGGGGCTCGGCTGGACGAGGCTTCCCGACTCGCTCGCGAACACGAGCCAGCGACCGTCGGCGGAGAGCGCCGGCTCCAGACTCATCCACGCCCCCTGGACCCCGAACGAGTCGACGCTCTCGCGCGTGGTCGTGCCCGTCGCGCGATCGTGGAGGTAGATGTCCGAGGTCGAGCCGTTCGCGTCGATGCCCGCGAGGTTCGTCGCATTGCTCTCGAAGACGACGAATCGTCCGTCGGCGGAGAGGTCGACCCTGCCCGCGAAGCCTGCATTCGCCTGGATGCCCGAGGACGACACGTTCACGCGCGAGGTCACTCCGGTTTGGCGATCGTGGACGTACACGTCCGTGACCCACCCGTTCGCGTCGGGGAGCACGAGGTTCGTGGCGTCGCTGGAGAAGGCGACGAAGCGCCCGTCGCCCGAGATCGCGCCGACCTTGGACGCCTGGTCGCCCTGGGCTCCGGCCGACGACACGCTCACGCGTGTCGTGGTCCCTGCCACGAGGTCGCGCACGAAGACGTCCTCGCGGTTGTTCGTGTCCCCCGGGACGAGGTTGCTCGCGAAGCTGCTGAAGGCGACGAAGCGGCCGTCGCGGGAGACGATGGCCGAAGTCGTCGAGTTGTTGCCCTGCTGTCCCGACGACGACAGGCTCGCGAGGGAGAGGGTCTGCGCGGCGAGGGCGGGAGTGGCAACGAGGGCGGCGGCGAGGATTGCGATGGGGGTCTTCATGGCGCGGCTCGGTGCGGGTTCAGGGGATGCCTTCTCCGGGAGGAATGGTCCCCGGGCTGCGCCTGGGACCGCGGAATCCGGCGGTCGCTACGATTCGGCCGGCCGTGGCCGCCGACCCCCCCACCCCCGACCGCTCGGCGGAGCTGCTCGCCCGCTGGCAGGGCGGCGACGTCGGGGCGCTCGACGAGCTGCTGCGCATCGAGGTCGCGATCCTCCGCGATCGCCTGCGACGCATCCCGCCGCGCGGCTCCGTCGGCGCGAGCGACGTGGCCCAGGACGCGGTGCTCGGGCTCCTACGCGTCCGGCGCGCGCCGCGCTTTGCGGACCCGCGCGCGCTCCGCTCCTACCTCTGGCGCGCCGCGGTCCGGCGACTCGGCGCGCGGATGCGCGGGAGGCCGTCGCGGATGGTGCGCCTCGACGCGGCGGGCACGCACGCCTTCGCGACGGCTCTCGCGACGACGGGCGGCATCGGCTCGGCCGCCCGGCGCGACCTCGCGGCGGGGCTCGTGCTCGCGCTCAACCTCCTCGATCCGGACGAGCGCGAGATCCTGACGCTCGTCTACTTCGAGGGGCTCACGTCGGAGGAGGCGGCGCGGCGGCTCGGCGTTTCCCACGAGGCCGCGCGCAAGCGCGTGACGCGGGCGCGCGCCCGGCTCGCGCGCAAGCTCGGCGACTGGACCGAGCTCATCGGGTAGGTCGCCGGAGCACGAGCCGGATCCCCGTGGGGCTCGTCGTCCCGTCCGGCTCCACCTCGCCCCTCGACGCGGCGCGGAAGTTCGCCTCGTAGATGAAGGCCCACGCGCCGCCGCGGACGGCCCGGCCGGCCTCCGTCTCGTCGCCGAAGCCGGCGCACCACTCCCACTCGCTCCCCGTCAGGTCGAAGATGCCGTAGGGCGACTCGTCGATCGGGAACCGGAGGATGAACTCCTTGCCGACGGTCGGGTGGCCGAAGCGGCTCTTCACCCAGGTCGGGTCGAATCGGTCGCCGAACACGAAGGACCGGCCGTCGGCGCCGCGGGCCGCCTTCTCCCACTCCTCCTCCGTGGGGAGCCCGACCTCGAAGTCGAGCCCGCGCTCGCGCAGGCGCTCCTGCAGCCAGTCGACGTAGGCGCGCGCGTCGTTCCACGAGACCCCGTCGATCGGCATGCCCGCCGCGTTGCGGGTGGAGTAGACGCCGTCGGGGCCGCGCAAGATGTCGCGGCCGGGCGCCTCGCCCGTCTCCGCGAGCTCCGCGTGCAGCGAGGACTTCCCCGTCTGCGCCGGATCGTTCAGGAACTCGAGGAACTCGGACTCGGTGACCTCGCGGTTCTGCATCCAGAAGCCGCCGACCTCGCGCGCCGACGCCGGCCAGCCGGCGAAGGAGGCGGGATCGCCGCCCGAGCGGAAGGGCCCCGCCGGCACATGGACGAACCCGCGCGGGGAGGTGCCGGCCGGATGCATCGCGACGCGGAGCGCCGTGTCCCCGCCGGGGTCGACGACGAAGGGGCAGCGCACGTCTTCGTGGCCCGCGAGGCGGAGCAGCGCGAGGTAGGTGCCGGGCTCCAGCGCGTGGCGCGCGAGCGGAGCCGCGCCGACCCGGCTCGCCGGCGAGAGGAAGAGGGGAGCCGCCGTCGTCCGGGCCACGAGGCCGCCCGGCACCTCCACCTCGCGGACCTCGCCGCCGTGGAAGACCTCCACGCGGCACGGCACCTCCCAGACGATCGAGTCGGGCTCCCACGCGCGCACGCCGAGGGCGCGGAGGCCCGGCGTGCTCACGGTGAACGTTCGGCCCGCGCGCTCGAAGGTGTACTCGCGCGTCGCGCCGGTAGAGCTCTCCTCCGCGAGCAGGCGCGAGACGTCGTAGGCCTCGCGGATGGGCTCTCCGTCGACGGAGACGAGCCGGTCGAAGGCTTCGATCGCGCCGTTCCCGACCGGCACGAGGAGCACGTCCCGGATCGGACGGCCGGCGACGCGCAGCACGAGGTCGTTCGCCTCGATCCCCGCGAGCGGCTCCTCGACGCGGAGGCACCACGTGCCCGGCGGCACGGGCGCGGCGCCGCCGCCGACGGGCACGGGGACGAGGCGGTGCTCGCTCCCCGGGACCACGTCGGCGAGGTCGCGGTAGCGGAAGAGGTGGACGTCGGCGCCCGGAGGATCCGTCGCGAGCGAGACCGATCCGACGGGGTGGAGCTCGTCCGCGTGGCGCCGGGCCGCGCCGCTCGCCTCGACGAAGCCGGCGTAGGACGCCGCCGCATCGGCGTCCCCCCGCGCGCGCGCCTCGCGCCAGCGCTCCATCCAGAGATCGGCGCGCAGCTCGGCCGCCGAGGCGTTCGCCGCGTCGAGACCCTGCGCGCGATCGACCTGCTCGAGGATCTCGAAGAACGCCCGATCCATGTCGCGCGCCGAGGCGGCCGCTTCGTCGTCGGCCGCGGCGATGCGGCGGTGCTCCTCCGGCGTCAGGTAGCGCACGTTGCGCTCGCGCCGCAGGGGGCCGATCTCGCGCTCGCGCGCCTCGGCGCCCGCTCGGCGCGACCGGTAGGCGGCGAGCCGCTCGCGCGCTCCCTCGATCGCGTCCGCGG
>CAZJHD010000012.1:0-31949 GCA_964545855.1 uncultured Planctomycetales bacterium
GCGGCGGCGCGAGCCGGGGCCGTCTCCGTGGCCGCGGCGCACGCGCCGGCGCTGTTCGCCGCGTCCGACGCGGAGCGCGCCCGCGCCGTGGAGGCGGCGTGGCCCGAGGCGCCGGCTCTCGCGTCGGCGCGCATCGTCCGCGGCAGCCCGCGTGCCGACGGCTCCGCCGAGCTCGATCTCGCCCTCGTCGAACGCACGGGAGCGCACCGGCGGCTCCACGCGCGGCTCCGCAGCGGCGTCCTCCGGGAGGAGGCTCCCGCGCTGCCTCTCGACGAAACGGGGCTCGCGTCGCTCGCCGCGGCTGCGATCGAGAGCGATGCCGGCGACGTGCGGATCACCGGACTCCGCTGGCTCGCGTGGCGTCCGGGACGTCGCGGCACGGCGCGCCTCGACCTGGAGGCGTGCGGCGAGGCCACGACGCTCGCGATCCGATGGTCGAGGTCGCGCCGATCGATCGCGAGGGCGCGGTGGGCGATGGCGCTCGCGACGCGTCCGCCTGCGACGGGCGCCGCGCTCCCCTTCGCGCCGCCGCTCGCCCTCGACGAGGAGAGCGGCTGCGTCGTCTGGCCCTGGATCCGTGGCGCCGACCTGCGGGCCGCTCCACCGGCGGACTCGGCCGGGGCGCGGAGCGTCCTCGACGCCGTCGCGCGCTTCCACGCGCTGCCGGCTCCCGAGGGTGCGCCGTTCCACGGCAGCGAGGCGGAGCTCGCGACGATCGAGCGTCTGCGCGAGCGGGGCCGTGCCGCCGGATTCCCCGAGCCCCACGGGATCGCCGGGCTCCATGCGGCGCTCGCAGAGCGTTCGCGGGAGGGCGAGAGCGGCGCGGCCGTGCTGCTCCATCGAGACCTCCACGAGGGTCAGGTCCTCGTCGACGACGACGGCGGCGTTCGGCTGCTCGATCTCGACACGGCGGCTCCGGGGGACGCGTCCCTCGACGCGGGGAACCTCCTCGCGCACCTGCTGCTCGCGGAGGAGGAGGGGCTCGGCGCTCCGGGTCTCGTCCTCGTCGCGGAGGCCCTGCGGGCCGCCACACCGGCGGAGGCTCTGCGGTGGAGCACCGCCGCGTCCCTCGTGCGCATCGCCCTCGTCCACGCGCCGCGGGATCTCCGGCTCGCCGCACGCCTGCTGGACCGCGCGCGCGAGCTCCTCGCGCCGGATTGCTGCCATGCGAGGTCGTGACGTGGCGCTCCTCGCCCTCCTCGCCGCGCCCGCGACGGCCCAGGACTCCGGGAGGAAGACACGGGTGGAGGACCTCCCCGTCGGCGTGCGCGTCGAGCTCAAGGTGGAGCCCGACGCGCTCGGGACGCTGCGCGTCGTCGACGCGGAGCTCGCGCCGCCGGGCGACCGCGACACGGTGATCGGCCCGCTCGACCGGCTCACGGAGGACACGATCGTCGTGCTCGGCGTCGTGCTCCGGGTCGACGAGGGGACGCGCTTCCTCGACGCGCAGGACGGATCGCTCCCGCGCGAACGCTTCGCCTCGGGCTCCCTCGTGCGCGCCGATCTCTCCCGCGGGCGCATGCGCGCCACCCGGGTGCGCCTCCTGACGGAGCCGCGGCGGTCGACGATCGCGGGACGCGTCGTTCTCTCGGAGCGCCACGACGAGGACACCTGGCGCCTCGTCGTGCTGGAGCGGGAGCTGCGCTCCCCCCCGAGGCTGAAGGTCGACGCTCCGCCGGAGCTGGCGAGCCGGACCCTGAGCTCCCTGCGGATCGAGCCCGGCGGCACGCGGCGCGGCCGCCGCAAGGACGAGGACGTGACACGCGGCACGATCCCGCTCGGGGATCTCGGCTCCCTCGGCGGCACCCTCGACGAGAAGGCGGAGCTCCGCGACGACTACACGCTCGACCCCGACCGCGACCGCGACGAGCTGCGCTCGACGTTCCGCGCGCGGATCGAGGCGCAGCTGAGGCCGCGGGAGGATCTGCTGATCGTCCTCGGCGTGAAGGGCGAGCAGGACGACCGGATCCGCGACGAGCGCGACGACGTGCATTCCTTCGAGGCGCGTCCCGACGAGACCTTCGTGCAGGTGGAGGACCTGGTCTTCGACGGACTCGACCTGCTGGTCGGACGTTCGCGCTTCGAGGACGAACGCGAGTGGCTCTACAACCGCAACCTCGACGGCGTCCGTCTCTTCTTCGACGGCGGCCCCGTCTTCGCGGAGGGCTCCGTCACGACGGGCTTCGACACGGGGAACCGGCGCGACGACCACACCCTGAACCTCATGGGGCAGGTGGGGGTCGACTTGGCGGAGGACGTGATGGCCTCGGCCTGGATCGTCGACCGTCGCGACCGGACCTCGCGCGACGAGAGCCCGTTCCTCTTCGGGCTCCACTCCGAGGGCGAGCCCGTGCGCCACCTCGAGTACTGGATCGAGCTGGCCGGCGCCTCCGGCGTGGACGGGAATCGCCGGATCCGGGGCTGGGCCTTCGACGTGGGGGCGACCTACGAGCTCGATCTGCCGCTCGACCCGGCCTTCACCCTCGGCTGGGCCTTCGGCTCCGGTGACCGCGATCCGAGCGACTCCGTCGACGGCGCCTTCCGGCAGACGGGCCTGCAGCGCAACAACGGGAAGCTCTCGGGGGTCACCTCGTTCCGCTACTACGGCGAGCTCGTCGACCCCGAGCTCTCGAACCTCCACGTCGCCACGGCCGCCGTCGGCGTGCGCCTCGCGCGGCGCACCTCGCTCGATCTCGTCGCCCACGCGCTCCTCCAGGACGTCGCCGCGGCGTCGCTGCGCTCGAGCGACCTCCGCGCCACGCCCAACGGGCGCCACCGCGACCTCGGCGTCGAGATCGACGCCGTGCTCGGCATCCGCGAGTGGGAGGCGCTCGACCTGGAGGTCGTCGCCGGCTGGTTCGAGCCGGGCCGCGCCTTCGACACGAACGCGAGCGCCTTCACGGCCAAGTTCCAGATTCGTTTCAAGTTCTGATCCCCGAAGCACGGAGCACGTTCGATGCATCTCCTTCGCAGCCTCCTCGGTTCCATGTTCGCTCTCGCCGCGCTCGCCTCCCTCCTGCATGCCCAGTCGGTCGTGACCGGAACGGTCCTCCAGCCGAACGGCCAGCCGCTCGCGAACGTCGACCTCGACTTCTACTTCGCCAATGGCGACGAGCAGAAGAACGTGAGCGGCGACTTCACCGGGCCGACGGGCGTCTTCACGACGCTGATCCCGCCCGGCACCTACACGATCGAGTTGCGGCCGCCGGCGGGATTCCTCTACCAGGACACCGTCGTCGGTCCGTTCGTCGTGTCGGGCGTGACGAACGTCGGGCCACTCTCGCTCCTCGCCGGCGCTGGAGTGAAGGGCGTTCTGAAGAACACGAATCTCGTGCCTCTCGGGAACAGCAAGGTGCGTCCCGAGATCGCGGGCACCGGCGTGCCCGTCGCCGTGAACGGCGCCGGCACCGATCCGAGCACGGGCGCGTTCCAGTTCGTCGTCGCACCGGGCACCTACGACCTCCTCCTGGACACGACCGGCGACGGGACGCTCGGCGCGCCGGGGCAGATCCTCGGGAAGGCGCTCCCCGTGTCGGTGATGACCGACCTCGGGACGATCCTCCTGCCGCCGGGCCAGATCCTGTCGGCGACGGTGGTGCGTCAGACGGGCGGGACGCCGGTCGCCGATTGCGACGTGGACGTGCGCGATCCGGTCACGCTCCAGAAGCTCTACACGCCGAACGACAACTCCGACGCCTTCGGATTCGTCGACGTCGTCGTTCCGGCGGGGACGTGGATCCTCGACGTCGCGCCGGACTTCGCGACCTCCCTCGTCGCGAAGCGCGTCTCGAACGTCGTCGTGGCGGGGCCGACTCCACTCGGCGTGATCGCGCTCGAGACCGGCGTCGTCCTGAGCGGAACGGTGCGCGATGGCGCCGGCGCACTCGTCGCGGGCGTCGACGTGGACGTCCAGCGCTGGCCGTCGGGCGCCTTCGTCCTCACGACGGACGACGACACGAATGCGAGCGGTGCCTACCAGGTGATCGTCCCCGCGACGGCGCTGCAGATCGCCTTCCGCCCCTTCGAGACGCCGGCCCTCGGCGTCCAGACCCACGCACCGCAGACGATCGCGGGGCCGACCGTCGTGCACTCGCTCCTCCCCAAGGCGACGGCCGTTCTGCCGAGCCACTACGGAGCCGGACATCCGGGCACGGGGGGGCTCGTCCCGACGGTGTCGGACTTCGGCATCCCCATGTCGACCTTCGGCCACTACGGCTTCCTGGTCGAGCAGGGGCTGCCGAGCACGCCCGCCTCGGTGATGCTCGCGGAGGCCTCCGGGTTCTTCCCGCTCCCCGACTTCGACGTCGTGTTCCTGATCGATCTCCTGACGATCAACTCCCTGAACGGTGCCACGGACGCGAACGGCCGGTTCCTCGTGAACATCGTCGTGCCTCCGATCCCGCAGCTCGTCGGAGAGGACTTCTTCGTGCAGGCGCTCCTCTTCGATCCGGGCGCGTCGAAGCTCTTCACCCACAGCGACGGTCTCCGGGTCGTCCTGTCGGACTGAGCCGTTTCGGGGTGCATCCGGGCGCCGGGATACCCTCGGCGTCCGGACATGCCCCGACGACGCGCACCCTCCGTGGCCCGAGGACTCGAGCGATTCCGTTCCGAGCGGGTCCTGCTCCGCACGGCGGAGGAGGAGATCCACCGCGGCTCCTTCGACGGGAGACCCGCGGTGCTCCGTCGCCTCCGCACGGCCGATCCCGACGCCATCGTCGACGAGGTGCGCGCGCTCGCGGCGCTCTCGGATCCCTCGCTCCCGGCGCTCCTCGACGCCGGCCGCGATGCGGAGGGCGTCTACCTCGTGCGGCCGTGGATCGACGGGACCGACCTGAGATCACTCGGCCGCCAGGAGCCGGCGCGGGTCGCGGAGATCGTGGACGGCGTCGCGGCGGCGCTCGAGCGCGTGCATGCGGCCGGGTTCCTCCACCTCGACGTCTCGCCGGGGAACGTGGTGGTGCGGGAGGACGGGAGCGTGGCGCTCCTCGACTTCGGCCTCGCTCGGCGCGAGGGGACGCCGATCGAGGACGCGCGCGGCTCCGCCTACTTCGTGGCGCCGGAGGTGATCCTCGGTCTCCCGGTCGACGCGCGAGCCGACCTGTTCTCCGTCGGCGCGCTGGCGACGCGGCTGCTGGCGGGGCCCTTCGAGACCCCCGTCGACGCGTTCTACGCGCGGTTCCCGGCGGGAGAGTTCCTCGCGGCGGCGGGCATCGAGGAGACGCGCATCGACCCCGCGTGGAAGGCGCTGCTCCGCCAGCTCGTCGCGCGCGAGCCCGCGGAGCGTCTCGCCGACGCGGCGAGCCTGCGCCGCGCCCTGCGCCGCGCGCTTCCCGCGCTCACGGAGTCGGCGCCGCTCGAGCGACCCGCCGGGATCCGTCTCGATGCGCAGCTCTGGCGGGGCGCCGCGCTGCAATCCATGCGGACGCGGCTGCTCGCGCCCATCGTGGGCGATCCGCGCCCCCGCCTGCGCGTCGAGTGCGAGGATCCATCGGCGCTCGCCGAGGTGGCGACCGACCTCCTGTTCCACGCGCGTCTCGGCGGCGCGGTGGCGCACAGGGTCGCGGCCGACGGCGCCGACGTTCCCCGTGCCGCCCTCGATCTCGCGCGGGGGCTCGGCTTCCCGCAGCTCCGTCTGCCGTCCCTCGAGGGGCTCGGGGAGGACGAGGCGCGCGACGTCCTGGCGCGCTTCGCGGTGCGCGCCGTGCGCGAGGCGGCGAGCGATCGGCCCGTCTGGATCCTGCGGGTCGGCGCGGGCAAGACGGCCGTCGCGCGCTGGCTCGACCGGATGGAGCGGCGACTCGGCGAGACGGCGCTACCCCGTTTCCCGGCGGGCATCGTCTCCCTGCGGGTGGCGGTGATCTCCGGGAGCCGCGAGGACGACGACGTCGTGGTCGTCCCGGGACCGGACGCGCGCCGGCTGGAGGAGGCGCTCGCGCGGGCGGGGCTCGTCGGCGCCGAGGGATCGGTGCGGCGCGTGGCCGAGAGGCTGCTCGCCGGCTGCGGCCCCGACACGCGGTCCCTCGAGGAGAGCCTCGCGGCGGCGTTCCGGTCCGGAGCGCTGCGCGCAGAGGGCGCGTCGATCCGCATCGCCGGAAGCGTCGATCCGACGGCGGGACGGGGCGCCGCTCTCGCGGGCCTCGGCGAGCCGGCACTCCGCCTCGTGACGGCTCTCGCGGCGCTCGGCAGATCCTGTCCGAGGCCGCGCGCGTCGGCCCTGGCCGGCGCCCGCGAGGCAGCGATCTCCGGCGCCATCGAGGAGCTCCTCGCGGCGCGGCTCGCCATCGTCGTGCGCGAGGGCGTTGGCGCCCGGATGGAGATCGCCTCGGAGGCGACGCGCCGCGCGGTGCTGGAGGAGATCCCGGAGGAGGCGCGCCGCGAAGCGCATCGGCGAGCCCTCTCGGAGATCCGCCGGAGCGACGCGCCGCCGGAGGATCTCGCGCGCGTCGCCGCGGGCGCCGGCGAGCACACCGAGGCGATCGAAGCCGCGCTCCGGGCCGTCGGAGACCGTGATCGAGGGCTTCCTGCCGAGACGGCGCTCCCGCTCCTCGACCACGTGCTCGCGCTCGCGCCCGAGGGGAGCGAGGCGGCCTTCGAGCTCCTCGACCGGCGCTCGGAGATCCGTGGGTCGGCGGGAGACGGCGAGGGATCCGCATCCGACGCGGAGGCGCTCGTCGCTTCCGCCGGGCGCGACCCCGTGCGCCGGGCGCGCGCGCTCGTGCGTCGCGCGGAGTGCGCGCTGCGGCGCGGAGACCGCGCGTCGGCGCGGGCCGATCTCGAGGCCGCGTCCCGCGATCTCCCGCGCGCCACGAGGGACCTCGTGGACCGCCACGCGCGCACGCTCGCGGCGGCGTTCCTCGCGGAGGGGGAGCACGGCGCGGCGGTGCAGGTGCTCGACGCGGCGCTGCGGCAGGAAGGCCTCGACGCGGCGTCGGAGGCCCGTCTGCGCGTGCCCCTGAGCGTCGCCCTCGCCCAGGCGGGCGACGTGCCGCGGAGCGAGGAAGAGGCAGCGCGGGCGCTGGCGCTCTGCCGCGCGACGGAGGATCTCCCCGGCGCGGCGTCGGCCCTCGTCAACCTCGGGTTCGCGCGGGAGCGGCTCGGTCGTGGCGAGGCGGCCGTCGCGGCGCTCGGCGAGGCGCGCGACCTCTTCCGGCGCCTCGGCCGTGCGACGGGGGAGGCGAATGCGGCGCACCACCTCGGGATCGCGCTCCGCCGGGCCGGAGAGCGTGTCGAGGCCGAGCGATGCCTCCGGGAGGCGCTCGCCATGCGCGAGCGTCTCGGCGATGCGCCCGGAGTCGCCGCCACCCGCGGGAGCCTCGGCGTCCTCCACGCCGAGCGCGGGGAGCTGCCGAGCGCGCGGC
The DNA here is from genome assembly GCA_964545855.1 of uncultured Planctomycetales bacterium. Taxonomy (GTDB): domain Bacteria; phylum Planctomycetota; class UBA1135; order UBA1135; family JACQFD01; genus CAZJHD01. Next base: position 7,359 of record CAZJHD010000012.1, read on the forward strand.
GGGAGCTCGCCGAGGCGGCTTCCGCCTTCGAGACGCTCGGCGCGCGGCGCGAGGAGGCGAGGGCACGCGCGCTCCTGGCGGAGGTGCTCGTGGAGGCGTCGCGTCTCGACGAGGCGCGCATCGAGGTCGACCTCGCCCTCGCGACGCAGGAGGAGCTCGGGCTCGCCTCCGATCTGCGGGAGACGCGCGTCACGGCGGCGCGGGTCGCGCTGCATGCCGGCGACGCCGCCGGAGCGCGGCGCTGTCTCGGGCCCGCGGCCGACCGGGAGCCGGCGCCCGCTCGTCTCGTGCGGATCGAGATCGACCTGGCGCAGGGAGACGCGGAGAGCGCCCGCGCGCGGGCCGAGGCGCTGCGCGCGTCGGAGCCTTCGTCGAGACTCGTTCGAGACGGGATCGTCGATCTCCTCCTGGCGCGGGCGCTCGTCCGGCTGGGACGCGCGGAGGAGGCCTCGATGGCCTACGATCGGTCGGCCCGCGCGGCTCGCGCGCGGCGCGCGCACCACGTGGCGCTGCGAGCGGCGTGGGAGGCCGCCGCCGAGGAGCTCCGACGCGGCGCGCGGGAAGCCTCCCACACGCTCTGGCGCGAAGGGGATCTCGCGCTCGACCGCATCCGGCTCGCCGAGGGAATCGGTCTCGCGCCGGTCGACGTCCTCGGCCCCGGAGGCACCGAGCCTTCGGCGGCGCTCTCCCGCGCCTTCTCGAGCACCCCCGCACCCATGTCCGAGTCTCCGTCCGCCACTCCGCCCCAGCCGCACCGGCCCACGCGCGCCGCGCGGGAAGGGCCCGTGCCGAACGAGCTCCTGCGCACGTTCCTCGCGATCAACAAGCGGCTCAACACGGCGGTCGACCGAGAGCAGCTCCTGCGGTTCATCCTCGACTCGGCGATCGCGCTCTCCGGCGCGCGGCGCGGGTTCCTCGCGCTCTACCACGGCGAGCGTCTCGAGGTGGAGGTGGCCTCGGCGACGGACCGCGCGACGATCCCGGCGCCGGCGCGGGAGCTCTCGAAATCCGTCGTGGCCGAGGCCGTGCGCACCGGGCGCCCGATCCTGACGAGCAACGCGCGCAGCGACGAGCGATTCGCCGCCCACCGCAGCGTCGCCTCGCTCGACCTGCGCTCCGTCGTCTGCGTCCCCTTCCGCACCGAGGAGGGGCTCTCGGGAGCGCTCTACCTCGACAATCCTCTCCGCGAGGGCGCCTTCGACGAGGGGACCATCGACCTCGTCGACGCGCTCGCCGATCAAGCGGCGATCGCGCTGACGAACCTCATGCGCCGGGCGGAGATCCTCCGCCTGAACGACCAGCTCTCGGACCGTCTCCGCGAGCGCGAGCGCGCCCTCGCCGTCGCGGAGCGCGAGATCGAGGTGGCGCGACGAAGGCTCGACCCGCCGCGCCTCGTGGCGGCGAGCGCGCGCATGCGCGAGGTGCTCGATCTCCTCGATCGCGTCGCGGCGACGGACGTGCCGGTGCTGCTGCTGGGGGAGAGCGGCACGGGGAAGGACCTCGTGGCGCACGAGCTGCACCGCCGGAGCCTCCGGCGCGCCGAGCGATTCGTGACGCACAACTGCGCCGCCACTCCCGAGGCGCTGATGGAGAGCGAGTTCTTCGGCCACGTGCGGGGATCGTTCACGGGCGCCGATCGCGACCGCGTCGGCCTCGTGGAGCTGGCCCACCGCGGCACGCTCCTCCTCGACGAGATCGGTGAGATGCCGCTCTCCCTGCAGGCGAAGGTGCTGCGGTTCCTCCAGGGAGGCGAGTACCGCCCCGTGGGCGCGACCACGACGCGCCACGCCGACGTCCGCATCGTGTCGGCGACGAACCGCAGCATCCAGGACGCCGTGCGCGAAGGCACGTTCCGCGAGGACCTGCTCTACCGGCTTCGGGGCGTCGCCGTGACGCTGCCGCCTCTCCGGGAGCGTCCGGAGGACGTGCCGCTCCTCGTCGACGCGTTCCTCGCGCGCTGCAACGAGCAGCAGGGCGCCCGCAAGCGCATGACCGAGCAGGTGCGCCGCGCGCTCGCGACGCTCCCCTGGCCGGGGAACGTTCGCGAGCTCGAGCACGAGGTGGCCCGGCTGTTCTTCCTGAGCGGCGACACGATCGACGATCCGACGCTGCTGAGCGCCGGGTCGCGGATCGTGGGCGAGGGCTCGCCCGCGGGCACCGTGCGGCCGCTCCGCGATCTCGAGCGCGACGCCATCGAAGCGGCGCTCCGCGCCACGGGCGGCAATCGAGACCGCGCGGCGCGGCAGCTCGGGATCTCCCGCACGACCATCTACGAGAAGATCCGCGCGTACCGCCTCGCGGCGCATGCCCGCGCGGGCTCGAAGTCCTCCCCCCCTCGTTCGACGCGCGCCCGATAGGAGCCTCGCCGCATCGCCCTTCCACTGGTCTCCTGGATCCCCGCCATGCAACGCCTCCTCGCCCTCGCAGCTCTCTCGATCGCCGCCGCGCCCGCGGCCCTCGCGCAGACCCTCACGGTCGCCGCGGGCGACACGCCGACGGATCTCTCGGTGCGGAGCTACGGTCCCTCGGGACTCGTGGCGCAGGGGCCCTCGGGCATCGCGCTCCTCGACGTGGAGCTCGCGGGCCGGTCGGCGCGGGAGCGCTTCGACGCGGCGCGCGCCCAGCGCGTGGCGCTCCCCGGAGTTCCGGTGCACGTCGTCCTGCCGGGCGGAGATCGGCTCTTCCGGTTCCGGCGCACGGCGCTCGGCATCCACGGCTTCCTCCTGGTGCGCGGCACGGGGGCGATCGACACGCTGCTCGAGATGGCGGAGGCGGCTGGCCTCTCTCCCTTCCTGCCGGCCGTGGCGGTCTCGCCCGACGGCTCGGTGATCGCCGTCGCCACGACGCTCGCCGCCGGCGGGGACGTGTTCCACCTCGCGGCGACGACGGGCACGTCGACGCTGCTCACGCCCGGCTCGCCGGTCTCGATCGACGACGGCTCGCTCGCTTTCGCGCAGGGTGCGCTCTTCGCCACGGCGGGAGAGGTGCAGCTGCTCCGTGCGTCGCTGCCGGCGGGCATCCTCGCGCCGGTGGCGTTGCCCGCTTCCGGCGGCGTCACACCGCCCTTCGTCCATCCGGAGATCGCCGTGTCGCGCGACGGCTCGACGATCGCGTTCCTCGCGGGCGCCGAGCCGAAGGTGACCGACCTCTACGTGGGGCGCGCCGATGGCACCGTCTGGAACCGCACGAAGTCGCCCGGGCGTCACGAGCAGCCGGGCTACGGCGCCGACGAGCCCCTCGGGCCGATGCTCGCGCTCTCGGACGACGGAGCCCTCGTGGCGTACCTGCGACGCGTCGACGAGAAGGAACTCTTCGTCGCGCTGAGCGGTCCCTCGGCGGTCGGTCTCGGGAGCCAGCTCACGGGGAACGCCGTGTTCCAGGAGTCGATCGGCACCGGCATCACGATCGGCTTCTGGATCGGCCGGCTCACCTTCGGATTCGGCGGCACCGTCGACACCTTCGACCTCTTCGGAGCCGACGCGACGGCGGGCCCGCCCACGCCCGGAGCCCTGACGAATCTCACGCTCACGGGCTCCGTCGCGGCGCCCTTCCAGGACGTCGCGACGATCGTTCCCGCGGACGTCGCGCGACTCCCCGGCTCCGGCGCCCTCTTCGTCGTCGACGCGGGGACGAGCCCGGGCGCGCGCATCGGCGATCCGGCGCAGCCGGCGGCGGGGCTCGCCTCCAGCACGCCGCTCCTCCTGTCGGGCGCGTCGAGCGCGGGCTACCTGCCGTGGGTCGCGCCGTCGGCCGGCGGAGCGCACGCGCTCCTCGTCGCGCGCGTCCTTCCGAACGGAACCGCCGCGACGCAGGCCCTCTCGTTCCCCGCATCGGTGACGCCGACGCGGCTCGCCGTCTCGCCTTCGGGAGCGCGCGCGCTCGTCGTGACCCGCTCCGCGGGAGGAGCGGAGACGGCCCACTCGGTCTCGCTGCGCAACGGCGCGCACCTGGTGACGCGTCTCCCCTCCGGCTGGTCGGCGGAGAGCGCGGAAGTGGACGCGGCGGGGCGGATGCGCTTCGCCCTCCGAGGTCCGCTGGGGACCCAGGGCCGGCTCCTCGCGCCGAAGGGCCGCGTCCTCGCGGCGACGCCCATCGAGCGCGTCCTCTTCCTCCTGAAGTAGGCGGGCAACGGCCGGGCGGCGTCGCTCGCGGCGTCAGCGATCGTCCGGCACGATCTCGCCGTAGGCCTCGGCGATCCCCGGGATCGCGCGGAGGTCGGCGTACGCGGGCGCACCCAGGTGGTCGAACCCGGTGGCGAGGCCGCGCGTGACGGCGAGGCGCACGGCGGCGAGCGCGTCGGCTCGGAGCGAGGCGACGCGCGCGGAGCCCGGATCGGCGCGCTCCATCAGCGCGGCGGCGCGGGCGAGGAGGCCGGCGGCGCGGAAGAGAATGCTTCCCTCGGCCTGCCCGTCGGCGAGGAGCGGCGGGAGGAGATCCACGGCCGCGTCGACGTCGCCGAGCGAGAGGCAGGTGTCCGCCAGCAGGAGGGAGTTGTCCTGGGCCTCCCAGGGAAGCTCCGGGTCGATGGCGTTCGAGGCGAGGGCCTCGGTGAAGCGATCGTGCGCCTCCTCGAGCGCGGAGCGGGCGCCCGCCGGCTCGCCGGAGAGGAGGAGCGTCACGCCCATCCGGTGCAGCGCGTTCGCGTGGAGCGCTCGGATGGCCGGCACCGAGGCGAGCGTCTCCGAGAGCGTGTCGAAGAGTGCGATGGCGCGCCGCGCCATCGCCATGGCGCTCGCGAGGTCGCCCGCATCCTCGCGCAGGATCGAGATCCGATGGAGCGCGTTCAGATGGATGCGGGCGGCGAGATCCTCCGATCCCGCGGGCCCCGGCGGCTCGAGGGCGTCGACGCACGCGAGGTAGGCCGACTCGGCGGCGCTCGGCTCCAGCAGGTCCTCGTGGAGGTTGCCCATCAGGAAGCGCATCCGTCCCAGCTCCCGGAGCGAGGCCGCCGTCGCGTCGGGTCCGGACGCGCGCGCCTCCACCAGGGCGAGCGTCTCCTGGACGGACGCGAGAGCCGGCCCCGGAGCGCCCAGGCTCGCGCGGAGGTCGGCGAAGGAGGCCACGGCGTCGGACAGCGATTGCAGGACGTCGTCGTCTCGCGGGAGCTCGCGCATCAAGGAACCGAGCAGGGCGCAGGCCTCCTCGAGGCTGGCGAAGGCTTCGTCGGTGTCTCCGAAGAAGGTCGCGAGCTTCCCGCGATTGGCGAGGGCGCGCGCGAGCACGTGGCGATGGGCAGGGGCCTTGGGGTAGTCGGCGACGAGATCCCGGTGGAGGTCGATGCTCTCTCCCACGAGCTGCTTCGCTCGGTCGAGCCGCCCGAGACGCAGGTGGATCCCGGCCCAGTTCTGCCGTGCGATCGACCGGTCGGATCGCAGCGACGCCGACGACTGCGGCTCCTCGGTGATTCGATCGAGCTCCGCGACGGCGTCGGCGAAGACGCCGTCCGCCTCGGCGAGGGCGCCCATCGCGCCGAGGATCTCCCCGAGGTTGATGAGCTGCACGGCGAGGATGCCGCGCGCCTCTTCGTCCGAGGGATCCTCGGCGAGGAGCCGCCGCATCTCGGCGACGGCGTCCTCGTAGGCACTGCGTGCGTCGGCGTGCTGGCCGAGCACCTTCCGCGCGACGGCGAGGTTCCCGAGCGTGCGGGCGCGCTCGTGGCGGAGCTGCCGGTCGTCGGGATCGAGCGCCACGAGCGCGTCGATGCGGCCGAGGGCGCGAGCGTGAAGCGTCGCGGCGTCGGCGTGGCGGCGCGTTCCCTGGAGGACGACGCCGAGAGCGTTCTCGGTCCGCGCGACGATCTGAGCCGCGGCGGCGCCATGCTGGGTCGCGGCGAGGGCCGACGCGCGACGGAAGGATTCCTCGGCGAGCGCGACGGCGCCGAGGAGCCGCTGGATCTGACCCACCTGGTAGAGCGCGCCCGCCGTGCGGAGCGCCAGGTCGGGCCGCCCCTCGGAGCGCTCCAGCAGGATCTCGTAGAAGCGCAGCGCGTCCTCGAGGAGCTCGCGCCGGAGAGCCTCCATCCGGGGTTCGTTCGCGAGCCGCTCGGAGCCGACGCGCTCGAGCATCTGCTTCACGGCGGAGACGGCGAGGTCGAAGTTCTCCTCGGCGAGGGCGAGGGCGGCCTCGACGCGCGTGCGCGCGGAGCGTTGCAGGAGCGCGTAGGCCGTCGGCGCACCGAGGAGGAGGAGCGCCCCCATGCCGAGGGCGACCGCCAGTGCGGGCCTTCGCTGCGTGAACCGGAGGGAGCGCGTCCAGGCGCCGGGCCTCCGCGCCTCGATCGGCCGCAGCTCGAGCACGTTCCCGAGGTCGCGCGCCAAGTCCTGCGCCGATCCGTAGCGGCGCGCCGCGTCCCGCTCCATCGCCTTCAGGCAGACGGTCTCCGCGTCGAGGGGAACGCTCGCGTTCAGGTCGCGCACGGCCCGTGGTGCCCCGTCGAGGATCCTGCGTCGCGTGTCCTCCACGGAGGTATCGGAGACGTAGGGGGATCGGAGCGTCAGGTGCTCGTAGAGCGTGACGCCGAGCGAGTAGACGTCCGTGCGGGCGTCGAGCGCGGCCGTCTCGCCGCGGAGCTGCTCGGGGCTCATGTAGGCGAGGGAGCCGAGCTGCGAGCTCGAGCGCGTGATGCGCTCGCCCCCCTCGATGGCAGCCAGTCCGAAGTCGACGAGCACGACGCGTCCCTCGGAGGTGAGGAGGACGTTGCTCGGCTTCACGTCGCGGTGGAGCACGCCGCGGCCGTGAGCGTGGTCGAGGGCGAGCGCGACGAGCCGCGCGATCCGCAGCGCCGCCTCCGTCCAGCTCCCGTGGAAGATGCTGGCCCCGGCGGAGGAGCCACGCTCCTCGGGCTGCGGCACGCCGGAGAGCTCGGCGACGGCGCGTCCGAGGGCGCCGCCGTCCAGACGGTCGCGCGAGGCTGCGAGATGCGCGATGGCCGCCGCCAGGGAGACGCCCGGCACGTGCTCCATCACGAAGTAGGGGATGCCGTCCTCCTCGCCGACCGTGTAGACGGGGACGATCCCCGGATGCTGGAGCCGAGCGACGGCTTCCACCTCCCGGCGGAACCGATCGCGCGCGCCGGGGAAGAAGAGGTGCTCCGGGCGCACGACCTTGAGCGCGACGTTGCGGCCGAGGCGCTCCTGGCGCGCGAGGAAGACGACGCCCATGCCTCCCTCTCCGAGCCGCTCCACGAGATCGAATTCGCCGAGACGGGTCGGGAACTCGCGGGACGGCTCCGCCGATGGCTGTGGCACGAGGCCGAGGACGTCGAGGGCCGCCAGACGCTTGCGGATCGCCGACGCGAGCTCGGGGCGGCGCGCGCAGACGGCCTCGATCGCCGCCGGACCCTCGGCCTCGGATCGCTCGAGGCATTCGGCGACGAGGTCCTCGAGGGGGTCGGTGGCGCCGGAGGCGTCGGCGGAGTGCGGCGAGTCGGGAGTCACGGACGAGGAGTCGGGGCGCGGCGTCGAGATCGATGCGGAGGAGCATCGTAGGCCTCGACGGGGCGATCGGCGGACCATCTCACGGAGCTGCATCCGCGAACGTCCGCGAACGTCACGGGGCTCTTGGATTCCGCGGCCCCGTTTACCGCCATGGGTCCTTCTGCTCCACTGGATCGGTGGCAGGCCTCGTGGCGAGGCCACCGCCGCGCTTCGGCAGCATGAGCACCTCGACTCCCGACCTCGTCCAGAGCGCCTCGCACGGAGACGGTGCGGCGATCGAGACCCTCCTCGAGCGCTACCTGCCGGGTCTCGAGGCCTTCGTGCGGCTGCGGCAGGGGCGCATGCTGAAGGCGAAGGAGTCGAGCGCCGACATCGTGCAGTCGGTCTGCCGCGAGGTTCTGCAGCACATCGACCGCTACCAGTACCGCGGCGAGGCGCAGTTCAAGCATTGGCTCTATGCGACGGCGCTCCGGAAGATCGCGAATCGCGCCGAGTACTACCGGGCCCAGAAGAGGGACGCGGCGATGGAGGTGCGGCTGCCGTCGGGAAGCTCCTCCGAAGGGGGCGATGCGCGGCTCCTCGCCTGCTACGGCTCCTTCTGCACACCGAGTCAAGACCTGATGTTGCGCGAGGAGCTGCAGCGGATCGAGTCGGCCTTCGAGAAGCTCCCGGACGACTACCGCGAGGTGATCCTCCTCTCGCGCATCGTCGGTCTCTCGCACACGGAGATCGCGGAGCAGATGGAGCGGTCCGAAGGGGCCGTCCGGACGCTGCTCTCACGCGCCCTCGCGCGGCTCTCGGGGCTGCTCGATCGCTGAGCGACTCGTCGCGCGCGCCCGCGCACGCCCTCACACGAGCCACAGGAGGAGCTGCGCGAGGGCGCGTGCCGCGTCGGGAGACGGCGGAAGCGACGGCGCGCGCGGAGCGTGATCCGTCTTCCGGCGCTCCGCGTCGTGGGGACCGCCGGCCGCGAAGTAGGCCGCCGCGAGCTCCAGCTCGCCGCCGTCGAACCAGACGCCGTGGAGCGCGCAGCGATCGACGACGATGCCGCTCCCGAGCGCGAACTGACGCCGGTACATCCGCTCGGCGCACGTGGGGCACGCGAGGTAGCGGACACCGTCGACGGCATTGCGGTCGGCGGCGGCCTCGCGCACGCGCTCGAGGGACGCGCGGTCGAGCGACCCGACGCTCGGGAGGGAGCGCCGGAGGTCGCCGGCGGAGCCGACGGGAACCCAGTTGCCGCTGCATCGCTCGCAGCGCAGCACGCGGGCGTCGCCCGCGCGTCCCGCTCGGAGCGTGCGCCTCTCGCAACGCGGACACTCGGCGAGGACCGCGTGCGCGTCGCGCGGCGCGCGGTCCGGCGGCCGCGGACCCTCGCGGGGAGCGGGGAGGCCGTCGCCGGAGCCGTTCACGGGAGAGTGCTCGGTCGCCACCGGCCCCGGTCGGGAACGGGGTCGTAGCCGCCCCGGGCGAAGGGATGGCACCGGCAGATGCGCCAGGCGGCGAGGGCGGGCCCCTTCAGGACCCCGTGGATCTCGACCGACTCGACGGCGTACTGCGAGCAGGTCGGACGGAAACGGCACCGCGGAGGGAGCCAGGGAGAGATCCACCGCTGATAGGCGCGGATCGGCGCCGTGAGCAGGGCCTTCACGGCGCCGACTCCGCGTCAGCGGGGCCAGACGCGTTCGCGCTGGTCCCGCGCGCCTCGAGCTTCCGGACGATCACCGGCAGGAGGCGCTCGATCTCGGCGCGCAGGGTCGCCAGATCGAGGGCGCCGGGTTTCGCGCGCGGGAGCACCACGAGGTCGATGGCCTTCGGCCATCGCGCGCGCTCGAGCCGGAAGGCCTCGCGCACGAGCCGCCGGAATCGATTGCGGTCGACGGCGCGCTTGCTGAAGCGACGGCCGCAGGGCACGCCGAGCCGCGATGCGCCCTCGGCGGCCCGGCCGATCAGGAGGATGCCCCGTCCCGCCGCACGCACGCCCTCGTCGAACACCCGGTCGAACTCGGCCTTGCGCCGGAGCCGAGCCTCGGGCGGGTAGGTGGACCGCGGCGCCATGGAGCCGAGTGTATCGGGACGCCTCTCGGGCGACGGCCGCGCAACGACGCACTGAGTGACGAGGCCTCGCGCTCGCTCCGCGGAGCATGTCTGCCACGGGCAGCCAGGCGACCCGTGGCGCTGGCCGTCGCGCGATCGGACGGCGTCCGTCGCGGAGACTCCCGGTGCTCCGCGCGCCCGAAGCCGGAGCCGCTCGCGGCCGGCGGTCGCCCGGCGCCGATTCTCCAACGACCTCGGAGGAGCGGGGAACCGCTCCGACGAGTGGCGAGCGCGGCCCCGAAGGAGATCCTCGGACTGCTGCTACACTCGGCGACTTTCCCGCGTGGCGCGAACGCTCTGGCCCTGCTTGGCGCCGAGCCGCGCTCGCAGGCACCCGACCCGAACGCGCAATGCCCGAGAAGTACCCGAATTTCATCGGCGGACGCTGGACCGAGCCCCGGACGGGCGCATGGTTCGAGAACCGCAATCCCGCGAATCGAAGCGACCTGATCGGCCTGTTCCCGCGCTCCGACGCGCGCGACGTCGACGAGGCGGTCTCGGCCGCGAAGAAGGCCTTCCGGAGCTGGAGACTCGTTCCCGCTCCGAAGCGCGCGGAGCTTCTGTTCCGGGCGGGACGCATCCTCGAGGAGCGCAAGGAGGAGCTTGCCCGCGCCATGACGCGCGAGATGGGCAAGGTGCTCGCGGAGACGCGGGGCGACGTCCAGGAGGCGATCGACACGGCCTACTACGCCGCCGGCGAGGGCCGACGTCTCTTCGGCGACACGGTGCCCGTCGAGCTGCCGGACAAGTTCGGGATGTCGCTGCGCTGCCCCGTGGGGCCCTGCGGGCTAATCACGCCGTGGAACTTCCCGATGGCGATCCCGTCGTGGAAGGCGTTCCCGGCCCTGGTGTGCGGCAACACCTTCGTGCTGAAGCCGGCGGGGGACACGCCGCACTCCTCCTGGCTCTTCGTGAAGGCCCTCGAGGATGCGGGCGCGCCGGCGGGCGTCGTGAATCTCGTCTGCGGGGGCGGCGCCGACGTGGGGGTTCCCCTCTCGGCGCACCCCGACGTGCGCGTCGTCTCCTTCACGGGTTCGAGCGCCGTGGGACGCGAGCTCGCTGCGCGCTGCGGCGAGAGCCTGAAGCGGCTCTCGCTGGAGCTCGGCGGCAAGAACGCGCAGATCGTGATGGACGATGCCGACCTGGAGCTCGCCGTGGACGGCGCCATCTGGGGCGCCTTCGGCACGACGGGGCAGCGCTGCACGGCGACGAGCCGCGTGATCCTGCACGAGAAGATCGCCTCGCGGTTCACGGAGAGATTCCTCGAGCGCGCCGAGTCGCTGCGTCTCGGGAACGGCCTCGAGCCGGGTGTCGACGTCGGACCGCTCGTGAACGAGGCGCGGCGCGAGGAGGTGCACGCCTACGTCCGGATCGGAGTGGACGAGGGAGCGACGCTCGTCTGCGGAGGAGAGCCGGCGACCGGTGAGGCCCTCGACCACGGCTGGTTCTACCGGCCGACGGTGTTCGCGAACGTCACGCGGACGATGCGCATCGCGCGGGAGGAGATTTTCGGTCCCGTCGTGGCGCTGCTGCGGGTCGGCTCCCTCGACGAGGCGATCGACGTGCTGAACGACACGGACTACGGGCTCTCGTCGTCGATCTACACCCGCGACGTGAACTCCGCGTTCCGCGCCATGCGCGACATCGAGGCGGGGATCACCTACGTGAACGGCCCGACGATCGGCGCCGAGGTGCAGCTCCCCTTCGGCGGCGTGAAGGACACGGGGAACGGCCACCGCGAGGCGTCCCACACGGTCCTCGACACGTTCTCCGAGTGGAAGTCCATCTACGTCGACTACAGCGGGCGTCTGCAGCGCGCGCAGATCGACACCCACGACGCGAAGGGCGGATCCTGAGCCGATCCCTCGGAAGTCTCTCTCGCATCCACCACCGGCCGTACTGCTTCGCCTCTCCTCAATGACGCACGCGCTCCGTCCCGACCAGGTCTTCCCCGAGCTCCGACGATTCCTCCTGGCCGACGGTCTCGAGCTGGTTCTCGATCTGCAGGAGTCGCGCGGAACGTGGCTGCGCGACCGGCTCACGGGCGAGAAGTTCCTCGACTTCTTCACCTGCTTCGCCTCCTGGGGCATCGGCTACAACCACCCGCGACTACGGTCGGAGGAGTTCCGCGAGGAGATCGTGGAGGCGGCGACCCACAAGCCGTCCAACTCCGACCTCTACTCGGTCGCCATGGCCGAGTTCGTGAAGGAGTTCGGCGAACGCACGCTGCCCCAGGGATTCCGCCACCTCTTCCTCGTGTCGGGAGGCTCGCTCGGCGTGGAGAACGCGCTGAAGGCCGCCTTCGACTGGAAGGTCCGGCGGAACCTGGCGGCCGGCGTGACCGGCCCCGGCGGAGCCGAGGTCGGCACGAAGATCCTCCACTTCCGCGAGGCGTTCCATGGACGGAGCGGCTACACGCTCTCGCTCACGAACACGGCCGATCCGAGGAAGACGAAGCACTTCCCGAAGTTCGACTGGCCCCGCGTCCTGAACCCGAAAATTCGCTTCCCGATGGAGGGCGAGAACCTCGAGGCGACGCTGCGCGACGAGGTGCAGTCGGTGGCGGAGATCGAGAAGGCCTTCGACGCCTTCGGAGCCGACATCGCCGCCGTGATCGTGGAGCCGATCCAGTGCGAAGGGGGCGACAACCACTTCCGCCCCGAGTTCCTGGCGAAGCTCCGGGAGATCTGCGACCGGCGCGAGGCGATGCTGATCTTCGACGAGGTGCAGGTCGGCTTCTACGGCACGGGGAAGGCCTGGTGCTTCCAGCACCTCGGCGTCGTGCCGGACCTCGTGGCCTTCGGGAAGAAGGCGCAGGTGTGCGGCTTCTTCGCGGGCCCGCGCATCGACGAGGTGCCGCAGAACGTCTTCGTCGAGGGGAGCCGGATCAACTCCACCTGGGGCGCGAACCTCGCCGACATGGTGCGCTCCAAGTGGATCCAGCGCGCGATCCTCGAGGAGGGCATGGCGGCGAACGCGCTCGAGCAGGGGGCGTACCTGGTCGACCGCCTCCGGGAGCTCGGCACGAAGCTCGGCAACGGATGGGTCGCGGCGGCGCGCGGCCGCGGAACGATCCTCGCCTTCGACTGTCCGACGAAGGAGGGCCGGGACGCCCTGCTGAAGCGTTGCTTCGCGAACCGCCTCCTGGCGCTCTCCTGCGGCACCCGCTCGATCCGTTTCCGACCGCCGCTCAACGTGACGCGGCCCGAGGCGGACCAGGCGCTCTCGATCCTGGGGAAGGCGCTCGCCGACTTGGGCGTCGCTCCGGGGTCGAACGCCTCCGCAGCGGATCAGGCGTCGCGCATCCGCGCGCAGAAGGACGCCCCCGGCGGGGCGCTCGAGCGCGCGAAGTGAGACGCGCGCGGCGTCCGCCACGGCGGGCGTCAGCGGGCGGGCTGCGACGGCAGGACCCGCCCCTCGATGCGGACCTCGGCGGAATCCTCCGACCCCGAGATCCGCTTCGCGCGCAGCACGAGCGAGCCCGAGAGGAGGACTTCGGCTTCGCGGCCCGCCATCGCCCACGACCAGGGATAGGCGAGCCGGAGCCGGCCGGGAGCCTCCTCGACCCAGAGGTCGACCGGGGCGTCCGAGACGAGCTCGGCGATCCGGAAGCCCGCGCCCGCGACCACCAGAGCGGCGGGGCCGGACCAGCCGTCGGCGCCGAAGCGGAAGGGGACCCGGATCGAGAGCGGATCGCCCGAGCCCGGGTCCGCCGATCGGCCGGAGCTCGGCGCGCGATCGTCGCGGTCCCCGGAGCGGGGACCGGCGCCCAAGCAGCCGACGGTCGTGAGGATGGAGACGATCAGAGCGAGTCGGACGAGGGACGTCGGCATGGCGCGCGGCTCCCTGGCGACTCCCGTGCCGCGCGAACGCCGGCGGGAGACGCGATCCGTCCGCGGATCGCGGTCAAGGGAACCCGTTGCGGCGCGCGCTTCTCCGCGTGCGACCGCCGCGCGTGGAGAGGCCCGTCGTGCTTCTCCGTCCGCCGGCCTTCCCGCCGGCGTGTGCGCGGGACCGGACAGTCGACGATCAGGCACGCACGAGCTCGCCCGCGAGGAAGACGACGATCACGTCGGGCCCGGAAGCTCCGCCCGTCCGGCGGACGCGCAGCTTCGAGGCGGCCGGGAGGCGGAGACCGGCCGGCGACTGGAACACGAACCAGCTCCCCTCGGCGCGGAGGCCCGTGCTCGGGAAGAGCGTGAGGGGAGCGCCGCCCACCTCGGCGATCACGTCGCCGGCGACCGACAGCCGGAGATCGCCGATCACGAGCACGCGGTCCTCGGGGGTCTCGTAGACGACGTCGGAGAGGCCCGCGCCGTCCACGTCGACGCGGAGGTACCGGCTCTCGGGGACCCGTGGATCTCCCGTCGGCTTCTCGACGTCGCGGGTGGCGGCGCTGCGGCCACCAGCGAAGACGCACGCGGGCGCCGCGAGCACGAGGAGGCCGAGCGCAGCGAGGGACCGGAGGCGGCGGACGTGGGCAGGGACCGGGGCGGTGCAGGTCATGGCGCCTGTCTCCCTCGCGGCGAGAGGAAGTGCAAGGGGGAAGGGGGAGGCGGGAGCCTCGCCCGCTCCTGCGGCGGACGCGCGGCTCGAATCCCTCTTCGAGCGTCCTGCGAGTGTCCTTCTCTCGAAGTTCGTACGACGAGTCGGAGGCGATCGGCGCCGGGGGCAAGGCGCACCGACGCACGCAATCAGGATCGGTTTCGGAGGAGGTGCAACGCCGCCCGCGGTGTCGAGGGCCCCGAGTCGTGAAGCGGTTTTCGAGAACAGGACACTATTCTCTGCGGTGCGTGCGAACCCCGAGAGGACTCTCCCTGCCGTTCACCTGACGCGAGACGCGTGTTGGCGTGTCCATCGCTCCAATCCTCCGTCTCGATCTCCCGGTGCACGATGATTCTCTCCCTCGTTCTCGCGCTCGCCGCCGCTCCGCACTCTCAGTCCGCCTCCCCCGATGATCCTCCTGCTCGCGCCGTCCCGCGGGACGGCGACGAGCGTCCCGCGTCCGCTCCGGCGGCGGCGCCCGCCGCGCGACGCGCGCGGATCCGCTATCGGTTCTCGATCGACGTTCCGGAGGGCGCCCGCAGCGTCGACGCATGGGCGCCGCTCCCCGCGGAGGACGCCTTCCAGCGGATCGACGACCTCCGCATCGTTCCGGAGCCCCAGAAGCGGGAGACGGAGAGACCGCACGGGAACGTGCTCGCACGCTTCCACTGGCAGGCGCCGCTCCCGCCGACGCTGAGCGCGGAGATCCGCTTCGACCTGACGCGACTCGAGGAAGGAGACCATGCGCCGGAGCCCCTGGCCGACGGCCTGCGGACGCGATTCCTCGAGCCCGACCGGCTCGCCGTGATCGACGATCGGATCCGTGCCATCGCGAAGCAGGCGACCGCGGGCCGGTCGACGACGCGGGAGCAGGCGCGCGCCCTCTACGACCACGTGCTCGGGAGCATGCGCTACGACAAGAGCGGAGCCGGCTGGGGGAGGGGCGATTCGAAGTTCGCCTGCGACGAAGGACGCGGGAACTGCGCCGACTTCCACTCCCTCTTCACGTCGCTCGCGCGCGCTGCCGGGATTCCCGCGCGGTTCCACTACGGCGTTTCCCTGAAGCCCGATGGCACCGGGGGCGCCCACTGCTGGGCCACGTTCCTCGACGACGCCACGGGCTGGGTGCCCGTCGACATCTCCGAGGCGCGGAAGGTCCTCGAGACCGATCCGGAGAAGGCGCGCTCCTACTTCGGGAAGCTGACGTCCGACCGGTTCCTGATCAGCACCGGCCGTGATCTGGTCCTTTCACCGGACCAGCGCGGCGGGGCCCTCAACTTCCTCGATGCGCCCTACGTCGAGATCGACGGCGTGGCGCGGACGGCGAAGGTGGAGGTGCTCCACGAGCCAGGCGAGCCTCGCTGAGGCCCACCGGATCCACCGGCGATCTCGCCGCCGGCTCCGCCGGAGATCAGGCGCCCGGCTCCGCCGGAGATCAGGCGCCCGGATCCGCCGGAGATCAGGCGCCCGGCTCCGCCGGAGATCAGGCAGGGTCGCCCGAGAAGAGCGACCAGATCGCGAGGGCGATCACGAGGCCCCAGAGCCAGACGGCTGCCATGCGGATGGGGTCGGGGCCCGCGCGCCGCGCGTTCGGATCCTCGTGCGCGGGCGCGAGCGTCGGGATCGTGGTCGGCTCGAAGTGCCGGGTCGCGCTGCGGGTCGCGGCTGCCGGAGCAGGGGCCGCGGTCCATTCGAAGCCCGGCGAGGACTCGCCGAGCGGTGCGCGCGATCGAGAGGGGGCGGTGGACGTTGCCATGGGATCTACCTCGCCTTCTCCCATCGGCGCCGTGATGGGCGCTTCTTGACGCGGGGCCGGGGAGTCCGGGGAACGCGCCGAGTAGGGACCCCGGCGGAGGCGGCTACCGAATCTTTCGGCCGCCCTCCCGGGCATCGATGCGGAGCTGGCCGCAGGCCGCATCCGCTTCGACGCCCTTCGACCAGCGGATGGTCGCGGGGATGCCCGAGCGGCGGAGGCAGTCGCGGAAGGTCCGCGCCGCGGTCTCGGAGGGGCGGGCGAAGGAGGCGCCGGGGATCGGGTTGTAGGGAATCAGGTTCACGCTGCCGCGGGACCCCTCGAGAAGGCGCGCGAGGGCGCGCGCCTGGGCCGGCCGGTCGTTCACGCCACCGAGGAGCACGTACTCGAAGGTGACCTCGCGGCCCGTCGCGCGGAAGTAGTCGGCGGAGGCGGCGAGCAGCTCGTCGAGGGTGACCTTCCCGGACGTGGGGATGAGCTCGCGCCGCAGGACGTCGTCGGGCGCGTGGAGCGAGACGGCGAGCGTGTAGGGCCGCTCCGCCGCGGCGAGCGCGCGGATCCGGTCGCCGGAGCCGACGGTGGAGATGGTGATCCGGCGTGCCGAGATCCCGAGGCCGTCGGCGCGCGTTGCGGTGTCGAGGGCGGAGAGGAGCGCCTCGAGATTGAGCGTCGGCTCGCCGATCCCCATGACCACCAGGCGCCCGACGGGTCCCACGCGCCGGGCCTGCAGGATCTGCTCGACGATCTCGTGGGCGGCGAGGTTTCGAACGACCCCCGCGAGGCCGCTCGCGCAGAAGCGGCAGGCCATGGCGCAGCCGACCTGCGTCGACACGCAGACGGTGCCCGAGGCGGCGCGGCTGCCGGGCATCCAGACGGTCTCGATCCGCTCGCCGTCGCGGAGCCGGAGGAGGAGCTTCGTCGTGCCGTCGGGCGCCGCGCGGCGCTCCTCGATGCGCGACTCGAGGGGGAGCAGCCGATCCGCGAGCGCGCGCGCGAGGGGGCGCGGGAGATCCGTCATGCGATCGAAGGCGTCCTCGCCGCGCTCGAGGATCCAGCGGAGGATCGAGCGGGCGTGGAACGCGCGGCCTCCTTCTTCGACGACGAGCGCGGTGAGCTCCGGAGCCGTGAGACGCAGCGCGCCGGCGCGATCGGGCGCGCCCGGAGCCGGCGCGGTCGTGTCGGGATCCGCGGCCGGACGGTCCTGCGGGGGCCGAGGCGACGCGGGAGACGCGTTGCGTCGCCGGCCCGTCACTTCTCGGACGCCGACAGCTTCCGCCGCAGGAGCGTCGCGATCTCCTGGGCCATCCGGCGGCCCTCGGCGTAGCTCGGAGGATTCGTCCCTCCCACGGCCCGGTGACCGCCGCCGCCATAGCGCTCGCAGAGCTGGCCCATGTCGATCGTGTCGGCCGGGGGCGGATTCCAGGGGTTCTCCGCCGCCGTGATGTGGAGGCCGGCGCGCGTCGGCAGCAGTCCAACGGAGTACTGGATGTCCGCGTGGAAGTAGTAGGGCGCGAATCGCTCGCGCCGGATGCGATCGGAGGTCGCGTCGTAGAGGAGCACGCGTCCCGAGTTCTCGACGACCGTGCTCTCGAACTGGGTGAGGGCCGTGTCGCGGTTCTTGCACGCGCGCTGGTAGCGCTTCTCCACCTCCGGCTCGGCGGCCGACTCGGCCAGGCTCTTCTCCAGGAAGAGGCGCACGATGTCGTCGCTCCAGTCGACGCGCGGCGCCACCGTCAGGGCGCGCATGATGCGCAGCGCCGGATCGTCGCCGAAGAGCGCCTGCTCGGCCGACTCGAAGCGCGCGGCGTCGATCACGTTCGACCACTCCACGAGCTCCCGGAAGCGCTCGGGCGTGCGGTAGCCGAAGTGCTCCTGCGCGTGCCGGACGACGATCGGCGGGCACGAGGGGGAGTCGGGATCGAAGTGCCACCGTTCGGAGGGCGTGTAGAGCGCTCGCCACTCCTCCGTGAGGAACGTGGTGGGGTGGTGGTCGAACCAGTAGGCCGCGCGGGGGTGGAAGAAGAAGTCCACGACCGCGAACTCCTCGCCCCGGGCCCACCCCTGCCAGTCGTTCCTGCGATCGTGGTTCACGCCCGACCAGCGCACGTCCTCGCGGCCCCGGGACGTGCGCAGCACGTCGGCCAGGATCGCCGCGGAGGCGATGCCGTCGAAGTCGCGGTGGTACCAGATCGTCAGCATGGATCGGGGCGGGAGGGCCGGCGCGCGGGCCGGCGCACGGGAGGTGCGCCGAAGGCTGCCGCATGGCGGCGCGCTCGGCGCGGGAGGCCCTTTGGGGAGCCGCAGCATACGGTGTGGAGCTCCGGCGCCGGCTTGCGGCGCCGGAGATCGCCGACGGCCGTGGGGGTGGCGACGGACGCCGCGCCGAGCCGATGCGGGACGTGCGCGGCCGCCGCGGACGACCGGGATACTCTGAGATCGTGATCGAATCGCCGACCGAGTCCGTTCGGGCACGCCTCGTCCGTCTCGCGGTCCAGACGGCCGTGGCGGGGCTCGCGCTCGCCGGATTCGAGCTCGGCGCGCGGACGGCCGGCTGCCTCGACCCGACGGAACGGCCCGACCCCTATCTCGGCTTCGCCGGAACGAGCCCCTTGTTCCGGCTCGAGACGGACGCGAACGGGCTCGAGGTGTTCCGCACGTCGCCCAACAAGGGCGAGCATCCTCCGCCCGAGAGCGGCATGCCGCCCGGCTCCTACCGCACGGAGAGCTTCCTCGCGCGGAAGCCCGAGCGCGCGATCCGGATCTTCTGCCTCGGGGGCTCCTCCGTGCGCTCCGACGCCTACGACCGGCGCGGCACGTTCCCCGCGATGCTCGAGGCGGGGCTCGCGGCGATCGCGGGGCCCGACGTGCGCGTGGAGGTCCTGAACGTCGGTGGCGGCGGCACCGGGAGCTACCAGTACCGCGAGGTGGCTCGGGAGGTGCGCCACTACGGAGCCGATCTCCTCGTCGTCTACGCCGAGGCGGGGGAGCGGAAGTACATCCCGCCGATGCCGGAGGGGCTCCTCGCCGCGGGTGACGCGCGCGCGCCGGCGCGGCCGGTCGCGCGGCGCCTCCTCGCGCCGCTCCGAGGCTACGTCGCGCTCCGCGAGACGCTCGCGTGGCTCCGGAATCCGCCCTACCCGGCGCTCGCTTCGTCGAAGGCGCCGCCGTCGGCCTTCGCCACGGCCGCGATCCACGCGGCGATGGCGCCCTTCTCGGAGACGACCTTCACGCGGATCCTGGAGTTCAAGCGCGATCGGGTCCCCGTCGTGATGGAGCCAGCCGTGTCGCCGGCCGCGATCGCGACGGCGCACGAGGGATTCGTCTCGAACCTCCTCGCGCTCGTGGAGGACGCGCGCGCCGCCGGGGTCCCCGTGCTCTTCGTCGACACGGTGCGGAGCCTCAAGGCCGACTTCTACCTGCGGTCCTTCGTCGAGAAGGACGACTTCCTTCCGGACCCCCAGACCTTCCGCAACTGGCGCGCGCACTACGAGCTCGGCCTCGCGATGAAGAAGGAGGCCCGCTACCCGCGGGCGGTGACCGAGCTGGAGGCCGCCCGGCGGAGCTACCGGCGCGACAAGGACGAGCTCCTGGCGCTGTATCTCGGCCAGTGCCACGAGGCGATGGGCGACTTCGAGTCGGCCCGCCGCGAGTACGAGCGCTTCTTCCTGCAGCGTCCGCTGCGGACGCGGCTGCAGGAGGTCGTCCGCCGGTCGGGCGCCGCCTACGTCGATCCCTTTCCGGCGCTGGCGGAGGCGTCGCCGAACGGGATCCCCGACGAGACGATGTTCACGGACGCCTTCCATCCGCAGATCGAGACCAACCGCGTGATCGCCGAGACGATCCTCCGCGCGATCGTCGAGAAGTCCCTCGTGCCGGGCGTGGCCGCAGGGCCCGACCGGCTCCAGGGCGCGACGCGCCGCATGGCCTTCAGCACCGTGGGCGTCGAGCTGAACGCTCGGCGCCGCATCCAGGTGGCCGTCTATCGGGGCGCCTTCCAGGAGGCCGTCGAGCTCGGGAAGCAGCTCCCTCTGCGCCTCCTGTTCTATCCCGACCTGATGTACCTCGGCTGGGCGCAGACGAAGCAGGGCGACCGCGCCGCGGCTCGACGGACGTGGGAGGCGCTGCGTCTCCAGGTGCTCACCGAGGGCGGATCCTCGATGAACGTCCCGCGGCTCGAGACCGACGCCGACGTCGTGCGCGAGGTCTTCGATGGCGACATCTTCAGCGAGTTCTGACTTGCGCACGAAGCTCGACCGACTGCGCGGGTCCTTCCGATGGATCGTGGTGCCGCTCCTCGCGGTGGTGGGCGCATTCGCGCTCGCGGCGGCGCTGATCGAGGGGCCGGCGCTGCAGCCGTTCCTCTACGGCGTCTTCTGACGCTCCGGGCGCGCGCGGCGCCGACTCCTTCGCAACCTCAGAGCCCCGCCAGCAGCGCGAGGTAGCGGAGCGACGTCGACAAACCCGTCGTCGCGTAGGCGGTCCAGGTCCAGGCGAGCGCGAGGAAGTGGAAGGTGACGAGCGTCGCGACGAGCGTGGTGAGCCTCGAGCTCGCGAGCCGGCGCTTCCAGGCGAAGTGGCGCCGGAGCCACGCGGTCCAGGATTGATGCACGGCGAGGGCGACGCCGTGGAAGAGACCCCACACGGCCCAGCCGATCGTGGGGCCGTGCCAGAGCCCGCAGAGGACCATGGCGGCGACCGACGCGAAGCGCGGCCGCCAGGGCGAACTCGATCGCCCGCAGAGCGGGAGGAAGACGTAGTCGCGGATCCACGTGGACAGCGAGATGTGCCACGTGCGCCAGAACTCCGAGATGTTCGGCCGGAGGTAGGGGTTGTCGAAGTTCTCGGCGAGGCGGATGCCGCAGAGACGGCCCGCTCCGAGGGCGAGGTCGCTGTAGCCGGCGAAGTCGAAGTAGAAGTAGAGGCCGAAGGCGTAGAGCGCGAGCCACGCGACGCCGACGGACGGCACGACGCCCTGCTCGAAGTCGAGGAGCGGCTGCGCCCAGCGCAGCGCGATCTCCGAGAGCACGACCTTCTTCACGAGCCCGACGAAGATCCGGGCGATCCCATCGAGCACGTCGTGGAGGCTCGGCCTCCCGAGCGTCGGGAAGCTCTCGGCGAAGTGGGGCGCGCGCTCGATGGGGCCCGCGAGGAGGGTCGGGAAGAACCCGTTCCAGGCCAGCATCTCCAGCAGCGGGATCGGCACGCGGCCCTCGCGCCGCGCGTCGATCGCGAAATGGAGCGCCCGCAGCGTGAAGTAGGAGGCGCCGATCGTGTAGGCGGGGGCGCGCGCGAAGGCGGCCGCGAATCCCGCCAGAGACTCGGCCCCGGGCGCCGAGCCGAGGAGACCCGTCTTCGGCACGAAGAGGAGCGCCGCGATGGGGAGCGCGAGGAGACCGAAGGAGAACGAGCCGAGACCGCGCGCACCGAGGTGCGCGAGACCGAAGGCAGCGAGCGACACCGCGAGGAAGACCGCGGGCGCGAGGCGGTCGCACAGCCCGAGGAAGCCGAGGTTCGCCGCGACGAGGAGCGCGAGCCGGATCGTGCGGCCCGTCGGCAGGGCGAGCAGGACGACGGCCGCCGCGAGGAAGGCGGCCGCCGGGTAGCTGATGACGTCCATCGCGCCGGCGCCGGCCGACTCCTGGCGGCAGGGACGCCTACCGCCCCTTCAAGGCGTCGACGTACGAGCCGATGCGGGCGAACGAGTCGAAGTTCGCGAGCTTGAGGTCCTTGTCGGGGATCTTCACGGCGTAGGTCTTCTCGATCGTCGCGACGAGCTCCGCGAGGCCGAAGGAGTCGAGGATGCCCTCGTCGATGAGCGAGGTCCCGTCGTCGGGGAGGAGCGAGCGGTCGCCGCCGATCTTCTGCAGGAAGTACGCCCGGATCGGTTCGAGGTCGGCCATGGAGCGGAGGGCGTCGGCGGGGTCGGGGAGGTCGAGGGGCTCGCGGGTGTTCCCGAGCGGGATGCCGGAGGAGCCCGGTCTCAGGAGAGCTCGTGGAGCCTCTTCAGGTTCGGCTGGCGCGCGATCTTGCCGCTCGAGGTCTTGATGAGCCAGCGCTGGGGCGCCAGATAGACGCGGTCGACGTGGGCGTCGAGGCGCGCCTGGACCTCGCGACGGATGAACTTCTGGAGCTCGCGCCTCTCGGCGGGATCGTCGGTGCGCGCCTCGGCGATGACGATCAGCTTCTGCGTGCCGAGGGCGGGGTCGAGGATGCCGAGGGCGGCGACGCGGCCCGCGACGGCGTGCGGGTGGGCCCCGACGAGCTCCTCGATGTCCTGGGGATAGATGTTGTTGCCGCCGAGGATGATCAGGTCCTTCTTGCGGCCCGTGACGTAGAGCAGGTCGCCGACGCGGTAGCCGAGATCGCCGGTCCAGTACCAGCCGTCCTTGAGGGAGGCGGCCGTCGCCTCGGGATTGCGGTAGTAGCCGTGCATGACGGCGTTCGACCGGAAGAGCACCTCGCCGTTCGTACGCTCCGGGACGTCGCGCCCGTCGTCGTCGACGAGGCGGAACTCGGTGCCCGGGAGCGGTCGGCCCGTGCTGAGCATCCTCTGCGCGGCGGGATGGTCCTCGGCGACCGGCACGGCGCGTCCCTGCTCCTGGAAGATCCTGCGGTCGATGCAATCCACCTGGATCGGCTCGTTGCCGACGCCGCCGATCGCGAGCACGGTGTTCACGACCTCGGCCATCCCGTACACGATCGCGAGCATCTCGCGACGGAGGCCGACGCGCTCGAAGCGCGCGAGGAACATCTCGTGGCTCTCGTGGAAGCAGGGCTCGGCTCCGTTGCTGACGACCTTCAGCGACGAGAGATCGATCCCCGCCAGCTCCTCGTCCTTGATGCGTTGAGCGCTGTAGTTGAACGCGAAGTTCGGGAGCCAGTAGCAGGTGGCGCGGTGTCGCGTGATCTCCTCGAAGATCGCGACGGGCCGGCCGATCCAGTGGGCCGGCGCCATGAGCGTGTACTGGCACTCGAGGACGATGCTCGCGAGGGCCACGAGGAAGACGCCCCAGTCGTGGTACAGCGGGAGCCACGTCACGAAGCGCGTGTCGCGGTCGAAGTGGAAGTAGCGCGCGACGGCCTCGATCTCGTTCAGCACGGCGCGATGCGAGAGCGCCGCGCCCTTCTGGAGCCCCGTCGAGCCGGAGGAGTACTGGATGCAGCAGATGTCCTCCGTGTCCCTCGGAGCGGGCTCGCCCGCGAGATCGCCCGCGCGCACGTCGTCGGGCGTGAGCAGGGTCGCGCCCTCCGGCAGCCGTCCATCGAGCGCGTCCCGGAGGTTCGGGAACATCACGATGGCGCGCGGCTCCGAGCGATACAGGAGCAGCGAGAGATCGTGGAGGTAGCGGTCCAGGTTGAGCCGCGCCGTCGGGTACTGCAGGAACGCCGGGATCGCCCCGATCCACTGGGCACCGTGGAACGAGGGCATGAGCTCTTCGGAATGCTCGAGCAGGATCGCGACCACGTCTCCCTTGCGGACTCCGGAGCGCGCATAGAGCGCGGCCCATTCGCGCGAACGGCGCTCGAGCTGAGCGAACGTGTGCGTCGCGTCCGCGCGATCCTGGAAGACGTAGCGCGCGTTCGGGCGCTCGGGGCTCTCGGCAGCGCGGAGGCGGAGCAGGTCGACGAGCGTGCGCGGGACGGCAGAGGCCATGGGCGGGGACATGGACGGGGATGCGAGCGGCGAGGATTCGGGCGGTTCGAGAGGCTTCGAGCAGCGGGATTCGAGCGGCACGTGCGGGATCTCCGGGCCCGGGAGGCGCCCCCACCGGGGCGACGGGGAGATCCCGATGCGCGGAGCCCTAGGCCGATTCGCGCTCTGCCGAATCGTCCGGCGACGGCCCCGGCGGCGGCGCCGCGGGCCCGGTCTTGCGCGCGCTGCGCGTGCCGTGCCCGTTGGGCTCGGGGATCTCCTCGCCGATGAGCTCCTCTCGGGCGCGGACGTGCTCGCCACGCAGGACGAACCTCTGCCGTCCCTTGCGGGACGGGAGGTCGAACTGGGCGTCGAGCAGGATGTTCTCCAGGATCGAGCGCAGCGCGCGCACGCCCGTCTCGCGCTTCAGGGCGAGATCGGCGATGGCCTCGAGCGCCGTGCGATGGATCTCCAGATCGGCGCCCTCCATCGAGAAGTAGTGCTGGAACTGCCGCACGATGGCGTGGCGCGGCTCCGTCAGGATCCGGATCAGGTCGTCGCGCGTGAGCGGCGCGAGCGACGCGATGACCGGGAGTCTGCCGACGAACTCGGGGATCATCCCGAACTCGATGAGGTCCTTCGGATCGAGCTGGGGCAGGTACTCGGCGAGGATCTGTCGCTCGTGGGCGTCGCGCGCAGCATTTCGCGCCTCGGCGTTCGCCGACTCGCGGATCGCCTTGGCGGAGTCCCGCGTGTCGCTCGCGAAGCCGATCAGCGTCTTCCCGATGCGACGGGCGATGATCTGCTCGACGCCGGTGAACGTCCCGCCGCAGATGAAGAGGATGTGCTCCGTGTTGAGCTGGATGTACTGCTGCTCGGGGTGCTTGCGCCCTCCCTGGGGAGGGACGTTCGCGACGGTGCCCTCGAGGATCTTCAGAAGCGCCTGCTGGACGCCCTCGCCCGACACGTCGCGCGTGATCGAGACGTTCTGCGTCGTGCGGTGGATCTTGTCGATCTCGTCGATGTAGACGATCCCGCACTCCGCGCGCGCGACGTCGAAGTTCGCGCTCTGCAGCAGCTTCAGCAGGATGTTCTCGACGTCCTCGCCGACGTAGCCCGCCTCCGTG
>CAZJHD010000012.1:31959-107478 GCA_964545855.1 uncultured Planctomycetales bacterium
CGTGAGCGTCGTGGCGGCGGCGATCGCGAAGGGCACGTCGAGGATGCGCGCCAGCGCCCGCGCGAGCAGCGTCTTGCCGGAGCCCGTCGGCCCCGCCAGGAGGATGTTGCTCTTCTCGAGCTCGAGCTCGGGACGCTGGCGCTTGGCGAGGAGCCGCTTGTAGTGGTTGTAGACGGCGACGGAGAGCACCTTCTTCGCCGCGTCCTGGGAGATGACGTAGTCGTCGAGGTGGCGCTTGATCTCGGCCGGCGTGGGGAGCTTGCGGGGCGCGCCGCCGCGAGCCGACGTGCCCCGAGGGCCGCCCGGGGCCGGAGCCGAGCCCGTGGATCCCGCGCTCGCCGACGGGGCGCCGCGCTTCCCCGGAGCGCGCTCGCGCTCGGCCTCGTCGCCCGTCTCGGGCGCCTCGAACTCGCCCAGGAGTGCCTCGCCTTCCGGTGCGCGGCCGTGCTCATCGGTGAGGATCTTGTTGCAGATCTCGATGCACTCGTTGCAGATGAAGACGCCCGCGGGCCCCGCGATGAGGCTCTGCACGTGGTAGCGATTCTTCTCGCAGAAGGTGCACCGCTCGACGCTGGAGCGGCCGCTACGACCGGAGGACTTGGGCATGCGAGGGTTCGAGGACGTCCGATGCGAGGTGCGCGGGGCGCGAGCGGGCCCGCGCCGAAGGGCAGCGCCTCCCGCCGCGCGAGGCCGGCGGAGGAGGCGGCGGCCCGACAGGCACCCTACTTGGCGCCGCTCTCCGCGGGAACCCGCGGCATCGACTCGATGACCTCGTCGACGAGACCGTAGCTCTTGGCCTCCTGGGCCGAGAGGAACTTGTCGCGGTCGGTGTCCTGCTCCACCTGCTTCTCGGGACGGCCCGTGTGCTTCGCGAGGATGCCGTTCAGCGTTCGCTTCAGCTTCAGGATCTCCTCGGCCTGGATGGCGACGTCCGACGCCGTTCCCTGCACGCCGCCCCACGGCTGGTGGATCATGACGCGCGAGTGCGCGAGCGCGTGGCGCTTGCCCTTGGTCCCGGCGGCGAGCAGCACGGCTCCCATGGAGGCGGCTTGACCGATGCACCAGGTGCGCACGTCGCACTGGAGGAACTGGATCGTGTCGTAGATCGCGAGCCCCGCCGTCACCGACCCACCGGGCGAGTTGATGTAGATGTCGATGTCCTGGTTGCGATTGTCCTTCTGCAGGAAGAGGAGCTGCGCGATGACGACGTTCGCGACCTGATCGTCGATCGGGCTGCCGAGGAAGATGATCCGGTCCTCCAGGAGCCTCGAGTAGATGTCGTACTGGCGCTCGCCGCGGCCGGTCTTCTCGATGACGAAGGGGATCACGTAGTTCTGAGTCGGTTTCACGGCGTCCTCGGATGGGGCCGATGGGCCCTGGAACGGGAACGGGGACGAAGGCCCCCGGAGATGGATGTCGTCAGGCGTGCGACGAGTTGCGTGCGAGGCGGACGAAGGTCTCGAGCGAGATGCGATGTCGCTCCCAAGGGCCTCGTGTGCAAGTCGTTTCGGAATTCGGCGCGTGGGGAGTTCAGCCGGAACCGGGGATGTCTCGGCGGGGGGGAGTCCGGGGGCCACGGTCCTCGGGCGCCGCGGGCTCCGAGCCGTCACTTCGACGCGCCCGGAGTCCGCTTGGCCTTCCCGTAGAGGAACGACCGAACCTTCGTCTCCTGGAGCTCCATCCGCAGCGACGGAAGGAGACCGTTCTCCCGATAGTAGCGGTGGACCTCCTCGGGCGGTGTCTGGTTGCGCTCGGCGATGGCGCGGATCTCCGCGGCGATCTCGTCCTCCGTGACGAACACGCGCTCCTTCTTCGCGATCGCGTCCAGGAGGAAGAGCCGCTTCATCGACTTCGCGAAGTCTTCGCGGCTCTGCGAGGACTCGGCGGCGACCTGCGTCTCGATCTCCTCGGGAGTCGCGTCCGTGGCGTTCCGGAGGTGGTCGCGGTAGCGCTTGGCCCGCTGGCTCAGCTGCTCGTCGACGATGCGGTCGGGGATCTCGAAGGAGTTCTTCTCGAGCACCCGGTCGATCACGTCGTCCTCGACGCGCCGACGCTCGGCCTGCGCCTTGGTCGCCTCGATCCGGCGGCCCACCTCCTTGCGGAGCGTGTCGAGGTCCGGCACGTCGAGGTCCTTCAGGAGCTCCGCGTCGGCCGGGGCGGTGAGGTCGTACACCTCCCGCACCTCCACCTTCGCCGTGCCCTTCTTGCCCACGACGTCCTTCACCTCGAACTCCTTGGGGAAGGTGACGGCGAGCTCGAAGGACTCGCCCGGCCGCTTGCCGAGGAGCTTCTCCTCGAACTCGGCGGCCTCGGTGCCGAGCACATGCATCCCGGAGCGGAGCCGAACGGACTCGCGCCGGAGCACGGAGGCGCCGTCGACGTGGAACTCGAGGGCGGCGATGGCGAAGCCGTCCTTCCCGAGAGGACCCTTCTCCGACTTGGTGGGTCGGCTGCGGCTCCTCCGGATCTCCTCCACCTGCTCGGCCACTTCCGCGTCCTCGACGCGGACCTCCGACTCGGTCACCTCGATCTCGTCGTAGCCCTTCGGATCGATCTCGGGCCTCGCGTCGAACTCGAAGTCGATGGTGAGGCCCTGCGTCTCGTCGAGCGCGACGCTGTCGAGATCCACCTCGGGAGAAGTGATCGGAACGATCCCGTTCTCCCGCAGGGCTTGCTGGTATCCGTCGTTCACGAGGGATTCCTTCACGTCGCGACGGATCGACGTGCCGAACCGCTTCTCGACGACGGCGCGGGGGATCTTCCCGGGCCGGAATCCCGGGAGCCGCAGATGGGCGGACGCCTGACGGAACGACTCCGCCACCTCCTGCTTCACGCGCTCCGCCGGAACGACGAGGTGCACCTTCTTGCGGCACGGAGCGAGAGTCTCGACTTGGATCTGCATGCGGAGTGGAGGGGAGGCGGCGAGCCGCGGCGTCCTCGGAGGGCGCCTCCTTCGGCCGTGCGAAGGCGGTCCCCGAAGGGCCGGCGGGAAGCGAGGAACCCGGGATTCTTCCGGTGCCCGAGGGGACGGTCAACAGCGGCGGCGGGGGAGTTCCCCGGCGGGGCTTTTCCGCGGGGAGCGGATGGTCGGCTCCGCCAACATGCTGCTCGACCCGAATCCCGCCGAGATCCCATGAAAGCACGCATCGTCTCGATCCCGCCGGAGCGGATTCCCCTCTACGCCGAGACGCTCGCCGGTGCCGCCGCGGAGATCTACACCGAGGTCGAACCCTCCGGGCTGCGCGCCGAGTCGATCGCGTCGGAGCTCGCGCGCCTCGTGGACGACTCCGCGTTGCTCCTGCTGGTGGCCGAGGTCGTCGATCCCACGCAGACGGGCCGTGGCACCGGCTACGCGACGGGAGCGGTGCTCCTCACGGTGCCGCACCGCGACCCGCTGCTCGGCACGAGCGAGCCCTGGCTCCGGATCCTCCACACGCGGTCCGCCTTCCGTCAGCGAGGTCTCGCGGCGGCGCTCCTGCAGCGCGCGCAGGAGCTGCTCTCGGCGGCGGGTCACCGAGGCCTGCGCACGGAGGTGATCTACGGAGACGACGCCGTGACGGGCGTCTTCGAGCGCCGCGGATGGATCCGCGGCCGCATGACGCTGCAGCTCGAGTTCGCGGGCTGAGCCACGGCGGGCGCGCGTGCGCCCGAGCGCCTCATCGGCCGGAGCCGTCGCCCTCGTCGAAGGCGGAGGACCAGCGCGACGACTTCCGCATCTCGGCGAACTCCTCGAGGTCGCGGATCGATCGGAGATCCATTCCGCGCGCGACGGCCTGCTTCACGGCCTCGGCGGCCTGCGGGAAATTGCGGGCGCCGGCGTGGGAGCGCGCGAGCTCGAGCCACACGGTGGGATCGACGATCTGCGAACGGCGGCCCGCGAGGACGCGGCGGATCTCCTCGTAGTCCCGCGCGGCCTCGCGGTAGCGGCGCAGCTCCAGGTAGATCGAGCCGCGCTGCCGGAGGAGCGCCGTGTTGTCCGGCGCGTCGCGGAGAGCCTCGTTCGGCTGCTTGAGCAGCCAGGCGGCGCCCGAGGGATCGCGCGCCGCGTCGAGGGCGTAGGCGGCGCGCGTGCGGACCTCGAGGGAGCTGGAGTCGTTCAGGAGCCGCTTCAACAGCGAGATCGCTTCGCGGTCGGCCGAGTTCACGATCGTGCGCGCGACGCGCAGCATCGCCGCCGCCTCCTCCGAAGGAACGCCGAGCTCCGACAGGAGCTTCAATCCAGGGACGAGGAACGGGAGCAACAGATCCCGGCGGTTGTCCCGCGACGCGAAGACCGAGAGCAGGTCCGCGAGAGGGCCGACGGCTCCGCGCACCGCGGGGCCTTCGACGAAGGAGGGAAGGGCCGCCAGAACGGCCGGATCGGCGAGGCTCGCGAGGGCTGCGAGGATCTCGCGCGCGATCGGAGCGTCGGCCGTCGCGAGGCGCGCGACGAGCTTCGGAATGCTCGCCGGCGACTGCTTGCGTCCGAGGGATGCGGCGGCCTGTTTCGAAACGGCCGGGTCCGGGTCCGCGAGGAGAGCGTGGAGCGTCGCGAGCGGCTCCATGCCCGGCTGGCGACCGAGCACCCAGGCCATGCGCGCCCGCGCCGGGGCGCCGACCCCCGCGGTCGCCTTGGCGATCTGGGCGGTCACCTCCGGGTCGGAGAGGCGCGAGAGCGCGAGCGCGCAGTTCGATCCGTGCACGTCGCCCTCGGGCGCGTCGAGCGCGAGGATCAGCGGCGCGATGGCGAGCTCCCGGTACGCGAGGATCGTCTCGATCAGCTTGTCGATCTTGGCGGGGCTGTCCTGACGGAGCGCGTCCATCTGGCTGATGAGGACGGGCACCGCAGTGGAGGCCTCGGAGCGCATCCGCTCGGCACGTTCGCGGGCGATCGCGAGGAGCTTCTCCGCCGACGTGCCGCCCGTGGCGCCGGAGCCCTGCACCACCGGGGGACGGCCGTCCTGGGCCGCGGAGAGGACGAAGCTGGCGACGAGGATCGACGAGAGGATCGAGACCGGGATCACCCCCGCGAGTCTACGCCCGTCTCAGGATCGACGAGCGGCCGTCTCGACGCCGGTGGGGGCGGGCCGGGCGGTGGGCACCGTCGCGCGCGCGTTCGCGACGGAGGCGCGACGCGGCGTCGGGGCGGCGACGCCGCCGTAGATCCGCACGAGATCCCGAGCCATCCGAAGGACGTAGTCGCGCACCGGGCTTCCTCCTGCCCGGCGGATCGTCTCCATCCTCGATGCACCTTGAGGGCGCGCTTCAGGCGCCGCGGCTCGCGGCGAGCGCGGTCTTGATCAGGGCCTCGCGGTCGTCCGTTCCGACCTTGCGGCTCGCATCCGTCAGGTGGCGCTCGACCTCCGCGCGGGAGAACCCGAGGGAGAGCAGTGCATCGGAGGCGTCGCGCATGGCGTCCGATCGCGTCGGCTCGAGACCGAGGGATCGGATCGCGTCGCGGAGGTCGACGACGAGCCGGCTCGCGGTCTTGGCGCCGATCCCCTTCACCGATCGCAGGACGGTCTCGTCGCCCTCCGAGAGAGCGCGTGCGAGGGACGGGAGCGGGAGCGCCGAGAGGACGGCCAGCGCCGTCGACGGTCCCACGCCGCTCACGCCGATCAGGAGACGGAAGGCCTCCCTCTCGGGAGACGTGGCGAATCCGAAGAGGCGCGGCTCGCCGTCCGTGACGACGAGGTGCGCGAGCAGCCGGGCCCGGTTCCCGGTCGGCGGCAGCGCGGCGGCCGTCGCCGAGGAGACGAGGAGCTGGTAGCCGATGCCTCCGACGTCGATCGTGGCCCTGCCGCCCACGCAGCGCATCAGGACGCCCTCGAAGTGCTCGTACATAACGTCAGGCGCGCGCGTGCGCGGCCCTTCTCGGGAGCAGAGACGCCTGGATCGGCAACGCGGACTCCGTTGCCGGCGCTCTCACGGCTCCGAGGACCGCGCCCGCGTCGGCGCCGGCCGCGAGGCAGCGTCGCGGTGCGCCGATCGCTGGCTCCCTGCGATCGACGGCACCGCGTCCCATGGCCCGCGCCGCGCGCGAGACGGCGATCCTCGGAAGGCCCTTCAGGCCTCGTCGTCGGCGAGATCGTCGACGTCGTCCATCTCGATCGGAGTGTTCTTCGCGTCGCGAAGATCCACTCCGAACTGGCGCAGCTTCATCCGGATCTCGTTCAGGGACGTCTGACCGAAGTTCGGCATCGCCAGCAGCTCCTCGGAGGAGTGCTGCAGGATGTCGCCGACGGTGCGGATGTTCAGCGCGTCGACGGTGCGGCGGCTGCGCACGGAGAGATCGAGCTCGTGGATCGGCTTCGAGATCACGTTGGCGTCGACGGAGCCGACGTCCGGTGGAACGGAGCTCGGGCGGTCCGGCGGCAGGATGCCGAGCCGGAGGTTCTTCGAGCCGAGGATCGCCTTGATCTCGTTGAGGGAGGTCTCGCCGAAGTTCTTGTAGGAGAGGAGCTCCGCCTCGGTCTTCCGCACGAGGTCGCCGAGCGTCTTGATGTTCATCTTCGCGAGGCAGTTCCTCGCGCGAACGGAGAGCTCGAAGTCCGTGATCGGGATCCGGAACGTCTGCTGGAGCTTGTCGTCCTTCCGCTCCTGGTTCTCGTCGTAGAACATCGTCAGCGACGCTTCCGAATCGCGCAGGTAGAGCCGCGCGCGCGCGTTCATCGGATCGCTGCGAAGGACCGCCTCGAAGCACCCGCGCGCCTTGTTGTACTCGGCGCGATCGTCGTAGAGGACGCCGAGGTTCATCACCGTCGCGACGTCCACGGGGGAGAGGGTCACGAGCCGCTCGTAGATGCGGAGCGCCTCGTCGTCCATGCCTCGGAGATCGAAGACGTAGGCCAGGCGGAAGAGCGAGCGCCGGTGCTCCGGCTGCATCTCGAGGGCGCGCTCGTAGCACTGGATCGCCTCCTCGTGCGCGCCGAGGCTCTCCTGGATGCGGCCGTGGAAGTAGTGCGCGTCCGCCGAGTCGGCGAGCGCCTTGGGGAGGCCCTTCACGGCCTTCGCGAGGGATTCGAAGTCGCCGTCCGCCGCGAGGCAGTCGAGGACGCCGAATCGGGAGGCAGCACCGAGCTCGTCGTCGCTCGCGAGCTTCTCGAAGGTCTCGCGCGCGGTCTCCAGGTTGCCGACGCCGAAGAGCGACCGGGCCCGGAAGTACTCCGCGATCGCCGATCGGTGGCCCTTCAACGTCTCGGAGGCGTCGGCGGACCTCCCGAGGACCCAGTAGCCGATGCCGCGGCGCGCTCCCTTCTCACCGCTGTCCGGGATCGACTCGACGACCGCCCGGAAGCGGTCTCGATTCTCGGCGGAGCTCTGGACCTGCGATCGAAGCCGCAGGACGCCCTCGAGCGTCAGCGGGTCCGAGGCGAGGTCGAGTGCATAGGAGGGTTCGGCGGGTGCGGCTTGAACGGACTCGGTCATCTTCATTCCGGTGCGGAGCCGATCGTGATCTCGGCGATCGCGGGCTCGTTGCGTGTTCTGAGGATCGCCGGCCCGAGCGGCACGAGGTGCGGCGGCCCGTGCACGGGGCTCACGCACCGGAGCGCGGAGACGGAGACCGTCCCCCTGCTTCCATCGGCGCGAAGCTCGAAACACGTACCGAACACGACGAGTCGTCGAGACTCCGGGGGAGCGCTCGACACCGCGAGGAAACCCTGCCGGCGGGCTGCGAAGGGCAAGGAGGCTAGGGAAGCGCCCAGGGTCGGTCAAGAAGTCCGAGTGGGCGAGGGCGCGCGAGGTGGCCGCCCCCGGCGACGTGGATCGCGGCCGCCACGGGATTCGCCGATCGACCGCGGGCCTCCGGCGCCAGAATCGCCTCCGCCTCCATGCCGCTCCCCGCCCTCTCCATCGTCGGCGACTCCGGCGTCGGGAAGACGACGCTCCTCTGCGGCGTCGTGCGCGAGCTCGTGGCAGGGGGACTGCGCGTCGCGGCGATCAAGCACTCGAAGGAGTTCGACGACCCCGACCCCGCCGCGAAGGACTCGGCGCGGCTCCGGCGCGCGGGCGCCTCCCGCGTGGTCCTCGCCTCCCCGGCGCGCACGGCCGTCTTCGAGGACCATCCGGACCGCGAGCCCGGCCTCGAGGAGCGGCTCGCGCTCGCCGGCGCTGCAGACCTGGTGCTGGTGGAGTCCTGGAGCGCCGCGGGCCTGCCCGCCCTGGAGGTCCTGCGCGCCGCGCTGCCCCGCCGCGTGCCTCGGCTGCGGGACGACCCCCGGTGCATCGCGCTCGTCGCGGACTTCGAGCCGGACGATCGGCCGGCGACGGTTCCCCTGCTGCCCCTCAGCGACCACCGCGAGGTCGCTCGATTCCTACGGGCGTGGCTCCCGGCACGCCGATAGCTTCTGCGGCGTGATCGGAACCACACTTCTCCTCGCGTTCGCACCCGCCGCGCAGGCGGAGTCGCTGATCGATTTCGCGCGGCTTCCCGTCGCGCGGACCGGAGTCGTGCGCTTCCATTCCTCGGACCGTTTGGCCGCGTCGCCGGTGCGGCGGACGGAGGCGGGGACCATCGAGCTCGCGGCGACGAAGGGCGATCGCGGGCGCGTCGCGCGCATCTGGCTCGACGGCGGGCATCCGAGGGCGAAGCTGCGGGCCTACTTCGATGGGGCCGTGGTCCCCGCGATGGCCGAGCGCATCGGCATCGGCTTCGACGACGGGAGGCCGCCGCTCGGGGCCTTCTGGTCCTTCGATCCGCTCCGCGCCGCGGGGGCGCGCGTCACCTACCCGCCGCTCCTGTACCGGAGGTCGGCCCGCGTGACGATCTCGTCCGCCCTGCGAGGCTTCGAGATCGAGTTCGTGGAGAACGAGGGCTCCGAGCTCGTCACGCTCCCGATCCTCGACGCATCGGTGACGAACGACCTGCCCTCCATCGAGATCGGACCGGGGGAATCGAAGGACCTCGGAGCGGCCGGCGGCAAGGGAACCGTGCGCGAGTTCGCGATCGTGCCGGAGACGTTCGTCGAGGAGGACCTCGATGCGCTGCGGCTCCGCATCTTCGTCGACGGCGAGACCATGCCGTCGATCGAAGGGTCCCTGGCGCAGCTCTACGCGCGACCCGTCGGCGCCGGGACCGTCGACGCCGTGGGAGTCGTGGTCTCCGAGCGGGAGGTGCGCTGGAGGCTGCCGATGCCCTTCCACGCGGGGATCCGCGCCGAGATCCGGAACGACGGCCCCCGAACGGTTCGACTCCGCGGATCGGCGGTGCTCGACCCCGCGTCGCCGCTCCCGGGCTCGCGCCGACTGCGGGTGCGCTCCTTCTCCGGGACCGCCTCCGCGGGCTCCCCCTGTGCCGTCGAGCAGCGTTCCGGGAAGGGCCACTGGATCGGCCTCACGACGCGGATCGAGGCGAAGGGTCCGGACGTGGCGGCGGGTCGCCTCGTGGTCGTCGCCGACGGCGAGGAGGTCTATCGAAGCGTCTCCCTCGCCTCGGCCTTCGACGCCGGCGATCGCTTCGGGACGGAGATCCACACTTCCCTCGGGTCCGGTGTCTCGTGGATCGGAGAGGCGGCGTTCGTCGCGTACTCCTTCCGGCTGACGCGGCCGATCCCGTTCCGGGAGTCGCTGTCGGTCCACCTCGAGCTGCCGGGAGCGGAGCCCGTCGCGCTCTCGGGGGCGAGCTTCCTCTACGCCGACTCGACGGACACCGCGTCGTCGGGGGCGGAGCGCACGGTGCCCCCGGCCCCCGTCGAAGCGGGCTCGTCGAAGGAGGGCTGAGCTACTGCTCACGCGCTCGCGCGCGTGCCGGCGACCGGAGGCTTGCTCTCGGCAGCCCGGGCTCCGAGGATCGGGGGGCCGCCTCGCAGCGAGGCGCCGCCATGACTCGACACCTGTCTCTCACCCGCCTCGTGGACGATCTGAGAGCGCTGGAAGCCGGCGCGATCACGAGCGCGAGCGTGCTCGAGATCCTGCACGACGCGCGCATCGAGGAGAGCGGGGTGCGGCGGATCGCCGCGTGGAGCGACGAGCGGTACCTGCGGCACCTGATCTTCCGCGACGAGTGGTTCGAGGTGCTGCTCCTCTGCTGGAAGCCCGGTCAGCAGACTCCCGTGCACACGCACAACGGCCAGCTCGGCTGGGCGACGGTGGTGCAGGGCGGGCTCGAGGTGGTCGACTACGTGTGGCACGGATGCAACAAGCCGGAGAACCAGAACGTCGTCGGCATCGACTGTCTCGCCGGAGCGACGAAGATCGACATGGAGGCGAAGGCGCCCGTCGTCGCGACGCCGGGGGGCGCCGTCGGGACGGTCACCAAGGAGCAGACGATCCATCGGATCGCGTGCCCTCCCGAAGTCGGCGAGCCCTCGGCGAGCATCCACATCTACTCCCGACCGATCGACTCCTGCGTCGCCTTCGACATGGAGCACGGCCGATGCGGGCGGCGCACGCTGAAGTACGACACGGTCGACGGCCTCGCGCATTCGGCGCCGTGACGCGCGCCTCGTGAGCCGGCTCCGAAGGGACCGGGTGCCGCGCTCCGCCCACCGACAGGAGCACGTTGCTCCGTCCGACGGCGCCGTCCGACGGCGCTGCCCAGATCGCGCGGGGCGACCCGAAGCGCCCGCCTCCGCCACACTCCACCCCAACCCCCACGACGTGACGAACGACGGATGAAGCTCGCGAAGCGCATGGCGAATCTCGGGACCGAGACCGCATTCGAGGTCTTGGCCCGCGCGAAGGCCCTCGAGGCCAAGGGCAAGGACGTGATCCACCTGGAGATCGGCGAGCCCGATTTCGAGACGCCCGGCAACGTCGTGGAGGCGGGCATCCGCGCGCTCCGCGAGGGATTCACGCACTACACGCCGAGCGCCGGGATGCCGGAGATGCGCAAGGCCATCGCCGAGGAGGTGTCGCGGACGCGCGGCCTCGACTTCGGACCCGACGAGGTCGTCGTGTGTCCGGGCGCGAAGCCGATCATGTTCTTCGCGATCCTCGCGCTCGTCGACGAGGGGGACGAGGTCGTGTATCCGAACCCCGGCTTCCCGATCTACGAGTCGATGATCCGGTTCGTCGGAGCGAAGCCGGTCCCGGTGCGTCTCCCGGAGGAGAAGGACTTCCGCCTCGACGTCGACGGTCTCGCGCGCGCGATCACGAAGAAGACTCGGCTCGTGATCATCAACTCGCCGCACAACCCGACGGGCGGCATCCTCGAGCCGGAGGACCTGGCGCGCATCGCCGAGGCCGTGAAGGGCGTGCCCGACTGCTGGGTGCTGTCGGACGAGATCTACCGTCGCATCGTCTACGCGCCCGGAGAGCACCCGTCGATCTCCGCGATCCCCGGCATGCGCGAGCGCACGATCGTCCTCGACGGATTCTCGAAGGCCTACGCCATGACGGGATGGCGTCTCGGCTACGGCGTCATGCCGAAGGACCTCGCCACCAGCGTGACGCGCCTCATGACCAACTCGAACTCCTGCACGGCGGCCTTCACGCAGCGCGCCGGAGTCGAGGCCCTCGCCGGCGATCAGACCCCCGTGCTCGCCATGGTGGAGGAGTTCGCGAAGCGACGCGACGCCATCGTGGCCGGCATGAACACCGTGAAGGGCTTCCGCTGCCGGAGCCCGAAGGGGGCGTTCTACGTCTTCCCCAACGTGTCGGGCACGGGCCGGAAGTCGAAGGATCTGGAGACCGCGATCCTCGACGAGGCCGGAGTCGCCTGCCTCTCGGGCACGTCCTTCGGCGCCTTCGGCGAGGGCTACCTGCGGTTCAGCTACGCGAACTCGCTCGAGAACATCGAGAAGGCGGTCTCTCGGCTGCGCGAGCTCCTCGGCTCCGCCTGACGGACGGGGTCCGCCATGACCCGCACGGAGCCCGAGCTCACGGCGGACTTCCGCTCGGACACGGTCACGCGGCCGACGGCGGAGATGCTCGCGGCGATGACCCTCGCCGAGGTCGGCGACGACGTCCTCGGCGACGATCCGACGGTCCGGAACCTCGAGGCGATCGCGGCGCACCGATTCGGCCGGGAAGCAGGCCTCTTCGTCCCCTCGGGGACCATGGGGAACCAGTGCGCCATCGCCGCGCAGACGCGACCCGGCGACGAGATCGTGATCGAGCGCGACGCCCACGTCTTCCTCTGGGAAGCGGGGGGACTCGCGCGGATCGCGGGAGTGCAGGTGCGCGCCCTCGCGGGCCGCGACGGCTCCCTCGACCCGGCGGACGTCGCGGCGGCCGTCCGGCCCGACAACGTCCACGTGCCCCGCACGAGCCTGGTCGCGCTGGAGCAGACGCACCTCGGCTCGGGCGGGCAGGTGGTGCCCCTCGAGGATCTCCGGGAGGTGCACCGCGTCGCCCGGCAGCATGGCCTGCGCGTGCACCTGGATGGCGCACGCATCTTCCACGCCTGCGTCGCCGCGGGCGTCGACCCGCGAGACTACGGCGCCTGCTGCGACTCCCTCACCTTCTGTCTCTCGAAGGGGCTCTCGTGTCCCGTCGGTTCGGTGATCGTCGGAGACGCCGACTTCATCGGCGCCTGCCGGCGCGTGCGGAAGTGGATGGGCGGCGCCATGCGACAGTCGGGCTACCTCGCCGCCTGCGGGATCGTCGCGCTGGAGCTCATGGTCGATCGGCTGGCGGAGGACCACGTGACGGCTCGGAAGCTCGCCGAGGGGATCGCGGAGGTGCCCGGGCTCCGGATCGATCCGTCGCGGGTCGTCACCAACATCGTGCTCGTCGAGACGGGATCCCTCGAGGCGGCGGATCTCTCGAAGCGGCTCCGGGCGGAGGGCGTGGGCGCGCTCCCCATGGGTCCTCGCGTCCTGCGGTTCGTCACCCATCGCCACGTGGGCACCCAGGAGGTGGTCCGGGCCCTCGTCGCGCTCCGCCGCGTCGTCGGAACGGATCCGCCGAATTCCGGTGGGCGTGCCGCACACTCCGCGCCGTGAACCCCGCTCCGACGCCGCGGCGACCGAGACTCGCCGAGTGTTTCGTCTTCCTCGCCGTCGCGGTCCTCGCGATGTTCTTCTCGTTGACGGACCGGTTCGGCCTCGGCCTGAGCGGCAAGGCGCAGCACCTCGGCTCCACGATCCCGCTCTTCTTCCTCCTGTGCGTCGCCTGCGTCATGACGCGCGCGCTCGGGCATCGGTTCGACGCGATCCAGGAGGGGATGCTGCACGGCATCCGGCTCGCCCTGCCGGCGGCGCTGATCCTGATCGTCGTGGGCGGTCTCGTCGGGACGTGGCTCGCCTCGGGAACGATCTCGACGCTCATCCACTACGGGCTCGACGTGCTCTCCCCGAGGTTCTTCCTCCCGGCGAGCCTCGTCATCTGCAGCATCGTCGCGCTCGCGACGGGCTCCTCGTGGACCACGGCGGCGACGATCGGGATCGCCCTCATGGGCATCGGTCGCACGATCGGAGTCGACGACGCGATGACGGCGGGGGCGGTGATCAGCGGGGCCTACTTCGGCGACAAGCTCTCGCCGCTCAGCGACACGACGAACCTCGCGCCGAGCATCGCGGGGACGGACCTCTTCGATCACATCCACGGGATGCTCTTCACGACGATCCCCACCTATCTCCTGGCGCTCGGGGCCTTCTTCGGCCTGAGCATGCTCCGAGGCACGGAGGGCCTCGCGACGGGCTCCGACATCGCGGCGATGCAGGAGACGCTCGCGTCGTCGCAATCGCTCTCGCCGTGGCTCCTGATTCCGCCCGTCGTCGTCCTCGTGCTGGCCGTGCGGCGCGTGCCCGCGTTGCCGGCGCTCGTCGTCGCGTCGGCCGTCGCCATGGGGCTCGCCGTCGCCGTGCAAGGAGCCCCGCTCGACCAGATCCTGCTGAACCATCTGGAGGGCTTCACCTCGGACACGAAGAACCCGGTGCTCGACAAGCTCCTCTCCGGCGGCGGCATGGAGAAGATGCTCCCGACCGTCCTCCTCATCCTGACGGCGACGGCGCTCGGCGGCGTGCTGGAGAAGGGGAGGTACCTCGAGGTCATCCTCGACGCGGTGCTCCGACGGGTGCGCAAGGCCTCGGGGCTCGTCCACTCGACGCTCCTCGCCTCGGCCGGCGCGAACGTCCTCCTCAGCGACCAATACCTCGCGATCGTCCTCCCGGGCCGGCTGTTCCGCGACGCGTACCCGCGCCTCGGGCTCGCGCCGAAGATGCTCTCGCGGACCCTGGAGGACGCCGGCACCCTCACGTCGCCCCTCGTCCCGTGGAACTCCTGCGGCGCCTACATGGCGACGACGCTCGGGGTGGCGACCACCGCCTACGCGCCCTTCTGCTTCGTGAACTACCTGAACGTCGTCGTGGCGGCGCTCTTCGCGTCGCTCGGGTGGTTCATCTTCCGGCGCGAAGCGGGGCCGGCGTCGCCCGACACGGTGACCGCGTAGATCGCGGTCAGCGCTGCGACGACGCGGCGCCGAGGCGCGCGAGGCGCTGCGCGCGATCCTTCGCGAAGCGCGCGATCCCCTCGCGGAGCCACTTCGGCGTGAGGTGCGCTTCGTCGATGACCTCGTCGACGGTGCCGCCCGTGCGCCAGCGGTCGTCGAAGTCGCTCGTCATGGCGTACTCCTCGGAGACCGGGCTCGAGATCCAATCGTGCATGGATCGTCGGCTCATGGAGGAGATCACCGTGGAGTCGAGCCAGTCCTCCCAGGGGAGAACGCGGTCGCGGTAGTCCTGCGGCTGCCGCCGGAAGAGCTCCGGGGAGACGGAGATCACGACCTTCACGTTCGGGCCCTTCGCGGCGAGCTCGGGGAGGAGCTCGAAGACCGAGGCGCAGGGACTCGTGCCTTGGACGATCACGGTGCCCTCCTTCGGCCGCGACCGGTCGAAGTCGCGCGCCAGGTAGGCGCCCCGGGCGGCGGCCATGTGCGAGTCGCATCCCAGGGCCTTCCGGTCGGGAATGGTGACCGCGGGCCGCGTGAGGTGCAGCGCGATGAGCGGGACGCCCGTCGCGAAGGCCGCGACGAGCGCCGGCGCCACTTCGTTGTGCTCCCAGGGATGCAGGTTGATCACGTGTCCCAGGGGAAAGAGCTGCGTGACCGTCGGTGCGAAGATCCCGAAGTGCGTCCGAGAGTCCTCGGCCGTCTCGGGGCCCGAGTGGCCCGCCACCCAGATCACGCGGCCGACCTGGAGCGGGCAGTCCTGCGCCAGCTGCGAGAAGAGGCGCATGGGACCGTACTTCAGGTACGAGAAGGAGCCGTAGGTGGAGCAGGCGCCCCAGAAGCCGGCGAAGTCCTTCTCGGTGTCGTCGGCGAGGTTCACCGTCGCGAGGCCGCAGACGATCCCGGAGTTGGCGAACTCCGTGATCTGCTGGGGGAGCAGGGAGCCCGTCGGGTTCTCCGCGCGCTCGTAGCGGCCGAATCCCTCGAAGCCGTTCTCGCCCTGGGCGAAGCCGTGGATCGAGGTGGATTCGGCGAGGTCGGCGCTGCAGGCGATCACGAGGGGCCGTCCGAGTCGCTCCTTCGCGAGCGTGTTGATCCACGCACCCGTGCGGGCGAGGGCCTTGCGGTTCGGCGCCTTGGCGCCGGGCGCCTCGAAGAGGGCGGCGGGGATCTTCGCCGGATCGAAGAGCTCGGGGATCGCCGACTCGGCCGATCGGTCGCCGCGCACCCTGCAGGTCTCGGGGCGATCCGGCACGGAGTCGCCGGTCTCGACGAGGCGGCCCGCGACGAAGTCGACCAGTCCCGGCGTCTCCCGCAGCACGTGGCGCAGGACCTCGAAGTGCGCCTGGGTCTGCTTGCGGAGCGTCGCCGCGTCGGCCGGCGGTCCGTCGCCGAATCCCTCGAACCGCACGCCGTACTTCTCCTGGAACGGCGCTCGCGTCGCCCAGAACTCCTTCGAGTTCGACTTGTGAGGAGACCCGTGGCTGTGGTTGTCGAACTTCCCGTAGCCGCGTCCCTTGCGGACCTTGAACCACACGACGCCGGGGGCCGTCGGGTCCTTCGCGCCGCAGATCGCGTGGAGCGCCTCCAGGAGCTCCGCGAAGGATTCGCCGTCGGGCGCGCCGGCGGCGCGCCAGCCGTAGGAGCGGAACCAGGACTCGGGAGTGCCGTGCACGACGCTCGAGTTGCGAGGGTCGTCGATGCCGAAGTCGTTCCAGTCGACGAGGTAGACCAGGTTGCCGAGGCCGAGGCCCCAGGCGGAGTTCTTGGTCTCGTGGGTCGCTCCCGTCGTGAGGCCGCCCTCGCCCTCCATGGCGAAGACCTTCACCTCGGGCGCGCCGGCGAGGCGGAGCGCGAGCGCCTGACCCGCCGCCGGCGGCGATCCGTGGCCCGAGGGGCCGGTGTTCGCCTTCACGAAGAGGGTCTTCCCCTCCATCTCCGCGTGTCCCGGGAGCCCGCCGCGGCGGCGGAAGCCGAGGAGGTCGTCGAAGGAGACCGCGCGCTCGGCGCCGCCGACGATCGCGAAGCGATCGTCCTTCGTGCGGCGCTGCTTCTCGGCGAGCACCTCGGTGTAGACCGAGAGCGTCGAGTAGAGGAGCGGAGTGCAATGGCCCGCGACGAGGACGAAACGGTCGCCGAAGCGCTTCGCCGGGGCGCGGTGATCGAACCGCATCGCGCCCGACAGCGTCGTCGCGACCATCGCCGGGACCTTGGACCGCGAGCCGCCGGGGTGTCCGCTCTGGCGGAGATTCAGCAGCAGGTCGATCGAGCTGTCGATCAGGTCGCGGACGACTTCGAAGTGGGGGATCTCGGCGCGGAGGGTCTTCGGATCTCGCATGGGCGGAAGGGGAAACGGCCGAGCATGCGGGCCTCGCGCGACGGGCGCAAGGAGAGGCGTCGATCGCCGCGCCGTCGCGGCGGAGTCCGAGATCTCGAAGCTCGCGAAGGAGTCGTCGCCGGGCCACGGACGGCGACGGCGAGGACGCGCGACGAAGCGCGAAGCGACGCGGTGTTCTCGGAATGGGAGGCGCACCCGCCGAGCGGAGCACTTCTGCCGCGTGCAGCTAGACTCCCCGCCCCGTTTCCCCGCTCGACCGATCCCGCAACCGGAGCGCGACCGCATGGGTCTCTTCAAGGCGTACGACATCCGAGGTCTCGTTCCGTCGGAGCTGAACGAAGGAGTGGCGCGTCGCATCGGCTACGCCTTCGCGAAGGAGCTCTCGGCGAAGACGCTCGTCGTCGGGCGCGACATGCGATCCCATTCGCCCGTGCTGCAAACGGCGGCGATCGAGGGGATCCGCGACGCGGGCTGCGGCGTGATCGACATCGGTCTCGCGTCGACGCCCATGGCCTATTTCGCCATCGGTTCGCTTCCCTGCGACGGCGGAATGAACGTCACGGCGTCGCACAACGGACCCCGCTACAACGGATTCAAGCTCTGCCGCTCGGGAGCGCGGCCGGTCTCCTACGACACGGGCATCGGCGCGATCGAGACACGCGTCCGCTCCGCGGCTCCCATCGAGGTCGCCGCGAAACGGGGCGACCTTCGGCGCGAGGAGATGCTCG
Source organism: uncultured Planctomycetales bacterium (assembly GCA_964545855.1). GTDB lineage: Bacteria > Planctomycetota > UBA1135 > UBA1135 > JACQFD01 > CAZJHD01. The sequence goes on from CAZJHD010000012.1 coordinate 49,337, forward strand.
CTCCCTACGTGGAGCACCTCATGGGCTTCGCCCGCGGGCTCGTGGGCCGGTCCCTCGTCGTGGATGCGGCGAACGGCATGGCGGGGCTCGTGCTGCCGCCGCTCGCGGAGTGCCTCGCGCGCGCGCAGGTCCGGCTCGCGCCCCTCTTCTGGGAGCTCGACGGGAACTTCCCCAACCACGAGGCCAATCCGCTGAAGCCCGAGGTGATGGCCGTCGTCGGCGCCGCCGTGCGCGAAGGGAAGGGGAAGCACCACGCGGGCGCGTCCTTCGATGGAGACGGCGATCGCTGCGCCTTCGTCGACGAGTCGGGGACGCCGATCCCGAACGACCTGATGACGGCGCTGCTCGCGCGCGAGCTCCTCGTGCGCCATCCGGGCGCCGCGATCGTCTACGACCTGCGCTCCTCGTGGGTCGTCAAGGAGTCGGTGCAGGCGGCCGGCGGGCGGCCCATTCGCGAGCGCGTCGGCCACTCCTTCATCAAGGGGACGATGCGGCGCGAGAAGGCGGTTTTCGGGGGCGAGCTCTCGGGCCACTACTACTGGCGCGATCACTTCTACAGCGACTCGGCCCTCGTGGCCTTCGTGGAGGTGCTGAACATCCTCTCGTCGAGCGCGACGCCGCTCAGCGAGCGCGTGCGCGACCTCCGCCGCTACCACGCGACGGGGGAGATCAACTTCGAGGTGGAGGACAAGGCGGGGGCCATGGAGACGCTGCGCGCGCGCTTCGCGAAGGAGGCGACGCGCGTCGACGACCTCGACGGCGTGACGGTCGAGTTCGGGGACGTCTCCCGGAAGCCCTGGTGGTGGTTCAACGTGCGCCCGTCGAACACGGAGCCCCTGCTTCGACTGAACCTCGAGGCGAGCGACCCCGCGCTCTGCGCGGAGAAGAAGGCGCTCCTGGTGGGGCTGTTGGGCTCGCCCGTCGACTGACGGCCAGCGCCCTGAGGGTCGCCGCCCACCGGTCCTCGACGGGTCCTCCACGATCTCTCCACGGGTTCCGCCCGACCGGAGCGGGGCCTCGCTCCCTCCCGTCCGCCTTCCGGGTCCGTCGCCGCTGCGTGCTCCTAAACCGGTCCCGCGGACCGGTTTCGGTGAGGCTTCCAGCCGGTCCGGCTTGTGACCTGCGATGCACCGGCATACCCTTCGCGCCCGCGATGCCGGCTCGCCTTCGATCGGACCGCGGAGGACAATCCGATCATGCAGCCCGGAGATTTTCGTCCCAGCGGTCTGATCGCGCTCCTCACCGACTTCGGGATGCGCGATCCCTTCGTCGGCGTGATGAAGGGCGTGATCCTCGCGCAGTTCCCGCCCGCTCGGCTCGTCGACCTGACGCACGAGATCGAGCCGCAGGACGTGCGGGCCGCCGCCTTCGCGCTCGACGGGGCGTGGCGGTACTTCGCGCCGGGCTCCCTCTTCCTGGCCGTGGTCGATCCCGGCGTGGGGACGAACCGGCACGTGGTCCTGGGCGTGCGGGAGGGCCGGCTCTTCCTCGCACCGGACAACGGGCTCCTCTCCTTCGTCCTGCGCGCCGACGATCCCGTCTACAGGCTCGACGTCGATCGCTTCAGCCTTCCCGATCGATCCTCGACGTTCCATGGCCGCGACGTCTTCGCGCCCGCGGCGGCGCGGCTCGCGCAGGGCTATCCGCCGGAGCACGCGGGGGAGCGCATCGACCGCATCGTGCGGCTCGACCGGCCGCGCCCCCGACTCGACCGCGACGGCTCGTTGCTCGGCGAGGTGGTCGCCGTCGATCGCTTCGGCAACCTGATCTCGACGATCACGCGGGAAGACCTGCGCGCCTTCTCCGGCGGCGCCCTGAAGGGTCTTCAAGTGCGCGTGGGGAGCACCGCCGTGGGTCCCGTCTCGCACCACTACGCCGAAGGCAAGGAGGGCGAGCCGATCGCCCTCGTGAACTCCCTCGGCCATCTGGAGATCGCCGTGCGCGACGGCAGCGCCGCGCGCGACCTGTCGGCGCACTGCGGCGCCGAGGTGCGCGTCGGGCGGCGCGCCACCTGAGCCATGGCGAACGCCACGACCTCGCAGTCGACGCGCGACGTGCGCTTCATCGGCGTCCCGATGGACCTCGGAGCCGACCGCCGCGGCGTCGACATGGGGCCGTCGGCGGTGCGCTACGCCGGGCTCAGCGCGCGCATTCGCGCGCTGGGGCACGCCTTCGTCGACGGCGGCGACGTGTCGGTGCCGATCCCCGAGGTCCGCGTCCCGGGCTCGGGCCCGAAGTACCTCCGCGAGATCCACCGCGCCTGCCACCGGCTCGCGTTCCGCGTCGAGCGGATCCTCGAGGAGGAGGCATTCCCCCTCGTGGTGGGCGGCGACCACTCGATCGCCGTGGGGACGATCACGGGCATCGCGTCGCACTTCCGCCGTCGGGGCGAGACGATGGGCCTCGTGTGGGTCGACGCGCACGCCGACATGAACACGCCGGAGAGCTCGCCCAGCGGCAACGTGCATGGCATGCCGCTCAGCTCCGTGCTCGGCTTCGGCGCCCCCGAGCTCGTGAACCTCGGCGGCTTCGCGCCGAAGGTGCGGCCCGAGAACGTGGCGCTCATCGGGATCCGCGACGTGGACGACGGCGAGCGGGAACTCGTGCGGCGCTCCGGGATCCGCGCCTTCACGATGCGCGACGTGGACGAGCTCGGCATGTCGCGCGTGATGCGCGAGGCGCTCTCCGTCGCGACGGACGGTACGGCGGGCTTCCACCTCTCCTTCGACCTCGACGGCCTCGACCCCGAGATCGCGCCGGGCGTGGGAACTCCCGTGCGCGGCGGGATCGGGTTCCGGGAGGCGCATCTCCTGATGGAGATGGTCTCCGACAGCGGGCGCATGGTCTCGATGGAGGCGACGGAGCTGAATCCGATCCTCGACACGCGCAACCGCACGGCCGAGCTCGTGGTCGAGCTGATCGCGTCGGCCTTCGGGAAGCGGATCCTCTGAGGCGACGGCCCCGCTGAGACCGCGGCTCGTCTGGAAACTTCGGCCCTCGCGAGGCCCGCGTGGCCGTCGCGCCCACGAAGCCTGCTTCAGCGCGACGCCTCGACGCGGAACGCGGCGAGGTGCAACGGATCGAGAGCGAAGCGGAAGGCGCCTGCTCGGTCGGGCGGGAGGATCTCCTCCTCCTCGCCGTCGATGCGCACGAGGGCGCTGGCGCCCTCGACGACGAGCGCGACGGAGACCGTGGCGGAGACCTCCTCGGAGACCTTGCCAGAGCGAACGTCTCCCGTCCGGATGGCGGCCGCGGGGCTTCGTCGCACGTTCGCCGTGACGAGGAGCCAGCGATCCTCTCCGCGGCGCAGCCGATGGATCGACAGCGGCAGCCCGGACTCGCTCGAGGCGTGCACTCGTGAGCCGGTGCGGCCGCGGTCGAGGGTCGCTCCGACGGCCTCGCGCAGCGCCGCGGCCGCGGCTGCACCCGGCGCCGTTGCCGGCTGCAGGCGGTCGTCCCGATGGGAGACGGTCGAGAGATTCAACAGGACCGCCCGACCGTCGGCAGATCTCCGCAGGCGCACGCGGGCTCCGGCGCGGTCGCGCAGCTCCGACTCGAGGACGACCAGCCCCTCGGCGGTACGTCCCGCGGCGGGGCCTGGGCTGCAGTCCGCGTCGGCGAAGCCGGCGAAGGCGAGCGGCGCCGTCCCGAAGAGGTCGTCGAGGGCTCCGATGGGACCGCCGCCACGGAGCGACGCGTCGAAGAGGGCGGGACGTCCCTCGCTCACGAGCGTGCCGCCGCTCTCGACGTGACGGCGGAGCCGGGACGCGGCGTTCTCGGAGAGAGCGAGGCAGCGGGGCAGCACGACGACGCTCGGGAGCTCCGCGGCGGGATCCTCCAGCGCTTCCGCGTCGATCGCGACGGGCGAGAGACTCCGATCCTCCGCCAGCAGGAACCAGGCCTCGAGCGACGCGAGGGCCGTCGAGCGCTCGTGCTCGTAGCTGGTGAGACGGAGCGGCCAACGCGCGCCGTCGCCGCGCGCATCGAGGAGCCAGGACGCGCGGAGGCTCGGCTGCGAGAGCACGATGCCGAGGGAGTCGTGCTCGGCGCGGGCGCCATCCGTCCGCTCCGCGAGACGCCGGAGCGCGGTGCCACGCGCGCCGAGGGCGCGGGCCGCCTTCGTCGGCCGCGGCGCGCCCGGGCCCGGCTCGAAGAGCGCGTCGTTCGCCCAGACGATGGTCGCGCGCCCTCCGCGGGCGAAGAGCCACGACATGCGGGCCGGTGCGAGCGTCGCGGGGTGGCGCTCCGAGGCGTCGGAGAAGAACGCCGTGTCGACGAGAAGGATCTCGGGCGCGAGGGTGCGGACGACGTCGCGGGCGGCGCCGAGGTCGTAGACCTCGAGCACCTCGGGCCCCGCCGCCAGGAGACGCCGCCAGTCGTGGCCGCCGAAGGCGGCGGGAGCGCCGCCGCCGAGGAAGCCGACGGGGACGCCCGGGGCCGCGGCGCGGGCCGCGCCGATCGCTCCGGCGAGGGCCTCGGCGAAGCTCGCGTCCGCATGCTCGCGGGCCGCGGCCCATGGCGCGAAGTTCCAGGGCGCCGCGTGACGCCACTCGCGCGCGAGGATCCGATCGGTGGTCCAGTGCTCGGCTTCCTCGGGAGGCGACGGCTCCGCGCCCCAGGCGCGCGCCAGCGACGATCCGTCGGGGAATCGGCTCGCCAGGCGGCGCCGGAAGGCTCGGAGCGCATGGGGCGACCGGTCGACGTCGAGAGGAGAGGCACCGACCGTGAACGACGGCTCGTCGGCGACCGACAGGAAGCGCGCTCCGGCGGCCGCGGCGCGCGAAGCGCGCGAGGAAGCCTCCTCGGCGATCGCCCGAAGGACCTCCGGGTCGTCGAGGCTCGGCTCGCGCACGAGGGCTTCGACCGATCGGTTGGCGAGGAACGCGGTCCGCATCGCGACCCACCTCGGGTCATCGGCATCGCGATGGAAGACGCCGCGGCGCACGAGGTGATCGGCATAGAACGCCAGGCCGAGATCCGTCGCGACGTCCGGCTCCTCGGCGCCCTGCACGTTCGTTCCCCGGATGCCGAGTGCGCGCAGGGCGTCCGCCCAGGCGGGCGTCGGCGGCGGTCCGCCCCGGCGCCACACGAAGATCGGGTACGGATCGCGCGGAGCGGGCGGCCCCGGCTCCTGACGGAGCGGTGCAGCGACGGTGAGGGCGGCGAGGAGCGAGAGGAGCATCGGCGCGCGGGAGCGGACGAGTGTGTCCGTGCGTCGACGGCGAAGGAACGGCCGTCTTCGCGTCGTCGAGGCCCGGCGCGACGAGGCGCGTCGGTCGCTATGCTCCCGGTCCATGACGGCCGAGCTCTTCCTCTCCCAGGCGCGCGAGCTTCGGCCTCGCTTCACCATTCCCGCGCTCGCGCGGAGCGCCGGCCACCCGGACGAGATCGCCGGCGGAATGGCGGAGGCCGTGGCCGGGGCTCTCGAGGACGAGGCGCGCCGGAGCGGGCTGCAGGACCCGGTCTTCTCCCTGGGTGCGACCGTGCTCCTCCCGGGGATCGCGGTCCCGCGATTCGGCGGCGGACGGACCGGTCTCCCGATGCGTCTCGTCGTGGCGGGATCGGGACGCCGGGTCCCGGCGCTCTCCCATGCGCGTCTGGGAGAGGTCGCGCTACGCGCGAGCCAGGACTGGGCGCGCGCAAACCTCCGACACGTCGACCCCAGGCGCCATCTCGCCGCCGAGCTGCATCTGCGCGATCCCGGCACCGCGCGCTCGACGAGCATCGGAGTCGCACGCGCGCCCGCGTCGGCGAGCCAGTTCCTCGCGCAGGAAGCCGTGGCGCTCGCGACGGGACCGGAGTTCCGGCGGCAGTTCCCCGAGGTGGGGGACGAGGTCGAGGCCTCGGCGCTCGCGGAGGAGTCGACGCTGCGCATGCGCCTGTCGATCGCGATGATCGACCGGCACGTCCACAGCGAGCGGGCCTACTTCCTGGGACGCAAGGCGATGGAGGCGTTCCTGCTGGAGAAGGTGCGCGCGCTTCCTTCGCACTTCGACCGCATCGAGCTCCACGTGAACCCCGACGACGAGCCGGGACGGGGCGAGGAGGGGTGCCTGCTCACGGTCCTCGGGACGACGGCCGACGGCCGACGGCCGGGACACTGCAACGCGGCGCCGGAGGGCGAGACCACGTCGACGCACGCGGAGGCCTTCGCGCGGATGCTCACGGACCGCGTCCGCGGCGTGCGCGTGGCCGTCGTGCGTCTCGAGGAGGACGACCGCGGCGAGATCCGCCACGCGTTCGTGCGTCTGGAGCTCGACGCCGGGATCTCCCTGGAGACGATCCGTCCCGCCGTCGCCGAACTCGTGCCCCAGCGCGCCCTGCGCACGCGGCGGATCGACGCGAGCGACTTCGCGTGAGCCTCCGCGGTCCGCGGACGGCGCGTCAGCCGTCCTTCGGATCCTCGTTCTTGATCGCGTTGAAGGCCGCGTTGCTCTTCGACCGGAGCGACACCAGCTTCGACTGGTAGTACTTGAGCCGGTTCCGGTAGCTGGCGAAGTTGTGCCCGTAGGCCTCGTCGTCCGTGTAGGTCTTGTACTTCGGGTCCTCGAGCACTTCGATGATCCCGTCGGCGATGCCCGCGTACTCGTCGCGGAGCAGGTCGTACTCCTCGCGCCGCTTCTCGGGGTCCTCGATCTTGTCGACCTCGAGCTCGCGGCGCTCGAGAGGATCGATCTGCATGGAGAGCGCGTCGAGCCGCCCGACGACGTCCTTGCGGACGTCCGGAGGCAGCTCCTTCAGATAGGTGCCCGAATCCGACTTCTTCACCACGGGCTCGGGCGCCGGCGGCAGCGCCTCGGCTTCGATCACCGGAGGCTCCTGCGCCTTCGGCGGCTCCGGCGCGGTCTTCTTCGAGGTGAAGAGGTAGATGGCGAAGCCGATGCCCACCACGGTGAGCCCGCCCGCGAGGGCGATCTGGCCGACGGGCGCCTTCGCCGGGGCGGAGTCCAGGGGAGCGCCCTTCGGGGCGGACGAGGAAGCGGAAGTGCGTCGCGGTGCGGCCATCGATCGCGCGGAGTGAGGGTTGGGTCTCGAAGAAGTCGCCGGCGAGCCGAGCACGCCAGCGAAGCCGCCAGGACGCGTCTCGAGCCATCGTGGTTCGGCCTCGTGCGACCAGCGTACGGGCGGAGATCGAGAGGGTCGAGGGCGGGAGCCCGATGGAAGGGGGCGAGAACTCCGTGCGTCGTCCCTCGGGGCCGATCGGACTAGGGACGGACGTGGCGTTCTCTCCTCGCAGTGCTCGACCCCTCGAAGCCGGCTTCGCCACGCTCGCTCCTCCCCCTCGACGACGCGCAACGGAGGTGTCCGGTGGTTTTTCCAAAACTTGTCCGGATTCGCGGCGTCCCGTTATGCTCCCCCCTCGGGGTGTTCCACTCCGTGATCGGCGTCGGTCTTCGGTCCGCGCCGGAACGGGGGTGCCGACCGGGCTCGAGCGCGTGATCCGCGCGCGCCTCCCGGATCCTCGGCAGCACGCGAAGACCCACCGAAACTCGGAGTTCCGTCCATGGCCGACCACGAATCGAATCAGAACCAACCCGATTTCGAGTATCGCTCCGCGGCCTTCGAATCGAAGAGCTTCAGCGAGTGGATGCGCGATCGGATCAAGCAGTCGCCCTACTTCTTCATCGCGGCGGCGTTCAACCTGACGCTGCTCTCGCTCGCGGCCGTCTGGAAGCTCGGCGAGGAGCAGGCGAAGCGCGAGGAGAAGCCGATCGAGGCGACGATCAGCAAGCCCGTCGATGACGCGAAGGAGGCGGAGCCCGAGGTCCTGAAGCGCGACATCTTCGAGATGCAGGATGCCGCGATCGAGACGATCGACACGGAGGTCCTGACCAACGAGCCCGAGCTGACGTTCCCCGACGACAACTTCGTCTACGGAGACCACAACGAGACGGACAACGGCGAGGACTACGGGATGGCGAAGGGGGACAACACCGACTTCAACTTCGCCAACTCGTCCGGCAAGAACCTCTTCGACGCGATCGGCGTCGGCGGCAACTCGGGCCGCGGCGGACGCGGCGGCTACGGCGGTCCCTTCGGCGGCCGGAGGAACATGACGGTGCGGGGGGGGAAGGGCGGCAACGCGAAGACGGAATCCGCCGTCGACGCGGGTCTCCGCTGGCTCGCGCGTCACCAGGACGAGGACGGCTCCTGGTCGCCCGAGAACTACTTGAAGAACTGCCAGGGCGGCACGGTCTGCGACGGCAAGGGGTATCCCGAGCACCAGATCGGCGTGACGGCCCTCGCTCTTCTGGGCTTCCTCGGCGCCGGCTACGACCAGCGCTCGCCGAAGCAGTGGACCGATCCGTTCACGAAGCGCGTGATCCGTGTCGGCGACGTCGTGAAGAACGGCTTGAAGTACCTGCGATCGAACCAGGACGAGGCCGGCTCCTTCGTCTCCTCGTCGAATTCGAAGTGGGGCTACAACCACTCGATCGCGGCTCTCGCCATGTGCGAGGCTTATGGACTGTCGCGATCTCCGCTCTGGAAGGAGTCGGCGCAGAAGTCGATCGACAACCTGATCGCGGGCCAGAATCCGGCTCCCGGCGGCTCGGGCTACCTCGCGTGGCGCTACCGGCCGCTCAGCGGCGACAACGACATCTCGGTGACCGGGTGGTGCGTCATGGCCCTCAAGTCGGCCGAGCTCGCGGGGCTCAAGATCTCCCAGAACTCGATGGAGGGCGCGTTCAACTTCTGCGAGGAGGTCACCGACAAGGCCACGGGCCACGTCGGCTACACGAAGCGCGAGGAGGCGGGCCAGCAGGTGAAGCAGCCCGGGAAGAACGACGACTACCTGAATCACCCCGCGCTCTCCTCGGTCGGGATGTGCGTCCGCACGTTCGTCAACCACGACCTCGACGACCCGATGCTGAAGGCGGGCGCGGAGCTGATGAAGCGCGACCTTCCCGTCTGGGACAAGAAGAAGAAGTCGAACGACTACTACTACTGGTACTACGCGTCGCTCGCGCTGAACCAGTACGACGGTCCCGACAGCCCGCGACAGAACAAGGGCGAATACTGGAACGCGTGGAACACGGAGTTGAAGAAGGCTCTCCTGGACAATCAGGTGAACAATCCGAAGCTCTGCACCGACGGCTCCTGGGACGCCGACGACCGCTGGGGCTTCGAGGGCGGCCGCGTCTATGCGACGGCCACGAACGTGCTCACGTTCGAGGTGTACTACCGCTACGGGAACGCCTTCGGCGTCACGAAGAAGGCGAAGTGAGACCGGTCGCGGACGAGGGCCGAACGTCGGCCTCGAACCTCCACTGATTCCTTCGAGCAGGGCGGCTCCGCCGAGTGGCGGGTCCGCCCTGCGCCTTTCGTGGCGACGCGGCCGCAATTCGACTCGGACGCCTGCGAACTCCCTTGGCGAATGGGTCGTTTGTCTGCAGCATCGGCGCCTCGACTCCCGCGGAGGCTGCTCCCAGCGCCTCGCGGTCGGACATCCGGCCCTCCTCCGGTGATCACGCCTCGCCGCAAGAGCGAGGGGTGCGCGATGCTCGGCCGAAGACTCTTCCTGTCACCTCCTGCTCCCTGCCCGCCTTTCCCTCGCTGCGTGGATCGAATGGACTTTCTTCGGAATGGGCTGCACTCGGCGTTCGCTTCGGCCCTGCTCGTGCTGCCCCTCGTCGGTGTCGCATCCGGGCGGGCTCTCGGCTCGACGACGCCGATCTCCGAGATGGCGAGCTCGAACGCGACGCAAGAGGATCTGGACGCCAAGGTCGCGCCGCCGGGATTCGATCGAGACGTCGACTTCGCGAGCCGGCTCGCGAATCGGAACATGCGCGACGAGGCCCGGTGGGTCGTCGCCGACCTGAAGGGCGGGAAGAACCTCTCGGAGCTCCAGAAGGCCTCCATCGCGTTCCTCGAGGCGCGCATCTCGGTATCGGCCTTCGATGTCGAGCGCGACTTCGACAAGGCCATGATCGCCTACGAGAGCGCGCGGTCGGCCGTCGACTCGTACCTGAAGCTCGCGCCCGATGGAGCCTTCGCCGGGCAGGCGCGCTACATGGGCGGCGACCTCGACCGCAAGCTCGGGAAGAAGATCGCCGAGCAGATCCGTCGCGAGCCCTCCATCGAGAAGATCGGAGAGATGCGCAAGCTGGGGGAAGAGGCCTTCGGGCGCGCCATCAGCTACTTCTCGGCGCAAGCGTCCACGCTGCAGGGGCCGGCGCAGACGGCAGGACCGGCCACGGCCGCCGAGGCTGATTTCCTGGCCGCTCTCTACGCCGTCCCCAACGCGTACTTCGACTACGCCGACCTCTACGGGAAGGACGATCCGATCCGCGCGGAGAAGCTCCGGCGCGCGGGCGATCTGTTCGAGGAGTTCCTCCTCGAGTGCCCGAGCGACTACACCATCGCGTTCGAGGCGAGCGTCAAGGCGGGCAACGTCTGGCGCGAGCTCGGGCAGGGAAGCCGTGCCCGCGACTACTACTTCGTCTGCTTCGAGCTCCTCTACTGGTACGACCAGGACGGCAACCGTCATGTTCGACCGCCGGAGGATTTCAACGATGCGCTCCGTCTGCTGATCCTCGAGGCAGCGACGGAGTACTCGAAGCTCCTGAATCGGGAGCAGCAGTACGACGCGGTGCTGGAGCGCGTCGAGGACGTGCGAAAGGGGATCCCCAACGCCGAGGAGTACGACCTCGACTTCCTCGTTGAGGTCGCGAGGGCCTACGCGGGCAAGAATCAGGACCAGAAGGCGATCGAGGTGGCGCAGAGGGTTCGCACCCGAGCCGTCTTCGGCAGCGAGACGTTCGCGAGCGCGCGCGACCTCCTGGAGTCGCTGGGAGTCGATTTCGAGGGAGCGGGCCCGATCCCGGCGCAGGAGATCATCTCGCCCGTCTACGCCGCCTATCAGGAAGGCCGATTCACCGACGCGATGCGAGCCTTCGAGCGCAGCCTCTCGAGGCTGCGCGGGAGGCCCGAGGAGGCGAAGTACGGAGGCGACCTCTTCACGCTCGCGGGTCAGGTCTACCAGAAGGCGGGCCGGCCCATCGAGGCGATCCTCCTCTTCGAGACGGCGGGCACGCGATTCCCCCAGAGCCGGCTCGCGGCGACCGCGTTGCTCCTCGGCGTCGACGAGGCGTGCAACCTCTGGGTGAAGACCCAGTCGAAGGATCCGTGGATCGACGAGTGGATCCAGACGCTCCTCGATCATCTTTCGAATGGCTGGCCGGACAGCGACCCATCGAACCAGGCCCAGAGCCGCTACATCTCCGCTCTGCAGAAGATGGGGCTGAAGGACGCGTTCGAGGTGGCGAAGCTGAAGGAGGATCAGCTCCGCTCCCTCTCGAAGACCGATCCGAATCTCGGCAAGCGCTCCTTCGACGCGGGCCTGATGTTCTTCCGAGCGGGCGGGCTGATCGCGAACGTCCGTGACAAGGCCCAGCTGAAGCGCATGCGCGACGACGCGCGTGCGGGAATGGAGCGGACGTTCGCCCAGCTCTTCGATTGGACGGCCGCGCAGACGACCCTCGATCCGACGGAGCGGTCCCGCAACGAGCAGAAGGAGATCGAGGCGCGGCTCTGCCTGGCCCGCGCCTACCTCTGGGAGCCGGGCTCGCAGCCGGAGCGCACGCAGCAGATCTGTCGGGAGATCGACGATCGCGCGTCGCGCTCCACGATCGCGAGGGCGAAGAGCCTCGACACGGCGGAGCTCTTCATGACGGTCGCTCTGAAGCTCGGCAAGCTCGATGACGCGGTGCGGATCGTGGAGGGGATGTCGACGAAGGCGCCGGAGTCGAGCAAGACGGTCAAGGGGCTCCGCCGCGTCGGGGACGCGATCTTGGAGGAGATTCCGAAGAAGAAGGATCTCCCACCCGCCGATCGCATCGCCATGATCGACACGGCGACGCGGCTCTACCGATCGTGGATCGCCTCCGGCGAGAAGCAGGAGGGGCAGGTCGACTCCCTCGACTACGCCGTCGCAGGCGCACGTCTCTTCCAACTCGGCCTCTGGAAGAACGACCAGGATCTCAGAGAGAGCTTCTACTTCGACATCGATCCGAAGAAGCTCGCGTTCCGCGATCAGCTCGAGTCGGCCGTCGAGCTCATCAAGAAGAGTCTCGTGGTGAACGAGACGGCGCCGCAGTCGGACTACAACGCGCCTGTCAACCGCTTCCGCTTGGGGCAGGCGCTCGGCGCCCTGGACCGTTGGTCGGAACTGGCGGAGCACTACGGCTCGCTCATCACCGACCTCGAACTGGTCGTGCAGCAGCCGCAAACGAGCATCCTCGAGATCAACGCGGTCGCCATGCGTTCTGTCCGGCTGCCGGTCATCCAGATCGTGAACGAGAGGGCCTATGCGCTGGCTCGGCTCTCCGAGAAGGGCGACAAGAAGGCGGGCGAGGAGGCGCAGCTCCTCGCCGCGGCCGTCGTCCGCGCGACCGATCCGGGAACCCGGGAGCCGACGAAGGAGTGGTGGATGGCGCGCTACGTCTACGCCCTGGCCTGCGTGAACAACGGCGAGAGGGTGGTCGCGCGCAACGTGATCGAGAGCTACCTCGTCTCCGACCGCGAGCTCGACCGCGGCAAGTGGGGCTTCGCGAAGCTCATCCAGGATCTCCACGCCCGCGTCAAATGAGGATCCAGCCGGACGCCCGCGTCCTCGAACCGCAGCCGCTCCTGGTTCGTCAGGGACACGAGACCTCGTTGACCGCTCCGGGGCTCGCCGCTAGAACGTTCCGCCCGGATTCCCGGAGCGCGCCCTCGCGATCTCGGAGCGACCGGCCCGTTGACGCGAGCGCGGCTCCTCGCCCCAGCTCGCAACGGCCCGAAGCGGCGCTGGCGGGCTCTCGTCGCGCGGCGATCGGCGATCCCGATTCCCGTTCCTCGCGCGGCACCGATGGGAGCCATCGACCGCACCTTTCGGATCTCCGATTCTCCCGTCCCCTCTTCTCGTCCATCTCTCCCGAGGCGTTTGGCGGATGATGCATTTCCACACCTTCGGACGGCTCGCAGCAGCACTGCTCGTGGCGGTCAGCGCGCTGGGCGCCGCCGCGACGGCTCAGGTCTCCGGAAAGGACAAGGTCTACAAGGTCAACAGCGACAAACCCCTGCTCGCGCGCGTCGCCGACCAGACGCTCTCGGAGGTCGTGGTCTCGATCGACGGGGGAGGCACCATCAAGATCTCGTGGAACGAAGTCGATCGCATCGTCTTCGGAGACGGCTATCGGCCCTTCCGCAACGCGCAGGAAGCGCTCGACAAGGGAGCCTTCGCCGACGCGATCAAGGAGATCCAGGACTGGAAGCCCGGCCGCGAGATCTTCGCTCCCCTGCGCCTCCTGCTCCTCGGGCGGGCTCTCGAAGGTCTCGACAAGGCGAAGGAAGCCGAGGAAGCCTACGCACAGCTCGTGGCCGAGCACGCGAAGAGCCACTACGTCCGGATGGCGATCCGAACCCTCGTGGACCTGCAGGTTCGCAACAAGAACTTCGTCGGAGCCGTGGACACGGCCGAGCGTGGCATCAAGCTCGGCAAGGACCTGAAGCTCGATGGAATCGCGCAGGAGTTCCTCTTCGTGAAGGCGCGCGTGCTGGAGGCTCAGGACAAGCTGACCGAGGCGAACCGCGAGTACCAGACACTCGCCACGTCGGCCGCCCAGTCGGCGCCCCGCATCGCTTCGCTCGCGACGGCCGCCCAGGGGCGGATCGCTGCGCGGCAGGGAGACGTCCCGAAGGCGCGGATGCTCCTCGAGCCTCTCATTCAATCCACCGATGCTGCGATCCTCGGGCCGGCCTACGCGGCGCTCGGAGACACCCTCTACGCTCAGGGCGTGAAGGAGACCAACGCCGAGAAGCTGCGCGAGGGCCTGCTCCACTATCTGCGCGCGGAGGTCCAGTTCCCGCCGGTCACGGGCGAGTCGACGGACACCCTCGAGATGGCTCTCTTCGGCTCGGCTCGGACCTACAAGAAGCTGTCCGAGATCGACAAGCCCAAGGAGACATCGGACTTCTGGAAGCAGAAGGGGCTCGAGAAGTGCGCCGACTTCCTGAGCCGGTTCCCTGGCTCGAGCCTGGCGGCCTCGGTCACGACCCTGCGAGGGGAGTTCAAGTGACCGCCGGCGCGCCAGCGCCTCGGCCGATCGGCCTTCTCTCGAACCCGGTTCTCTCCGGACGTCACTTCGACAGGCCATTCCCTGGAGAGCCGGCGTCCGACCCTGCGGAGGCACCCGGGCCCCTCGTTCTCGCGAGGACCCCGTTCCCCGAATGCCGAAGTCAGGGCATCTTCTTCACCCATCCTCACCCTCATCCCGCGGCTCAGCAGCTCCCGCGAACGGTCACTTCAACCACTACGGCCCTCATGAAGAGTCTCATTCCCAGTCCCAAGGTGCTCCTCCTGGCCGCCCTGTCGATCGCCGTCTTCGCGATCCCGGTCCTCGCGCAGGACCATGGATCGGCGACGGTCGCCGGACACAAGGAGAAGACCCTCTGGGATCTGTTCAAGACGACCGGCCCGGTGGGCATCCTCATGGTGCTCACGTTCACGGTGGGCCTCGGTCTCCTGATCGAGAATCTGGTCACGCTGCGGAAGGAGAGGCTCGGCCCGCCGCCGCTCATCGATGAGCTCGAGACCCTCGTCGAGGAGAACAACCTCGAGGAGGCCCTCGCGCTCTGCCAGAGCGACGGCTCCTATCTGGCGAACGTGACCGCCGGCGGTCTCGTCATGAAGGAGGCCGGCTACGAGGAGATGATCCGAGGTCTGGAGCAGGTCTCCGTGCAGGAGCAGTTCAAGCTCAACCAGAAGATCTCCTATCTCTCTCTCATCGGGAACATCGGACCGCTCCTCGGCCTGCTCGGAACCGTCACGGGCATGATCTCGGCATTCCAGGAGATCGAGAAGATCGCGGCTCCGACGCCGGCACAGCTCTCGAAGGGCGTGTACGAGTCGCTCGTGAACACGACGATGGGCCTCTTCATCGGCATCGTCTTCCTGACCGGGTACTTCCTGCTGAAGAACAAGGTCACGAACATGTCGCTCACGCTCAACCTGATGTCCGTCGAGATCCTGAAGAAGGCGCACGTCCACTAGCGGATCCTGTTTCGACTCGGCGGCGGGAGACCGGGAGCGCTCCGGTCTCCCGCCGACCGACGGATCGCCGAGTTCCCACGAACGCGTCCTCCCGCACTCGACTTCCGAAGCCGCGATGTCCTCCAAAATCGACACCGAAGACTCGATCTACATGAACGTGATTCCGATGGTGGACATCATGTTCTTGCTCCTTCTCTTCTTCATGCTCACGGCGGACTTCGGGTCTCGCGAGCTCGAGAAGCTGGAGCTCTCGTCGGGAGCGACGATCAAGGAGGACAAGCAGGAGGAGGCGAAGGGACGGATCAACATCAACGTCTTCCACACGCCGACCGATCCGGGATCGGACGCTCGCATCGATTGCGTCCTCTTCGACTCCATGAAGCAGTGCCAGGAGGACGGGCACTGGAACATCGCCATCCGGGGCCGGCGCTTCGGAACGAAGCAGCTCGGCACGTGGGCGAAGGACGCGGCCTACGAGCAGAAGGCGAGGGAAGGAAAGAGCGACGCCGAGGCACGTGACTCGACGGTGACGACGGAGCTTCGCGTGATGATTCGCGCGGACCTGCGGACGCCCTTCAAGTTCGTGCAAGTGGTCCAAGAGCAGATGGCGGCCGCCGGCATCTACAAGCTGGAGTACGGCGCGGCCGAGCCCAAGAAGACCTAGCCGCGCCGATCGGCGGGCGCGATTCCACGAAACGAGATCGAACGAGACCCTCTCTCCGGAGGCTGCGATGGCTGGCGGCGGCGGCGGCGAAGCGAACAACGACAACCCCTGTCCGATGAATGTCGTTCCGTTGATCGACATCATCTTCTGCCTTCTCCTGTTCTTCATGTGCTCCTTCCACTTCAAGCAGCTGGAAGGAAAGATGGAGGCGTGGCTCCCGCTCGACAAGGGGCAGAACAAGCCGACGAGCCCGACGCAGCCGCCGCTGGGCGAGGTGCGGATCGTGCTCGAGTTCGACAAGGCCCGGAACCAGGTCGTGCGCAAGTTCGGTCGTTCCGAGTACCCGGACGATCAGGAGCTCGCGCAGGTGATGAAGGAGCAGTTCGACCGCAAGGTGGCGAACGGAGAGGGCGAGGTTCCGGTCATCATCCAGCCCGACCCGAACGTCTCCTGGGATTCGGTCGTGCGCGTCATGGATCTGGTCCGGCAGAAGGAGCTCCCCAAGATGGAGTTCTCCTTCGCGAAGTCGGAGTTCGTGATCCCCGACAAGTGATCGGACGGCGTCGGCGGAGCCGGAGGCTCCCGACGCTTCGTTCGAGGTCTCAGCAGCTCCTCCTCGACGGTCGCGGGGCCCGCCCGTGACGCGCCGCGCCGCGCGGCGGACTCGGCCCCGCGCGCGAGACCGTCGCCCGGCCCCTTCCCATGGCGCAGACCCCAGGCTCTCCCGGCTTCACTCCGATCCCGCCGACGCGCCGGGGGCCGCTGGTCGTCCTGGTCGCGATGGTGTTCGTCTTCCTCGTGCTCGTTGGGATCCTCGCGAAGGGTCTCATGGGCGATGAGCGCGCCAACGGAACGACGGGGTCCAACCCTGACTCGGTGGGACGAGGAGAGCCTGCGACGGGCGAAGCGGCCCTCGGAGGCAACTCGGGGGCTGGCGACGTCGAACTGCCGATGCCGCAGGACTCGAGCTTCTCGGCCCGCAACCTCGCGCTCGGAGGGAATCTGGAGGCCGTCGCCCGCGAGGACGGCCAGCCGATCGGTCTCGACGACGCAACGGCACGCGTGGCGCGTCTCATTGCTCAGGCGAGCGTCGACTCGATTCGACGACGCGCCACGCAGCTCCCGCCCGTCGCGGATCTCCTCGCGGCTTCGCGGGAATCGAGCGGCCACTATTTCACGCTGCGGGGAGTCCCCTTCGAGGTGAACGACCACTCGAACGTGCTTGCCGAGGGGCGCGTCGCGTCCTGGCGCATCTACGTGATGCTCCAGCGGAGCCGCGAGGAGTTCGTCGTCCTGGAGACCCTCGAGGAGCCTCCGAGCCGCGAGTGGACCCTGAAGCGCGACGTCGTCGAGTTCGACGTTCTCTACTTGCGAACGGCGACCTACGAGACGACCTCGAAGCGCGAAGGGGAACGGCGGCGGACGGTGCCCTACTTCGTGGTGAAGGGGTCGCGGCTCGCCCAGGACGTCGCCCCCGTGACGCCGTCGGGCATCGGCGCGCTCCTCGGCTCGCGGTACGGGCCCTACGTCGCCGTCGGCATCGCGCTGTTCGCCGCGCTCACCTTCTGGACGATTCGGCGTCATGCGCGCAGCGTGGATGCCTTGGAGAGGAACACGTTCTATGCCCATCTGCGCGCTCGCAAGCGGCCCTCGCAGGCGTCGAAGGTGCCCGCAAGGCCGGCCGGCGGGGACGCCGACGCGCCGTCCTCGGAGTCGAAGCCAGGCGCCGTCTGATCCACGACTCGCGTGGCCGCGCCCGCCGCGCGGCGAGTCTCGGAAGGAGCCGCTGGGTTGCGGGCGCAGACCGCGGGGTGGGCCTGCAGTTCCCGCGCGAGCGCTCCCGCGCCGAGGTGGGAGCGGGTGCCTCAGTTGAGGATCTTGATCGAGATCTCCTCGAAGTGGACCTCTCCCTGCGGGTTGATCTGGAAGCCGATGCCGCCGTAGCGCGCCGTCACCTGGTCCATCAGCGGATCGGGCGCCACGTCGCCCTTGGCTTGGGCGAGGATCCAGACCTTGTTGCCGAGGACCGTCTGGGTGACCTCGTAGGTCTTCCCTTCCTCGACGACGAAGGCCGTGCCGTCGTTCTCGGCGCCCGCCGGCGTTCGAACGTCGAGGTTGCTCCCGATGTCGAAGACACCACCGCCGCCGGCGGCTTCCTCCTTGCGCCCGACCTCGTTGTCGGCGCGCGTCTCCTGCTGTGCGGCGAGGGTCTCGAAGCTGAAGGAGTGGCGCTGGTAGCCCTTGGACTGTCGTGCGAGCAGAGTGAAGCCCTTCCGGACGACGGTGAACTTCATCTTCAGCTCGTAGTTGCGCAGCACGCCCTCGAGCTGCCCATTCACCACGAAGACCTCGTTCCCGGAGGGGCCCCAGTTCAGCACGCCCGCGCGCATCGACTTGCCTTGCTGCAGGGGCTGCAGGCCCGTGAGGATCATCTTGCCGTCGCGCAGCTCCCACTTCGCCGAATCCGTGGGCGTCCAGTGAGGGGGCTTCGGACCGTTCGCGGTGAACTCCTGCGGATCGAGCAGGTTCTTCGGAGGAGTGGCCGCGAAGCCGTACTGGGTCGACGGTCCCCATTCCTCGGCCGCGCGGTTCACCTCGCCCTTGACGAGGATGAGCAGCTCCTTCGCACGCTCCGAGCCCGGGACGCCCGAGCGGATGAGCTGCTGCGTGGAGTCGCTCATCGTCTCCTCGGCGTAGGTGAACGCCTTCGTGATGGCAGGCCAGTTCTGGGGGTCCTGCTCCCGGACGGCGAGGGCCTTGTTGTACTTCGCCTCGAGGATGGCGACCGAGTTCTTGATCTTGAAGGCGGCGAAGTCGCGCTTCTTCGCGTCGTCGACGTTGCTGCCGAGCTGGCCGAGGAGCCTCTCGGCGACCTCGATGCGCTTCTGGGCCTCCTCCGCCTTGTCGGCCGACTCGATGTTCGCGAGGAGCCAGTCGTACTCCGCGGCGAACTCGCGCTTCTTCGTGCGGACTTCCTTGCGGTTCGCGAGCTCGCCCTTGATCTGCTGAACCTCCGCCTGCCGGCCCTCCAGCACGAGCGGCTCTCGCTGGGCCACGTAGGCCTCGACTTCCTCGATCTGATCGTCGCCCGGCCGGGTCGCGAGAAACCGCTTCATCTCCTCGACGGCGGTGTTCGAGTTCAGGAGCGCCGTCTCGCGCGCTTCGGTCTCGCGGCTCACCTTGCTCGTGACGGTGAAGATCACGATTCCCGCGATGAGGACGAGGCCGACTGCGATGCCGCCGAAGATCTTGAAGGTCTGGTCCTCCTTCTTGGCGTACCCGCCGCGCACCCGCTCGCCGGTCTCCTCGGCTTCGTCGCTTCCGCGGGACCGGGTCCGGCTCGAAGCCGATCCGCGGGAGCTCGACGTCGTCGCCGAGGTGCTCCGCGTCGCCTCCGATCGGGAGGCGGAGCTCCGGGCCGCCGTCTCGCGGGAAGCCGTCTCGCGGGAAGCAGTCTCCCGGGACGCGGCGCTCCGGGAAGCGGAGGACGCGCTGGCCTTGACGCTCTCGCTCTTCGGGCTCGTGGCCGGCGCACAGGGCAAGCAATAGGAGTCCTCGCCGACCTTCTTGTACTTGCCCGCGATGATGTCCTGGACGGAGATGTCCTTTCCGCAGCTGACACAGTTGGCCATCGACCGATGCGCTCCGTGCGTACCGAGTGCCCACTCCCGGTGCGGCGATCGGGCCGGGAGCTCCCGAGGAACGGGGCTCCGCCGCGATCCGCGGTGGGGGGGGCGACGAGGAAGGGTGAGGGTGTGAGGGTACGGGATGCGGTCCGTTCGGTGCACCCCGTGACGGCGTCTCGGGGGAGGCCGTCCCGAACCCGTCCAGAGGCGCTCCCGAGGACCGCCGGTGGATCGGGGCGAAGAGTGTGACGTGGCGCGCCGAGTCGGGCAATCGCGCCCTCGCTCGATCGCGGGCCGGGCCGGCCCTCCTTCGGGCGCGCTGGCAGCGGCGATCCGGAGGCGACATGATCGCCGATGTCCCGGCGTCCTCCCCGGGGCGACCCATGACCGATCCGGCTCTCCCTCTCGGACTCGCCGATGTCGAAGCGGCGCGCCGCCGCATCGAAGGTCGGGTCCGCCGGACGCCGCTCGTGCGACTCGGCGCCCTCTCGCGACGCCTCGGAGTCGCCGTGCTCGCCAAGGCGGAGAACCTCCAGCGGGGCGGGGCCTTCAAGATCCGCGGCGCCACCAACGCCCTGGAGGCGGCGCTGGAGAGGGGATCGCCGGTGCGAGGGCTCGTCACCTACTCGTCCGGGAACCACGGCCAGGCCGTCGCCCTCGCCGCCGCGTCCCGGGGCCTCCCCGCGATCGTCGCGATGCCCGAGGACGCGCCCTCCGTGAAGATCGACGCGGTTCGGCGGATCGGAGCGGAGGTGCGCTTCGCCGGACGCACCTCGGAGGATCGGCGCATCGTCGCGGAAGCGCTCGCGAAGGAGCGTGCCTTCATGCTCGTTCGACCCTTCGACGACGTCGACGTCGTGGCGGGTCAGGGGACGGTCGCCCTGGAGATCCTCGGCGGCTGTGCCGAGGTGGAGACGATCGTCGTGCCCTGCGGCGGAGGCGGCCTCGTCGCCGGGGTCGCGCTCACGGCGACGGAGACGCGCCGAGCGATCGCCGTGTGGAGCGCCGAATCCGTGGAGGCGCCGAAGATGGCGCGCTCGCTGGAGGCAGGACGGATCGTCTCGAGTCCGCCCGGCCCGAGCGTCGCCGACGGTCTCCGCCCCAACGCGCCCGGGGAGATTCCCTTTCGCATCGCGCGAAGCCGACTGGCGGGGGCGGCCCGTGTCGAGGAGTCGTCGATCCTCGACGCGATGCGAGGGCTGCTGCTGGAGGACCGGCTCGTCGTGGAGCCGTCCGGAGCCGCGGCCGTGGCGGCTCTCGCGGCCGGCCGCGTGCCGGTCGGACGGGGCCCCGTCGTGGTGATCCTCTCCGGTGGGAACGTCGATCCGGCGCTCCTCGCGCGGGTGATCCGCGGGGGAGAGCGCGACGAAGAGCCGCCTCGTGAGCCCTCGGGAAGAGTGCTACGGTAGGAGTCGTGGAGCATCGATCGCGACCGGTGGGCTGCACGGACTCTCGCGCGGGCCGTGCGAGCCGTCTCGCGAATACCACCGCTCGCGCCCGGACGTCCGATCGCACGGGTCCGGCGGGCACGGACCCCGAGCCGGCCGCGGAGCGATAGCCGGAGCTTCGACTTGGAAACGTTCCTCCCCGATCTGGTCTCCTCCGTGGGCAGCTGGCTCTCCGGCGAGGGCCCCGCCTCCGACGTGGTCGTGTCGACGCGCGTGCGCCTCGCGCGCAACGTCCTCGGATTCCCTTTCGCGGCGAAGATGACGGAGGAGCGGGGCGGCGAGCTCGTCGACGTCCTGCGTTCCAAGCTCGAGGCAACGACGCCGACGAGCGGCATGCGCTTCATTCCTCTTCGCAAGTCGACCGAGGTGTGTCGCGACGCGCTGCTGGAGCGGTTCCTCATCTCTCGGGAGCTCGCGGCGAGCCGCGGAGACCGGGGCGTCGCCTTCGGCGACGGCGAGTCCGTGAGCGTCATGATCAACGAGGAGGACCACCTCAGGCTCCAGTCGCTCCGCGCCGGCTTCGACCTGGAGCAGGCCTTCGAGCGGATGTTGCTGGTCGACCGAGCACTCGAGACGGTTCTCGAGTACGCCTTCTCGGCACGCTGGGGCTACCTGACCTCCTGTCCCACGAATCTCGGGACCGGCCTGCGTGTGAGCGTGATGCTCCATCTCCCGGGGCTCGCCATGGTGAGCCGCGAGCTGAAGAAGGTGTTCAATGCGGCGAGCCGCCTGAACCTCGCGATCCGCGGGCTGCATGGAGAGGGCTCGCAGGCGACGGGAGCGTTCTTCCAGATCAGCAACCAGGTCACGCTCGGCAGGACCGAGCGGGAGCTCGTCGACGATCTCCGCGGAGCGGTCCCCAACATCGTCGAGTTCGAGCGCAGGGTCCGCCGAACTCTCTTCGAGGCGAAGGGCAAGGAGCTGCGCGAGCGCGTCGAGGAGGCCGCGACGCAGCTCCAGTCGGGTCGCGCCATCGCGCTCGACGTCGCCGTGTCGGGGCTGTCGACCCTCCTCCTGGCGGCTTCCCTGAACGGGAGTGCCGTCGTGCTCCCGGAACGGCTGCCCTCGCGCGCGGAGCTCCTGCGAACGCTCGTCCTCGTGCATCCGGGGCACCTGCAAGCGAGGGCGAAGCGGAGGCTCCCGTCGGCGGAGGTCGACAAGGAACGCGGCTCCTATCTGAAGAGCGTTCTCGGGGAGGACTCCCGATGAAGGACCGATTCGGGAGGGAGTTCACCTACCTGCGGCTCTCGGTGACCGATCGCTGCAACCTGCTCTGCCTCTACTGCAGATCGGCCGAGATCTCGCGTCCCGAGCATCTGACCGTCACGGAAATCCTGCGCATCGTCCGAGTCGCCGCGGGGCTCGGGGTCCGCAAGGTCCGGCTGACGGGCGGCGAGCCGACGCTCCGGAGCGACATCGTCGAGATCACGCGCGCCGCGGCGCGGACACCGGGGATCCGCGAGGTCGTGATGACCTCGAATGGCCTGAAGCTCGGCCGACTCGCGGTTCCGCTGCGCGAAGCAGGCCTGCAACGCGTGAACGTGTCGTGCGACTCGCTCGACGCCGAGCGCTTCCGGGCCATGACGCGCGGAGGCGAGCTCGCGAAGGTGCTCGAGGGCGTCGAGGCCAGCCTCGCCGCGGGGCTCACGGTGAAGATCAACTGCGTCGTCATGGGCGGGATGAACGACGCCGAGGCGATTCCCTTCGTCGCCTTCGCCGTGGAGAGAGGCATCGACGTCCGGTTCATCGAATACATGCCGACGGGCTCGGGCGAGGGAGAAGGCATGTTCGGTGCCGTCGAGACCGTCCCGAGCGCGGAGCTGCGCGCGGCCGTCGAGACGCGCTTCGCGCTGGAGCCGGAGGCCGCATCGTCGACGGCCGGTCCCGCCGACACGTTCCGCGTGGCCGGCACGTCGACGCGCGTCGGCTTCATCTCGGCGATGTCGAACCCCTTCTGCGAGAGCTGCAATCGGCTCCGCATCACGCCCGAGGGCAAGATCCGGTCGTGCCTGCTCACGGGCGGCGACGTCGATCTCGTGGCGGCGATCCGCGCCGGCGCCGACGACGAGCGGCTGGCGGCGCTCTTCCGCGAGGCCCTCGAGGTGAAGCCCGCCGTCTACGAGCTCCACCGCCACGGCGCGGTCGAGATGCGCGCGATCGGCGGCTGATGCTCAGGAGGCCGCGGCACGCGGTCGCTCGTTCGATCCAAGATCGGCGGTCCGAGATGGGCAGTCCGAGCGGGGCGGTCCAAGACCGGCACACTCAGCGGAGCCGCGTGTCCTTCCGCAGCTCCGTCACGAGGTCGGCGAGCGGCCGCTCGTCGGGATCGCACGTCCGCAAGTAGTCCCAGGGGAGGATCGACTGGTGTCCGTCCTTCCAGGCGACACCGAGGGCGTAGTGACCGATGTGCTGGAGGGCCGCGACCTGCCGCTCCGGCCCGTCGGGATCGTCGGCCGCCGTGCCGGATTCGACGCGCTGGAGGACCGTGCCGCGGCAATGGGCGCAGGCGCAGATCGCGCGGAGGTATCCCCAGGGGTATCGGCCCGTGCGGCCGTCGGCCCAGGCGACCTCGAGCGCGAAGCGTCCGGTGCGCGCGGGGTCTTCCGCGGCGCGGCGTGCGGAGAGGGCGGTCGAGCGATCGGTCACGGGGCGCACGAGTCTAGCTGCCACGGGCAGTGAGACTCGGCGAGCGGCCGCGCGCCTCGCGAGCGCCGCGGGGTCAGCGCGTGAGCGCGCCGTGCAGGCGCTCGAGGAAGCGCACGGCCGAGCCGAGGTCGTCGGCGACGAGGTCCGGCGTCACGTCGTAGCGTCTCTCGTTCCGCTCGGAGCGGACGAGCGCGGTCCGCGCGCCGCCCCGGGATCCGGAGAGCATCGCCTCGGCGCGATCGGAGATGACCCAGGAGGAGTCGAGGCGCACGTCGAACTCGAGGCGCGCGGCCTTGAGGGCGCCGACGTTGGGCAGGCGGAAGACCGAATCCTTCTTCCGTTCTCCGACTCCCTGGATCGCGTAGGCGCAGGTGTAGTCGGCGGTCGTGCGGATGCCGGCGCGCGTGAGCGCCTCGTCGATCTGCGCGCAGGCGCGGGCGTACCGGCGCTCCGACACGCGCCCGAGGGCGACGGCGTCCTCGTTGCCGATCCAGACGAGCTTCCAGTGCTGCGCGTCCATCTGGCAGAGCCCGCGCAGGTTGGCGGTGTGGACCGAGACGGTCGCACGGTCGCCGTCTCCGGACTCGACGAGGAGGAGGGAGGGACGATCGACGAAGAGTGCGCTCTGGGACACGGGACGACCTCCGATGCCGCGCACGGGACGCGCGGCGAAGCCGTCGCTTCATCGAGACGAATTCGCGATTCCTTGAGACGAAAATCGCGCGTGCCGGCGCCTCGTGGCCGGCACGCGCGGCGGTGGATCCGCGGTCGGCTATCCCTGTGTCGCCTGGCGCAGCTCGTTCTTCAGGAAGCGCATGTCCTGGACGAAGCGCGACAAGGCCTGGCGGTCGGGGTCGGACACCTGCTTGAAGCGCGTCCGGACACGGATGCCGATGCCAGCCTTCGGCATCTCGGCGGTCTGGACCGAGCCCACGAGCTCGAAGTAGTCCTTCTTCGCGAGCGGGATCTGGAACTTGAGACGCAGATCGGTTCCCGGCTCCAGGAGCTTCTTGATGTCGTCGTTGGAGAGGCCGCTCTTGGCGCCG
The DNA here is from genome assembly GCA_964545855.1 of uncultured Planctomycetales bacterium. Classification (GTDB taxonomy): domain Bacteria; phylum Planctomycetota; class UBA1135; order UBA1135; family JACQFD01; genus CAZJHD01. The sequence continues at coordinate 73,801 of CAZJHD010000012.1, forward strand.
TTCCAATCGAACTGGAGCCCGTCCTCCTCGATGTGCCGGATGCGTCCGATCTCGGAGGTGCGCGGGGCGAACTTCTTCTTGTTCTCGTCGAGGTAGCTGAAGAGCACCGTAGCGGCGTCTTGCACCGACACATCGGCGCGCGTCGAGTCGACGAGGTCGTAGAGGGCCTCGGCGTCGTCCTCGAAGATCTTGATGATGCTGCTGAGTCCCACCTTGTCGAAGAGGTCGCGGCAGAAAGCCGAGGGCTGGGAGACCACCAGATCGCCGCCGTGCTGGCGGAGCTTCTTCTGCGACTTCACGAGCGCGCCCAGCGCGGTCGAGTTGATGAAACGCAGGAAGCGGAGATTCAACACGACCTTGGGCTTCCCCGCGGCGGCGAGAGAGTCGACCTTCTCGCTGAATCCGGAGACGTAGGGCGTGTCGAACTCGCCCTTCAGGGCGAGGATCGCGTGGTCGGCTGCGACGGTTTCCTCGATGCGCAAGGGTCCCTCCGGACGGGATCCGCGATGGGGGAGAGTTTGGGGTGGGCTGCGGCGAGTCCGCCCAGGATGCGACCGCTGCGAGAGCGCCGCAAGACGCTTCCCCGCGGCCCGTCTCGGAGCGAGACTCTGGGACAAGCCGTGAAGAACTTCCTCGGATTCGGGCGGAGCTCGCGCCCGGACGACGACCCCCCTCGGGGCGACCCGAAGGCCGCGGCGGCGCGCGATCCGGGATCGGAGGACTCCTTCCTCACCGGCGACGAGCGCGTCGACGCGACCAATCTCGATCTCCTGCTCCGCACGATCGCGGAGGTCAACTCGACGATCGACATCGACCGGCTCCTCGTGTCGATCGTCGACAAGGCGATCGCCGTGACGCGCGGCGAGCGGGGATTCCTCCTCCTCCGCGAGGGCTCGGGAGCTACCGAGCCGGGCATTCGCGTGGCGCGCGACGCGCGCGGATCGGATCTGCCTCGGGACACGCGCTTCTCGAAGTCGGTCGCGACGCAAGTGGTGTCGACGCGCGCTCCCGTGCGGTCGATGGTGAACTCCGACGCCGAGGCGCTGGAGCTCGGGCGCAGCGTCTTCGACCTGAAGATCCGGGCCGTCATGTGCGTGCCGCTGAAGGTCCGAGACGGCGGCACGCTCGGCGCCGTCTACGTCGACAGCCGCGTGGCGTCGCGCGAGTTCACGAGAGCCGACCTCGCCTTCTTCGCGGCCTTCGCGGATCAGGCGACGATCGCGCTCGAGAACGCGCGTCTCGTGCGCGATTCGCTGGAGAAGGAGCGGATGGCCCAGGAGCTGCGGATCGCGAACGAGATCCAGAGGCGCACGCTTCCGTCCAAGGCGCCGAGCGTCTCCGGCTTCGATCTCCATGGCTACTACCAGGCGGCGACCGAGGGCACGGGAGACTCCTACGATTTCGTCCCCCTGAAGGACGGGCGCTGGGGCGTCGTCGTGGGCGACGTGAGCGGCCACGGAATCGGGCCGGCGCTGGTGACGATGAGCTCCCGCGCGCGGCTCCATGCGTATCTCAAGCTCGGCCTCGCGCTCGGCGATGCGGTCACGCGTCTGAACGTCGACATGATGGCCGAGGTCGAGGACGGGATGTTCCAGACGCTCTTCGTCGGCATCGTCGATCCGAAGACGGGTCAGCTGGCCTTCGTGAACGCCGGCCATCCGCCGCCGCTCCTCCTCCGGAGCGCGGACGAGAGCTTCGAGCTGCTCGGACGCACGGGCGTCGCGGTGGGATTCGTCGAGGGTGAGACCTACACGCCGCGTGAAGACGTGGAGCTGCGGCCGGGAGACGTGCTCCTCGCCTATACGGACGGAATCGTCGAGGCGCGGCGTGGCCGCGAGGAGCTGTACGGCGAGACGCGCCTGCGCAACGTGCTCCTCGCGCACAGGGGCGAGTCGGCGAAGGAGATCCTCCAGGCGGTGGTGGCGTCCGTGAAGGAGTTCGCGGCCGATCGCGTGGAGGACGATCTGACCCTGATCGTCGTGAAGCGACTGCCGTGAGCCCGCCCGGGACCATCGGCGCGCGGTCGGCGGACGGGGGTGGATCGGGAGAGACGATGCGTCTCGCGGTCGTGGGCGGCCGGCTCTTCCGCGCCGGACGCTTCGAGGAGGGCGATCTCCTGATCGAAGGGGAACGCATCGCGGCCGTCGGTCGGCGCGGCGAGTTCGCGGGCGCGCGGACGATCGACGCGAAGGGCTGCGCCGTCCTTCCGGGTCTGCTCGACGTCCACGTCCACTTCCGCGAGCCCGGTCTCGAGCGCAAGGAGGGCTGGGCGCACGGGAGCCGCGGCGCGCTGCACGGAGGTGCTACGGCCGTTCTCGAGATCCAGAACAACCCGCCCCTCACGACGAGCCTGGACCTCTTGCTCGAGCGCGAGCGCGTCGTGGAGGCATCGTCCCGTGTCGACTTCGGTCTCTTCCCGAATCTCATGGAGACGAGCGTCGACGCGCTGCGCGCAATGGGACCGCGCGTGCCCGGATTCAAGCTGTTCATGGGAGGTTCGACGGGAGTCGGTGGAGTCACCGACTACGGCCTCATGCGAGACCTCTTTCGCGGCGCGCGGGACGCCGGACGGCCGGTCGTCGTGCATGCGGAGGAGGAATCGATCCTCCGCCGGAACGCGTCGCGGATGCCGAAGGCGACGGCGCGGGAGCACCACCTCGTGCGCAGCGAGGAGGCGGAGACGGTCTCCATCGCGGCGGCGATCGAGCTCGCCGCGGCCACGGGGGCCTCGCTGCACGTGTTCCACGTCTCGACGCGGCGTGGAGCGGAGCTCCTGGCGCAGGCGCGCGCATCGGGCCTCGACGTGCATGGGAGCACCTGCCCGCACTACCTGCTGCTCACCCACGAGGACTCCGCGTCCCTCGGGAATCTCCTCAAGGTGAACCCGAGCGTGAAGGAGGCACGCGACCGGGACGGACTCTGCGAGCGGGTCGCCGACGGAACGATCGCGGCCATCGGGACCGATCACGCTCCGCACCCGATGGAGGAGAAGCAGCTCCCCTATGCGCAGGCTCCTTCGGGGCTGCCCTCCGTCGACCTGCTCCTCCCGCTCCTGCTCGAGATCGCGCGCCGCGGCGTTCCCCTCGGGCGACTGCTGGACTCGGCGACGCGCGACGCGGCGAGGTGCTTCGCCGTCGAGGGGAAGGGGCAGCTCGAGATCGGATTCGACGCGGACGTCGTGATCGTCGATCTGGAGGAGGCGCGCGAGGTGCGCGGCGCGGAGCTTCCATCGCGCTCTCGTTGGACGCCCTTCGAAGGTCGCACGCTGCACGGATTCCCGCGGGTGGTCCTCCGGCGCGGACGCGTCGCGCTCGATCGAGGCGCGGAGGGCGAGCTGCCGCCGGCGCGCCGGCTGCGGTTCGCGCCGCCGTCGGCGCCTTGACGCGCGAGGCCCTCTTCCCGACCGACTTCCTGGCGCGGCTCGCCGCGCTCCGCTGGGATAGCCGAAGGGCGGGGGAACGGGCCGGGGGGAGCGTGCTGGGATCGCGCCCCGCGGCGAGCGGCTTCGAGATCCGGGGTTTCCGGCCCTATGCGCCGGGAGACGATCCCCGTGGGATCGACTGGGCAGCTCTCGCCCGATGGGACGAGGCCGTCGTGCGCCAGTTCGGGGACGCGGCGTCGCGTGAGCTCGTGGTCCTGCTGGATCGGTCTCCTTCGATGCGCTTCGGAACGCCGAGCAAGGAGGTTCTGGCGCGGCGGCTCGCGGGCGCCTTCGGCGCCATGGCGATCTCGGCCGGACGGCGCGCGCGCCTCGCGGGCGAAGGCGCGGCCGCGGCCGATGCGCGCGGGTGGCTCGCGATCGTGGCCGGTGCGCGGGCGACCGAGTCTCTCCTCCCGCGCGAGGCCGCCGACGAGCTCGCCCAGGGAGGCCGACGCGAGTGGATCCTCCTGACGGACCGGTACGACGTGGAGGCGCTCTCCGCCGCCATGGACCGCGCGCGGCGACGAGGCGATCCGATGACGCTCGTCGCGACGCTCTCCCGTGGCGACGTCGAGCCGCCCGCATCGAGCACGGACGTGGTCGATGCGGAGACGGGAGAGGCTCGGTGGTACACGACGGCCGACGCAGCCGAGTTTCGGCGGCGGCGCGACGCGTTCGAGGAGGCCTGGGAGGCTCGCTGCCAGCGGCTCTCCGTGCCGATGGCGCGGGTGTTCGCCGAGCGGCCCTGGGAGGAAGGAGTCGGGGCGGTGCTCGAGGCACGGGCGCGCGCCGAGGGAAGGCTCCGCTGATGGACCTCGTGGCGCCCGCATGGCTCGCCCTCGGCCTCCTCGCGCCGGCGCTCCTCTGGCTCGCGCGCCGCCGGGGATCGGCGCCCCTTCGCGTGCCCTCGATCGCGTTCGTGCCCCCGGCCGCGGCGGGGGCGGCTCGGCGGCCGCGCTGGCCTCCCCTCGCCGCGTGGCTCTCGGCGGGCGCGTTGGTCTGCGCCGCCGTGGCTCTCGCCGGGCCGTCGTCCTCCGCCGGTGCGCTCCGGGTGCTGGTGATCGACGGCTCCGCGCGCATGGCGCGCGTGAGTGTGTCGGGAGGCTCTCGATGGGAGCGCGCGCGCGCCGTCGCCGGTGCCGAGATCGCCGACGCCCGGTCGCGCGGCGAGACCGTGGAGGTGCACGTCGTGCCGGGCCGCGTCTGGCACAGCGACGCCGAGGATCCCTCGAGAGGACTCGCCGGCTTCGAGCTCCGCCGCCTCGGAGAGGCGAATCCTTCGGCAGTCGCCCGATCGGCGCTCGCGCGGGGAGCCGATGTCGATCTCCTCACCGGCTCGAACGCAGCAGGACCCGAGGGCGTCCGCGTGCGCCGATTCGGCGGTGCTCCGGGGAATCTCGGCATCGTGGGAGTGCAGCGCGAGGACGCGGGCCGGCGGCTCGCGGTGCTCGTGGCGTGCGAGGGGCCCGTGTCGGGAGCCTGCGTGCTCGCGCACGGGTCGGAGCGCGCGTCCGTCGTCCTCGAGCCCGGCGAGGTCCGGCGCGTCGTGCTGTCGGCGGAGGACGGCGCGACGACGGTGCGCCTCGTCGCGGCGGAAGGGTTCTTCGACGCGCTCGCCCTCGATGACGAGGCGGTCGTCGGGAGCGCCGGCTGGGCGCTCCTGGATGTGGCCGCGACGCCGCCGCTCCTCCGCGACGCGCTGACGGCCCTCGGTGTGGCCGAAGCCGCGCCGGGCGGGACCTTCGCGCTCCTCGCGTGCGTCGCAGAGGGATCCGCGCCCCGCGGCGAGCACGCGCGCATCGTTCGATCGGCCGGCCCCTACCGCGCGCGAAGCGTCGAGGGAGCCGCCGGAAGCGCCCTGGCGGAGATCGCGATGCCGGCGCGCGTGCGCGCAGGGCCCGTCGCCGTGGACCGGGCGCTGCTGCTCGACCGGGAGACGGGCGAGCCCCTGGCGGGCACGTCGGGCAGCGAGCTGCGCCTCGGTCTCGATCTCGAGGATCCGGCACTCGAGACGTCGGCCCTGCTGCCGGTGCTCCTCGCGGAGGGGCTCGAGCAGCTCGACGGGAGCGCGTGGGACGCGGGTCACGATCGGCTCGCGAGCGTCGATCCGGAAGCCCTCGAGGACTCGGTCGACGTGCCCGACGCCTCGCGCGGCCACGCGGGCCGCGCGGGTCGCGCGACGATGGTCTGGCCATGGCTCGCCGCGGCGGCACTCGCGCTTGCGGCCGCCCTCCGCTGTGGTATGAGGCCGTCGTGAGGCCTCGCTGGCTCGTGCTCGGGATCCTCGGTGCGTTCGCCGCCGCGGGCGGCGCGTACACGTGGTGGAACTGGTCGGTTGTCGGTGATCGCACGCGACGCGCGGACGAGCTCTTGGAGCGCGCGCGCGAGTACATCGCGGAGGCGCTGCGGACCGAAGACCGCGCTGCCGGCCGCGATCTCCTCGCGAACGCGGTGCGGCTCGCCTCGGAGGCGGAGCACCTCTCCGATGCCGTGGCATTCGAGGCGATGACGATCCAAGCGGAGGCGCTCCTGCGCAACACGCGCGCGCGCGAGGCGGCCGACCTGATGTCGAAGGCTCTCCAGCGGAGACCCCACGATGCGCACGCGCTGGAGCTCGCCGCGGCCGCGTACCACGCGTGCTACCGCGTCGGGAAGCGGGAGTCGGATTTCGGCTCGGGCATCGATCTCTACGACCGGGCGATCGCCCAGGAGGAGACGCCGCAGCGCCTCCTCGGCGCGGCGAGCCTCGCCGAGGACAAGGGTGCGATCGTGGCCGCAGACCGCTACCTGCAGCGTCTCGAGCAGATCGCCCCCGGCAGCCTCGAGGCGGAGCAAGGGCGCGCGATGGCCGCGGCCCGGGGCGGTCCGGCGGGCAAGTGAGGCTGCGTCGCGCGGGCCAGGCAGCGGCGCTGGCGCTGGTCGCCGGGCTCATCGCGTGGGTCCTCGCGCACCTCACGGGGGCTCGTCCCGCGTCCGGTGCGGAGCGCACGGACCCGAGGCTCGAGGTCTCCGAGGGCGGCACGGCGTCCGCGCGCTTCGAACGGGCGCGTGAGCTGGAATCACTGGCGGGAGACGTCGCCCTCGACCGGGCGATCGCCCGCGAGGCGCGCGCCCGCGCGCGAAAACTCCGCTGGAGCACGAGAGCCGAAGTCGAGGACGTCCTCCACGACGCGCGTTTCGCCCTCGCCTCTTCGGAGCCTCGGTCTTGGGAGCAGGCGCTGCAGCGGCTCGCCGGTCTCGGAACCTCCTTGCCGAAGGACCTCGAGGCCGAGGTCGCGAGCCTCCGGATGCAGATCGAGCGCCGAAACGCGGCTCGCTGAGCGACGTCTCGGGCTCCTGTGCGCGCCGCGCGACGATCCCCCGGTCCGGATCGATGCGGGCTGCGGCCGCTCCCGGCCGCCGTCGTCACTCCGATCGGCTCTCGGGGCTCTCTTCGACCGATCCGAACCAGCGCTCGAAGAGGCCCGCCGCGACGAGGCCCAGGACCACGGCGGCCCAGAGGGTGCAGGCGCGGAGCATCAGCGCCGCCGAATTGGCGGACGCCTGGGAGAGGCCTCCCGCGTGATCGAGGAGCCAGCCGAGGAGACCCTCCGTCAGGCCGACGCCCGCCGGGAGGACGATCGCGAGATTGCCCGCGATCATCCCGTAGCTGTAGGCGAAGAAGCAGAGCTGCAGCGTGACGGCGGCTCCGGGCGCGTCGTCGAGCCCGGGAAGGTCTCCAGAGAATCGGCTCGCGATGAAGAAGAGGGCGAGCGCCTCTCCGCTCCAGGAGAAGACGGAGAGCACCGTTGCGATGCAGACTTCTCGGACCGAGAGGAGCGTGCGGCTCGCGGCGCGCGATGCCTCGAGCTTCTGGCGAACCCGCCAGACGAAGGGCAGTCGGCCGACGGTTCGCAGGAGACGATCGCTGATGGAGTCGGAGAAGAGCACGACGAGAAGCGCTACGCAGCCGAGGAGGGTTCCGACCGCCAGCAGGCCGATCCATCGGCCGAGATCGGTTCCCCGCTCGGCACCGGAGAGACGCTGGCCGCTCCAGACGGTGAGCGCTCCGAAGCCCGCCATGAGGATCACGAGACCGAGCAAGTCCGTGAGCCGCTCCGCGATCACGATGGGCGCGGTGCGGCTGATCGGGGATCCGTCGATTCGCTTGATCAGGAGGGACTTGTAGGCCTCTCCCATCTTCCCCGGAGTCACGGAGAGCGCGAACCCCGCGAAGTAGATCAGGAGCGACTGCCGCAGACTGATGCGAACGCCGAGGAGGGTGCGGTAGCGCTCCCACTTGAGGAAGCGGATGAACCAGTTGATCGACGCGAGCCCGATCGCCACGGGAACGCCCCACCACGGGAATCGCTCGAGCGCTTGCAGGAGATCCGTGAAGCCGCCCGAGTAGAGGATGAGCACGAGGTAGATCGCGGCCGCCAGGACGACGGAGAACGCGATCCCACGCTGATAGCGACGGGGGATCATCGACGGGGTGGCCGGGAGTGTCCCGTCTCGGGGCGCGCGCGACAATCGCGCGCCGGAGGCGCTCGGTGCGCCGTGTCTCGGCGCACGCTCCGGGGAACTCTCCGAATGCGCTGCTGGTGCGACGACTGGTATCCTCGCGCCGCTCCATGGAGATCGTTCTCTACGGACTCCTCATCGTCGTCACGGCGCTCTCTGCGCTGCTCGTGGTGTTCCTCTTCCGTGGGCGCGCCGTGGAGCGGCGGCTCGCCATGCTCGACGCCGTGGCGGAGCTGACCCAGCGCGTGCTCCAGGTGGAAGCCTCGCTGCACGACAACACGACGGCGCCGCTCGAGCGGAAGGTGGATCTGCTGACGCGGCGACTCCAGTCCGCCGAGGGACGGCTCGCCGCGTGGGCGTCTGGAGCCGAGCCACCCGAGAGGACGGGAATCCGCGAGGGCGCGGCCGTCGGAAGCGAGGCCAACCGACTCCTCGCCGCCATGCAGACTCTCGGCTATGCGGCGACGTGCATCGTTTCCTCCGAGAGCGTCGGCGGCGACGTGCGTGAGTATCGCGTGGAGACGCAGAAGGAGGGGCTCGCGATGAAGGGCTCGGTATTCGTGGCGAACGATGCCATCGCGGAGCTTCGTCTCTCTCCGATCTACGAGCTCTTTCCGTAGCAAGCTGCCGGGAGAGCGCTTCGACGGCGGGTGCGAGGAGGCCCCCGCGCATCCCGAAGGACTCCGAGGTCGTGATCCAGCGGCGCCGCGGCCGCCGCCTGCGGGCTGCTGCGGCTTCGTTGCTCGCTCCCGCTCCGCCCCGGGCGATCGGCGGCGACTCCTCCACAACCTCTCGCTCGACCTGCGACCCGGAGCCCGAGCCACGGGAGTCCCGCGTCGCACAGGTGACGGCTGGTAGAGTCGCGCGCTCCTCCCCGGAGCCTCTCCGACGATGACCGTTCCTGCTTGCCGCATCTCCGACCTCGCTCGCCATGCAGGCGACTCCGTGACTCTTCGAGGTTGGGTCTACCACCTCCGATCCAAGGGGAAGCTCGCGTTCCTGGTCCTGCGGGACGGTACGGGCATCGCGCAGTGCGTCCTCGCGAAGAGCGAGGTGGGGGACGCCACCTTCGACGCCGCCGTGCGCCTCCCGCAGGAATCGTCCCTCGAGGTCACGGGCGTCGTGCGCATCGATCCGCGGGCGCCCGGTGGCGCGGAGCTCGGCGTTTCCGCGCTCCGCGTCCTGCAGGAAGCCGACGCGGACTTCCCCATCCAGCCGAAGGAGCACGGCACCGGATTCCTGATGGAGAATCGGCACCTCTGGCTGCGCAGCCGGAAGCCGTGGGCGTGTCTGCGGATCCGAGATGCCGTGATCCGCTCCATTCGGGCGATGCTCCACGAGCAAGGATTCCTGAACGTCGACTCCCCGATGTTCACGCCGGCGGCCTGCGAGGGAACCACGACGCTCTTCGAGGTCGACTACTTCGGAGAGAAGGCCTACCTCACCCAGTCGGGGCAGCTCTACGCCGAAGCGGCGGCCATGGCCTTCGGCCGGGTCTACACCTTCGGGCCGACGTTTCGTGCCGAGAAGAGCAAGACGAGGCGCCATCTGACGGAGTTCTGGATGGTCGAACCCGAGATGGCCTTCTCGGATCTTGAGGACGTCATGAACCTCGCCGAGGAGCTGCTCTGTCGCATCGTGCGCGACGTCCTCGGCCAGTGCGCCGAGGAGCTCCAGGTCCTCGAGCGGGACACGAGCAAGCTCGAGAAGGTGGTCGCGCCGTTCCCGCGGCTCTCCTACGACGAAGCTGCAGCGATCCTGAAGGAGGCGAATCTGCCGTTCGAGTACGGGTCGGATCTCGGAGCACCCGACGAGACGGCGCTCGGAGAGCGCTTCGACCGTCCAGTGATGATCCACCGCTATCCGCACGCGGTGAAGGCCTTCTACATGAAGCGCGATCCGCGAGACGATCGCTTCGCGCTCTGCGTCGACGTGATCGCGCCCGAGGGCTACGGGGAGATCATCGGCGGGAGCCAGCGCGAGGACGACCGCGAAGTCCTGGGGCGCCGCGTGAGCGAGCACGGCCTCCCGATGGACGCGTTCCAGTGGTACCTCGACCTTCGAAGGTTCGGCTCCGTGCCGCATGCGGGCTTCGGCATGGGGCTCGAGCGGTGCGTGGCTTGGCTCTGCGGAGTCGACCATCTCCGAGAATGCATTCCGTTCCCCAGGATGCTCCACCGGATCTACCCGTAGGAGCCGTCTCCGTTGGGCCGCGGCGAGCCGCGAGGGGCGTGCGGTCCCGAAACGAATCGGCCCGCCCCGTCCCAGAGGACGGGGCGGGCCGACCGAACGGAACGAGCGACGGCTAGCTTCTCGCCAGGAACGCCGAGAGGTTCATGCGCCGAGACGGGAACTCCAGCTTCTTCAAGGCCTGCTGCTGAATCTGGCGAATCCGCTCGCGAGAGACTCCGAACCGCTGGGAAACCATCTCGAGAGTCTCGGGCGACTTCTCGTGGAGGCCGAATCGGAGCTCCACCACGGCCCGCTCCCGATCGGTGAGCACGCCGAGCAGCTCGTCGATCCGGCTCCCGAGGGCCGGACCCTCGGGCATCTCCGCCGGCTCTTCGACGTGCGGATCCGCGAGCACGTCGCGGAGCGTGAACTCGCCGCTCGGATCGAGCGTCCGATCGATGGAGACCGTCATGCGCGCCGCGGCGAGCGCCCGCTGGATGCGCTCTGTCGGCTCGTCCATCGCGCGTCCGATCTCCTCGACCGTGAGGTGCTCGCCCGTGCCGACATAGGCACGCTCGTCGAGATCGCGGATCTTCTTGAGCTTCTGGGCGAGGTAGACGGGAGTCCGGACCGTGCGGCTGTGGCACGAGAGACACTTCAGGATCCCCTGCTGCACCCACCACCGCGCGTACACGACGAAGCGAACGCCCTTGCGCCACTGATAGCAGTCGGTCGCCTTCATCAGGGACGTGTTGGCCTCCTGAATGAGGTCCATCAGCGGGACGCCGAGCCCCCGGTACTTCTGTGCCATTCCGGGCACCAGCTGCAGGGTCCGGAAGACGAGCACCCGCTTCCAGGCGAGCATCTCCTCGAAGCGGGACGCGATGCGGTCCACGAAGTCCTTTCGCGGATCCGAGGGGGAGCGCCCGGCGCCCTGGCCGCTCTTCTCGATCCTCGCCGTGATCGTCTCGACGAAGCGACGAAGGGTCGGATCCTTCGAGCCGACGCGGGCCACGACACCATGGAGATCCGCGCGCGTCGGGAGCGGAGTGCGCAATTCGCGATCGAGGACTTCCTTCGCGATCTCGAGAGCGAGCACGTAGCGGAACTCCTCGCTTCGCTCCATGAGCGGAATGCGGCGGATCTCCCGCAGGTAGACCGAGTAGAGATCGGAAGGGGAGACGTCGCCGCCCGCCACGACGGGGCGAGACTCGGACGCGAAGGAGGCTTCGCTCGGGAAGAGAGCGAGGCGATGACGGACGATCGTGCGGACGAGCGCGTTGCGGTCTCGATCGAAGGCCGCCGGATCCCGGACCCAAGGGTCGAGGTCGGCCAATGCGATGGACCCCTTGGCGACGATCTCTGCGAACGGTTCTCGTGCGTGCATGGCGATCACTCCTGAAGTGCCCCTGCCGGGCGCTTCGATCGGGAGTCGACCCGAAGTGGGATCAACTCGCATGCCTCGAAGGGCGGCTCGGCACGACGGCGCTACCTACGAGTCCCGAACATGCTGAGTGGACGCAGATTCGGACAGCGGCGCCCATTGCGCAAGGAGGGCGATCCGATTCCCACGACCTGCCGATGCGGCAGGGACTCCCGCATCGAGGAGACCCCGCGGGGTTCTCGCCGTGGTCCCGGGCCGCGAAGGGTGACCGAGTCCGTCGGCGTCAGGGGCCCTCGCCGATCGCGGCGAAGACTCCGTTCTCGAAGACCGCGCCGATGTGCCCGGCTTCGAGACGGACCAGACGCGCGCGCCCTTCCCCACGGCGAGACCACTGCAGCTCGCCGTCGGTGCCGAGTCGCCTCACGGCTCCCGGCTCCGCGCCGAAGGCACCGTGCGGGAGAGGCAGGACGGTCTCCACGGGAGTCGAGACGGGGCACTGCTCGACGATACGAAGCGTCGCGAGATCGATGCGCACGATCTCCCCCTCGAGGGCGATCCACGAGCTTCGTCCGTCCTCGATGGCGAGGGCGCCCCGCGGCGTGGAAGGGAGATCGAGGTCCGCCAGGAGCGCTCCCGAGGCTTCGTCGAGGCGCGCGATGCGCGCACCCGATCGAACGACCCAGTGCGCGCCCGCTGCCGCCAGGTCGGCGACCGGCTCGCCTTCGAGAGCCTGCCACCGGACTTCGTGGGCTCGGTCCCAAGCACGCACCGAGCCGTCGCGGAAGCCGAGGGCGTATCCCGAGGGGCCGACCTGAACGCCCGTCGTGGGGTTCGCGGGCAGCGGTAGAACGAGACGGGCGCCGCTCCCATCGCGTGGAACGACGTGGAGCCTTCCGTGCCGGCTGCCGACGACCACGTCTCGCTCGACGAGCGCCGGCCCGAATTCGAGCGGCTCGTGGAGCGCCGCCGTCGCCACCGCCGTTCCGGATGATCGATCGAGCCAGTGGATGGCACCCTCCGCCGTTGCGACGACGACCCGATCCGCATCGACCGCCGGCGACCCCACGATCCCACCGAGCGTCTCGAGTCTGCGGTGCCAGCGCACCTCACCCGTCGCGGCGTCCAGCGCCCAGACGGTTCCTCTCCGGTCTCCCACGTACCAGGTTCCCGCGGAGTACGAGCCCTCCGACGAGACGGATGCGTCGATCCGCCGTTCCCATTGCGCGGAGCGGGAGAGCTCGACCGTGACGAGGGATTCCGTGCCGGGAACGAAGGTGACGGTCGCCGGCTCGTAGCCCTGCATGCGTGCGACGACTTCCACGCGCCCCGTCGGACGCTCCGGGAGCGTGACGGGCGCCGCGCCCAGGTCGCGGCCGTTCAGGGTGAGTTTCGCTCCGGGCGGCACCGACCGGATCTCGAGGGGGAGCTTGCCGACCCAGTCGACCTTCACCTCGGGGTAGAGATCGCGGAACTGCTCGAGCTCCGCGCGGAGCGCGGCAGAGCTGCCGCTGCGTGCGAGGGCGTCGATCCTCGAGATCGCGGCGACGGCCGCCTCCCAGTGATCGCTGCGCTCGCGGAAGTAGGGCCGCAGCACTTCTCCGCGGTAGCGTTCCCGGAGCTCGCGGAACGCGGCGCGCGCGGCTTCGGCGTCTCCCGAGGCTTCGGCCGTTCGGCCCTGAACGAGGAGACCCTCGAGCTCGCGAAGCTCCTCGGAGTCCTGCATCTGGCTCCGGTAGGCGGCGGCCATGCCCTCTCCCTTCTCGAGGGCCGGCCCGAGGAGATCGACGGCCTCCTGGAAGCTGCGTCGCTGCTCCGGTGACAGTGCGAGGGAGAGCGGGCCCTCGGCAATGCGGGATCGGAGCTGCGACAGCTGGGAGCGGCGGCCCGAGCTCGAGAGCGCCGCGATCTCGTCGGCCGCAGCGGACGACGTGATCGCCTGCTGCTTTCGGCCCTGGGAGAGGACGCGCGCGAGCTCCGTCACCCGGCGATGCTCCTGGCGCAGCTTCCGATCGATGCTCTGGAGCCTGTGGCGCACGAGCCCGAGGCGTGTCTCGTCGGGTCGCCGCTGGAGGATGGCCTCGTAGGCGTCGGCGGCGAGGGCGAACTCCTTCCGGTCGATCGCGTCCGCGGCGAGCGCGAATCGCTCGCGTAGCCACGCATCGCCTCCAGCGTCCTCCGCCGCGCGGCGATCGTCCGACGCGCGTGCGATCGACTCGCGGAGCCGCTGGGCGCGCTCGAGGACGGAGGGCACGGGGAACTCCGCCTCGACGCGCTCGAGCTCGGTCGAGGCCGCCGACAGGCTCCCGTCGGCGAACAGGCGCTCGGCGCCCTGGAGACGGCGGAGGCCCTCCCTCTCGCGCAGCTCACCTCGGATCGGGACCGCGCACAGGCTCGCGACGGCCATCAGGCCAACGAGGATCAACGCGGCGTGGCGCTTCCGATGCGAGCGCGCGCCGAGCGTCTTCGCGAGAGCGGCCCGTGCCATTCCGTGCTCGGGGACGAGCCTCAGGGCCTCCTGGAAGAGCTCCGCGGCCGCTCGCTCTCCCCCTCGATGCCGCAGCCTCCGCATGCCGGCGCGGCAGAGGATCTCCGCGGCGGCGGGTCGGCGTCCGATGCGCCCGAGCGCGAGCGCGACCTTCGCCTCCTCCTCGGGATCTGGGGGCAGGAGCTGCACCACCTCCCGTTCGAGGTCCTCGGCGCCGTCGAACACTCCCCGCTCCGCTCGGAGGAGGAGAACGTCGCGCACCGCGGCGAACAGCTCCTCGCCGCTCGCCTCCGCATTGCAGCGCATCAGCGCGGCGAGCCGTTCGCGGAGATCGAGCTCGCTCGGCCTCAGCGCGATCGCGCCGCGCAGCGTTTCGGCGGCAGCCGCGGAATCGCCGCAGGCCAGGTGCCACTCGGCGATGGCGCAGTGCGTCTGCGCCGCCCCGCGCTCGTCACCGATCGAGCGTCGCCGCTCGGCGAGATCCAGCAACGCTTCGACGGACGGCGGATCCCGCTTCTCTCCGACGACGCGCAGCAGATTCTGCGCGGCGTTTCGATCTCCCTCCGCTGCGAGCCGCTCCGCCAGGGCGAGACACTCGTTCCAGTCGAGCCGTCGCACGTAGCCGCCGGCCTCCAGCTCGACGGCGATCTTCGCGGTCGAGAAGTAGTCGCCCGTGATGCGGTCGGCGACGGCGCGCAGGGACGTGGTCCCATCGAAGGACGAGAGCATCCGCGCCGTACCTTCGTCGAGGGGGCTCGAAGGGTCGCAGGCGACGAAGCGCTCTTCCGGATCGGGGAAGCGATCTCCCCATACCTGGCGCTCGTCGAGCCGGCGCGCCGCGTCGAGGACGAATCCCGAGACGTCGAGCGACCTCGAACTCGGTTCTCCGACGGCCGCCTCTCCCTCCAGCAGCTCGAAATCGCCGTCGACCCACTCGAGCAGCCCGTGGATCTGCTCCAGCGCCTCGGCGCGAAGGGCCGTGTCGAGGGCCTCCGAATCGACCGGTCCGAGACCGCTCAGGAGAGCCTCGAGGGACGTGCGCGCGTTCTCCTGCTTGGCCGCGAGCTCGAGTGCCTTGCTCGAGAGGTGACCGGAGTGCACCAGGCGTTCGATCACTCGGTCTCGTGCGATCGAGCCCGTGTCGAGGAGCGCCACGCCCTGGGGCGAAACGGCGAGCTCCCGCCGCCTGGACCCCGAGCGGAGCCGGAGCACGCCCCAAGTCTGGTTCTGCCAGAGCGTTTGGAGGAGATCTCCGAGCCGGAAGTTCGCGAGGTTGCCGGTCAGCGCCATCGGGCTTCGCCAGGACTCCAAGAGGACGCCGAAGAAGGCATTCGAGCTGCGCGCGGGCCTCGTCTCCCATTGCGTCGTTGCGTGGCCGCCAACGCATCTCCTGGATACGGCGGCGGCGACGCGCCTCGCACTGAGCAACGATTCCTCGCGCTCGCTCGGCGAATCCCTTCTTCAGCGGCCTGCTAGGGGTTTTCGACGCGCTTCCCCAGGGCGCTGAAGCGGTTGCGGACGGCCCTCCCGAACGCGAGGCTGTCGGTCCATGCTCGGCTTCCCGAAGCAACTGCTTCTCATCGGCTCGACGATCGCACTCTTCGCATCGGGCAGCCTCGGGGCCCAGGCCGACGCCGCCGCGCGCCGCCGGGCCCTCGCTCAGAGGGTCGACGAGATCCTCGGGAGCACGGTCAACGAGGACTCGATCCTGCGGAGGGGCGCCGTCGAGCGGCTCGTCGAGATCGGCCCCGAGGCCGTTCCCGAGATCGCGCGCGGGCTCCAGTCCGGGAACGGACACAAGGTGCGCACCGCAGCGATCGCGCTGGGGGAGATCGGCGATGTCACGTCGGGCGTCGCTCTCGCGAGCTGGCTGGGTGAGAGGAAGCTCGGAGCCGATGTCGACGCCGCCGTCGTCGGTGCCTATGCGCTCGGCGCCTGCCCGGGAGAATCGGCGCGCGAGGCGCTCCTGGCGCTCGTGGATCGCGAGGCCGAGAACGAGCACGTCCGCATCGCGGCGGCCTTGGGCCTCGCTCGGCGAAGCGACCGGGGGGCGGACGCGATGGAGGCCCGCATCCAGTCGGCCCTGCGACATCCCGAGCGCGAGCCCGACCTATTCGGCGCGCTGGCCGTCGCCTCCGCGCGGTCGAAGGCGCCGAGCTTCTCGACGAAGGCGCCGCTCCTGCTGAAGGACGTGCGCGAGCCCGCGGTGCGGGCTGGTCTCTGGCTCGGCATCGCATGGGCTGGCCTCGACGCGAAGACACCGGCAGCCGCCGCGGACGTCCAATCGGGCGATCCGGTCCTGGCGCGATGCGCTCTCCTCGGCTCCTTCGAGCCTCCTCGCAAGGGTGACTCCAGCGCTCCGGAGCTGCGCGAGGCGCGAATCGTCGTGCTCGGAATGGGGCACGGAGAGCCGGATCTCGCGGAGCTCGCCGTGCTGGAGCGCGAGCCCTCGCTCCGTCCCGCCTGGTTCGGGGCCTTCGCCGCGCGTGGGTGGTGGGACCGACTGGTGGTGCCGCCCTGGCCGGAGAGAGCACCTGGGGAGCATGGGCGCTTCGCTTCCGCCGCGCTCGTCGCGATCCGCGGTGGGCTCGAGCCCGAGCAGCGAGCGACGCTCCTGGAGCAGGCGCGGGAGGGCTGGAAGGCCGGAGGAGACGAGACCCGAGGCGAGGCGGCCCTCCTGCTGGCGGTCCTCGGAGATGCGGGGGCCGTCGATCTCCTCGCACCCGACCCGCAGGAGCCCGATCGGCGGCAGGAGACGGTGCGCATCGCGTGGAAGTTCCTGCGCGGCGAGCTCGACCGGCGGCGTCTGGAGGAGGCCGTGCGCGATCTCGCGGTCCGTGCGCGAGTGCTGCCGGATCTGTGGCTCTCGGAGGCGAGCAGCCGGTTCGCCTCCGTCCTCCTCGGCGGCGGCAGCCGAACGTTCGAAGTCCTGGGAGCAGGGCACTACCCGCCGAAGCTCCTGGCTCCGCACCAGGGGAAGCGCAGGCGCAGCCTCCCGGCCGATCACGCGATGTACGCGGATCTCTGGATGCAGCTGAGCCGAGTTCCCTTCGACGCCATGCTTCGACCGAAGGGCCGCGACGACCTCTGAACGGTCGCGAAGGAATCGCCGCCGCGCGCACCGCAGTTCGGACCCGCGTCGAGCCGCTCCGCGCGGGGGGCGAGCGCACGGCCGCGACTGCTATGCTGGCTCCATGCGCAAGATCCTGATCCGGCTCCGCGTCAACGGGGCGGACCACCACGTCGCCGTTCGGCCCGCGGCGACTCTTCTGGATGCGGTCCGGGACACGCTGAACCTGACCGGCACGAAGCGCGGCTGCGACATGGGCACGTGCGGTTGCTGCACGGTCGTCGTGGACGGCCGGGCGCGGCTCGGATGTCTCACGCTCGCGGCCGAGGTCGAAGGGGCCGACGTGCGGACGATCGAGAGCCTGCGCTGCGGCGAGAGCCTCCATCCCCTGCAGCGCGCGTTCGCCGAGTGCGGCGCTTCGCAGTGCGGTTTCTGCACGCCGGGATTCCTGATGACCGCAGCATCGCTCCTCGGGCGGGTCGACGCTCCGGATCGGGGACAGATCGCCGACGCGCTGGCAGGGAATCTCTGCCGATGCACCGGCTACACGAAGATCCTCGAGGCCGTCGAGCGCGCTGGCCACGAGCTGCGCGATGGCCGGGCGGACCGCTCGGCGCCCGGAACGGACTCCCATGCTTCGGAGCCCCGATCCGCGCAGGGGCTGGCCCCGGTCTCGGGAGCCGGGCGATGACGGGTGCGCGGAGGAGAGGAGCGCGTGAGGACGCCGCGCGCGCCGGCGGAGACGCCGCGGGGGTCGCGGGCTTCCAGGTCGTCGGCCGCAACGCACCGCTCGTCGACTCCTGGAAGAAGGTGACGGGGGAAGGCCTCTACACCGACGACTTCCGTATCGCGGGGACGCTGATCGGCAAGCTCGTTCGATCGACGGTGGCCCACGGACGGATCCTGCGCGTCGACATCTCCGCGGCCGAAGCGATGGAGGGTGTGCGGGCGATCGTCACGGGCGCCGACGTGGGTGCAGGCGTGAAGTTCGGCGTGCTGCCGATCTCGAAGGACGAGACGGCTCTCTGCGTGGAGCGTGTGAAGTACGTCGGAGACGTCGTCGCGGCCGTCGCGGCCGACGACGAGGAGACGGCGATCGCCGCGGCGGAGTCGATCCGCGTGGAATACGAGATCCTCGAGCCGTGCCTCGATCCCGTGAAGGGGCTCGCCCCGACGGACGTTCCCCTGCAGACGAAGACCGTCGGCGGCACGAACGTCCACAAGGCCGTCGACCAGAACTTCGGCGACGTGGAGGGCGCCTTCGCCGCTTCGGCCGCCGTCTCCGAGGGGAAGTACGACTTCGCGCCGGTGACGCACGCCTTCACGGAGCCGCACTGCGTGATCGCGCACTTCGAGCCCGACGGCCGGCTCGTGGTGATCTCGGCGCAGCAGGTGCCCCACTATCTGCACCGGTCGATGGCGGAAGTCATGCAGATGCCGATGCACCGCATCCGCATCGTGCGTCCGATGGTCGGAGGCGGATTCGGAGGCAAGAGCGATCCGTTCCCGCACGAGATGGTCGCGGCGCTGCTCGCCCGCAAGGCGGGGCGGCCCGTCAAGATCAACTTCGACCGCGAAGACGTCTTCCTCACGAATCACGGACGCCATCCGACGCTCTACGAGATCCGCATCGGGATGGCCGCCGACGGCGCGCTCACCGGACTCGACGCGAAGGCGCTGATCGACGGCGGCGCGTGGGGCTCCTTCGGTGTCGTCACGACCTACTACAACGGCGTCCTCTCCCAGGGGCCCTACAAGATCCCGAACTTCCGCTACAGCGGCCGCCGGGTCTACACGAACAAGCCACCCTCCGGAGCCATGCGTGGACACGGCAGCGTGAACGCGCGCTTCGCGATCGAGTGCGAGATCGACAAGCTCTGCGAGCGCCTCGGGCTCGATCCCTTCGACGTGCGGAAGAAGAACGCGCTCGAGGCGAATTCCTTCACGGTCAACCAATTCCGGATCACGTCGACGGGTCTCGTCGAGTGCCTGGACCGCACGCGCGAGGCCTCGGGATGGAACGAGAAGTTCCGCCGGCTCCCCTATGGCCGAGGGATCGGCCTCGGCTGCGGCTTCTACATCTCCGGCAGCGCTCTGCCGATCCACTTCGACTTCCACCCGGACGCCAAGTTCGGCCAGGTGCCGCAGTCGACGGTGCATCTGAAGATCGACCTGGATGCCGGCGTCACCGTCCACTCGCTCGCGGCGGACACGGGGCAGGGATCCGACACGATGCTCGCGCAGTGCGTCGCCGAGCCCCTCGGGATCCCGATCTCGCGGATCCGCGTGCGTACGGAGGACTCCGATACGGCGCCGATCGACCTCGGCAGCTACTCCAGCCGAGTCACCTTCATGGCGGGGAACGCGGCCCGCAACGCGTCCCTCGCGGTGCTCGAGAAGCTCCAGGTCGCCGCATCGAGACTCACGGGGCGGCCCGCGCAGAGCTTCCTCGCACGCAACGAGAAGCTCGTCGACACGACGGACCCGTCCGTCTCGGTGTCCTTCGACGCGGCCGTGAAGGAAGCGATGCGCGGCGTCGGCGCGCTGACGGCTTCGGGGTCGTACCAGTCGCCGCGCCTCGGCGGCGACTTCAAGGGCGCCAATGCGGGGCTCTCGCCGACGTACTCGTTCCAGGCCTTCGTCGCGGAAGTGGAGGTCGATCCGAGCACGGGCTTCGTGCGCGTGCTCGACGTCTGGGCGGCCCACGATTGCGGGCGTGCCCTCAACCCCGTCGTCGTCGAGGGGCAGATCGAGGGCTCGGTCCACATGGGACTCGGTCAGGCTCTGAGCGAGGACATGCGGTACC
Organism: uncultured Planctomycetales bacterium; assembly: GCA_964545855.1. Classification (GTDB taxonomy): domain Bacteria; phylum Planctomycetota; class UBA1135; order UBA1135; family JACQFD01; genus CAZJHD01. The sequence continues at coordinate 93,642 of CAZJHD010000012.1, forward strand.
TGAAGGGACAGGTGCTGAACGCCAACTTGCTCGAGTACAAGGTGCTCGGCCCGCTGGACACGCCGCGGATCCACTCGATCGTCGTCGAGTCGATCGATCCCGAGGGGCCCTTCGGAGCGAAGGAATGCGGCGAAGGCGCGCTCGCGCCCGTGATTCCGGCGGTGGCGAACGCCATCTACGACGCCGTGGGCGTCCGTTCGCACTCGGTGCCGATCACGCCGGAGCGGATCCTCGCCGGGATCGCGAAGGCCGGGCGCAGTGCGAAGCCGAAGCGTGCGACGGGGGTGCTCCGATGATGCTCCCGTCCTTCGAGCTCCATCGTCCGAGGAGCCTCGACGAGGCGATCGCGAAGGCGGCGGAGCTGACGGCACGAGGAGAGGCCTACGACTTCCTCTCCGGCGGCACCGATCTGCTGGCCAACTACAAGTGCCGCATCAACGTCCGCCCGCACGTGATCTCGCTGCGGCACGTTCCCGAGATGCTCGGCCTCTCGGAGACGCGCGTCGGCGCGGGCGAGCTCCTGTGGCGCGTCGCCGAGTCGCCCGAGATCCGCCGCGTCGCGCCGGCCCTCGCCGCGACGGCCCAGGACGTCGCTTCGCCCCTCATCCGGGAGTCGGCGACCGTCGGTGGGAATCTCCTGCAGGACACCCGCTGCTACCACTTCAACCAGACCTACTGGTGGCGCGTGGCGCACGACTCGTGCTTGAAGGCGGAGGCCGACGTCTGCCGCGTCATCCCGGGCGAGAAGTTCTGCGTCGCGACCTACTGCGGCGATCTCGCGCCGGTGCTGCTGGTCCTCGACGCGACCGTGGTTCTCGCAGGGCCGCGCGGACGTCGCGACGTCCCCGCGCGGGAGTTCTGGGTCGACGACGGGATCCGCCGCTTCGTCAAGGAGCCCGACGAGATCCTGGTCGAGGTGCGCTGGCCGGCCGCCGTGCGCGGACTCCGCGCGTCCTACCGGAAGCTGCGGCTGCGCCAGTCGATCGACTTCCCCGACGCGGGCGTCGCGGTCGCCTTGCGCACGGAGGATCGCCTCATCGTCGAGTGCGCCGTCGCGACGACGGCGATCGGTTCGGCGCCGCTGCTCCACCCGGAGGTCGCTTCGATCGCGAGGGGCCGTTCCCCGGGTCCGGAGCTCGCGCGGGAGCTGTCGGCCGAGCTCCACGCCCAGTCGAAGCCGTACCGGAACACCTTCTTCTCGCCGCGCTATCGCCGCGAGATGCTCGGCGTCCTCCTCGAGCGCGCCCTCGAGGACGCTCTCGGCACGCCCGAGGCCACGGCTTCGGCGCACTGAGTGGCTCGACGTGCGGCTCGACGCGCGGCCGCGTCTTCGGGTCAGCAGCGTCCGCCGAGGGGCCCAGCGATCGCCGAGGAATCCCCGCCGCGCAGCGCCGGACGGAGGCCGCCCCGTCAGCGGCCACCCCGCGCGGCCCATCGGGCGAGCGCCTCCGTGTAGGCCTCGGGCGTGTCGAGATTGGCGGTCACCTCGAGATCGTCGGTCGCCACATCGAGGACGCGGCCCGCGTCGCGGCGCACCAGATCGCGAAGGGACGCTTCCACGGGCAGCTCCTCGATCTCCCGGCGGAGCGCCGCCGCGAAGAGCGTCGGATGGCCGGCCCCCAGCCGGCAGCGCGGTCGGACGATCGGCGAGTCCGTGCCGCGATCGAGCACGGCACGAACCGTCGCCGGCGCCACGAGCGGCGCGTCGACTGGAGCGAGGAGCATCGCCGCCGACTGCGGCAACGACGCGAGACCGATCTGCACCGATCCCGTGCGGCCGGCGTCCGGGCGCGGATTGCGGACGACGGCGCATCCGCAGCGCGATCCCTCGACGGCGACCGCCTCGTCGATTCCCGCGACGACGACGATCGACGCAACGCCGGCGATGCGGAGCGTCTCCACGAGGACGGACAGCGCCGTGTCGGGTCCGAAGGCGAGGAGCGCCTTCGACCGTCCGAGCCGTCGCGACGCGCCCGCAGCGAGGACGACGGCGACCACGGAGGGTGTGTCGGGCGACGTCACGGCTCCGCGCCGGCGGCGATCTCCTCGATCGCCCGCGCCGCCGCGTCGACGTCTTCGGCCGTCGTCGAGAGTCCGACGGAGAGCCGCACGAACCCGCCCGGGGGTGCGCCGGCGCTCGCCGCCGCCTCCGGCGCGCAGAGGAGCCCGGCGCGGACGAGGATGCCGAAGGAGCTGTCCAGCACGGCCGCCACCTCGGCAGGCTCGGACCCGTCGATCGACAGGGAGAGGACCCCCACGCGCCGATCGACGTCCCGCGATCCGAAGAGACGGACTCCCGGGATGGGGAGCAGCGCCTCCTCGAGGCGCCGCACGAGGCGCCTCTCGTGCGCTGCGATCGCGTCGAGACCCTCGTCGGCGACGTGCCGAATGCCCTCTCCCCACGCGACGACGCCCGCGGGATTCCCGGTCCCTGGCTCGAAGCTCGAGGGCCAGGCGATCGCGGGTCGATGGGAGTGCGAGTCGTGGCCCGTTCCGCCGAAGCGATCGGGCTCGAGAGCGATGCCCGGTCCGACGAGGAGCGCGCCGGCTCCGGAGGGGCCGAGGAGTGCCTTGTGCGACGGAACGGCCACGAGGTCGGCTCCGAGCCGTCGCGCGTCCACCGGGATCGTGCCGGCGCTCTGCGCCGCGTCGAGGAGGACGAGGGCGCCGGCCTGGTGCGCCTCGCGGGCGAGGCGGTCCACGTCTTGAATCGTGCCGAGCGCATTCGACGCATGGGGGAGCGCGACGAGGCGCGTCGCGGGCCGCAGAGCCGCGCGCAAGGAATCCGGCGTCACGAACCCTTCGGGGGTCGCGCGGACGATCGAGATCTCGAGCCCGCGCTCCTCGGCGAGAGCCGCGAGGGGCCGCAGGACCGAGTTGTGGTCGAGCGTGGTGGCGACGGCGTGGTCTCCACGGCGCAGCAGGCCGCGCAGGGCGAGATTCAGCGCGTGGGTGCACGAGGGAGCGAAGAGGAGGCGGCTCGGATCGTCTCCCCCGAGCAGCTCCGTGAGCGCGAGGCGCACGGCCTCGACGCGCCGGCCGGCCTCGACGGCACCCCGGTGGCCGCCGCGGCCAGGGCTGCCGGGAACGGCCTCGTGGTAGCGCCGCCACGCGTCGAGCACGGCGATCGGCTTCGGCCACGAGGTGGCGGCGTGATCGAGGTAGATGGTCACGGGACGGGGACTCCCCTCCGATCGTACGCCTGCGGTGCGCGGGCCCGCGCCCCGGAGTTACCCTGGCGCCGCGATGAAGCGGGCGTTTCGATTCAACCTCGCCTACGTGCTCTTCGCGCTCCTCGGCATCGTGCTGGTGCACGACCTCTGGAGCCGGGGTCGTACGTTCGAGACGATCCCCTACAGCGAGTTCCGCCAGCTCGTTGCCGAGAAGAAGGTGAAGGAGGTCCTCGTCGTGGGCGAGCAGATCCAGGGAGAGCTGATCGATCCGGGCGATCGCAAGCCCCGATTCATCACCACACGCGTCGACCCGGCGCTCGCCGAGGAGCTCGACGCGCACGGCGTGGCCTACAGGGGCATGGCCGAAACGGGTTCGATCCTGTCGCTCCTCGTCTGGATCGTGCCGATCGTGCTCCTGATGGGTCTCGCGGTCCTCTTCGTGCGGCGCATGGCCTCGGGCCGCGGCGGCGGGAGTCTGCTCACGATCGGGAAGAGCAAGGCGAAGGTCTACGTGGAGACGCAGATCGCCACGCGCTTCGACGACGTGGCGGGCGTCGACGAGGCGAAGGGAGAGCTCCAGGAGATCGTGAGCTTCCTGAAGGATCCGAAGTCGCACGGGAGGCTCGGCGCGCGGATGCCGAAGGGCGTCCTCCTCGTGGGACCGCCCGGCACGGGCAAGACCCTCCTCGCGCGTGCGGTCGCAGGCGAGGCGAACGTTCCGTTCTTCTCCATCAGCGGCTCGGAGTTCGTCGAGATGTTCGTCGGGGTCGGAGCGGCTCGGGTGCGCGATCTCTTCGAGCAGGCGCGTTCCAAGGCGCCGTGCATCATCTTCGTCGACGAGCTCGACGCCCTCGGCAAGGCACGGAACTCGACGACGGGCTTCGGCGGCCACGACGAGAAGGAGCAGACGCTGAATCAGCTCCTGGTGGAGCTCGACGGCTTCGATTCCTCCAGTGGGATCGTCCTGCTGGGGGCGACCAACCGTCCCGAGATCCTCGATCCGGCGCTCCTGCGCGCGGGCCGATTCGACCGGCAGGTGCTCGTCGATCGTCCCGACCGGCGCGGCCGCGCACAGATCCTCTCGGTCCATTCGAAGCGCGTGCGTGTCGACCCGAAACTCGACCTCGAGGCAGTGGCGGCGCTCACGCCGGGTTTCACGGGCGCCGACCTCGCGAACCTCGTGAACGAGGCCGCCCTGGCGGCCACGCGACGCGACGCGTCGAACGTCGCACTCCAGGATTTCACGGATGCGATCGAGCGGATCGTCGCCGGTCTCGAGAAGCGCAATCGTCTCCTGAACCCGCGCGAGAGGACGATCGTCGCCCACCACGAGATGGGACACGCGCTCGTGGCCGGAGCGCTCGGCTCGACCGATCCGGTGCACAAGGTGTCGATCATCCCGCGCGGCATCGGCTCGCTCGGCTACACGATCACGAGGCCGACGGACGAGCGCTACCTCATGACGCGAGAGGAGCTCGAGCAGAAGATGTCCGTCCTCCTGGGCGGACGCGCGGCGGAGCACCTCGTGTTCGGCCACTTCTCGACGGGGGCGGCCGACGATCTCGCGAAGGTCGCGGAGATCGCGCGGAGCATGGTCACGCGCTACGCGATGGTGCCGGAGCTCGGCTCCGTCGCCTACGACACGGAGCCCCAGGGATGGCTCGGCCCGGGTATTCCGAGCCTGCGCCCGCGGAGCTTCAGCGAGGAGACCGCGCGTGAGATCGACTGCGCCGTCCGGGAGATCGTCGACCGCTCCTTCGATCGCGCGCGCGCCGTGCTCGCGCGCAACCGGACGATCCTCGAGGAGAGCGCGGGTCTCCTCCTGGAGAAGGAGACTCTCGAGGCGTCCGACCTCCAGCCGTTCTTCGAGCGCGTGGAGCGCGGCGAGCGCCTCGTGCGCTCCGAGGGGCGCACGGAGGCGCGCGCCCCTCAGGCGCCGATCCAGCGCGCGTAGAGTCCCCGCGCGACGGCGGGCTCGACGGTCCCTCCGACGATGGCGCGGCCGTCGGGGAAGAGCGTGACCCGATGGCCCTCGGCGACGAAGCGCACGAAGTGGGGGGTCACGCGCTCCACGCCGGGGAGACGCAGGGACAGCGCCGCGAGATCGACGCGTCTTTCGCGTCCTGCTGCCGGCGATGGGCTCACTTGCACGCTGTCGCGCCCGCAGAGCGTCGCCGTCGCGTCGCCGCGCTCGCCCCGGAGGAAGGGGCGCTCCCCGCGTGCGCAGCAAGGGCAGCCCGGATCGCGGTCGACCCGAAGGAGGCGGTAGCTGCCGGCCCAGGGGTCGAGCTGGAGGAGGCCTCGCTGCAAGGCCTCCCTCGCGCCGCAGACGATCTTGAGAGCCTCCGTCGCCTCCGCGAGGGCGATCATCCCCGAGGCCGATGCGACGATCCCCGCCGTCTCGCAGGTCTCCGTCTGCTCCGGCGGCGTGGGCTCGGGGAAGACGCAGCGCAGGCAAGCCGTCTCGCCAGGGAGCACCGGCATCACGAGTCCCGCCGTCGACACGGCGGCTCCATAGACCCAGGGGACGCCTCGCTCGACGGACCAGTCGTTCAGGAGATAGCGCGTCGAGAAGTTGTCCGTTCCATCGACGACGACGTCGGCGCCTCGAAGGAGGCGGTCGATGCTCGCGGGAGTGAGATCGGCGACATGCGCTTCGATCGCGATCGCCGAGTCGACGGCGGCGAGCGCTCGTCGAGCCGCCTCGGCCTTCGGCGTTCCCTCTCGGGCGTCCGCCTCCGTGTAGAGCACCTGCCTCTGGAGGTTGGTCTCCTCGACGAAGTCGCGGTCGACGAGGACGAGCTGCCCGACGCCCGCGCGGGCGAGCATCTCCGCCGCGACGGAGCCGAGCGCGCCGAGTCCGACCACGGCGACGCGAGCGCGCCCGATGCGCCGCTGCCCCTCCTCGCCGATGCCGGCGACGCGGATCTGGCGCGCGTGGCGGCCGCGGATCGGCGGTTCCATCGCGTCCATCCTGCCACCGGCGCGGCGGGCCGCCAGCGGCGGGGGAGCCGTCAACCGGCCTTGGTCGGCGCCGAGGGCGCGACCTTCGCATCCTCGTGCCCGCAGATCGCGCTCGCCTTGTGGACGGCGTCCACGGCGTCCCGGCCCCAGCCGGCGGCTCCGATCTCCTCGGCGTACTTCTGCGACGTCACCGCGCCGCCGATGATGATCTTCGACTCCGGCATCCCGCGTTCGACGAAGTGGTCGATCACGCGCTTCATCTCGACCATCGTCGTCGTCATCAGGGCCGAGAGTCCCACGAGGTCGGCCTTCTTCTCGCATGCCGCGTCGACGATCGCTTCGCGCGGGATGTTCTTGCCGAGGTTGTGGACCTCCCACCCGTGGTTCTCCATCACGGCAGCGACGATGTTCTTCCCGATGTCGTGGACGTCCCCGCGAACCGTCGCGACGACGAAGCATCCGCGGCGCAGGTTGTCGTCCTTGGGCAGCAGAGGACGCAGCTTCTTGAACGCCTTCTGCATCGTCTCCGCGGACAGGATCACCTGGGGCAGGAAGTAGACCTTGTCGTTGAAGAGGCGTCCCACCTCGTTCATCCCGCGGACCAGATGGAGGTTGTTGATGTCCATCGGGGTCATCCCCTCGGCGAGCGCGCGGTCGATCCAATCGAGGACGTTGTCGCGGTCTCCCTCGACGATCGACTGGTAGAGGAGCTCCGTCACGGGGATCGTGGCCGGGTCGATCTTCGTGGTCCGGCGGCTCGCCTTCTTCTCGCCCGTTCCGTATTCCTCGAGGTAGCGCGCGGAGTCCGGATCGCGGTTCTGGAGGAGATTCGCTGCGTGGATCACCTCGCGGATCTCCGCGTCGCCGGGATTCACGATCGGGAAGTCGAGCCCGTTCGCGAGGGCCATGGCCAGCATGGTCTTCGTGACGATCGGCCGGCGTGGGAGGCCGAAGGAGACGTTGGAGACGCCCAGCGCCGTCCGCACGCCGAGGCGCGCCTTCACCTCGCGGAGCGCCGTGATCGTGGCCCAAACCTTCGACGTGTCCGCCGAGGCGGGCATCGTGATGCAGTCGATCAGGATGTCCTGACGCGCGATGCCCGCCGCGAGGCACTTCTCGACGATGCGCTCCGCGACGGCGAGACGGCCCTCCCAAGTGTCGGGGATCCCGTCCTCGCCGATGGCGAGACCGAGCACGGCGGCGCCGTAGCGCCGGATGAGGGGGAGCAAGGGATCGATGCGCTCGGGCGACTCGAGCGAGATCGAGTTCACGATCGGCTTGCCGTCGGCCTCCTTGAGCCCCTGCTCGAGCGCCGCGATGTCCGGCGAGTCGATCTGGATCGGAACTCGGACGGCCGACTGCAGCACGCGCACGGCCTCCACCATCGTGCGCGGCTCGTCGAACTCGAGGCCGCCCACCCCCACGTTGCAATCGAGGATGGCCGCGCCCTGGGCGACCTGGCTCACGGCCTCGTCGCGGACGAAGGCGAAGTTCCCGGCCTTCAGCTCCGCCTGGAGCCGCTTGCGTCCCGTGGGGTTGATCCGCTCGCCCACCATAGGGATCGGGAAGCCGTCGCCGATGCGGAGCATGTCGAAGCGGCTCGCGAGCTTCGTGTAGGGAGCGGGCGAGCGGGGAACCGGCTCCATGCGCTTCACGACGTCGCGGATCGCGCGCGTGAACTCCGGAGTCGAGCCGCAGCAGGAGCCGATGAAGTTCGCACCGGCGGCGACGAACTGAGCGGCGAACTCGGTGAAGTCCTCGGGCTTGCCGGGCCAGAAGTTCTCACCCTTCACGAGACGCGGAAGGCCCGCGTTCGGCTCGACGCAGATCGGCATCGCCGTCACGCGTCCCATGCGCTGGAGGACGGGGACCAGCAGGTCGGGTCCCACGGAGCAGTTGGCGCCGATGGCATCGACGTCCATCGCCTCCAGCACCGTCGCCAGCGCTTCGGGCTCGGTGCCCGTGAAGGCGCGCGCGTCCTCGTTGAACGCCATCTGCGCGATGACGAAGCCATCGAAGTGGTCGCGGATCGCGCAGACGATCGCCTTCAGCTCGCGGATGTCGATGATCGTCTCGATGACGATCAGGTCGATGCCCGCCTCGACGAGGGGCTTCACCTGCGCCGTGTAGTTGGCGATGGCGTCGTCGAAGCTGAGCTCGCCGAGAGGCGCGATCAGCTTCCCGCTGGGCCCGATGTTCCCGGCGACGAGGGCGCGCCCCTGGGTGGCGCGGCGCGCCACCTCGACCGCGCGATGGTTGATCTCGGCCGTCCGAGACGCGGGGATGCTCACGTCCTCGAGCCGCGTCGGGCAGGCGCCGAACGTGTTCGTGAGCACGATGTCGGCGCCCGCCTCCACGTACATCCGGTGCACCCGCTCCACCAGATCGGGCTTCTCGAAGAGGAGATCCTCGGGCGGCTGACCGGGCTTCAGGCCGTTCTGCTGGAACGTGGTCCCGTAGCCACCGTCGAGGACGAGGATCTCGCGTTCGATGCGTTGGAGGATCTCGGAGCGCTTCAATCGGTGGCCAGGGTGAAGGGTCTTCGAAGGTGAGATCGGCACGGAAGGGGGTCGGACCGTCGCCGGAAGGGACAGAAGTCTAGCAGGCCGCTGAAGAGGGGCTTCGCAGAGCGAGCGCGAGGAATCGTTGCTCGGTGCGAGGCGCGTCGCCTCCGTCGTATCCGGGAGAACCGTCGGCGGCGGTGCAACGACGCAGCGGGCGACGAGGCCCGTGCGCAGCTCGAATGCCCATTTCAGCGTCCTGCGAGGACAGGTCCGGGCGGTTCGCGGTGTGCCCCGGCGGCCGGGGAGCTCCGAAGGCTACCCCACGATCCAGCGGACGAGGACGATCGCTCCCCCGATCGCCGCGGCGGCGAGGAGGACGAGGAGCGCGAGGGCCGTCAGGATCGGCCCGAGGTCGCGCCGATCGACGGGCGCCTCGAAGTCGGAGAAGTTGTAGTAGTCGCGCAGCGCTCTCGGGATCTCGGCGTCGCAGTGGGGGCAGTGGACCGCCGTCCAGTCGACGACTCCCCTGCACTTCGGGCAGAACTGGTTGCGTCGCGCGGTCTCGTCGCGCGCGCCGGGACGCTGGTCCTGGGCCGTGAAGAACTCGATCGAGTCGCGATGGCGGTCCGCGTCCCATCCGTCGCGCGTGCTGGGCGTGCTCGGCGTGGGCTTCGCCTCGTCGAAGCCCGGAGTCCGGGCCTCGGTCTGCCGCTGAGGCTTCGGCGGTTCGCTCGGCATGGGGCGCAGGTGGTGCGGGAGAAGGGATTCGAACCCTTACGGGTTGCCCCACGGGATCCTAAGTCCCGCGCGTATGCCAGTTCCGCCACTCCCGCGGACGGATCGAGGGCCAGTGTATTCCTTCGGACGCTCCTTGTATGTCCGAAGGCGGCGTCCGTGCGGAGCCTGCGCGCCGCGCGCGTTCCGTCACTCCTCACGACCCTCGTCGCGTGGGCGACGCATCCGCTCGGCAGCCGACTGCGATCCAGCGGGAGACGACGATCGGGGCCGATTTCACCCAGGGTCTCGTTCCCTCCCTGACTCTCCGCTCGATGGAGTGAGGATTGGTGCGCCCCGTAGGATTCGAACCTACGACCCGCTGATTAAGAGTCAGCTGCTCTACCAACTGAGCTAGGGGCGCCGGAAAGTGGGCCGAGGGTGATATCGCCTCGGGAAGACGTCGTCAATCGCTTCTCGACTTGACGCGGCATCGAGCGCCCGTAGTCTCGCGCGCCGCTCGCGTGGTGGGTGTAGCTCAGTTGGTTAGAGCACCTGACTGTGGCTCAGGGGGTCGGGGGTTCAAGTCCCCTCATCCACCCCATTCGCGCGTTCCGAGGCGTCGTCGTCGAGCCGCCCCTCGCACCGATGCGCCACGGGAGGCACGATCGGCCGCCGTGCGCGGCGACGAGACCCGAACCATCGTCCTCGAGGACGTGCCGAGCGCCGCCGGCTGCTACGTCTTCCGCGACGCCGGAGGCGCGCCGCTCTACGTGGGGAAGGCGAAGGACCTCCGCTCCCGGGTGCGGAGCTACTTCAGGGAGCGGGGAGACGGTCGGCCCCTCGTTCCTCTGCTGGCTCGGCGCGCCACGCGCGTCGAGACGATCGTCACGGCGACGGAAGCGGAGGCGATCCTCCTCGAGGACACGCTCATCAAGCGCTTCAAGCCGCCCTTCAACCTCCGGCTGAAGGACGACAAGCAGTTCCTCCTGTTGCGGATCGATCCGACCGCCGAGTTCCCGCGCCTCGAGTGGGTGCGTCGCCGTCGAGCGGACCGGGCCCTCTACTTCGGCCCCTACGCGAGCGCGGGCGCGCTGCGGCGGACGATCCGATTCCTCCACTCGCTCATCCCGCTCCGCGACTGCAGCGACAACGTTCTGCGCAATCGGTCGAGACCCTGCCTCAAGCATTCCATCGGCCGCTGCTCCGCGCCCTGCGTCGGCGAGATCTCGAGCGACGCCTACCGCGCGCTCGTGGATCGCGCCGTCGACGTGCTGCGCGGGAGGACGGCCGACGTGGAGGCCATGATCGAGGCGCGCATGGCGGAGGCGGCCGCGGCTCTCGAGTTCGAGCGCGCGGCCTCGCTCCGCGACAAGCTCCAGGCGCTGCGGCAGACGACGGAGCCCCAGGGGGTCCGGATGGGCCGCGCGATCGACCGCGATGCGATCGGTCTGCATCGCGAGGGAGAGCGCGTCGCGATCCAGTGGCTCCCGTTCCGTGGCGGGAAGCTCGAGGGCGGGCGCGTGCACCTGTTCTCGACGGAGCTCCCGGATCCCGAGGTCCTGGGCTCCTTCCTGACGCAGCTCTACCGCGGGAGCGCCTTCGTGCCGAGAGAGGTCTGGGTTTCGGAGGAGCCCCACGATCGCGGAGCGATCGCGGAGTGGCTCGCGACGCGGCGTGAGGGGCCCGTGGCGCTGGCGGTCCCGCGCTCGGGCGACGCGCGACGGGCGGTCGCGATGGCGACGGAGAACGCGCGGATCGCGCTCACGGCCCGGGGAGGCGCGGCGGCCTCGGCGGAGGAGGCTGCCGAGCGGCTGCGCGATCGACTCGGACTCGAGATCGCCCCGGCGACGATCGACGGCTTCGACGTCTCGACGCTGCAGGGGAGCGCCACGGTGGCGTCGCGCGTGCGCTTCGTCGGAGGAGTGCCCGACAAGGGCTCCTACCGGCGTTTCAAGGTGACGACGCTCGCGGGCCAGAACGACTTCGCCGCCATGCGCGAAGTGGTGGGACGGGCCCTGCGCCGCGACGTCGAGGAGCAGACGCTGCCGGATCTGATCGTCGTCGACGGCGGGAAGGGCCAGCTCGCGGAGGCGCTCGCGGCTCGGGACGACGCGGGCGCCTTCGAGGTGGCGATCGTCGGACTCGCCAAGGACCGCGTGGAGGCGAGCGACCGCGCGTCCCGGCATTCGGGCGAGCGCGTGTTCCTCCCCGGACGCGCCGACCCCGTGCCGCTGCCGCCGCGCAGCGCCGAGTGTCATCTCCTGGCGCGGCTGCGCGACGAGGCGCACCGCTTCGCCGTCGGCTTCCATCGCCGCGTCCGCGGCTCCCTCACGGGTCCCCTCGATGCCGTGCGGGGAGTGGGTCCGACGCGGCGCCGGGCGCTGCTGCGCGCCTTCGGCTCCCTCGGAGCCCTCCGGGCGGCGAGCGTCCGCGAGATCGAGGAGCGCGTGCCCGGGCTCCCTTCGGGCCTCGCGGAGCGGATCGTCGAGGCGCTGGCCCCCGACCGCGCGGCCGAGTCCGATCCCCGTTGATCAGGCGCGCGGATGGAAGCGGTCGTGGATGGCGCGGAGACGCGCCGAGTCCACGTGCGTGTAGATCTGCGTCGTGGCCACGTCGGCGTGACCGAGCATCTGCTGCACGCTGCGCAAGTCGGCGCCGCCCTCGAGAAGATGGGTCGCGAAGGAGTGCCGAAGCTTGTGGGGGGACGCGCGCTTCGAGGAGATGCCCGCGTCGATCGCCGCGCGCTTCACGACGCGCCAGACGTCGGGCCTCCCGAGGGGCCGCCCCGTGCGCGAGAGGAACACCACGTTCCCCGCCAGGCCGCGATCGAGCCGCGGACGCGCGTCCACGAGGTAGACGCGGATCGCATCGATGGCGCGGTCGTTCAGCAGGACGATGCGCTCCTTCGAGCGCTTGCCGAGGACGCGCAGCGACGCCGTCTCCAGGCTCACTCGGTCGAGCGTGAGCGTGATCGCCTCCGTCACGCGCATCCCCGTCGCGTAGAGCATCTCCAGGATGGCTCGGTCGCGGTGCGTGCGCGGCGTCTCTCCGACGGGGCTGCCGACGATGCGCGCCGTCTCGGCGGCCGAGAGGACCTGGGGGAGCTTCCTCCAGGGCCGCGGCGTCGCGACCGAGCTGGACGGATCCCGCGGGAGCAGCCGCTCGGAGAAGAGGAAGCGGCAGCACATGCGGATCGCGACGAGGCATCGGGCGACGGTCGACGCCGAGGCTCCGTCGGATCGGCGCTCCGCGAGGAACGCGAGGATGGGGGCCGGACCATCGATCGCGAAGTCGACGGCGCCCCGCGCGGCGAGGAAGCGCGCGAACCGCGTGAGCTCCCGCCGGTAGGCGGCGATCGTGAGGGGCGACGCGCCCTGCTCGATCGTCATGCGATCGAGGAAGGAGGCCAGCGCTGCCGCGAAGCCGTCGGGTAGGTCGCTCTCGGGGGCCGTTCTGCGGGCCACGATCGCGGAGCCTGGCGGTCTCGCGACGAGAGTCAAGCGCCGCGCGAACTCGAGCCGGTCTTCGTTGACGCTGCAGGGGGCGCCGACTACCTTCGCCGCCCCAAAAATCGACGCGGAGGGTGGACGGCGCCGACGTTCGGCCGCCCGTTCGCGCTCCGCCCAGGCACCTCGGATCGACGCATGCCGAAGAAAGCCGCCAAGCGAAGCACCAAGAAGGCCTCTGCGCCCGCAGCGGGAGCACGCTCCGAGAAGGGAACGCGCACCGCATCCACGCCGCCGCCGTCCCCCGTCGTCGTGCCGCCGCCGAAGACGAAGCTGACCAAGGAGGAGCTGAAGAAGTTCAAGGCGACGCTCCTCGGGCTTCGCGACCAGTTGAGCCGTCAGGTCGGCAGCATGGAGAGCACGGCCCTGAACGGCGAGTCCGACGTGAGCGTCGACCACATGGCCGACCACGGTTCGGAAACGTTCGACCAGGACTTCACGCTGAGCCTGATCGAGAACGAGGAGCAGACGATCCGGGACATCGACGCGGCGCTGCTCCGGATCCAGGACGGCTCCTACGGCCTCTGCGAGCCCTGCATCGAGGAGCCGCGGAAGCTCTGCAAGCCGTGCCCGCACATCCCGAAGGCGCGCCTCGAGGCCATTCCGTACACGAAGCTCTGCGTCGAGTACGCGCGGATCGCCGAGAGGGACCGGGAGATCGAGGAAGCGCAGGACGACGAGGAGTGAGCGCCGAGGCGCCCACGGAGACGGAATCCCGCCTTCGGACTCGATTCGGGTTCCGCGGCAAGCGGGTCTTCCTCGTCATCTTCGTCGTCGTGGCGATCGTCGACCTCCTGTCGAAGAGTCTCGTCTTCGCGTGGGTGGATGCGTCGGGCACGCCGAGCGATCTCCACCACGGTGAGAAGGCGATCGAGATCGTTCCTGGTCTCTTCTATCTCGCACGCGTCTGGAACCCTGGCGGCATCTGGGGGATCGCGCAGGAAGGCCTCGCCTCGAAGCTCCTGGTGGCCTT
>CAZJHD010000013.1:0-104792 GCA_964545855.1 uncultured Planctomycetales bacterium
GCCTCGCCTCGCTCGCTCTCGCTCGGCCTCGGGCCAGCGGCGGCGATTTCCTCACGACCTCTCTGACCTCGGACGTGGACACGACCGACGCCGATGCGCGGTCCAGGAACGACGCAACGCGAGCCGCCACACCGATTCCGGCCTCGGCCCTCGACGGCCTCGCGCTCGGCACGTCCTTCGCTTCGACCCGCGACGCGCCGGTCGCCGCACGATCGGCGCGACGAACCGGGACGAATCCCAGGAGCGTGCATCGTGATCCGACCTCTTCGCAGCTCGACCCTCTTCTCCCTGACAGCCGGCCTCGCCCTGACAGCCGGACTCGCCGCCCCTTCGCTGCTGACGCTCGGCTTCCTCGCCACGGCGGCCGGGACCGCACCGGCGCAGGCCGTGAAGATCTCCGTCGCGACGGCGAGCCCGAACGCTCCTTCGGTCGCCTTCACGGCCGACTTCGGCAAGGCGCTCGGCATTCGGACCGCGAGATCCCCCTTCTTCGGGTCGCGACACGCGGCGCCGAGCCTCGTCCGCCACTCTCCCTTCCGGACGCACCATCGCGTCTGGATCCCCGGCCACTACGAGACCGTCTGCGAGAGAGTCTTCGTCCCGGGCGCGTGCCGCGACGTGTGGGTCGAGCCCGTGTACGAGATGCGCTACGACTCCTGCGGCCGCTTCATCCGCGTGTGCGTGCGCGCCGGGTACTGGACCCGCGTTCAGGATCCGGGCCACTACGAGAATCGAACGGTGCAGGTCTGGGTGCCGGGCTGCTGGTCCTGACCGGTCCTCCAGGCACCGCCGCCTCCGGGCACGAGCGCCCGCCGCGAAGTGCATCGGGAGCCGCCTTCGGAATCGTCCGGAGGCGGCTCCTCTCCTTCTCGTCCCTCGGCGTCAACCGCCGCCCCGGCTCCTCGCCTCGATCGACGCGGCCGCGGCGCGCGCGAGGTCTCGGACCTTCGCATCGGGGTCGGCGCCGGCGAGCGCCTCGAGCATCCCGAGGGCGGCGGTCGACCCGATGACGCCGAGCGACTGCACCACGGCGCGACGCACCGACGCCGGTTGATCGGCACTGGCGTACGCCATCAGCGAGTTCATCGCCGAGAGCCGGTCCTCCGTCCGCACGAGCTGGAGAGCCCGAGCCGCGCTCGCGCGGAGGCTCGGGTCGGAATCGAAGTCGAGCACCGACTTCGACGCGTGCAGCAGGAGTTCGCTGCCGGAGATCGCGAGCTGATCGAGGAGCAGCTCACGATCGAAGGGATCGCGGTCCCTCGACTCGATGCGTTCGAGCGCGACGCGCGACGCGATCTCCCGGTCGGAGCTCCGATCCGATCGCATCATCTCGCCGAGTGACACGATCGCGCGAGTCCGGTCGCGCAGGAGCGCCGGATCCGCTGGTGCGTCGAGGACCGCCGCCAGCGCATCGGCGACCTGCCGCGGCGCGCTCCCCGCCAGCAAGAGACTCCTCAGGATCGTCGGAGCCACCCGATCGCCCGCGCGGCTCCTGGCGATCGCGAGGAGGCGCTCCACGAGCGACGCATCGACCGCGGAGGCGAGCGCGAGTGCATGGGCCGCCGCGTCGCGGAGGACCACGTGGGGAACGCTCTCGGTCTCGAGCCATTCGAGCAACGTCTCGCGCTCGACTCCCTCCTTCACCGCTCCCGGACCGAAGACGACGACCGCCACGACTTCCCTCGTGAAGAGGTCTTCCCGCACCTCCGAGCTCCAGGGGGATCTCGGCGCGAAGGCTGCGGCGGGCAGGGGCGCGCCCAGGGCCTCGGCGGCCGCTCGGAGATCCTCCGGCTCCGCCACGACGGCCGTCTCCAGGGGGAACGCGAGAAGCTCCGTCATGCTCTCGAATCGGCCGAGCGCGACGCGACCGGACGCCACCGAGGGGGCGCGCATCGCGAGGGCGAGCCACGCGGCTCGGCGGATCTCCGGCTCGGGGTCCGATCGTCGCTCCCGGCCGAAGACCGGCGCCCGGGCCGTCGGTTCGCCCCGGACGAGGGCGAGATGCAAGGCGGCTCGCACCCCGGGCACGTCTCCCTCGGATCCCTCGGCCAGAGCCTCGATCCGGGCCGCGAAGGACGGCCGACCGGCGCAACGCTCGGCGAGACGTTCGACGTGGGGCCAGGCCAGCGCGTGGAAGCGCTTCTCCTTCGCGATCGCGCGAAGACGCTCGACGTCCTCGAGCGAGTCCGCGTCCGTCTCGAGATCCACGGTCGGCGCCTTCTCCGGACCCGGCGAGCCGAGGGGCGCCCCGCCCTCGGGACGGCGCTCGGAAGGGTGCGCGCCCGCCACAGGAGCCGGGGCGAGCGCATCCCGGGAATCGCTCGACTGCCGCGCGGACGCGCGCGCGGCGTCGGGTGCATCCCCCGTCACCCGCGTCACCGCGATGCGCCACGCGAGGATCAGCAGAGCCAGGCCGAGGAGCGAGACGGCGGCCAGCGCGGAGGGACGCGAGTGCCTCACGGGAGCCTCCGGCCGCCGTCGAACCCGATCGAGGGACGATCCACGCTCGGCTCCCTCACGAGGACGCGCTCGCACACTCTTCCTTGCACGCTTGCGAGACCTCCTTCGCGAGCTGCATGCAGATCGAGAAGCCCGGCTCGCTGCAGGAGATGCGGAACAGGCCGAGGAAGGACTGGCAGTTGGTCCGGTAGCAGGCCTCCTGATTCGAGACGAGCTGCTCGAGGCACGCCTGCAGGCACTCCGCGTAGCTCTGGGCCTTCGGGTGCGGGGCCAGCTGGAGATCCCCGTGGGGGACCGCCATCGCGGCCGCGAGAAGAACGCTGGAGAGGAATCGCATCATCGATGACTCCCCGATGCCGAGCATCGGATCCCGCGGTCCGAGTCGCCGGCGTGCCTCGCGAGAGCAGCACGCCGATCGGCGTCCGGCGACTTGCCACCGCGGGAGCGGCGGCGCGCCGTACGCATGACGGAAGCGCGCGACGCGGACCGTTCGGCCGCAAGAAACTCGCGGATCGCCTCCGGGAGCGCCGGCCTCGCTGCGAAGCCCGGTATGCTTGCCCCGTGCGGATCCGCGAACTCTTCGACCTCGGCCGGCCCGTCTTCTCCTTCGAGTTCTTCCCGCCGAAGGACGACGCAGGCACGCAGACGCTCTTCCAGCGCATCCAGGAGCTCAGGCGGCTGCGGCCCGATTTCGTCTCCGTCACCTATGGCGCGGGCGGCTCGACTCGCGACCGCACGATCGAGATCGTCACACGCATCCAGCGCGAGATCGGTCTCACGGCCATGGCGCACCTCACCTGCGTCGGCCACACACGCGAGGAGCTCGCGGCCGTCTCGGCGCGCCTGCGCGCCTCGGGAGTGCTGAACGTGCTCGCGCTCCGGGGCGATCCCCCCAAGGGTGAGACCGAGTTCCGCGCGGTGGAGGGAGGGTTCTCCTACGCCAGCGAACTCGTCGAGTTCTTGCGCGCCAACTTCGACTTCACGCTGGGCGGCGCCTGCTACCCGGAGATGCACGTCGAGGCGTCGGATCCCGACGCCGATCTCGCGGCGCTGAAGCGCAAGGTGGACGCCGGCGTCGACTTCCTCGTGAGCCAGCTCTTCTTCGACGACGCCGACTACTTCCGCTTCGTCGAGCGTGCGCGGGCCGCCGGGATCGGCGTGCCGATCGTGCCGGGGATCATGCCGGTCACGAACGTGGAGCAGATCAAGCGCTTCACGCAGATGTGCGGCGCGAAGCTCCCGGCGGAGCTCCTCGCCCGGCTCGAGCGCTGCGGGAACGACGCCGTGGAAGTCTTCCGCGTCGGCTGCGACCACGCCACGAAGCAGTGCCGCGACCTGCTCGACGGCGGAGCGCCGGGCATCCACTTCTACACGCTCAACAAGAGCACGGCGACGCGCGAGATCTACAAGCGGCTGATCGAGTAGCGACGAGGGAGAGCCCCCGCTCGCGCCCGCGGCGAGCCTCCGGGGTCGCAACGGTGGAGCGCAGTCCCTGGAGTAGACTGCCGCGCCGCTCCGCCGGGCTCTGGCATCGAGACCCGAGCGACGCGCTCGTTCCGGTTCGATCCGCGACGTTCCGCTCCGCCACGCCTCCTTCCGTCACGCCCCGTCCTGCCCCGTTCCGTCACCCATGCCCGCGACGCCGCCCCCCTTCCAGAACGAGCCCTTCACGGAATGGACCCCCGAGAACCGCAAGGCCTTCGAGAAGGCCTTGAAGGAGGTCCGGGCGTCGAGCGGCAAGGTCCGTCCCATGTGGATCGGCGGGAAGGAGATCGTCGACCGGCCGCTGTTCGAGTCGATCGATCCCTCGGAGCCGACGCACGTCGTGGGCAAGTTCCCGAGCGGCACGGTGGCCGATGCCGACGCCGCCATCGATGCCGCCGTCGCCGCGTTCCCCGCCTGGAGCCGGCGCTCCTTCGAGGACCGCGCCCAGTTCCTGCTGGAGGCCGCGCGGCGCATGCGCGCGCGCAAGCACCACTTCTCGGCGCGCATGGTCTACGAGGTCGGGAAGAACTGGGCCGAGGCCGACGGCGACACGGCCGAGGCCATCGACTTCCTCGAGTTCTACGCGCGCGAGGCGATCCGATGGGGCCAGGGCGCCCCCGTCACACCCGTCGAGGGAGAGAAGAACGAGCTCCTCTACGCCCCGCTGGGCGTCGGTGCCGTGATCCCGCCCTGGAACTTCCCGCTCGCGATCCTCGCCGGAATGACGACGGCGGCGCTCGTCACGGGGAACACCGTCGTCCTGAAGCCGTCCTCCGACTCGGCCGCCATCGCGGCCGACTTCGTCGACCTCCTGCGCGAGGTCGGCATCCCCGCCGGCGTGCTCTCGTGCGTGACGGGCGGCGGCGCGACCGTCGGCGACCGCCTCGTCCAGAGCGCGAAGGTCCGTTTCGTCGCCTTCACGGGCTCGAAGGAGGTCGGCATCGGCATCTACGAGAAGGCTGCCAAGGTCCACCCGGGGCAGATCTGGCTGAAGCGCACGATCCTCGAAATGGGCGGGAAGGACGCGATCGTCGTCGACCGCGACGCCGACCTGGACGCCGCGGCGAAGGGCGTCGCCCAGGCTGCCTTCGGCTACCAAGGGCAGAAGTGCTCGGCCTGCTCGCGGGCGATCGTCGACGACAAGGTCTACGACGCCTTCGTCGCGAAGCTCGCGACGGAGGTGCAGGCGATCGACGTCGGGCCGGCGGAGCGCAACCACCGCATGGGCCCCGTCGTGAACGAGCGGTCGCGGAAGAAGATCCTCGAGTACATCGAGGTCGGGAAGAAGGAGGGGAAGCTCCTCGCCGGCGGCAGCACGGCGCCGGGCCCCGGATGGTTCCTGCAGCCGACGGTCTTCGTCGACGTGCCCGATACGGCCCGTCTCGCGCAGGAGGAGATCTTCGGGCCCGTCCTCGCCGTGATCCGCGCGAAGGACTTCGACGACGCGCTGCGGATCGCGAACGGCACCGAGTTCGGTCTCACGGGGGCCGTCTACTCCCGCGACGAGAAGAAGCTCGCGCGCGCGCGCGAGGAGTTCTTCGTCGGCAACCTCTACTTGAACCGGAAGTGCACCGGCGCCCTCGTGGGCGCCCACCCCTTCGGCGGATTCAACATGAGCGGCACCGACTCGAAGGCCGGCGGCCGCGACTACCTCGGACTCTTCCTCCAGGCGAAGACGGTCTCGCGCCGCGTCGGCTAGTGTCCCCTTCTCGCAGCTCGCGACAGGAGTCGGAGGCGATCGGCGCCGGGGGCACGGCGCACCGACGCTCGCAACCAGGCCGGGTCTCGGAGGAGGTGCGACGCAGCCTGCGTCGTCGAGGGCTCCGAGTCGTGACGCGGTTCTCGGGAACGGGTCGCTGGGCAGGTTCGCCATGAGCACGACCGAGTCGCCCGCGCCGCTCGCGGGGTTCGCCGAGGATCTCCCCGCCACCCTGCTGGCGCGGCTCGCCGGCGCCCAGCGGCTGCTGTTCGTGCAGAACGACGCCGTGCACGCCCTCTGGCTGCCGACGCCGAAGGACGTGGACGCGGTGCGCTCGGAGGCCCTGGCGGCGACGGAGCACGAGCGGTGCACGCTCGTCGACCTCGAAGGCCCTCACCGTCGATCGGCCCTGGCGAGGCTCCTCCCGGATCAGGACTCCGCGCCACGCGCCCTCGTCGCGGCTCGACTCGGGTCGAGCGCCGGCTCTCCCGTCGTGATCGCCATCGTCGAGGAGGGCGACGATCCCGCGCAGGCCCGCGAGCGGCTCGCCTCCGCGTCCCTCCTCGTGGCGCGCACGATCGACGCGCATCCCGACTCGCAGGCGCGGAACGTCTTCATCCAGCTCCAGCGGGTCTTCGCGTCCCTCGACGCGAGCGGCCGGCTGTGCGCCGCCGATCCCGGGCTCGGCGTCCTGGCGGGCCGGCCCGTGCTCGATCTCACGGGACGTCCCTTCGCGGAGATGCTGGAGGCGCGCTGCCGCGCACGCTTCCAGCGCCATCTCGGCCGGCTCGTACCCGGTCTCCCGAACTCCTCCGTCTACGCCCTGCTGCGCGCCGAGGGCGAGCGCATCCCCGCCCTCGTCACGCTCACGCTCGCGCGCGACGGTGCGGAGGAGGCGGTGCTCTGCCACGTGCGACCCCTGTCGGAGGACGAGGCGACGCAGGAGCTCGTCGGCCGCGTCGCGACGGCGATCTTCCCGGAGCTCGGCACGACGATCCGCGCCGACCGGCTCCTCGCCGAGACCGCCGACGCGCTGGACCTGCGCCTCGTCGCCGTCGCCACCACCGCTCCGGGCGACCCGCGCCTGCGGATCGAGATGGCCGCGGGCACGGCCGTGGGCCGCGTCGACGCCCGCGCGGCGGCGCCCATGCCGACACCCTGGCAGCAGTCCTTCGATTCCGGGGAGACCCTCGTGCTCACGGACCTGACGCGCGAGGGCACCGACGCGGCCCGTGAGCTCGTCGCCCACGACTGCCAGGCCTTCGCGGGCGTCCCCCTGTCGGCTCCGGGCACCGCGCCCCTCGGCGTCCTCTTCGCGCTCGCGTCGACGCCGCGCGCCTTCGCCCGGTTCGAGATCCAGTCCCTGCGAATCCTCGCCGAGTTCCTCTCGACGGACTTCGACCGCCGGCGCGCCGAGCGCAAGCTCGAGCGCCGCGCCGCGGAGCTCGCGGCCCTTCTGGAGGCGACGCGCGACCTCACGCAGCTCCGCGAGGCCGATCGGCTGCTCTCCGCGGTCGTCCAGCGCGCCATCGATCTCATCCCGGGCGCCGACGCCGGATGCCTCCTCTTCGAGGACCGGGGCGATCTCGTTCCTCGCCACGTGCGCGGCGCGCTCGACGCCGACGCGATGGCGAGCGTGCGGATTCCCGTCGGCGGCTCGGCCCTCGGCCGCACCTACTCCGAGAAGCGAGGGATCCTCGTCACGGGATCCGCGGAGGTTGCCGACGCGGCGGCCCTCGCGCCCGAGAACGCCGCGGCACTCGCCCGCGCCCTTCCGCCGGGAGCCGATCTCCGGAAGCTCCTGGCCGTGCCGCTCCTGGCGGGTCCCGTTCCCCTGGCGGTCCTCGCGCTGGCGCAGCACACGCGCACCGAGGCGATCCTCGGTCGCGACCTGGAGCTCCTCGAGCGCTTCGCGGGTCTCGCCGCGGCGGCGATCGTCCAGGTCCGACTCTTCGACGCCGTGCGTCTGCGCTCGACGCTCGTCGAGGCCGTGCGCGAGGCGGTCCTCGCCGTCGACGAGAAGGGCTGCGTCACCTTCTCCAACGAGGGCGCGGCCGCGATGTTCGGCGGCGCCGAGGCGCTCCGCCGCCGGGGTGCCCTCACGGCGCTCTTCACGCCGGCCGACGGCGCCGCCCTGGAGGTCGGGATCGAGACGGCTCGCCGCGAGGGCCACTGGGTCGGATTCCTCCGAGGCCTCCGCGAGGGAGGCGCGCTCTTCGACGCGGCCGTCGCGCTCTCGAAGGCGCCCGACGCGAGCTCCTTCGCCGCGATCGTCTCCGACGTGACCGAGAGACGGCACCTGGAGGCGGCCGCCCTGCGCGCGCAGACCATCGAGAGCCTCGGCAAGCTCGCCGCGGGGATCGCCCACGACTTCAACAACATGCTCGGCAGCATCCTCGGGTTCACGTCGCTGCTCCGCTCGCGCGTGCCGTCGGAGTCGCCGCTGCTGCACGAGATCGACGGCGTCGAGCGCGTCACGGATCAGGCGGCGCAGCTCGCCCAGAGGCTCCTCGTCCTCGGACGGACGGCGCCCGGAACCCGCGAGGCGACGGACGTGAACGGAACGGTGCTCGGCCTCGCGGAGGTGATCCGGCACACCTTCGATCCGTCCATCGAGCTCGACCTGCGCCTCGCCCCGACGCCCTGCGTCGTCGAGGGCGACGAGACGGCGATCCGCCAGGCGCTGCTGAACCTCGTCACCAACGCCCGCGACGCGCTTCCGGAGGGCGGGCGCATCACGCTCGCGACGGAGCACGTCCCGTCGGAGGGAGGCGGAGCGCCGCGGATCGCCGTCACCGTCGCCGACAACGGAGTCGGCATGCCTCCCGAGGTGCAGCGGCGCATCTACGAGCCCTTCTTCACGACCAAGCCCCAGGGCAAGGGCACGGGGCTCGGCTGCGCCATCGTGTTCGCCACGGTGCGCGCGCACGGAGGATCCATCGAGCTCCGTTCCGCCCCGCGCGAGGGCACGGCGTTCCGCATGACCTTCCCCGCCGCGACGCGGACGGTGCACCGCCGTCCGGAGCCGCCCCGCGCGAGCACCGAGCTGCGGCGCGGGAGCGGGACGCTGCTGCTGGTCGAGGACGATCCGATCCTCCGCGGCGTCACGGCGGACATGGCGGCCTGCCTCGGCTACGAGGTGATCGCGGTGCCCGCCGGGCACGAGGCGCTGCGCGTGGCGCGCGCGCGCGGATCGTCGATCGATCTCGTGCTCCTCGACCTCACCATGCCCGGCATGTCCGGACCCGAGGTCTTCCACGCGCTCCGCACGCTCGATCCCTCCATGCGCATCGTGCTCACGACGGGCTTCGCCGCCGAGAACGCAGCCGAGGCGCTGCTGGCGAAGGGTGCCGTCGCGCTCCTCCCGAAGCCCTATCGCTCCGCCGATCTGGCCCGCGTGCTGGCGGAGGCGATGGAGCTGCCGCGCGAGTCCTCGTCGCGCCAGATCGTCTGATGGCCACGATGGAGCCGCACCGCATCGCTCCGCGCCGGCGCACGTTCCTCGCCGCCGCCGCCGTGGGTCTCCTCGCCCTCGCCTGCGGCCGCGCCGCGCCGGACGGCGCCTTCCGCGTCGCCCTGCTCTCCCCGGGGCCCGTCAACGACAACGGCTGGAACGCGAGCGCCTGGGAGGGCCTCCTCCTCGTGGAGCGCGAGCTCGGCGCCGAGAAGGCGCAGCAGCAGGTGAAGAGTCCGCCCGAGTTCGAGGAGGGATTCCGCGCGAACGCGCGCCGCGGCGCGCGGCTCGTCTTCGGCCACGGCTTCGAGTTCGGCGACGCGGCGCTGCGCGTCGCGCGCGAGTTCCCCGAGGCCGCCTTCGTCGTGAGCGCCGGCGCTTCCGATGCCGTCGCGCCGAACGTCGCCTCCATGGTCTGGCGCGTGGAGGACGCGGCCTACCTCTGCGGCTACCTCGCCGCGTCGCTCTCGACGACGGGCCGGGCCGGCTGCGTGGGCGGCGTCGCCATCCCGCCGGTGCAGAGCGCCTTCGACGCCTTCGCCGAAGGAGCCCGGGCCGCGCGGCCCGACTTCGAGGTGCGCACCGTCTACGTGGGAGACTGGCACGACATCGGCGCCGCGCGCGCCCAGGCCGTCTCCCTCATCGACGCGGGATGCGACGCGCTCTTCCACGACGCCGACGCGGCGGGGCTCGGCGTGCTCGAGGCGGCGGAGCAGCGGAGGGTCTTCGCCTTCGGCTGCACGAACGACCAGTCGGGCTCCGCGCCGAACGCCGTCGTCGCGAGCGCCGTCACGGACGTCGCGACGTCGTTCCTCCACGTGGCGCGCGAGGTGCGGGAGGGCACGTTCCGCGGCCGGCGCATCGAGTGGACCCGCAGGGACGGCATCGTGCGGCTCGTCTGGAACCCGCGGATGGCCGACCGCATCCCGGAGGCGCTCCGCACGAAGGTGGAGGAGCTCGACGCGCGCATCGCCTCGGGCGCCCTCAAGGTCTCCTACAGCGCTCCCTGAGGCGCGCGGCTCGCGCGAGCGATCCCGTGCTGCTGCGCGCGCGCGACCTCTCGAAGGCCTACGGCGGCCGCCCGGCGCTCGCCGGAGTCTCCCTCGCGATCGACCGCGGCGACGCGCTCGGCGTGATCGGGGAGAACGGCGCCGGCAAGTCCACCCTCGTCGGCATCCTCGGCGGATCGATCGCGCCCGACGCCGGCACGATCGAATGGGAGGGCCGCCCGCTCGTGCTCCGCTCCCCCGCCGACGCGGCGGCGGCCGGCATCGGCGTCGTGCACCAGCACGACACGCTCGTGCCCCGCTTCACCGTCGCGGAGAACCTCGGCCTCGCCGCGGGTCTGCGTGCGTTCCCGCGGCGCGCGGAACTCGCCGCGCGCGCGAGAGACCTCGCGTCGAGGTTCGGGCTCGACCCGGGGGATCCGCACGCCCCCTGCGAGAGCCTCGGCGTCGGCGCGCGCCAGCGCGTCGAGATCCTGAAGGCTCTCTCCCGTCCGACGCGGCTCCTCCTCCTCGACGAGCCGACGGCGTCCCTCGCGCCGGCGGAGGTCGCCGAGCTGCTCCGCGTCGTCGGCGCTCTCCGGGAGACGGGGGTCGCGGTGCTCCTCGTCGACCACAAGCTCCACGAGGTGAGGGAGGCCTGCTCGCGCGTCCTCGTGCTGCGGCTCGGCGCGCGGATCGCCGAGGCCGCGACCGCCGACAGCACCGCCGACGCGCTCGCGACCGCCATGGTGGGGCACGCGCCGCCGCGGCTGCGCCGGCCGCCGCCTCCTCGCGACGGATCGCCCGCGCTCTCCGTGCGCGACCTCCGCACCTCCGCGGCGGAGGGGCGCTGCGGCCTCGCCGGCGTCGACTTCGACGTTCGCCGCGGCGAGGTGCTCGGCGTCGCCGGCGTCGACGGGAACGGCCAGCACGAGCTCGTCGCGTCGCTGCGGGGGCTCGTCCCCGAGGCCCGCGCATCGATCCGCGTCGGCGGCGAAGACCTCGCCTCCGCGGGCCGGCGCCTGGCGGCGATCCCGCCGGACCGCCACGGCGAGGGTCTCCTCCTCGACCTCTCCCTCGAGGAGAACCTGGTCCTCGACGCGGAGCGCCTCCGCGAAGCCGCGCCGCGCGGATGGCTGCGGCCCGGCGTGCTCCGCGACGGCGCGCACCGCGCCATCGAGCGCTTCCGCGTGCGCGGTCCCGGGCCCGCGGCGCCGGCGCGCTCGCTCTCCGGTGGCAACCAGCAGAAGGTGGTCGTCGCGCGCGCCCTCGCCGCCGATCCGGCGGCGCTCGTCGCCGCGCAGCCGACCCGCGGTCTCGACGTGGACGCCGCGGCGGCCGTGCATCGGGAGATCCTCGCCTTCGCCGAGCGGGGAGGCGCCGTCGTCCTCGTTTCGACCGACCTGGACGAGATCGCCCTGCTGGCGCATCGCGTGATCGTGCTCGACCGCGGACGCGCCGTCGGCCCCTTCGACGTCCCGCTCTCGCCGGAGAGCCTCGCGGCCGTCGGGCGCGCCATGGCGGGAGCGCACGCGTGATCCGCGCCGATCTCCGTCCGGCGGCGCGCGCGCTCGCGGCCCTCGCCGCCGCCTTCGCGGTCGGTGCGCTCTTCGTCGCCGCCTCCGGCGCCGATCTCGTCGTCACGGCCCGCGCCCTCGCGCACGGCGCCTTCGGCGACGCCTACGCCATCGCGGAGACGCTGACGCGCGCGACGCCGCTCCTGCTGGCGGGACTCGCCGTCGCCGTCGCCTTCCGGGCCGGCGCTCTCAACATCGGCGCCGAGGGCCAGATCCTCGGAGGCGCCTCGGCCGCCGTCGCCGCCGGTCTCTGCCTGCATGGCGCGCCGTCGCTCCTCGCGATCCCCGCCGTCCTCCTCGCGGCGGCCGTCGGAGGCGCCCTCGTCGCGGGCATCGCCGCCGCCCTGCGACGGTGGCGCGCCGTGCCGGAGGTGCTCTCGACGATCCTCCTCAACTTCGTGATGGTCCAGGCGGTCTCGTGGCTCGTCCGAGGACCGCTGCAGGAGTCGGCGCGGGCCTACCCCCAGAGCGATCCCATGGCCGCGTCGGCGATGCTGCCGCGGCTCCTCGGCTCGACGCGCCTCCACGCGGGCACTCCGATCGCGCTCGCGGTCGCCGTCCTCGCGGCGCTCCTCCTCTTCCGCACGGCCGCCGGCTTCCGCCTACGGGCCGTGGGGCTCGGCCCCGCCGCCGCGCGCTTCGCCGGCTTCTTCCCGGAGCGTGTCGTCGCGGGAGCGCTCGTCCTGAGCGGAGCCGTCGCCGGGCTCGCGGGCGGCGTCGAGGTGGCGGGTCTCACGGGCCGCCTCTTCGAGAACCTCTCGGGCGGCATCGGCTACGTCGCGATCGCCGTCGCGCTCCTCGGACGGCTGCATCCGGCCGGAGTCGTCGCCGCGGCGCTCCTCTTCGGCGCCCTCGACTCGGGGGCCGCCGAGATGCAGCGCGAAGCCGGCGTGTCGGCGTCCCTCGCGCAAGTCATCGAGGCGACGGCACTCGCGGGCGTGCTCGGCGCCGACCACTTCGCGCGCCGCGGCGCCGCGCCCGAGGCGCCGGCGGCGGAGGAGCCGGCGTGAGCCTCGAGAGCGTCGTCGCGATCGAGACCGCGCTGCACGCGGCGGTCGCCCTCGCGGCGCCCATCGCGCTCGCCGCCACGGGCGAGACGGTCGCCGAGCGCTCCGGCGTGCTCAACCTCGGTCTCGAGGGAACGATGCTCGTGGGCGCCTTCGCCGGCGCCCTCGGCGCGCACGCCACGGGATCGCCCTGGGGAGGGCTCGCCGCCGCCGTGGGCGCCGCCGTCGCCTTCTCGGCGCTCTTCGCGTTCCTGCTCCTCGTGCTCCGCGCCGACGACGTGATCGCGGGCACCGCGATGAACCTCCTCGCGGCGGGCGCGACGGCCGTCCTCTGGCGCGCGCGCTTCGGCGTGACGGGCGCCGATCTCCGCGTCCCCACTTTCTCCGAGTGGGCGGTGCCGGGGCTCTCGAAGATCCCCTTCCTCGGCCCGGCGCTCTTCCACCACCACGCGATCGTCTACCTCACCGTCGCCGCCGTCGTCGTCGCGTGGATCTTCCTCACGAGGACGGCGGCGGGGCTCCGCCTGCGCGCCGCCGGCGAATCGCCCGTCGCCGCGGCCGCCTTCGGGATCTCCGTGCGCCGGACTCGGCTCGGCGCGCTCCTCCTGTGCGGGGGGCTCGCCGGCGCCGCCGGCGCGGCGCTCTCCCTCGCCGACGCGAACACCTTCGTCGAGGGCATGTCCGCCGGGCGCGGCTTCGTCGCGATCGCGCTCGTGATCTTCGGCGCCCACCACCCGCTCGGCGCCGCCGCCGCGGCGTTCCTCTTCGGCGCCGCCATGTCGCTGCAGTACCGGCTCCAGGCCGCGGGGCTCCGGGTGCCGCCGGAGATCTTCCGCTCGCTCCCCTACGTGCTCTCGCTCGCGGTCCTCGCCCTCTTCGCCGGCAGGCGGCGCGCACCGGCGGCGCTGGGGCGCGGACTCTGATGCCGAGTCAGAGCCGGCTGCGGGGTCCGCCCCCGCAGGAGCGCCGGAAACAGGAGGCGCCGAGTCCGCATCCGACGGGCCTTCCCACGCTCCGAGGGCGCCCTGTCCGGGCGCTTCCCGCGTCCGATGCCCCTGTCGATCTCGATCGCGCTGACGGCTCTCGTCCTCCCGCTCCAGGATTCGCGCCCCGCTCCGTCCTCGGGCGGCGGCGCCAAGCCGCCCGTGACGGCGCCGAAGGGTCCCGTCGCGCCCGGCGCGCCGCGACCCGGCACGCCGCCGGCACCCGTTCCCGGCGGCGCCGGAGCCCCCGCTCCGAGCTGGCCCCACGCGCCCACGGGCTTCACGGGCCCCGACACGGAGCCCTGGACGCTCTGGTGGCGCCACCACGAGGAGCGGTTCCTCGAGCTGCACCGTCACGTCGAGGCCGGGGGCGCCGGGGTCACGACGCAGGTGCGCGACGGCGAAACCGTCGTGCGCGCGGACGCGCTCCCGACGCGCGAGGAGCTCTCACAGCGGGTCGCGCCCGCGCTGCGCCAGATTCTCGAGGCGAGCCGCGACTACGAAGCCGTCGCGGCGGCGGTCCGCGCGCTCGCGGAGCTGCGCGTCGATCCCGAGGGTTCCGCGCGCCTGCTCGCGCTGCAGCTGAGGCACGCCAACCCCGCCGTCGCCGAATCGGCGATCCTCGGCCTCGGGATCCTGGGCGACGCCGGCGGAGTCGAGCCGCTGCGGGCGCTCTTCGAGGACTCTCCGGCGGGACGCACGCTCCGCGGAGGCCAGCCGCTCTCCTGCTCCTACCGCGCCCTCGCGGCCCATGCGCTCGGTCTCGCCGGGAGCCGCGGCCTCGACGACGCCGTCGCGAAGCACGTGCGCGACTCGCTCCTCGTGTCGCTCACGCGCGACCAGGGGAAGTGCCTCGACGTGCAGACGGCGGCGATCGTCGCCCTCGGGCAGCTCCCCGACGCGGACGGCCGCATCGCGACCGCCCTCGAGCGCTATCTCCGGGACAACGGGAAGCGGCGCGAGATGGTCGCGGCGCACGTGCCGACCTCCGTCGGGAAGATCCTCCGCGACGCCCCCGCGAAGACGCGCCTCGCGGCCGCGAAGGAGATCGCCCGGGAGCTCGGCGCGAGGACCTACGGCAGCGCGCGATGGATCCGACCGGGTTGGGCGACGTCCCTCGGCCTCCTCGTCCGGCTCCCGGACAAGGGTTCGCAAGGCCTGGCACGCTCCCTCGACGAAGCCATCGAGACACTCACGGGGAAGAACGTCGAGGCGGCGTCCCTCGCCGCCATCGCGCTCGGAGAGATCGCCGGCACCGGCGCGCCCGGCAACGAAGCCGAGCGCGCGCTCGTCGCCCGCGCCGTCGCGAAGGGCGGCCGCAACACGCTGCGCTCCTTCTCCGCCCTCGCCCTCGGCGTGTCCGGCTTCGAGCAGCGGCGGCGCGGTCTCGCACCCGACGCGACGATCTCGGCGGCGCTCCTGGAGCGGCTCACTGCACTGGAGGATCCGGAGCGGCGCGCCGCCTTCGCCCTCGCCCTCGGCCTGCGGGGGCACGCTCCCGCCGCCGCGGAGATCCTCGCGTGCCTGGAGGAGGTGCGCTCCGAGGATCTGCGCGGCTACTTCGCGACGGCCCTCGGTCTGCTGGGCGCGCGCGACGCGGCTCCCCGCATCCGCGCGCTGCTGCAGGAGTCGCAACGATTCCCCGAGGTGATCCGGCAGGCGAGCTACGCCCTCGCGCTCCTCGGAGACCGCTCCGTGCAGGACCTGCTGCTCGCGCGGCTCGCCGAGCCGGGCGGCGCCGTCGAGTCGATCGCGGTGCCGCACCTCCAAGCGCTCGGCCGCGTCGGAGACCGGCGCGCGCTCGATCCGCTCCTCGCGATGGCGCGCGACGAGACGGGCGGCCTCGAGCCGACGGTCCGCGCCGAGGCCTTGCGCGCCCTGGGACGGATCGGCGACGCCGACGTGCTGCCCTGGTGGACGCGCCTCGAGATGTCCTTCAACTACGTCGCCTTCGACGGCCGGCTCCCGCGCTGAGTCGCGCGCGCCCGCGGAGTCACCGCTTCGAGCCCTTCTTCCCGAGCCAGTTCACGAGCGCGAGGAGCACGACCGACCCCACGAAGGCCGTCACGAGCTCGGCCACGAGGCCGCGGCCGACGAAGCCGAGGGACCCGAGCAGCAGGCCGCCGATCATCGCCCCGATCACGCCCACCACGAGGTTGCCGACGAGACCGAAGCCGCGCCCCTTCATGACCTGGCCCGCGAGCCAGCCTGCGAGGGCGCCGATGAGGAGGAATCCGAGGAGCTTCATGGTGGGGCCGCCTCGGCGCTGGGCCGGCGGGAGGCCGGAGGATGACGATCGCGCTGCCGGAATTCGACGTCGCTCCCGACGCCGCGTGCGCGCGTCGTCCCAGGGGATGCGGCACGCGAGGGAACTCCGGGGGAGTGTCGACGCCTCCTGTACGCTTCCGCGCCCGCCGCCGGATGCGGACCGAGATCGTCCTCTCCTCCCGACGCGACGACCTGGACGCGCCGAGCCCTCCCGCATGCGATCCCTGCTCGTCGTCCTGCTCGTCACCTTCTCCGGCGCCTGCAGCCTCGTCTATCAGGTCGTCTGGGACCGCAGCATCCGGACGAACTTCGGCGGCGACAACGTCTCGTCGGCCATCGTCTCGGGGACCTTCCTCCTCGGTCTCGGTCTCGGCGCCGTTCTCTTCGGACGCGCCTGGAGACGGCCCTTCCTCACCTACGCCCTCGTCGAGGCGGCGATCGGGATCTTCGCCATGGTGAGCCACGGGGTC
Source organism: uncultured Planctomycetales bacterium (assembly GCA_964545855.1). Lineage (GTDB taxonomy): Bacteria > Planctomycetota > UBA1135 > UBA1135 > JACQFD01 > CAZJHD01. The sequence goes on from CAZJHD010000013.1 coordinate 16,390, forward strand.
CTCGGGTCCCTCGCCGGGGCGCTCACCACGGGTCTCGGCACGTCGATCGAGGACGTCGAGGGGCTGCGCATGCCTCTCGTCGCCGCGTGCATCGCGTTCCTCCTGCCACCCTGCATCCTCATGGGGGGATCGCTGCCCCTCATGTTCCGCTGCTTCGTGACGCCCGCGACCTACCGGAGCTCGAAGATCGGCTGGATCTACGGCTTCAACACGTTCGGCGCCGCCCTGGGGACGGTCGTCGCGACGGTGTACCTGCTGAGCCGCTTCAGCGTGCCCGAGACCCTCACGATCGTCGGCGCCGGGAATCTCCTCCTCGCCGCGGCGATCGCGCTGGCGCCGCGTCTCGGCTTCGAGGCCGCCGCGGCACCCGCCGCCCCGGCGCCACCGCCTGCCGCGCCTGCTGCGCCGCCGGCCGAGGTCGCGGCGCCGCGGAGCGCCTCGTTGCTCGCGGTCTCCTTCGCGACGGGATTCGTGACCCTCGCCTTCGAGGTGTCGCTGTTCCGCCACGTCTTCGTGGTGAATCCCAACTCCCCCTACAACTTCGCGCTCGTCCTCGCGCCGTTCCTCGTCGCCATCGCCGCCGGGAGCGCGCTCTTCACGCGGCTGCGCCGCGACGATCCGGCCTCGTGCCTGCGCCGCATCGCCTGGATCTCCGTGGCCGCCGCCGCCGCCATGGTGGGCGTGGTGACGGGATCGGTCCGATTCCTGGAGACGAACTACCAGGTCTTCCTGCATCCGCCCGACTTCGTCCTCGACCTCGCCTACTGCGCCGCGCTCGCGTTCCCGCTCCCCTTCTTCCTGAGCGCCGTCTTCCCGCTCCTGCTCCGCATCGCGGCGCGGACCTCCGAGAGCCTGCCGCGGCGCACGGGCCCGCTCTACCTCGCGAACTCCGCGGGCGCCTTCGCCGGCGCGATCCTCGCCCAGTTCGTCGGATTCCCGGCGCTCGGCGTGCAGGGCGTGCTCGTCGTCCTCGAAGTCGCGCTCTGCGGCATCGCGCTGTGGGCGCTCCTCTCCGCCGGTCGTGGCTCGGCGCTCGCGTGGGCGCTCTCCGCCACCGCCCTCGTCGTCGTCTTCGTCGTCCATCCGGGGACCACGGAGGCCGCGTCCTACACCTTCGGCCGCGTGCACCTCGAGCTCCGCAAGAACCCCGAGCTCCTCGACCACGTGGAGGGCTCCACGGGCGTGGCGACGCTCAAATGGGGCCCCCTCGGCCAGTTCGCCGAGGTGTACGTGAACGGGCAGTTCATGTCGACGCTCCCCGATCACGCCGACCACATCCGGCTCGTGGGAGTCGCCGTCTCCCAGCGCCGCCTCGAGAGCGTCCTCGTGCTCGGCCTCGGCGGCGGCGGCATGGTGCGCGAGCTGCTGAAGGACCCGCGCGTGCGCCGCATCGACGCCGTCGACTGGTCCCACGAGCTCCCGCGGATCCTCGACTCTCCTCGCGCGCGCGCCGCGCTCGACGGCTGTCTCCGCGATCCCCGCGTGCGCGTCTGGCGCGCCGACGCGCGCGTCGCCGTGACGCTCTATCCCGACGACGCGTTCGATCTGGTGATCGACAACCTCACGATCCCCCACTGGGTCGGGTCGACGGCCATCCGATCGAAGCGGTACTTCGGGGAGATCCAGAGGCTCCTGCGCCCGACGGGCGCCTACCTGAGCAACAACCACGGCTTCGCGGAAACGCGAGCGGCCGTGCGCGCCGGCCTCGCCCAGACCTTCCGGAGCGTCCGGCTCCACCCCGCGAGCATGATCTACGCGTCGGACTCCCTCGACTTCCTCGACCCCGAGCGGGCCGAGGTCGCCGTGCGCGAGCGCGCCGAGGTGCTGCAGGTCACGGGGCCTCCCTTCCGCCACTACTACCTCGACAATTTCCCGCCGCTCGCGCCGACCGATGCCACTCAGGTCGAGGCGATCCGCGACGACTGGCTCGTCCACGAGTTCCGGTACCGCTCGATCGGCGAGCTGCTGCGCTGGTGGCAGCTGGAGATCCCGCCGAGGTGAGGGTGGTGGGTCCTCGGGGCGCGGAGCGGGTGCTCCCGCGGGAACCTTCGTAAGCTCACGCCGTGGGAGCCGTGTCGCGCGCCGTCGACGTCGTCGCGCCGCTCCGACCTACCGGCGAGGATCGCCGAAGAGACCTCCATGGAATCGACCGCTCGCTCCACCTCCGACGCCGATCCCCTCGCCGCCGAGAGCCGGCGCAGTTTCCTGGAGCGGGCGCTCCGCGCCTCGGTCTTCCTCGCGGTCCCGGCCGCGTCGGGCTCCCTCTTCGCGGGCGCGACTCGGGCGCAGGACGCCGAGCGCACGGGAGACGCCCTCGACGAGGCCCTCGCCCTCGCGAACCGCGAGAGCAAGGCCTGCCTCGTGCTCCGCTTCCCCGACGGCTCGAAGGGACAAGCGCGCTGCCTCGCAGGTCTCGCGTCGGTGATCGACGGCCATGACCCGAGCGCTCTGGAGCTCTTCGCGCTCGCTGTCGTCGTCTGCATCGCGTCGAAGGACGTGGCGCGACGCGTGCCGGAATCCCGGGAGAGCGAGAGCGCGATCCTCCTCGACGCGAAGGGCCGACGCACCGAGGGCCGCGTCCTCGACGACGAGACCTGGCTCGACGGATCGGCGCTGCTCCAGGCGCTGCGGGAGCTCGTCGAGGGGAAGGACGGCGCCCGCCTGCGCGAGCGCGCCGCGGCGGCCCGCAAGGCGCTCCCCGCGGAGGAGCTGCGGTCGCTCGACTCGTGGCTCGCCGAGGGATGGGGCGCGCACGCCGCGGCCGGCGGGATGAATGCGAACGAATGGAAGGGCCCCGGCGACCTCTTCCGGCGTCACGGCGACGCGCTCGCTCCGATCCTCGTCCTGCGCAAGCGCGAGACGCGCGACGACGCGGAGCGCCAGCTCCTCCTCGTCGCGCTCGGACTGGTCCTCATCGCGCACGATCCCGCGAAGCCGCGCCGCGACCGCCGGCTCCCCTTCGGCATCGAGCAGGACGCGACGGCGCTGCGCCCGCCCCTCGACCCCTGCCCGCCCTGCGGCATGGCGGTGCTGCCGGCGATCTCGCGGAAGTTCGTGGGGCTGATGGGGAAGGGATAGGGGCGCCCCCGGGAGGAAGAGGAGCTGCCGGAGTCAGAAGTGCACCGCAGAGCGAGCGCGGGGAATCGGTGCTCGGCAGGCGGCACCGGCGTCGCTGGAACCTACGCCGAGGACGCGCAACGAAGCACCGAGCGCCGAGACCCGCGCTTGGCTCGGATGACTCCTGCCCGGGACGACTAGCCCGACCGCCCCAATTCCGCGCTCTCGAAGATCCGCGAGCCGTAACCGATCGTCCGGAGGATGAAGTCGGCGCGCAGCTTCTGGTAGTGCGTGCCGCGGATGCCGTGGCGCGCGCCGGGGTAGACCATGAGCTCGAAGGGCACCTGCGCTTTCTGCAGCGCGTCGATGAAGCGCGTCGAGTGCTGCAGGTGCACGTTGTCGTCCATGAGGCCGTGGATGAGGAGCATCCGGCCGTGCAGGTCCTTCGCCCGCTTCACGACGGAGGTCGCGTCGTAGCCCGCCGCGTTCTCCTCGGGCATCCGCATGTAGCGCTCCGTGTAGATCGAGTCGTAGTCGCGCCAGTCGGTGACCGGCGCGCCGACGATCCCCGCGGCGAAGAGCTTCGTGCGCGTCATGCAGAGGGCCGTGAGGAAGCCGCCGTAGCTGTGGCCTTCCATTCCGATGCGCTCGGGATCGACGAAGGGCTGCGCGCGGAGCCACTCGATCGCCGTCTCCACATCGCGTAGCTCCGGGAGGCCGAGCTGCCGGTAGGCCTCCCAGGCGGACCGGACGCTGCGGCCGGAGGCCGTCCGCACGTCGCAGCGGAAGACGAGGATCCCCTCGGAGAGGAGCGCCTCGTCCCAGGCGCGGCCCGAGGACCAGCGGTCGAGGATCGTCGGCGCGTGGGGCCCGCCGTAGGTCGTGTACCAGACGGGGTAGCGCCTCGACGGATCGAAGTCGGCGGGCTTCATCAGCGCCGCCTGGAGCCGCTCGCCGTCGGGCGTCTCGATCTCGAAGAGCTCCTCGGTCCCGAGCCGGAACTCGTCGCGCTCCGTCGCGTCGTTCGTCGCGATCCAGCGCACGAGCGATCCGTCGTCCATGCGCCGGAGCGCCGCGACGGGAGGCGTCTCGCGCGACGACCACGCATCGACGAACCAGGCGCCGCTCGGGCTCGGCGAGATGCCGTGGCTCCCGGGCTCCGACGTGAGACGCGACCAGTTGCTGCCGTCGAGCCCGACCCGGTAGAGGCTCGGCGCGATCGGGCTGTCGGCCATGGCCGTCACCCACACCACTCCCGCCGCCTCGTCGACGTGCACGAGGTCGCGCATCTCCCACGGACCCTTGGTGACGGCGCCGAGGAGCTTCCCGTCGCGCGCGTAGCGGTCGAGGTGCTTCCATCCGCTGCGCTCGCTCGAGAGGAGGAAGGTGCCGTCCTGCAGCGCGCGGAAGATCGGCGTCTCCGTCCACGCGGCCGTCTGATCCCGGAGCAGCCGCTGCGGCGCGCCGCCGCCGACCTCCACGGCCAGCACGTCGAGCCAGGTCTGGATCCGATTCGAGACGAAGGCCGCGAGGCCGCTGCCATCGGGCCACCACGTCACGCCCGTGACGAGACGGTCCTCGGCCGGGTAGCCGGCGAGGTCGACCTGCACCACCGCGCCCGTCGCGGCGTCGGCGATGCGCAGGTCCACGAGCGGATTGGGCTCGCCCACGCGCGGGTAGCGGACCGTCTCCACGCGCTGGGGCTCCGGCACGTCGTTCACGATGGTGAAGGCCGGCACCTTCGTCGCGTCCGTGTCGAGGAACGCGATGCGCTTGGAGTCGGGGCTCCACCAGAACGCCTTCCAGCTCCGGCCGAAGAGCTCCTCGAAGTAGACCCAGTCGGCCTTGCCGCGGCGGAGGACGTCGGAGCCGCCCGTCGTGATCGCCCGCTCCTCGCCCGTCTCCACGTCGACGACGTAGAGGTCGTTCGCGCGCACGAAGGCGACGCGCGCGCCGTCGGGGCTGAGCTCGGAGAGCTCCTCCTCCGCGTCCGGCGTCGACGTCAGCCTCCTCGCGGCGCTGCCGTCGCGGCGGAACCACCAGAGGTCGCCCGCGTGCTCGAAGACCGCGGACGCACCGTCGCGGCTCAGCTGCAGCTCGGGGCTGACCGCGATCTCGCGCGCCTTCGCCGCGTCGATGCCTTCGAGGAGCTGCAGCACGGCGATGGCCGTGCGGGGATCGGCCTCCGGCACGACGCGCCCCGTCGGCGCGTGCACCTTCACGAGGTCGCTCCCCTTCCGGATCAGGTAGTGGTCGCCGTCGGGCAGCCACTGCACCGAGGGCACCGGCTGCACGCCGAAGGAGGGCGGCGCGCGCCGCGCGAAGTAGAGGTCGAAGTCGAGGACCTTCGAGGGCGCCTCGGCCGCACCGCGCGCCGGACGCGTGGGGCGCGCGAGCATCGGCGTCTCCTGCTCGATCCGCACCACGGGCCAGTCGGCGCCGGCGGCGAGACCCTCGCCGAGGATCCCCCAGGCGAGGAACCCGTCCTCGGCCTCGGGCTCCAGGAGGTACGGGACGAGGGGATCCGTCTCGGGGCCGATCGGCACGAGGTAGCTCCCCGCCGCGAGCCGTCGCGGCTCCGTGCGGGCTCCCGCGTTCGCTCGCGCGAGGAAGTGACCCTGGAAGGGCCGGTCCTCGCGATCGTGCGCGTCGAGGCGGTAGATCGTGGCTCCGACCATCACGTCCTCGCGCAGCTCGAGGACCGTCGCGCCGTGGAGGAGCAGGAGCTCGACCGCCTTCGGCGCCCCCGGCGCGTCCGCGGGAATCGCGTAGGCGCTCGGGATCGCCACGTCCTTCGCCGCCTCGAAGCGCTGCCAGAGCTCCACCTCCAGGTCGAGGGGCCGCTCCGTCGTGTGCGTCTTGCCCTCGCGCAGCTCCTCCTCGAAGCCCCGGATCGTTCCCTTCGCGTCGAGCGGCGCCATCGTCCCGCGCAGCGCGACGCGGCGCGCCGCGCCGCCGGCCGGTGCGGTGGCCGCACCTCCGGCGACGGAGCCGAGGATCCCCGCCTTCTCCGCGAGCACCTGGAGGCACGTCTCGACGAAGCGGCGGCTCGACTCCACCCGCTCCTGGAACGGCGCGTAGGCGTAGGACTCCGCGAGGATCGCGATCCGGCCGCGCATCCCGAAGTACGGGACCCCGTAGCGCGGGAGGTTCTCGTAGGTCTCCCAGCGCGTGCGGCCCGCCTCGAAGTTCCCGTAGAACGTGGTCGCGAGCCCCGCCGACGCCTCGAGCCTGCGCGCCGCCTCGCCGAGGATCTGCTCGCGCACGAAGACTCGCAGCGCCGGGTCGACGGCCGCGTTCTCGGCGCCCGACCAGGTGAGCGGGTGGCGGTGGCGCGAGCCGTTCGTCGTGTGCGTGTCGATGACCACGCGCGGATTCCACGCGTTCACGAATCCCAGCAGAGCCCTCGTCTCCGAAGCCTCGGCCTTCACGAAGTCTCGGTTGAGATCGAGCCCGCGAGCGTTCTCGCGCTTCCCGACGCCCTCCTCGGGACCGGGCTGGTGGCCGCGGTTCTTCCGATCGATCCGCTCGTTGCCGTCCGCGTTGTAGACGGGGACGACGGCGAGGACGAGCCGGTCGAGGATCGGATGCGCCGGCGCGAGCGCGAGGTCGCGGACGAGGGCGAGGAGGGCGTCCTTCCCGTCCACCTCGCCGCCGTGGATCGCGCCGAGGACGAGCACGACCACGCTGCCGCGCGCCGTCGCCTCCTCCGGGGTCGTGAGCCTCGGGCGCGAGAGGAGCGCGAGCGGGATCGACCGCCCCTCCTCCGTCCTGCCGATCTCCCCGACGTGGAGGACCTCGCTGCGCTCCTCCAGGTCGCGGAGGAACGAGACGACGTCCGCGTGGCGCGCCGTCTCTCGATAGGCGCTCCCCTCGGCGACGGTCGGCGGCGCGAGATCCGAGGCGACGAATCGCCCGGACGCCGCGTCGCTCGCCCCCGCCGGCTTCGGCCCTCCGGCGCCATCGGGCGCGGCGGGAGGCGCGGCGCACGCGAGGGAGAGGAAGACACAGAGGACGAGAGCGCGGGAGAGGAGAGCTCGGCGCATGCGGCGGGGTCGATGCGGGGAATGGAGCGAGTCGGCGATCCCGCTGCGTCGAGCGAGAGCCGTGGAGGGATCCGACCGGCCTCCCTCGGACGGCCGACCGAGCGTCGAGCGAGTCCGGCTACTGGAACGTCGTCTTCACGACGTTGCTCACCTGCGGGAGCGACCCCGCGTTCGTGAGCACGGCGCCGATCCACCAGATCTCGATGCCCGAGAGCGCCGGGATGACCGGCAGCGGGAGGGAGAACCCGTCGCTGCCCGCGGCGCTCAGCTGTCCGGAGTGGAAGTACGCGAGCGACGCGGCATCGATCTCGATGACGCCGTAGCCGGGGAGCGCCGTGGGACCGGGCCCGAGAGCCGCGTGGATCTCCCAGAACGCCGAGCTCGTTCCGAAGAGCTGGAAGTCGAGGTTCGTCCCGAGCTGCGGCGTCGAGCTGTTCGTGAGGAGGCTGAGGGAGAGCACGGGGGTCGCCTCGAGCGCGTAGACCTCGACGTCGTCCACGTTCCAGCCGCCGAACTGCACGCCTCCATCCGACTTCAGTCGCCACTGCACGCGGAAGCTCGTGACGCCGTCGGCGCCGAAGGCCCGATGGTCCTGGAGCGTCCACGTGTCGTCGAGCTGATCGGCCGACTGCGGGTTGAACCAGATGTTGGCGCCGTTCGCACGCACCGTCGCCTGGTCGTACTGGCCCGCCTCCACGGTGAGCCAGCGGCGGAAGCGGACGCGCACGCCCGACTTCCCGCCCGTGAGGATGGGCGGCGTCTCGAGGTAGTTCTCGACGCTCGCCTTGTAGAGGCCGTCCCAGTTCGTGCCGAGCGTCTGGAGATCGTTCCCCCAGCAGTTCACGCCGGAGAACGGGACCAGCGGGTCGTAGGCGTTCGTGCCGAGGGTCTGCGGGTCGCCGAGCTGCCAGTCGTCCTGGTTCGACACCTGCACGTGGTTCCACCCCGGAACCCCTGCCTCCAGGTAGTCGAGGAAGAGCACCGTCTTGCGCCCGATCGCGAAGCGGAAGGCGTCGTCGCCCGACGGCACCGTCACCTCGGCGCCGGCGCTGTTCACGGCGCGGATCCAGTAGTGGACGAGCTCGGGGCCGACCTGCGCGGGCAGGTACGCGACCCACTCGTCCTGCTGCGGCAGGGGCGCCATGGGCGTCGAGGCGATCGACGACGAGCCGTCGGTCCTCCAGTCGACCCAGGCGCCCGTGATGGTCGTCGCCGTGAGCGGCACGAGCGTCGCGCGGATCGGGTAGGGCTGCGTCTGGCTCCAGGTGTCCGGGTGGCCGAGGTGCTGCACGTCGATCACGAGGACCTTGGGCGGCGTGAATCCCTTCAGGATGGCCGCCGAGGAGAGGTCGTCGAAGTGCGGCGTGCCGTTCGTGAGGTCTCCGTCGTCGTCGTCCAGCAGGAAGACCTGCGTGACGGCGTTCAGGATGCTCGTGTTGTCGACGGGGAACGTGCCGTGGAAGAGCGCCTCGGCGAGCGCGTGGCCCGCCGTCGTCCCCTGGGAGGAGACGAGCTTCTTCCGTGCCTGCCACGCGAAGCCCATGAAGGTCTGGCCGACGCAGTGCACCTGGCCGCTGCACGACGACGCCGGCCACGAAGTGTTGTTCTCGCCCGTGCGGATGTTGGTCCCCGATCCCTTGAAGTCGGCTCCGACGATCGGCTGGCTCGTCGCGAACATCGCGACGATGTCGCCCAAGGCCTCCGAGAGCGGTCCCGAGGAGACGCCGCCGTACCAGTCGTCCACTCCGTGTCCGTACTCGTGGTAGAGCACCGTCGAGTAGCACGAGTTCACGCAGCCTCCGGCCGCGTGATAGAAATTCATCTGGTTCGTGGACGGGTTGAAGCTCGCGTTGCACGAGCTCGCCTGGTTCACGCTCACCTTCTGCGAGGCGTAGCCAGGGAACCGCGGCAGGTACTGCTGCATGTACCGGAGGACCTTCTCCGTGTGGTAGGCGGCGGTCGCCTGCGCCGTTCCGTACTGATCGGGGGGCGCGTTGAAGACGAGGTCGGCCACGTCGGCACCTCCGGAGAACGCCGTCGTCGCGGCGGCCGACAGATTCGTCCCCTGCGCCGTCGACACGTCGTAGAGCGGGCCCTTCAGCTCCGCCGACACGTTGAACGGGCCCGCGAGGGCCGTCTGCAGGGAGTAGTCGCCGTTCGAGTCCGTTACGGCCGAGCCCACGCCGGCGACGGTGACCGTGACGCCCGCGAGCGGCTGTCCGGGAGTGGATGCCGCGAGACCGCTCAGGGAGAGGTTCACCGAGCCCGTGACGCGACCGCGCACCTCGCCGAGGTGGTAGCGGCCCGGCTCCACCTCGAGGATCGAGCCGTCGAGCGCATCGACGAAGACGCGCTCGAAGTTCTCGACGGACGGCTGCTCCACGTCGACGCGGTAGGCGAGTCGAGGCACCGCGCGCAGGCCCTCGGGCTTCGCGAAGACGAGGAAGTCGGCGGCCTCGACCGTGTCGCCGGGCTCGAGCGTCTTCCCGGCGGCGAAGAGGGCCTCGGCGCGGTCGGGGCCGAAGGACGGGACGCGCGAGAATCCCTCGGGGATCGCGACGCCCGTCGCCAGGAGCGACGCCACGCGTCCCGCCTCGTGCACCTGGATCTGCACGCGCGCGCCGCGGACCTCGAGCCCGTCGAAGCGCTGCTGCCAGGTGAAGACGAAGAGCGGGCCCGTCCGCACGGAGCCGACGAGCGCGAAGTCGCCGATCGGGGCGCCCCAGAGATCGGGGAAGCGCTCCAGCACGAGACGGGCTTCGACGGCGGCGCGGTCGATCGTGCCCGGAGGTCCGCCGGCGAGGGCCAGGCCCGATCCGACGATCGAGACGGGGCTGCCCGTCGTCTCGTCGAACCGCGCGAGCCACGCACCTCCGGCGTCCCGGAGAAACGCCTGGTATCCGGCATGGCTCGACGCGAGCGCGCGCTGGAGCGCCGGATGGTCGACGGGCTCCGCGCGCCGAGGGCCCGGAGTCTGCTGCGCGGCCGCGAGAGGTGGAAGGAAGCCGAGGGTGAGGAGGGTGAGGGTGAGCGTCGCGGTCTTCGAGCTGGGCATCCGTCGGCCTCGATGCGAGCAGCGGAGGGTGGTGAACCTGCGGCGGGCGAATCTACCACGGGTCCCGAGCAGGCTGCTGGAGAAGGGCCCCGGAGGCGGGCGCCAGGAGTCCTCGCCGGGATCGACGAGGGCCGCGCCGAAACGTCGACCATCGCGGGGGTCTCGCCGTGGGTTCCCGCGCCGCGCCCATCGGACCTTGCTATGCTCCCGGCCCGCCGCGCGGTCCCGATGCGCGACGCAGTCCCCGGACCCCCGCACACGAGCCGGCCATGTCCCAACCGGATGACGCACGCGTCGATTCCCGCCTCTCCCGGAGGCGCTTCCTGAAGGGCGTCGGAGTCGCCGCGGCGGCGAGCGCCGCGGGACGTGCGGTCCAGGCGTCCACGGCCGAGGCCGACGCGGCCTTCGCGTTGAAGGAGCTGCAAGAGCCGAAGGTGCTCGGGCCCGGCGCCGTGCCGATCGAGCTGAACGTGAACGGCGCCGTGCGCAAGCTCTCCGCGGAGCCGCGCGTGACGCTCCTCTCGGCGCTGCGCGACCGGCTCGACCACACGGGCGCGAAGCTCGTGTGCGACCGAGGCGCCTGCGGCGCCTGCACCGTGATCGTCGACGGGGAGCTCCGCTACTCCTGCATGACGCTCGCCGTCGAGTGCCAGGGAGCGAAGATCGAGACCGTCGAGGGCCTCTCGCCCGAGGGCGAGTCGACGGCCGTCACGCGCGCCTTCGCCGAGTGCGACGCGCTCCAGTGCGGCTTCTGCACTCCGGGTTTCGTGATGACGATCACGCACCACCTGCGGAACACGTCGAGCCCGACGATGGAGTCGGTCCGCGAGGCGTGCCGCGGCAATCTCTGCCGCTGCGGAACCTACACGCGCGTCTTCGACGCCGCGCTCGTTGCAGCCACGGGCGGCGCGGGCCTGCCGGCCGGCGGCGGGAAGGAGGGAGGGAAGTAGCCATGGCGCGACGCAACCGAGAGATGCGCGAACGCGACGAGAAGGTCCGCTTCGGATTCGCGGGCAACGCCGTCGAGAAGACGGTGAAGGTGCCCGACGACCAGGCACGCCCCTGGGACCTCGACACCGAGTTCCACGTCGTCGGCAAGCACCTGCCGCGCCTCGACGCTCTCGCGAAGGCGAGCGGCCGCGCGAAGTACGCCTACGACATGAACCTCCCGGGGATGCTCCACGCGCGCTTCCTCCGCACGACGATCGCATCGGGCGTCGTCGAGTCGGTCGACGCGAGCACCGCCGAGAAGCTCGCGGGCGTGAAGGCCGTCGAGGTGATCGCCAAGGCCGGCACGCCGGTCCTCTTCGCCGGCGAGGCCGTGGCCGTCGTCTGCGCCGAGACCCCGGAGATCTGCGACGACGCGGTGCGCGAGATCTTCGTCGCCTACGAGGCGACTCCGCACGTCGTCACGGCCGACGAGGCGAAGGAGACGGCCGCGCCGATCGTGCATGGCCGCTCCCAGAGCCAGCGCAATCCGCTGCGCGAGACGAACCGCTCGAGGCCGCGGGTGCAGGGCGCCTCCCCCGAGGAGGTCGACGCCGCCCTCGGCCGCGCCGACGTCCGCATCGACGTCGAGTACCGCACGCAGGTGCAGACCCATAGCGCGCTGGAGACCCACGGCTGCGTCGCCCACTGGAAGAAGTCGGACTCCGGAGAGGACCAGCTGACGGTGTGGGCGTCGACCCAGGGCACCTTCAGCGTGCGCGACGAACTCTGCGAGCGCTTCGGCCTCGACCGTTCGCAGGTGGAGGTGATCTGCGAGTACATGGGCGGCGGCTTCGGCGCGAAGTTCGGCGCCGGCGAGGAGGGCTACTGGGCGGCGGCCCTCTCCAGGAAGACCGGGAAGCCCGTGAAGCTCATGCTCACGCGCAAGGAGGAGCACCTCTGCACCGGCAACCGGCCCGACTCCGTGCAGCAGGTGCGCGCCGGCGCCGCGAAGGACGGCTCCCTCGTCGCCTGGAGCGTCGTGAACTGGGGCACGGGCGGCATCTCCGCGTCGGCGGGCTGCCGCAATCCGATGATCTACGTCCAGCCCGAGCACACCTTCCGGAAGGAGGAGTTCGGCGTCGCGATCAACGCCGGCCCCGAGGCGGCAATGCGCGCGCCGGGTCATCCGCAGGCGGCCTTCGGCGTCGAGCAGGCGATGGACGAGCTCGCGAACTCGCTCGGCATGGATCCGATCGAGTTCCGCCTGAAGAACGACCGCTATCCGATGCGCGCGGCGCAGTACGAGATCGCGAAGGAGCTGATCGGCTGGGGGCGGCGCAATCCGCGCGACGGCGAGGGACCGCTCGCCGGCGGCGGTGCGCTGCGGCGCGGCCTCGGCGTCGGCGCGGCCACCTGGGCGAACAACGGCCGAGGGAACACGACGGGGATCCGCGTCGTGATCACCGGCGACGGCGGCGTCGAGGTGCGCAGCGGCTGCCAGGACATCGGCACGGGCACGCGCACGATCGTCGGCATGTGCGTCGCCGAGACCCTCGGGTGCCCGATGGAGCGCGTGCGCGTCCGGATGGGACACACGAGCGATCCCTTCGGGCCGGCGAGCGGCGGCTCCGTGACGGCGCCGACGGTGGCACCGGCGGCGCGCGACGCGGGGCACGCTGCGAAGCGTGCCCTCGTCGAGCACGTGGCGGAGCGCATGAAGCTCGCCGCCGACGACCTCGACATCCGCGGCGGCACGATGACGTCCCGATCGGACGCTTCGAAACGCTGGGGCTGGGACGAGGTCTGCAAGCAGATCGGCGTCGAGGCGATCGACGTGACCCAGCGCCGTCAGGACAACTTCCGCGAGGGCTTCAGCTCGACCGTCGGCGGCGTCCAGATCGCCGAGGTGGAGGTGGACACGGAGACCGGCGTCGTGCGCCCGATCAAGATCGTCGCCGTGCACGACGCGGGCACCGTCGTGAACCGCCTCACCTTCGAGAGCCAGATCGTCGGCGGCGTCATCCAGGGTCTCGCCTACGCGCTCCACGAGGACCGCGTGATGGACCGCAAGACCGGCCAGATGCTCAACACGAACCTCGAGAGCTACAAGATCCCGGGGTCGACGGACATGCCGGAGATCGTCGCGCGGAGCTTCGACCTGTCGAACGGCTACAACTCCGCGGGCGTCGCCGGTCTCGGCGAGCCCACGGTGATCCCGACGGCCGGCGCCGTCGCGAACGCCGTCGCGAACGCCACGGGCGCCCGCGTCCGGAGCCTTCCCATGACGCCGCGGCGCGTGCTCGCGGCGCTCGCCGAGAGAACTGCCGCGAAGAACGGAGGTGCCAAGTGAAGCGCTTCGAATGGGTGGAGGCGACGAGCCTCGAGAAGGCGGCGGAGCTCACGGCCGAGACCGGCGCGGTGATCCGCGCCGGCGGCGTCGATCTGATGGACCTCCAGAAGGAGCACCTGCTGGAGCCCGACCGGGTCGTCTCGATCCGGCGCGTGGAGGGCGCGCGCGCGATCTCCGAGGAGGGCGGCTCGATCCGGATCGGCGCGCTCGCGACGCTCGCGGACATCGCGCGTCACCCGGCGATCCTCGCGAGAGCGCGCGCCGTGGCCGTCTCCGCCGGCGAAGCGGCGAGCCCGCAGATCCGCAACCAGGCGACGGCGGCGGGGAATCTGCTCCAGCGGCCCCGCTGCTGGTACTTCCGCAAGGAGGAGTGCCTCTGCGCGCGGAAGGGCGGGCCCGAGTGCCTCGCCCTCGAGGGCGAGAACCAGTACCACGCGATCTTCGGCAACACGAGCTGCGCGATCGTGCACCCGAGCAACCTGGCGCCGGCCCTGATGCTCTTCGACGCGACCGTGAGGACGATCCGCGCCGACGGCACGCGGCGCGAGATCGCCGTGGCGGACCTCTTCGTGACGCCGGAGGTCGACATCCTGCGCGAGCACGTGCTCGCCCCCGGCGAGACGATGGAGTCGATCCACGTGCCGGCGCGCGCCGGCGGCGCGGCGAGCCAGTTCCTCGTGATCCGCGAGAAGCAGGCCTACGACTGGCCCCTCGTCGCCGCGTCGGCGCGCCTCGAGATGGAGGGACGCACCGTGAAGGGCTGCAGCCTCGCGCTCGGTGCGGTCTGCCCCGTCCCGCTGCGCCGGCCCGCGGCCGAGAAGGCGCTCGCCGGGAAGGAGCTGAACGAGACCACCGCCGCCGCGGCGGCCGCGGCCGCCTTCGAGGGCGCGACGCCGCTCTCCCAGAACGGCTACAAGGTGCAGGCGGGCACGGCGCTCCTGCGTCGCGCGATCCTCGCGGCGGGAGGCGTGCGATGAGCGACGCACCCGATCGCGCCGCCGAGACGCGGACGGAAGGAGAGTCCCCCTGCCGTCATCTCCGCACCAAGACGATGTTCTACGGCTTCGCGCGCGAGGCCGCGCTCTCGGTCGGCCCCGAGTGCGACACGGCGCACTTCTGGTGCGTGAAGACGGGGAGAGTCCTCGGACCGGACCACGATCTCGCGCACCGCGAACAGTGCAGTCTCGGGCCCGACGGCGTGGCGCCGCGGGAGTGCTTCGAGGCGTAGCTGCTCGTTCGTGCGGAGCACGGACCGCGCGCGCCGCGGCCCGTCGATTGCGAGGGAGGCCTTCTGCGCCTCCTTCGCTGTTTCCACGAGGCGCACATCCATCGCGCACGCGGACGGGATCGTCGTCCCCCTGTGTCGCGGTGATCCATTCCGGGGCACGCAGCCCCCCGCCCATGGACCAGACCCCCTCCCCGGAACCTCCCGCGTCCGAGCCCGACCGCCGCACGTTCCTCGGCCGCGCCGCCGGCCTCGCGATGGCCGGCGGACTCGTCACGAGCTACGGCACCCTCACGGCCTTCGCGGCGCGCTTCCTCTATCCCGGCGACGACGACTCGCGCGCCTGGGTCTACCTCGCGCAGGTGGACCGCGTGCCCGACGGCTCCTCCGTCGGCTGGCAGGCTCCCGACGGCTCCTCGGTGATCGTGGCGCGCCGCGGCACGTCGGGCACCGTCGCCGACTTCGTCGCGCTCTCGCGCCGCTGCCCCCACCTCGGGTGCCAGGTGCACTGGGAGCCGCAGAACACGCGCTTCTTCTGCCCGTGCCACAACGGCGTCTTCGACCCCGAGGGCAAGGCGACGTCGGGCCCGCCGGCCGACGCCGGGCAGTCGCTCCCGACCTATCCCCTGCGCGTCGACAACGGGCTCCTCTCGATCGAGGTCTCGATCCCGCGATCGAACGGCGACGGCACCGAGAGCGCCGTCGTCCACGCCACGGGACTCTCCGCGCCGGGACACGACCGCTGCCTCGATGCGCGCTGGCCCGGACGCGATCCGGGCGGCGCGAGGATCGTCTGAGATGGGACTCGTCGCCTGGGTCCAGGAGCGCGTGCCCGTCTCCGGCGAGCAGCTCCGCGAGCTCACGAACGAGCCGGTCCCGAATCACCTGAAGCGCTGGTGGTTCTGCCTCGGCGGCACCCCTGCCTATCTGTTCACCGTGCAGATCGTCTCGGGGATCCTGCTGGCCTTCTACTACAAGGCCGATCCGGCGAGCGCCTGGGACTCCGTGCGGTCGATCACGCACGAGATCCCCTTCGGCTGGTACATCCGGAGCATCCACAAGTGGGGAGCGACGCTGATGGTGGCGGCCGTGATCCTCCACCAGATGCGCGTCTACTTCACGGGCGCGTACCGCAAGCCCCGCGAGATCAACTGGATGATCGGGATGTGCTTGCTCGTGTGCACGCTCCTCACGGGCTTCACCGGATACAGCCTCGTCTACGAGCAGCTGAGCTACTGGGGAGCGACCGTCGGCGCGAACATCGCCGACGCCGTGCCGATCGTCGGCACCTTCGGCAAGCGCATCCTGCTCGCCGGCGACGGCTACAACGACCGGACGCTCTCGCGCTTCTTCGTGCTCCACGGGGCGATCCTCCCCGCCACGATGATCGGGCTGATCGCGGTGCACATCGCGCTGATCCGCCTGCAGGGCATCACGGAGATCCCCGACGCGAAGGACGAGGACGATCGCGCGCCGAAGCACTTCGCCTTCTTCCCGGACCACCTGCTCACGGAGCTCGCCATCGGGCTCGTGATCATGATCCTCCTGAGCGCGCTCGCGGTGACGCTCCCGGCGACCATGGGGCCGCGCGCGAACCCGCTCGAGACGCCGGAGATCATCAAGCCCGAGTGGTTCTTCTACGTGGCGTTCCGCTGGCTGAAGCTGTTCTCGGGGACCGTGGCCGTGCTCAGCATGGGCTTCATCGTCTTCACGATGTACGCCTGGCCGTTCATCGACGCGTGGCTGCGCCGCCGAACGCGCATCGCCGAGATCAGCACCTACATCGGCATCGTCGCCGTCCTCTTCATCGTGGGCCTGACCGTCTGGGAAGCGGTCGCCGCGCACTGACCTCACGTCCCCGGAAGACTCCATGTCGCTCCGCGCCAAGCAGCTCCTCATCGCACTCCTCGGCGGCACGTTCCTCGTCTCGTTGATCTTCGTGCAGGCCATGGAAGTGGCCCGCAAGAAGGAAGAGGCGGGCCTCGCTCCTCCGCGCATCGCCGTGCCCGCGAGCTCGAAGCAGTGCGTCGAGTGCCATCGGCAGTCGACGCCCGGCATCATCGATCACTGGCTCGGGAGCACGCACGCGGTGAAGGGCGTCGGCTGCGTCGAGTGCCACCAGGCGGAGGCGCGCGACGTCGATGCCTTCGACCACTACGGCGCGACCATCGCCTCCATCGTGACGCCGCGAGACTGCGCGCGCTGCCACGTCCGGGAGCACGCCGAGTTCGACGCGAGCCACCACGCCGCCGCCGGCAACATCCTCGCGTCGCTCGACAACTTCCTCGCGGAGACCGTCGAGGGCTCGCGCCAGCCCTTCAACCCGCACTCGCCCACGCCGGGGAAAGCCGTGAGCCAGGTGAACGGCCTCGCGAGCGCCGCCATCGGCTGCCAGCAGTGCCACGGCAGCAAGGTGGCCCTCCAGGCGACGGACGGCGGCCGCGTCACGGTCGACGACCTCGCGCCCGACGCCGACGGGTTCCCCACGAACCTCGATGCCGTCGCGCGCGTGGTGAAGGATCCGAGCGGTCGCCCCAAGCTGCACGCGAGCACGTGGCCCAACACCGGGATCGGCCGCCTCAACCTCGACGGCTCCAAGGGCTCCTGCTCCGCGTGCCACAGCCGCCACGACTTCTCGCCGCGGCGCGCGCGCCAGCCGGAGAATTGCGGCAAGTGCCACCTCGGCCCCGATCACCCCCAGAAGGAGATCTACGAGGAGAGCAAGCACGGCGTGGCCTTCCGCGACATGAAGGACCACATGAATCTCGACGCGAAGGACTGGGTGCTCGGGAAGGACTACTCGGCGGCCCCCACCTGCGCGACGTGCCACATGTCGGGCAACGTCCGCAACGGCGGGAAGGTCACGCACGACCCGGGCGAGCGGATCTCCTGGACGAACCGGCCCCCCGTGAGCCTCGTGATGGACACGGACGTGCACCACAAGGTCGTGACCGAGACCGATCCGGCGAAGCGAGCCGCGCAGATCCACGACACGGCCGATGCGAAGCGCACGCGCATGAAGAACGTCTGCTCGACGTGCCACACCCCCGACTACGTGAACAGCTTCTACACGCAGTACGACGACTTCGTGGTGCTCTACAACGAGAAGTTCGCGAAGCCCGGCGGCGCGATCATGCAGGCGCTCCTCGACCAGGGGCTGCGGACCAAGACCGAGTTCGACGAGGAGATCGAGTGGACCTGGTTCTACCTCTGGCACCACGAGGGCCGGCGCGCACGTCACGGCGCGTCGATGATGGCGCCCGACTACGCGCACTGGCACGGGATGTACGAGGTGGCGGAGCGCTTCTACATGGAGCTCGTTCCCCAGGCGCGCGAGATCGCGGCGCACGCCGCCGCCTCCGGGAAGGAGGCGCAGGCGGCGGCCGTGACCGCCGTCGTCGACGCGATCCTCGCGAGGCCCGAGCACGCCTGGCAGGCCAAGCCGAGTGGCCACTGATCCCATGCACCGGCGCGACTTCCTCCGGACTCTCGGCGCGAGCGGCCTCGGCGTCGCCGCCTTCTCCGCCGAGGCGCGCGCCGAGGCGGACCGTCTCGCGGCGGAGTCGGCCCGCGCCGCCGCGACGCCGGGCCTCGCCTGGAGCAAGGCGCCCTGCCGCTACTGCGGCACGGGCTGCGGAGTCGAGGTGGGCGTCGCCGGCGGGAAGGTGAAGGCCGTGCGCGGAGACGTGGCGAGCCCCGTGAACCGCGGCCTCCTCTGCGTGAAGGGCTACCACCTCCCGGCGATGCTCTACGGCAGCGACCGTCTCCTGCATCCGCTGCTGCGCGACCCGGCCGACCGGACGAAGCTCGAGCGGATCCCGTGGGAGCGCGCCCTCGACCTCGTCGCCGCGAAGTTCCGCGCGACCCTCGAGACGAAGGGCCCCGAGGCGGTCGCGATGTACGGCTCGGGTCAGTGGACCGTCTTCGACGGCTACGCGGCGCTCAAGTGGGTGAAGGCGGGGATGCGGAGCAACAACCTCGACCCGAACGCGCGGCTCTGCATGGCGAGCGCCGTCATGGGGTTCATGACGCAGTTCCAGAGCGACGAGCCCATGGGCTGCTACGAGGACTTCGACGTCGGCGACGACTTCGTGCTCTGGGGCAACAACATGGCGGAGATGCACCCGGTGCTCTTCAGCCGGATCCTGGAGAACCGCCGCGTGCGCCCGCAGACGCGCATCGTCGACATCGCGACGCGGCGCACGCCGACGAGCGACTACGCCGATCTCTACGTCGAGATCCGTCCCGGCACCGACCTCGCGCTCGCGAACGGGATCCTCCACCTGCTGGTCGCCGGCGACCGCATCGACCGCGCCTTCGTCGAGGAGAACGTCGTCTTCCGGCGCGGGATCGAGGACCTGGAGACGATCGGCTACGGCTGCTTCGGCGCGCAGGCGGAACGCTACACGTTCCAGGACGAGCCGCGCGAGTCCTCCCTCGACGAGCTGCGCGCCTTCCTCGCCGACTACGCGCCCGAGCGCGTCGCCGAGATCACCGGAGTCGCCGTCGCGCAGATCCGCACGCTGGCGGAGATCTACGGCGCGCGCGGCCGCGGCACCGTGAGCCTCTGGTGCATGGGCGTGAACCAGCACGTGCGCGGCACGTGGATGAACAACCTGATCACCGACCTGCACCTGCTGACGGGGAAGATCTGCCGCCCCGGGAGCAATCCCCTCAGCCTCACGGGCCAGCCGTCCGCCTGCGGCACCGTGCGCGAGGTGGGAACGCTCGCGAACCGCCTGCCGGCCGACATGGTCGTGACGAACCCCGCGCACCGGGAGAAGGCCGAGGCGATCTGGGGTCTCGAGCCCGGCACGATCCCGTCGAAGCCCGGCTACCACGCCGTCGACATGTTCCGCGCCCTCGCGCGCGGCGACGTCGAGACGATGTGGATCCAGACGACGAATCCCTGGGTCACGCTGCCGAACCTCCACCGCTTCGAGCGGAAGCCGAACGACGGCCGCTTCGTGGTGGTGAGCGACATCTACCCGACGCCCACCACCGACGCCGCCGATCTGATCCTGCCGTCGGCCGCCTGGATCGAGCGCGAGGGCGTCTTCGGCAACACGGAACGGCGCACGCAGCAGTGGGACCGCGCCGTCGATCCGCCCGGCGAGGCGCGCGAGGACGCCTGGCAGATCATGCAGGTGGCGAAGCGCATGGGCCTGGGACACCTCTTCCCCTGGCCCGAGAACGACTGGCACCGCCCGATGTTCGAGGAGTACCGCCGCTTCACGCTCGGCGACGGGAAGGACCTGGCGAGCTACGACCAGCTTCGCGAGACCCGCGGGCTCCTCTGGCCCGTCGTCGACGGGAAGGAGACGCGCTATCGGTACGCCGCGGGCTTCGACCCCTACGTGAAGAAGGAGCGGGGCGCGCACTTCTACAAGGCGAAGGGCTACGGCGAGAAGGCGGCCCTGTGGCTCCGCCCCTACCACCAGCCCGCCGAGTCGCCCGATGCCGAGTTTCCCTTCTGGCTCTGCACGGGCCGCGTCCTCGAGCACTGGCACTCGGGCTCCATGACGCGCCGCGTGAAGGAGCTCCACCAGGCCGTGCCGCGCGCCGTCGTCGAGCTGAACCGCGCCGACGCGCTGCAGCTCGGCGTGAAGACGGGCGACCGCGTCCGGCTCGTCTCGCGGCGCGGGTCGATGGAGCTCCCCGTCGCCGTGGATGGGCGCGGCAAGCCGCCCCGTGGCAGCGTCTTCGTCCCCTTCTTCGACGAGACGAAGCTCGTGAACGAGCTCACGCTCGACGCCATGGACAACCTCTCCTTCGAGCCGGACTACAAGAAGTGCGCGGTGCGGATCGAGAGAGCATGACGGCTCGAAGGGGCGCCCGCGCGGCCCTCGCGATCGCGGCGCTCGCCGTCGTGCCGGCCTTCGCCTGCGGTCGCGGCGACGGCGGCCCCGTGCAGGTTCCCGGGAAGCCGGCCGGCACCTTCAAGAGCGCGGCGACGGTGCGCGCGGCCCGCCGCGCCTACGACGGCGCGCCGCCGGTGATTCCCCACGCCCCCTTCGGCGCCGCCTGCGGCTCGTGCCACGGCGAGGCCGGCCTGGAGGTGCCCGGCGTCGGATACTCGCCGCCGTCGCCCCACGCGAAGACCGCGGGCATGGGCGTCGCGATCCGCTGCCAGCAATGCCACGTCTTCGCTGAGACGCAGGAGATCTTCCGGCCGAACGCCTTCGAAGGGCTCCCCCAGGACCTGCGGCGCGGAACGCGGCTCCACGAGTTCGCGGCGCCGGTGATCCCGCACCCCGTTTTTCTCCGGGAGAACTGCCTCGCGTGCCACTCGGGCCCCGCCGCGCGCGAGGAGATCCGCACGACGCACCCGGAGCGCGCTCGCTGCCAGCAATGCCACGTGGAGACGACGGAGGTCGGGGAGTTCGCGCGCTGACGGCCCGTTCCGCAGAATGGCCGCGAAGCCACCCATGACGAACCCTCTCCGGAATCGGCGCGCCGCGCTCCTCCTCTCGCTCCTCGGCGGCGCCTGCGCCGCCGGCCCCGACTACCACGCGCCGGAGATCGCGTCGCCGGAGGGATTCGGCACGGACGGCGGCCCCGGCGTCTCCTCGTCGCCCGCCGATCTCACGCTCTGGTGGACGCGCTTCGGCGACGAGCGGCTGCGCTCCCTCGTGGAGCGCGCCGCCGCCGGGAGCCTCGACCTCCGCGTCGCCGCCGAGCGCATCCGGGAGGCGCGCGCGCTGCGGGGCGCCGCCGAGGCCGATCTCTGGCCGCAGGTCGGCGCCTTCGGCTCCTACTCGCGGCGGAGGTTCAGCGAGAACAGCTTCGCCGTTCCGGGCGGCGGCGGCGCCTTCGGCGCCGAGGACACGGATCTCTACCAGCTCGGCTTCGACGCCTCCTGGGAGATCGACCTCTTCGGCCGCCGCCGGCGCGCCGTCGAGGCGACGACGGCGGAGCTGCAGGCGATCGAGGAGGACGCCGACGCCGTCCTCGTGACGCTCGTCGCCGAGGTGGCGCGCGCCTACGTGGAGCTGCGCGGGACCCAGCGTCAGCTCGACGTCACGGCGCGCAACCTGGAGTCGCAGGAGGCGACGCTCGGCCTCCTGCGCGTCCGCCGCGATGCCGGCTTCAGCTCCGACCTCGACGTCGCGCGCTCCGAGGCGCTCGCCGAGACGACGCGCGCGCAGCTCCCGCCCCTCGAGGCGGCGGAGCGGCAATCGATGCATCGGATCGCCGTGCTGCTCGGTCTCGCGCCCGGCTCCCTCGTCGCGGAGCTCACTCCACCGGCTCCGATCCCGGTGCCTCCTCCCGAGATCGCCCTCGGCCTTCCGGCGGAGCTGCTGCGCCGCCGGCCCGACCTCCGCCGCGCCGAGCGCGAGCTCGCCGCCGCGAACGCCCGCATCGGCGTCGCCGTCGCCGAACGCTATCCGCGCTTCACGCTGCTGGGGGCGGCGAGCCTGCAGAGCCTCGAGGCACAGACGCTCTTCGAGAGCGCGAGCTTCGCCTACAGCTACGGACCGCGCGTCGACTGGCCCATCTTCCAGGGCGGCCGCATCGACGCGAACGTCGCCGCCGCGACCTCCCGCGAGCGCCAGGCGATGACGCGTCTCGAGGCGGCGTTCCTGGGCGCCGTCGAGGAGACGGAGAACGCGCTGGTCGCCTACGTGCGCGAGCAGTCGCGGCGCCGCTCCCTCGCGAGCGCCGTCGACGCGAACCGCCGTGCCGTCGGACACGCGGACGCGCTCTACCGCGAGGGTCTCGTCGACTTCCTGAACGTCCTCGAGGCGCAGCGGAGCGTGCTCGCCGCCGAGGGCGACCTCGCGCGGAGCGAGACGGCCGTCTCCCTCGATGCGGTCGCGCTCTTCAAGGCGCTCGGCGGCCCGGAGATCGTTCCGCCCGCCGCGGCGGCGATCGTCACGGGACCGTGACGATCGCGAGCCAGCTCGTCGGGAGCGGCAGCACCGAGAGCAGCGCGTCCGTGTCGGCGAACTGCAGGTAGGCCGTGCCGTGGAACGCCGCGGGCACGGGGATCGACACGCTCGTGAGACCGTTCGCGCCGAAGGGCGGCACGCCGCCGATGAAGTTCAGGTCGCCGCAGCCGCCGATGCCGAAGGTGACGTAGGGCGGGATCGGCGTCGTCACGACGCATTCGCTCACGGCGAGGAGCGCGAAGTTGCCCGGCGCCGGGCTCGCGAGCCAGACGACGAGCGTCGAGCCGGCGGCGGGCGTCGAGGTCTCCGGGATCACGAGGCGCTCCGTCGCCGGGAGGAGCGTGAGGGCCGCCGCGGCGCTCGTCCCGCCGGGCGACGTGGCGCGCACCTCCACGGGGCCGAGGTCGATGGGCGGAGGCACGAGCGTGACGCTCAGGAGGAAGTCGCTCGTGATCTGGAGCGCGCTCCCCGTGTAGACCCGCGTCCCGACCGCGACGCTCGTCGTGCCCGCGAGCTTGAGCCCCGTGAGGAAGAGCTTGTTCGAGGCGAGGGAGGCGACGGGCACGGACGTCGGCGAGACCGTGAGGATCGTCGGCGCCGTCGGCTCCTGCAGCGCGAACGGCCACGGCGACGTGACGCGGTCGTGTCCGCCGCCGGCCACCGTGCGCACGGCGAGGTCGCCCGCGCCGGCCGTGAGCGGGATCGAGACGGCGATCGTCGTGCCGCCGTTCGTCGAAGTGACGTTCGAGACGATCAGCGGCGGCGTCGCCGTGGCGCTGGGGCCGACCTGCTGGCTGAACCACACCTCGTTGCCGGTCGCGGCGAAGCCGGTCCCCGTGATCGTGATCGCGCCGCCGGGCACGAGGCTCCCGGACACCGACGTGATGCTCGGCTTCGTCGCCGACTTCAGGCCGTAGATCGCCTGGACCCCTTCGATGTCGTCCGACTCGATGGAGCGCTGGTTCGAGGAGCCCGAGGTCGAGGTGCTCGGATACATCGTGGCGCCGTTCACCGACGTGTGCGCGAGGCCCAGCGCGTGGCCGAACTCGTGCACGGCGATCCCCTGGATGTCGACGCGCTTGAAGCCCGTCTCGACGCCGGGGCCGTCGCGCCAGTTCCAGTCGTTCTCGGGGCCGCCGTCGAAGGTGATGCGGAAGCCCGAGCCGCTCGGGCTCGCCTGGGCGTAGACGCCGCTCCCGAGGAAGCCGCCCGCGAAGACGACGCAGGAGGCCGAGCTCGCGCCGTCGGACGTCGTCGTGTCGAGGAAGAACCAGCCGAAGTTCGAGCCGCCGCTCCCGACGATCTGCGTCGGGTCGCCGGCGCCGGTCCCGCCGCGCGGGTCGGCCGCCCACTCGCTCGCGGCCTTCCGGATCGCGAGGTCGGCGCCGAGCGCTCCCGGCCAGTTCCAGTCGGGCGTCAAGTTGTTGTTCGCCCCCGAGCCCGAGAAGGACGTCGGGTTCGAGAAGTAGGTCGCCACCGTGGGGGTGAGCGACACGCCGAGCGTCGCGTAGGCGCTCCCTCGGGGCGGCAGCGCGAGGAGGAGCGCGGACGCGAGGAGGGCGGTGGCGGAGAAGAGGGCGAGGCGGGGTGCGGTTCGGGTCACGTTTCGTCGAGGGGAACTGGAAGGGACGTGGCCCCAACCCTCTCGGGTTCCCCAGGATGTGCCATCTCTCCGGAAGTCCGAAGGGGGTCGTGGCCCCGATCCGACCTCTCCCCGCGCGTCCGGATTGGGACCGCCCGTGACGGCGACGTGATCCCGCTGGGCGCGGATACCGCCCGCCGACGCCCCAGCCTTGCTTCCGTTGGCGCGCGATCGCCGTCGTTCATCTTCCCAGCCAGCGGATCGAGCCTCCGGGTCGGCCGTAGTCGAAAACGTCCGTGCGAAACGTCTGCGGATCGAAGATGCGAAGGTAGCGGTACTGGAGGACGACCGAGTCGCCGTCGACCGACGTCGGCTCGCCGTAGACGATCACCATGTGGCCGGGCGCAACGGCCTCGCGAACGTCCTCGATCGTCGCGCCCGGCGCCTTCCGGCGAAGTCTCCACGCGACGTGGAATCGTCCTTCGCCGCGAGGCGACAAGAAGATCGTCTCGCGCTGCACGCTGAAGTCCTCGAGCCAGTCGTAGAACCGATGCTCGACCTCGCTCTCGACGAGGAAGCCGTCCTCCGTCTCGGTGACCACGGACTCGCGCAGGAGACCGGGCCATGCGACGACGGTCGTCTC
The DNA here is from genome assembly GCA_964545855.1 of uncultured Planctomycetales bacterium. Lineage (GTDB taxonomy): Bacteria > Planctomycetota > UBA1135 > UBA1135 > JACQFD01 > CAZJHD01. Next base: position 41,170 of record CAZJHD010000013.1, read on the forward strand.
GAACGCGCCAGGCTGCGCGCGGACATCGTCGGGGAAGACGTCTCGTCGCGCGCGTGCGGTTTCGAGCGTCTCCGGGCCCGGCAGGGGGCGGTACGGCCGTGTGGACGGGCAGCCTCCGAGGAGACAGCAGAACGCGGCCAGGACCGCGAGCGGGAGGGGGCGCGCGCGGTGCGGAATCGGGGTCGAAGGGCTCATGGGGCGATCGGCGCCGTCCTCGGCGCCGTCCTCCCTCGACCGAACGGGAGCCGAAGCCGCTCCCGCACGCACGGCAGTTGAAGGGATCGAGCCCGCCGCGCGAGCGCGTCGATCGGCGAAACGACCTTCGGCGCGAACCGGTGGCCGCCGCTCGTGGAGGCGGCGTTCGAGTCGAAGAGCGGCGGCGCCGCCGCAAGCGCGTGATGAGGCGCTCGAGGACGGCGAGAGTCGAGAGCGCCGATCGCCGGCCCTCTCCCGTGCGCATGTGTGATTCCTTCCAGGCTTCCGTTGCTCGCATGCACTCGACCTCCGAACGCGGCTCGCGCTCCTGTTCCGACTCGAACCACTTCCTTCTCGAGGACACGACGATGCGGTCCGTCTCTCGCACGCTCCTTCTCCTCCTCTGCCCAACACTGGCCCTGGCGAGCGTTCCTGTTCCTCGAGGCACGTCCGGAGCTGAGGTGGCGGCCACGATGCTTCCCACGGCCCCGGCCGTCATCCTGACGGAGGTGTGCTTCGATCCCGCGGGACAGGACGGGTCGAAGATCGGGGCGGAGTGGGTCGAGCTCTCCACGACCCAGCACATCCACTCGGCACTCTTCCGGCTCACGGATCAACAGGGAAGCGAGCTCGCGACGCTCGCACTGACCAATGTGGCCTCCGGCTCGTGCCTCGTCGTCTATCTCGGTTCGTCCGTCGCGTGCCCCGTCGACGGAGACCTCGCGGATCGCTCGGCAGCGTACGCGGCGGGTCTGCCGCCGGGTGACTACCTGCCGAACGCCTCCGGCGGCGTGAGACTCCTGGATGGGCAGGGCGCGATCGTCGACGCTCTCTACTGGGGAACGGGCTCCGCTCCGCCGGGCGCCTCCGGTGCGTCGTGGACGGCCGGCGAGTTCTTCGACCTGTCGATGGCCGGAAAGCCGATGGACGAAGGAGACTCCCTCGGCCGGCCCTCCGATCCGTTTCGAAGCTACACCGGCACGCTGGCGGATTGGGATCGCCACGGCGGCAGGAACGCCGCTCGGCCGACGCCCGGAGGACGCAACGCGCCCACGATCACGGGCATTCCGGGTCTGCTCTACTGGACCCAGCTCGGGGTCAATCGAGTGATCACGGGGTACTCGGAGATGGTAGCGCCCGGCTGGCTCTCGATCTTGGACTCGGCGGTCGAGGTGCTGGGAGAGTCCGAGACCGCAGCCGGCGCGATCGTCGTCGCGGAGCACTCGTTCCTGGTCCGCGTGAACGGTCAGCCCATGACCCTTCGAGGAACGATGGTCTCCCGACTCACGCGCATCGACGATCCGAGATCGGTGGAATTCACATTGGAGATGAGCGGAGCGCTCGATTCCCGCGGAGGGCCCGGATTCTCGTTCCTGCACTCGGAGCGGCACCGTGGCTTCCACACCAACGCGGTCGGCGTCGACTGGTCGACGAGCGTCGTCTACCTCGAGTCCGGTCTCTCGTTCCCGTTCGGGGTCTTCGGCTCGACGAACTGGTCGCGAACGGCGCTCGACGAATGGACCCTGACCGATTCGCGTACCGCGTTGGACTACGGCGGAGCCGGCCCGAAGGTCTCCTTCGGATCCACACGCGTCCATCGGATCTCCGACGGCTCCTATTCGACGACGGCAGAAGTCACTCGCGATGCTCCGATCGGTCCGCCGCCACCCGGTCACACCGATTCGATCCTGGGAACCGAGCAGCTCTTCATCGACGGCTCCGCGGCGTGGAACGACGCGGGCGAGCTCACCGCCGGGAGCTACACGCGCTTCGACAAGCTCGTGAATGGGAAGCCCCGTGCGGTGCTCGCGCCCGGCGCGCTCGGGTCGACGTCGATCCTGCGAGTGAGCGGCGTACCGGGAGGGATCGAAGGGTCCTTCGCGTTCGCGCTGGAGCTGCCACTCGAGGTCTTCGGGAATCCCCGCCTCATCGACGCGAGCGGGCTCTGTCGAACCCATATCGCCGAAGGCAAGCTCGTTTCCACGGCGACCTACGACGTGAGAGTCGACGGATCGACGTGGCTCGCCGGCTCGATCTCCGCCGACCCGCCGCTGCCGCAGGGAGCTCCATCGAGCAGCCCCGGCGGCGTCACGATCGGTGGCCCGATCATCGTCAGCGGGAGCGGCAACACGGTCATCATTTCGGGGGGGCCGGTCACGATCCACCACCCGGCTCCGGAGCCGGCTCCGTCCGAGCCGCCGCCTCTTCCGCCGACGGAACCACCGCCGACGATCGAATCGGCCCCTGGCTCTTCCGGAGGATTCATCGGAGCAGTCGCGAACTGCGCGGGTGTCGGAGGGTTCCTGGGGCTTCTGACGCCGCTTCCGATCATCGACGAAGCCTTGGGGATCGTCGCTGGAGGAATCGGCTGCGGGGTCGCCTACGGACTGGGCTGGCTCGACTGATTCCGACCGCCTCGTTCCATCCACTCGCTCGCGGACGCCCTCGAACCGAAATCACTCGCCTTCTCTTCCCACGGAGCCCGACATGCCTCTCTCGACACGCTCGATCCTTGCCCTCCTCGGCGGCTTCGCTCCTGCGATCGCGTTGCCGCTCCTCTTCGTCGCGAGTCGGAGCGCGGCTCCCCCACCGGCAGAGGCGCCCGAGCTGCTCCTGAACGAGATCCTCTTCGATCCCGTGGGTGACGACGCGAGCGCCAACTCGTCCGAATGGGTCGAGTTGATCGCGACCCGGGACTTCTCGTGGGGACAGTTCCGGCTCGCGGACTCCTCGGGAACGACCCTCGCGGAGCTCGTTCTCTCGAACGTGAAGGCCGGATCCGTGCTCGTCGTCTACCTCGGCACGACGATTCCATCGATCCACGACTCCGACCTCGCGGACGGCACGGCGTCGTTCCCGGCGATGCTTCCTCCAGGTGATCACCTGCCGAGCGTCTTTTCGGGGCTGACGCTCCTCGACTCCTCGGGCGCGACGCTCGACTCGATCTACTGGACGACGGTCGGGTCGAGCTCGATTCCTGCGGGAGTTCCACCGACCCAGGTCCTGGATCTGTCCTTCTCCGGGAGACCGATCTCCGAAGGGGACTCCATCGGGCGGGGCACCACGCCTGCCGCCGACCACACCGGGACCGCACTCGACTGGGATCGGCACGGTGGGCGGAACGCCGCGGGACCGACGCCCGGCGGGCGCAACGGCGTCGAGGTCGTCGACACCGCCGGCCTTCTGCTCTGGTCCCAGCATGCCGTGAGCGGCTCGATCGGCCGATTCTCCCTCGGCACCCAGCATCACTGGCTCGCCGTCGTGGACTCCGGCGTTTCGCGCATCGAAGCCTTCGAGTCGCCGACGCTCCTACGAGTCGTCGGGCGGCACGAGCTCGTCGTGAGCGATCACGGGGCTCCGCGCGTGCTGCGGGGACTCCTCGAATCGCACTTCGAACGGAACGAGACTCCCGGCTCCGTCGCGTACTCGCTGACCGTGCGTGGAACGCTCCAGGATGCGAGCGGCTTCGGCTTCGCGATCGACAGCACCGCGACGACGAGCGGCTTCCATACCGATGCGACCCAGGAGCAGTGGCTCCATCTGCTGACGTTCCTCGACGGCGGATCGAGCTTCCCGATCCAGGAGCTCGGCTCGGCCACGACGACCCGGATCTCGGAGGAGCAGTGGTCGGCGCACGAGACGCGGGTCGTGCTCGACTACGGCGGCGCTGGACCCAAGCTCTCCAACTCGACGACGACTTTCCGCCGCCTCGCCGATGGGATCTACGACGTCGAGTGCTTCGGCACGCGAGACTGGCCAGCCAATCCTCCGGCAGTGGGCGGATCGGACTCCATCGAGTTCGTCGAGTCGTTCCACGTCCGGCAGGAGAGCCACCTCTCCGGCGACGGCGAGGCGCACTCGTCGGTCGTCCAGATCTTCGACCGCTGGGCCGACGGAACCCTCGTCTCGACGCTGCCGACCGGTACTCGAGGCACCACGTCCCTCCGCAGGGTCGGAGGCAAGAGCGGCGATGTGCACGGCGAGTTCGCCTTCGCGGGCGACTTGCCCCGCGAGACCTCGGGAGCGAATCTCGAGCTCGCGGTCGCATGCAAGTCGTCTCTCGCAGTCGAAGGACGCAAGCTCGTGCGCAGGGGATCCACGGAGATCCTCCACGGCACCACTTCCATCGACTCCACGAAGCTGCACGCCGATCCACCGATCCAGCAGCCTGCGGCGCCACCACCGGGGCACGGAGCACCCTGCCCCACGTGCGGCGGCTCCGGGCAGGCACCGCCGTCAGCGGGCCACGGGCCCAGCGGATCGCCCAGCAGTCCGGGAGGCGTCACGGTCCAGGGTGGAGTCACCGTCTCCGGAACGGGCCACACGGTGATCATCGCGAACGGCTCCGTGACCATCACGGGCACACCGAAGCCCCCGAGCCCGACCCCGCCGACTCCTCCCTCGGAGCACTCGCATGCGGCGCTCTGCACGCACCCCGGGTGCCGAGTGATCACCGACGGCTGCTGTCAGCCGCGCGGACTCTGCTCGCGCCACGAGGCGCTCCTCGACTGAGCAGCTGCGCCTCCTGCATGACCACCCGATGTCCTTCGACCGAGCTCCCCCCTCCTCATCACGCCCCGAGCTTCTCCCGAACCTCCTCGACGATCTGGTCCAACGCTTCCTTCCGGGCCAAGGCACGCGCCGTGCGGATCGAGCAGGGGCCGAAGACTCGGATCGAGGCCGTCCCGCTGATCTCGCCGGAGAGGGCGCTCTGCGGAGATTGGAATCTGCAGCGGTAGTCCAGCTCGAAGATCTTCACGAGCGGCAGCCACGCGCGGACGAGCCCCGAATACGCCAGGCTCTCGAGCTCGCCGCTCACCTCATACGCCGGCTCGAGTCCGGAATGAGTCTGGGAATGGAGAATGTCCCCGTCCCGGCGAATTGTCAGGACGTAGCTGTGGGCGCCGCGCTTGTCATGAATGTACTTGAGCTCGGCCTCTCGACTGCCCGAGACGTCGGCGTGATAGGCATCGAGCTCGACGATTCCCGATTCCCGCGCCGCCGTCGCGAGGACGGCGATCACGGCGGCGAATCCGAAGAGCCTGCGGAGCCTCGCGTACATGGGACGTCGGAGGGTTCGGGTGTCGGTCGGGATGGGACTCCGAGAGCTACGGCGCCGTCACGATGCTCGTGACGTTGGACCAGCGGATCGCGTTCGTCGACAAGTCGACCGTGAGGAGCTGCACCGCGAAGGTACTCCCGAGCGGCGTCGTGACGGGGAGCGTGTAGGTGCGGGAATCCATCCCCGCGACGTCGAAGGTCCCGAAGTCCGGCGCGCTGAACGTGACGAGATCGACGAGCCCCACGAGCTCCCAACCGGGGATCTCGACCCACTGGAAGCCGTCGGCGGCCGCGAGCACCCAGATCGTCCCGGGGGCTCCGAGGAACTCCACCTGCAGCGGCTCGCCGACATGGAGGAGCTGCGGCGCGCTCACGTCGGGCATCACTCCCGGCACCGGGACATGGACCGAGCCACCCTCGACGATCGTGATCGGCGGCGTGAGCTGTACGAGGCGAGCCTGGGACGAGCCCTTCACCTCGAGCGCGTCGAGGCTGCCGCGGCTCGCGAGCGTGAGGGAACCGGCCTCGACGAGCAGCCCGGGAGTTCCCTGCATCTGCGTTCGCTGGATCGCCGTCGCCGTCGAGCCGTTCAGCCGGAGACCCGGCTGGCCACTCCCGCCGCGGACGACGCACTTGTCGACGACGATGGTCCCGGCGCAGCCGACGACGTCGAGACCCCGGTTCGGCGACACGGCACTGCCGATCTCGAGCCCCGCCAGCACGAGGCTCGTCCCCGCGCCGAGGCCGCTCACGACGACGGGCGCGCTCGTCGTGTCGATCGAGACCGTGCCGCTCCCGTCGGCGACGATCTGCAGGCTGCCGGCCGGGACCGAGGTCACGGAGAAGGGCGCGTAGGTCCCCGCCGCCACCAGCACGACGCTCTTCGGGAGCACCGCCGCATCGATCGCCGCTTGGATCGTAGCGAAGGGCCCGCCGCCGCCGACTTGGAGGAAACCCGGCGGCGGAGCGTCGCTGAGGGGAACTCCCGACGCCGTCGCGAGCTCGACGATCGCGCCGTGAGTCAGGCGCTGCGAGAGACGGTAGTGGTAGGTGAAGCCCGGCGTGAGACCCGTGTGGACCGCGCCGTAGGTCGAGGCGCCGGCGGCCGGGAGCTCCGTGACGAGCGAGAACGGCCCGAGCGGGCTCGTGGACCACTCCAGCAGGAACGCCGACGCGTCCACCTCGCTCGACGTCGTCCAGGCGAGCTGCAGCTTCCCGGGACCCGCCGTCGAGGTGAACGAAGCGACGCCCGTCTGCACGGGCGGCGCCCAGACGATGCGGTTTCCCGGGTCGTCCTCGAAGGTGGACCCCGCGAAGGCGCCGGTCCAGTTGCGCAGCGTCACCGTCGAACCGCCGAGGCAGCGCACGTTGTAGGTGCCGACGCCATTGCTCTTCTCGAATTGGAGGTAGCGAAGCTCAGCCGGCGCCGGGCGCTGGATGTCGAGGAGGACCGACCCCGCGTTGGCGGACGGCCGATCGAAGACGCCACCGCGCAGGTCCTGAGGCGCCGGCGCGATCGTCGCGGACTGGGCGATCTGGATGCCTGCGGGCCCCATCTGCTCGAAGCGGAAATTCATCGCCGCGATCGTGCCGTTCACGCTGAGCGCGTAGCCGCCGCCGCCTTGGCCCGTGACGACGGCGGGCTGCGTGGCGGTGCCGACGACGCGGAGCGTCCCCGTGGAGCCGACCGCAACCGACGTGGTCGGCCCGAGGGCGAGCGCTCCGCCCGCGCCGACGGCGAGCACGCCGTTCGCCGTGATCGCGGTGGAAGGGATCTCGACGAAGCGCGGGCCGATGTCGAGCGTCCCGCCGAGGTCGACCGTCACCGTCGTCGCCGCGAGCGAGAAGTCGCTCGCCGGCTCCCGGACGCCGTTCTTCACGACGAGCGTCTTCAGCGTGAGCGTCGTGCCGGCGACCGTGGGCCCGAAGAGCGTCGTGCCCGGACCGTCCAGCTCGACGGTCCCGGACGTCGGCGCGAAGAGGGAGTTCGCGAGGAAGTCACCCCCGCAGCGGATGGTGCCGGGCACGCCCGAGCCCCCGACCGAGGTCCCCGAGAGCGTCAGGTGCGAGTCGACGTCGAACGTGGCTGTCGAGGCCACGGAGAGGGAGCCGCGCAGCAGATTCGCGCTCCCTTCGACGTGGAGCACATGCGCACCCGGGAAGCTCCCGACGGCCAGAGTGCCTCCCGTGAGTGAGAGCGACCCTGCAACCGTCGTCGTGTGCGCTCCTACGCCGGTACCGGCAGTGAGAGTTCCGGACTGAACGGACACGTCTCCGTTCACCTGCACGTCCGCACTCGCGAACGTCACTCCCCCGCTCGTGAGCGCGATCTCGACGTTGGGAAGCGGGCTCATCGGGTTCGTCGTGACGCTGCTCGAGCTGCCGTCGAAGCGCAGCGTTCCGCTCGATACGAGCGTTCCCTGGAGCGTCGCGTTACCGCCGAGCGTGTGCGTCAGGCTCCCGAGGTCGAGCTTCGCGCCTCCCGCAAGGAGCAGAGTTCCGTTCACGTCGAGTGGTTGGAGAGCCGTCGTTCCGAGCGGCGAGGAGGTGGAGATCGTCAGGTTCGCGAATCTCGGCGAGGCTCCTCCGATCGTCTGCGCGCCCGCACCGTCGAACTCGACGGTGCCCGAAGTCGGCTGGAACGTGGGATGGGCGATCCAGTCGCCCCGGCAGCGGATCGTCCCCGGCACCCCCGAGCCTCCGATCACGGTCCCGGAGAAAGTCACGCCAGCCTCGAGCTCCAGGCTCGCGAGGGTCAGAACCGAGAGCGATCCGCCGACGAGGCTCGCGCTGCCAATGACGCGGAGCACATGGGGCCCCGGGAAGCTCCCCACGTTCAGAGTGCCTCCCAGGAGCGAGAGCGGCCCGAGGACCGTCGTCGTGTGGGCGCCCACTCCCGATCCAATCGAGAGCGTTCCCGAGAGAAGCGTGAGGCTCCCGTCCACCTGGATCGCCGTCCCGCCGAACGTCACGCTGAAGACTCCGGGGCCGATCTCCACGTTCGGCAGTGGGCTCGTGGCACTCGCCGTGACGGTGCCGCTGCCGTCGAAACGCAGCGTGCCGCTCGCAACGAGGGTCCCGCTCAGGGTCGCGTTCCCGTCGATCGTGTGGGTGAGCGAGCCGAGTGAGAGCGTCGAACCGCTCGCGACCGACACTCCGTTGTCGAGATCGAGGCTCCCCGCCGTGCTCGTCCAGGAGCTCGATGCCTGGAGCGTGAGCAGCCCCTTGAGGTTGAGGGGGATCGCCGCCGTGACCGTCGAGCCCGACTCGACCGTCACCGCCGCGAAACGGCCGCCGGTCCCGGAGATCGTGTGCGCGAGGCCGTTGTCGAAGACGACCGTTCCCGTCGTCGGCTGGAAGGAGACGTGCGCCGTCCAGTCGCCGCCGCAGCGGATCGTGCCCGGGACGGAGCCGCCGACCGAGGTGCCCGAGAGCACGATGTGCCCCTCCACTTCGAGAGTGGCCGTGCTCACCATTGTGAGAGTGCCCCCGGAGAGGCTCGCGCTCCCCAGCACACGGAGCTGCTGAGGACCCGAGGAGCCCACCGAGAGGCTCCCCCCGGACACCGCCAAGGAGCCGCTCACGATCGTCGTGTGGGCCCCCGAGCCCGAACCGACCGTCAGCGTCCCGGAGATCACCGTGAGGCTCCCGTTCACCTGGATCGACGTCCCGCCGAACGTCACGCTGAAGACCCCAGGACCGATCTCCACGTTCGGCAGCGGACTCAGCGCGCTCGCCGTGACGAGTCCCGAGCCGTCGAAACGCAGCGTTCCGCTCGCAATCAGGGTCCCGCTCAGGGTCGCGTTGCCATCGATCGTGTGGGTGAGCGCGCCGAGCGAGAGCGTCGCGCCGTTCGCGACGTTCACGCCCCCGTCGAGATCGAGGCTCGCCGCGGAGTTGGTCCACGTCGTTGTTCCCTGCAGGGTGAGCAGCCCCTTCAAGTTGAGGGCGATCGCCGCCGTGACCGTCGAGCCCGACTCGACCGTCACCGCTGCGAATCGGCCGCCTGTTCCCGAAATCGTGTGCGCCGTCCCGCTGTCGAAGACGACCGTCCCCGTCGTCGGCTGGAAGGACACGTGCGCCGTCCAGTCGCCGCCGCAGCGGATCGTGCCGGCGACGCCCGAGCCTCCGACCGACACGCCGGAGAACGTCACGCTCCCGTCGACGTCGAGCGTCGCTGCGCTCACGACCGAGAGGGTGCCCGTCTGCAGAGTCGCACTGCCCAAGACATGGAGCACCTGCGGACCCGAGGCGCCCACGGTGAGGTTTCCGCCAGTGAGCGACAGGGCGCCGTTCACCGTCGTCGTGTGGGCGCCAACGCCCGATCCAATTCCGAGAGTTCCCGAGAGGACCGTGAGGTTTCCGTTCACTTGGATCGACGTCCCGCCGAACGTCACGCTGAAGACCCCAGGACCGATCTCCACGTTCGGCAGCGGACTCAGCGCGCTCGCCGTGACGAGTCCCGAGCCGTCGAAGCGCAGCGTTCCGCTCGCAGTGAGGGTCCCGCTCAGGGTCGTGTTGCCGTCGATCGTGTGGGTGAGCGATCCGAGCGAGAGCGTCGCACCGCTCGCAACCGACACGCCGCTGTCGAGGTCGAGGCTCCCCGCGGTGCTCGTCCAGGAGGTCGAGGTCTGGAGCGTGAGCACACCCTTCAGGTTGAGCGGGATCGCCGCCGTCACCGTCGAGCCCGACTCGACCGTCACCGCCGCGAAACGGCCGCCGGTCCCGGAGATCGTGTGCGCGAGGCCGTTGTCGAAGACGACCGTTCCCGTCGTCGGCTGGAAGGAGACGTGCGCCGTCCAGTCGCCGCCGCAGCGGATCGTGCCCGGGACGGAGCCGCCGACCGAGGTGCCCGAGAGCACGATGTGCCCCTCCACTTCGAGAGTGGCCGTGCTCACCATTGTGAGAGTGCCCCCGGAGAGGCTCGCGCTCCCCAGCACACGGAGCTGCTGAGGACCCGAGGAGCCCACCGAGAGGCTCCCCCCGGACACCGCCAAGGAGCCGCTCACGATCGTCGTGTGGGCCCCCGAGCCCGAACCGACCGTCAGCGTCCCGGAGATCACCGTGAGGCTCCCGTTCACCTGGATCGACGTCCCGCCGAACGTCACGCTGAAGACCCCAGGACCGATCTCCACGTTCGGCAGCGGACTCAGCGCGCTCGCCGTGACGAGTCCCGAGCCGTCGAAGCGCAGCGTTCCGCTCGCAGTGAGGGTCCCGCTCAGGGTCGTGTTGCCGTCGATCGTGTGGGTGAGCGATCCGAGCGAGAGCGTCGCACCGCTCGCAACCGACACGCCGCTGTCGAGGTCGAGGCTCCCCGCGGTGCTCGTCCAGGAGGTCGAGGTCTGGAGCGTGAGCAGCCCCTTCAGGTTGAGCGGGATCGCCGCCGTCACCGTCGAGCCCGACTCGACCGTGACCGCCGCGAAGCGGCCGCCGGTCCCGGAGATCGTGTGCGCCACGCCGCTGTCGAAGACGACCGTCCCCGTCGTCGGCTGGAAAGAGACGTGCGCCGTCCAGTCCCCGCCGCAGCGGATCGTTCCGGGGACGCCCGAGCCGCCGACCGACGACCCGGACAACGTCACATTCCCGTCGACGTCGAGCGTCGCCTGGGACAGGACCGAGAGGGATCCACCGGAGAGAGCCGCGACTCCCTTCGCGTGGAGCATCTGAGAACCGGAGCTCCCCACAGTGAGCGCGCCCCCCGTCATCGAGAGCGTCCCGTTCACTGTCGTCGTATGGGCGCCCGCGCCCGATCCGATCGTGAGCGTCCCCGAGATCACCGTCAGGCTGCCCATCACCTGGATCGCAGAGCCGGCGAAGGTGACGGAGCCGCTCGCGGGCGCGATCTCCACACTCGGCAGGGGGCTCGTCGCGTTCGACGTGACTGTCCCGAAGCCGTCGAGCCGGAGCGTTCCACTCGATGTGAGCGTCCCCTGGAGTGTCACGTTTCCGCCGAGCGCGTGCGTCAAGTTGCCGAGACTCAGCGTCGCACCGCTCGACACGAGGAGCGCCCCGTTCACGTCGAGGGGCTGCGTCGCGGTCGTGTTGGAGGACGACGCGATCGTCAGGTTCTCGAATCGAGGCGAGAATCCTCCGATCTCTTGCGCTCCCGCCCGGTCGAAGACGACGGTCCCCGTGTTGGGTTGGAAGGCCGGGTGGCCGATCCAATCGCCCCTGCAGCGAATCGTCCCCGGAACTCCCGAGCCTCCGACGACCGTTCCGGATAGCGTCGCGCCGGACTGCAGCTCGAGCGATGCGTTGGTCAGGATCGAGAGCGATCCTCCGACGAGGCTCGCGCTCCCTTCGACGTGGAGCGTGTGCGCGCTCGAGGAAGCACCGACGGTCAGACTGCCGCCCGTCAGGAAGAGCGCGCCGTTCACCGTCGTCGTGTGCGCTCCGGCGCCCGAGCCGACGGTGAGCGACCCGGAGATCACCGAGAGGCTCCCCGCCAGCTGTACCGCGGAGCCCGCGAAGGTCGCCGTCCCGCTCGTGAGCGCGATCTCCACGCTCGGGAGTTCGCTCATCGCGCTCGTCGTGACGGTGGTCGTGCTGCCGTCGAATCGCAGGGTGCCGCTCGCGACGAGTGTCCCGCTCAGGGTCGAGTTGCCGCCCAGCGTGTGCGTCAGACTCCCGAGACCGAGCGTCGCACCGATCGACACGAGGAGCGCCCCGTTCACGTCGAGGGGCAGCGTCGCCGTCGTGCTGGAGGGCGAGGAGATCGTCAGGCCGTGGAACCTCGCCGACGCACCATCGATGGTCTGTGCTCCGGTGCCGTTGAACTCGACGGTCCCGGACGTCGGCTGGAAGCCGGGGTGCGCCGTCCAGTCGCCGCCGCACTGGATCGTCCCCGGAACGGCGCTCCCCGTCGCCGACGTGCCGCCGAAGACGACGCTCCCGTCCACGTCGAGCGTCGATGCGTTGCGCACCGTGAGGGTGCCCCCCAGCAGTGACGCGCTCCCGACGACGCGGAGTGTCTGCACGGGCGAGGTCGAGCCTCCGACGGTGAGGTCTCCTCCGGCGAGCGTGAGGCTCCCGCTCACGGTCGTCGTGTGGGCGCCGCTCGAGGGACCGACCGTGAGGTTCCCCGAGAAGAGCTTCAACGTGCCCGTGACGTCGATCGAGCTCCCGCCGAATGTCGTCGTCGTGCTCGGCGTCGGGTGCGCGATCTCGACGCTCGGCAGCGGGCTCGTGCCGTTCGCCGTGACGGTTCCCGTGCCGTCGAGCCGCAGCGTCCCGCTCGCCGTGAGATTCCCCTGGAGGGTGACGCTCCCGGCCAGCGTGTGCGTGAAGGCGCCGAGCGCGAGGGAAGTGCCGGCCACGACGGTGAGCGTCCCATTCACGTCGAGGGGCACGGCCGCCGTCACCTGGGACGTCGAGCTGGTCGTGAGATGGAAGAACCGCGCGCCCGTGCCCGAAATCGTCTGGCTCCCTGGTCCCTCGAGGCTCACGGTGCTGCTACCGGGAGCGAAGGACGGATGTCCCGACCAGTTCCCCTTGCAGCGGATCGTGGTGGGCGGAGTCGTCGAGATCGTGCCGGAGAACGTCGCGCTCGAGTCGAGCCGAAGTGTCGTGTTGCTGCCCGTCGCCGTGAGCGTGCCGCCGGAGAACGTCGCGGCGCCCGCCACCTGCAGCGTCTGCGAGGAGCTGGTGAACTGCCCGAGGCTCAGCGTCCCGCCGGTCTGCGTGAGCGTTCCCGCGACGGTCGTCGTGTGGACCTGACCCGACTGGCCCACGGCGAGAGTCCCGCTCGCGAGCGTGAGGGATCCCGTGATCGTCACGGTCGTCCCCGTCAGGAGGAGTTGCGTCGTCCCGCTCTTCTGCACGAGGACGTTGGGCAGCGACGAAGTGGCTGCGATCGTCACCGTCGCAGCCGTCGAACCTGCGAAGCGCACGGTGCCGTTTCCGAGGAGCGTCCCGGACAGCACCAAGTCCTTGCTGAAGGAGTGGAGACCCGAGCCGAGATCGAGGGTCGCGCCTGCATTGACGGTCACCTTGGCGTCCGACGACAGCGTCGAGTGGATCTCCACGGTGCCGCCTGGATTCACGATGAGATCGCTCCCCGTGACCCCCACCACGAGAGCGCCGTTCGCCTCGAACGTCCCGCTCACCGTGAGCGTGCTCAGGATCGTGAGGTCGTCGAGCGCGATCACGTGGGATCCCGCCTGGACGAGGATCGCGTTGAAGGTGGTGACTCCCGAGATCGTCTGCGGCGGCACCGCGGGGCCGTCGAACAGCACGGTCCCGGAGAGCGGGTTGAAATCGGTGTCGGAAGTCCAGTTTCCGGCGATCGAGATCGTCCCCGGCGGCGCCGACACGATGGTGTTCGTGATGCTGACGGTCGCGTCGAGATCGAGGACGCCGTTCGACGTTCCCGAAAGCGTGCCTCCCGCGAAGGTGGCGGCGCCGACGACGTGCAGCCGCTTCGCGCCACCGGACGCCGTCCCGATGGCGAGGCTCGCCGACGAGAGGCCGAACGCTCCGAAGACGTCGACGTCGAGCGAGCCGGTTCCCGAGCCGACGTTCAACGTCCCCGATAGATGGTTGAGCGCACCCTGGATCACGAGAGCCGTGCCGGCGAACGTGACAGAGCCAGTGGCAGCAACGTCCACCGCCGGCAGCGAGCTGCCGATGCCGAGGGTCACGGACCCCGCCCCGTCGAAGGTCACCTTCGTTCCGCCCGTCGTCGTGCCCGCCGTCGACGTGAAGCTCCCGGCGAAGGTGTGGAGACCGCTTCCGAGGTTCAGCGAGCCGGTGACGGTCGCGGAGCCGTTCACGTCGAGATGGCCCGCGAGGGTCGCGAAGAGGCCGTCGATCGCGATGTTGCCCCGAATGAGCGCGTCGGCACTGAGAGTCACGTCATTGCCGTTCGCGATCGTGAAGTCCTTGAAGCTCACGCCAGATCCGCCGAGCGAATGCATTCCCGTGCCATCGAGCACGACGATGCCTTGCGTCGGCGCGAAGAGCGAGTGACCCGCCCAGTCGCCCGCGCAACGGATCGTCGCGGGAGGCAGAGTGGAGCCCGTGCCCGAGAAGACCGTGTTCGAGTCGACGTCGAGGAGGCCGTCGACCCCGGTGCCGGAGCCTTGGAACGTCCCCCCCTGGAAGAGCGCGCTCCCGGCGACGCTGAGCGTCTTGGTGCTTCCCGACGCGGTACCGATCTGGAGGGTTCCCCCGGTGAGGGCGAGACCGCTCCCGACGGAGACGGTCGTCGCAGTCGCGCCCGAGCCGATCGTGAGCTGCCCGGAGGAAATCGTGAGGCTGCCTCCTAGCGCCATCGTCGCGCCGGAGAAGACGACCGTGCCCGTAGCGGCCACCTGCACCGACGGCAGGGAGCTCGAGGCTCCGAGCGCCACCGTTCCCGCGCCGTCGAAGGTAACCGTCGCTCCGCCCGTGGTCGTCCCAGCGGTCGACGTGAAGCTCCCGGCGAAGCTGTGGAGCCCGCTCCCCAGATTCAGCGAGCCGGTGACCGTCGCGGAGCCGTTCACGTCGAGGTGACCCGCGAGAGTCGAGAAGAGACCATTGATCGTGATCGATCCCCGGAGAAGCGCATCGGCGCCGAGGGTCACGTCGTTGCCGCTCGCGATCGTGAGCCCGTTGAAGCTCACGCCGGTGCCTCCCAGGGTGTGCATCCCCGGCCCGTCGAGGACGACGATGCCTTGAGTCGGGGCGAACGCGGGATGTCCGGTCCAGTCCCCGGCGCATCGAATCGTCGCGGGCGGAGCCGTCGACCCGGTCCCCGAGAAGACCACGTTCGCGTCGAGATCGAGGACCCCGTCCGTCCCGACCCCCACCGTCTCGAGCGACCCGCCCTGGAACGACGCGGCCAGCGCCACCTGGAGCGTCTTGGTGCTCCCCGAGCCGGTCCCCACCTGCAGGATTCCGCCCGTCTGTGTGTACGTCCCCGCGACGGTGACCAGCAGGAGCGTGGAGCCCGAACCGATCGTGAGCTGGCCCGAGCCCACGGTGAGCGCACCCGTGATCGAGAGCGCCGAGCCCCCGAAGACGACCGTCCCCAGGGACGCAACGTTCACGCTCGGCAGCGTTCCCGTTCCCGACGACGAGACCGTGCCGGCTCCCACGAGACTCACGAGCCCTCCCGCCGCGAACGTTCCCGTTCCCGTCAGCGTGATCCCGCCGCTCACGGCGAGTGGGAAGCCCGGCGCTGCCGTGACGGTCCCGCCGCTGGAAATGGTGAGCGAAGCGCACTGGGCGGGAGCACCTGCAGTCGTCGGCTGGGTCGTCGCCGTCGCACCGACCGTGGCATTCGTGAGCGCGTCGGGCACACCAGCCGTCCAGTTGCCCGCGTTCGACCATGCCGAGTCGACGGCTCCCGTCCAGGTCGTCGACTGTGCCGCGGACGGAGCCACGAGCCCCGCGACGAGAAACACGGGGAGGAAGAGAAGACGAGCCGCACTACCCGCAGGACTCCACGGCATCGATGTGCTCCAGAAGGTGCCGCGCGCGGCGGCAGCGCGCTCCAGTGACCGGTGGAGCGGATGCAGAGCATCCCGCCGGCTCGTGGAACTCGCAAGGGCACCGATCACGCCACCTTCCGAGGCGACGCCGCGCCGGCGCGCCGAAGTAGGATCTGCGCCGGTTTCGGCGTCCCTGCCCGACCCGCGGAGGCCGCCGCAGATGCGTGCTGCCCCAACCGATGAACCAGGACTCGACGTCTCACCGATCCGGCGCGCCCGCCGCCTGGCGACTCTTCCGAGAGTTCCTGGTGCGCTCGAGCCGCGGCGAGAAGGTGGACTTCGAGGATCTCTGCACGCGGTGGCCGCGTAGGGCCGACGACCTCCGCGAGATCCGGCGCGCTTGGGTCCGTCGGAGGTTCCTCGCACGTTCCGAGGATTCCCGGCCGACGACCGTCGATCGGCTGCGCGTCACGTTCGGCGCCCGGGTCGATCCTGGGGTCGTGCTCGACGAGGAGCCCGGAAGCCGAACAGCGCTACAGGCGGAGCGCGACGCGTCCGGTCGATCGGGCGGTGCGCCCGATGACGGAGCCGTCCTGGACCGTCTCGCGGAGGTTCTTACGCGAAAGCTCGGAGCTGCGTTCGGCGCACAGCCCTCTCCGGACAGCTCGGCAGCATCCGGTGTGCGAAGCCCCGAGAGCCACCTCATCGCGCGGCTGCGCCAGCATGCAGCACTCCCCTCGCGCTATCTCGCGCGCACGGAGATCGCTCGGGGCGGCATGGGGGCGATCCTCAAGGTCTGGGACGAGGAGCTCCGCCGGCACGTCGCGATGAAGGTCCTCCTGAACCGGCGCGCCGATCCCGAGCGGGATGCCGAGCCTGTGCTCGACTCGCTCCGGCTCGGTCGGTTCCTCGAGGAAGCCCAGATCACGGCGCAGCTCGACCATCCGGGAGTCGTCCCGGTCCACGAGCTGGGGCTCACCTCCGACGGACAGGTCTACTTCACGATGCGCCTCGTGAAGGGGCAGGACTTCCGCACGGTGATCGATCTCGCGCGCGCGGGGAAGGACGGCTGGGGCCAGCCCCGCGCCCTGACGGTGCTGCAGCGCGTCTGCGAAGCGATGGCCTTCGCTCACTCGAAAGGAGTGATCCACCGCGACCTCAAGCCGGCCAACATCATGGTCGGCCGATTCGGAGAGACCTACGTCATGGACTGGGGGCTCGCGCGCGTGATCGGAAAGGACGATCCCATGCGCGCCGTCCGGCCTGCTGGCGTGGCGGTCTCCCTCACGGCAGTGCATTCCGTCCGTACGGACGAAGCGGGGTCTCCCGACTCGCCACTCCTCACCGACGACGGCGACGTCATCGGAACGCCCGTCTACATGCCTCCGGAGCAGGCCATGGGAGTCTCCGGGGACGTGGGCCCGACGGCGGACGTCTACTCCGTCGGCGCGATCCTCTACCACCTCTGCACGGGGCGGATGCCCTACGTGGAGCCGGGGGCGCAGGTCTCCCCCTACACGGTGCTCCGTTGGCTCCAGGAAGGACCTCCGCTCCCGATCCACAAGATCGACCCGAGCGTGCCCGCGGAGCTCGCCGCCATCTGCGACAAGGCGATGGCCCGGAGGCCGCGCGACCGATACCCCGACATGCAGGCGATGGCGGAGGACGTGCGCGCCTACCTCGAGGGCCGGGTCGTGAAGGCGCACCGAGTCGGCGCACTCGTGGAGCTCCACAAGTGGACGCAGCGCAATCGAGTGGCGGCCCTCTCCGTTGCGGCAGCGGCTCTGCTCGCCATCGGTGGACTCGGGAGCGTGGCGGCGATCAAGGCCGAGTCGAGCCGCCGGATCGCCTCGGCCCTCGCCGACCTGGAGCTCGTGAGCGCGGACGCATTCCTCCTGAAGTACGCCGAGGAGGCGCGCGATCTGGGGCCTGCGACCCCGGCGAACGCACCGCGGCTCCGCGCCTGGCTCGAGAAGGCCCGCGCCCTGGCGGAACGAGCTCCCGCATTCCGGGAGCTGCGGGACGAGATCCGCGCGAGGTCGATCGGTTCCGATCCGAACGTTCCCGAGCCGCCGGATCTCGCGGACCTCCGCCAGGTGCGCCAGGACCTCGCTTCGGCGATCCCTGCGCTCGAGACGAGCGGTCAGCCGGCGACGGAGATCGAGAAGGTCCGCCGCCGGATCGAGTCCCTCGACGCGCGAATCGCGGGTTCGGAGGAACGTCTCGCGAGCCGGAGGGCTTGGCGCTTCGCCGGCCCGAGGGATCAGGAGCGCCACGACCAGCTCGACGATCTGGCGCTCGAACTCGATCGACTCGCCGCCGAACGGACCGAGGGTGGGCTCATCGACGCCATCGCACGCCGTCTCGAGCTGGCGGAGACCATCGAGGCTCGATCGATCGGCGCCTTCGGCGACGAGTGGAAGGAGGCGATCGACGCCATCGGCCGGCGCGACGCGTCCTCGCGCTACGCGGGGCTCCGGATCGCTCCGCAGCTCGGACTGGTCCCGCTCGGGGTCGATCCCCTTTCGAGTCTCTGGGAGTTCGCTCACGTCGGCAGCGGAGAGATCCCCGCACGCGCCGAGAACGGCACGCTGCGAATCGACGAATCGTCCGCGATCGTCCTGGTCCTGTTGCCCGGAGGCCGCTTCACGATGGGGGCGCGCCGCCCAGCGGCGCGGGAGCCCGCTTCCGGCTCGAACGTCGATCCGAGCGCACAGGTCGAGGAGGGGCCCTCGCACGAGATCGAGCTCGAGCCCTTCTTCCTCTCGAAGTACGAGACGACGCAGGGGCAGTGGCGTCGCATGACGGGTGTCAACCCGAGCCAGTTCCTGCCAGGGTCGAGAGTGCGGGGCGAGACCATCACGCTCCTCCATCCCGTCGAGCAGGTGAGCTGGAGCGAATGCCGCGAGACGCTCTCGGCCTTCGGACTCGAGATCCCGACGGAAGCGCAGTGGGAGTACGGATCGCGCGCGGGAACGGGGACGGTCTGGTGGTCCGGAGACGATGTCTCATCGCTGCAGGGGGCGGCGAACCTCCCGGACCTCACGGCTCGAGAGCGCGGCGCCCCCGAGAGCTGGGGAATCGCCGATCTCCTGGAGGACGGCTACCTCCTGCATTCGCCCGTCGGCCGATTCGATCCGAATCGCTTCGGGCTCCACGACACGATCGGAAACGTCTGGGAATGGTGCCGCGACACGTTCGCGAGCTATCGGCTCCCCGTGCGCATGGGGAACGGCGAGCGACGGGCCCTCGGCTCGAACGACTGCGTTTTCCGGGGGGGAAGCCATGCGAGCCCCATCGATCTTTCGCGCTCGGCAGCACGAGCCCATGTGGCGCCGGAGACCCGAGTCCCTACGCTCGGAGTCCGCGCGAGTCGGAGCGTGATGCGATGACGCCGACCGTCGCCCGCTGCCCGGCAGCGCACAATCGAATCCCTCGGGAGCACGAGCCATGAGCACGAGCGAGTCCAAGACGTCGATCCTGTTGTCGCGCTGGAGCGCAGGAGACGAATCCGCTCTGGCGGCGCTGCTGGAGCGGCACCTCGACTGGCTGCGCGCCGAGGTGAAGCGGCGCCTCTCGCCCGCACTCGCGGCGAAGGTCGAAGCGGACGACTTCGTGCAGGACGCCATGGTGAACTTCCTGCGCTTCGCTCCGCGGTTCGTCGTCTCCGACGACCGGCAGTTCCGTGGTCTGCTGCTGCGAATCGTCGAGAACCTCCTCCACGACCGGTACGACCAGTTCACGGCGCGGCGCCGGCAGATCGCGAAGGAGCGGCCGCTCCCGACGGACTCGGTGCTCCATCTCGACCCGCCCGACGCGTCGAGCGGCGGAACTCCGAGCCGCATGGCCATGCGCCACGAGCGCGAGTCGTGGATCCGCATGGGCCTCGAGATCCTGGAGCCCGCCGCGCGCGAGTTGATCGTGCTCCGCGACTGGGACGGCCTCACCTTCGCGCAGATCGGCGAGCGGCTCGGGGTCCCCGAGAACACGGCCCGCATGCGCTACGTCCGCGCCGTCGATCGCTTGGCGCGGCTCGTCGCGCAACTCCGGCGCGGCGGCGTGGAGGCGGCGCTCGATGCGAGGGCGCGCGACGAGGGCACAGGCCCATCGTGAGGAGTTCGCGCCACGTCGCGTGGAATGCCGGCCTCGCTGCGCTCCTCCTCGCCTCGTGCGCGGCGCCCGAGTCCGCGGAAGCGCTGCCGCTCCCCGACGACCCCTACGTCCTCGTCCTCGGCACCGCGCAGGACGGCGGCCTCCCGCAGATCGGCTGCGAGGACGCGAGCTGCCGCGCGGCGCGCGCGACGGGGGCCGGACGCCGGCGCGTCGCGTCGCTCCTGATCGTCGACCCCGCGAGCGGGTCGCGCTGGCTCGTCGACGCGACGCCGGATCTCCCGGAGCAGGCGGAGCTCGCACGCGGACACCCGCCGACGCGGCGCGCCGAGGGGCCGCGGCCGCCTCTCTTCGACGGGATCCTCCTCACGCACGCCCACACGGGCCACTACACGGGGCTCGTCCACCTCGGTCGCGAGGCCTACGGCGCGCGCGCCCTGCCGGTCCACGCGTCGCCGCGCATGGCGGAGTTCCTCCGCACGAACGGTCCCTGGAGCGAGATGGTCCGCGACGGACACGTGACGCTGCTCGTGCTCGAGCCGGGCGGCGAGGCGCTCCGCCTCGGCGAGCGGATCACCGTCGAGCCCTTCCGCGTCCCCCACCGCGACGAGCTCTCGGACACGCTCGCGTTCCTGATCCGCGGTCCGGAGCGCTCGGTCCTCTACGTCCCCGACGCCGACCGCTTCGAGGGCTGGAGCCCACCTCTCGAATCGCTCCTCGCCCGCGCCGACGCGGCGCTCCTCGATGGCACGTTCTTCTCCGGCGACGAGGTGCCGGGGCGCGACCTCTCGAAGATCCCGCACCCCTTCGTCGCGCAGTCGATCGAGCGCTTCGCCGCGCTGCCGGCCCGCGAGCGCGCGAAGATCCGCTTCACGCACCTGAACCACACGAACCCCGCCGCCGACCCGGCGAGCCCCGAGGCGGCGCGCGTGCGCGCCGCCGGGATGGCGATCGCGAGGGACGGCGACGTGATCCCGCTGGGCGCCGACGAGGCTGCACCGAGCGAACCCGGGGTGCGTTGAGTCGGCCGAGCAGGGCTCGTCGTTCCGTCCACGCCGCGCGAGACTGGAACTCGGCCTCACCGCTCTTCGTCGGGGTTCCTCCCCGCCTCGACCACTCGGATCGTCATGAGCACTCCATTCGGATTCGGCCGCCTCGTGTCACTCTTCTCGAGTCGGCGTGTCTGGACGAGCGCGGCTCTGCTCGCTGTCGGCTCTCCCACGACGATGGCGATCCAGAGCGGCGCGACTGCCTCCCGCCAGGTCCCCGCGAAATCGACTCGGCAAGCCGCGCGGGCCGTGCTGCAGGACGTGCGGGATCTTGCCCGCTCGCTGAGCGTCCTCGCACTCGAGCTCGACCACGCGGCGGCGAGCCGAGTCGCTCTTTCGGTGTCGACCGTTGCAGACGGCGAGCTCCGGACGAACGAGCTCCTCCCTTCCCTCGGTTGGGAGAGCGCCGCCAAGAAGGCGACGGAGGCAATGGCCTGCTTGCACGCACTTGGAGCGGAGATCACGGGCGAAGGCCAAGCGCTCGAGCAGGGCTACGCCCAATTCCAGAGGAAGACTCTGTTCTGGTTCGGTCCCGCCACGCCGTTCTGCTACCTCGATCTGCGATCGGTGGATGCCTGGATGGAGGACAACGCGGTGAGAGTTCGCGTCTCCGCATCCGTCCTCGGCGGACCTCGTGTGGGCTTCGTCTTCTCCGACGCGGCGAATCCGAGCTTCCTGCTTCCTGGAGGGACGATCGAGTCGATGAGCTGGGACAGCCTTGTCGTCACGATCGAAGGCCGCTTCTCTCGTCGGCCCCCTTCGGTCTACCCCAACGGAAGCGTCGTCCAATTCGACCTGGTCGTCGTCGCGACTCCATTCTCGGGTTTTCGCGCGCAACTCGCCTTGGCCCGCGGGGAGTTCCAGCGCTTTCCCATCCACGCCGTCGTCAGGGAGTAGCCGCCACTCCCACCGCCCGCCGCACGAACGCGTCGATCGGCGGCACGAGCTCCGAAGGCAGGCCGTGGCCGCCGTCGTGGAGGAGCGTCTCCACGGCAATACCGCGCGAGCGCAGCTTCTTCACCTCGGCGATCTGCGGCTCGGGCTTCACCGCCTCGTCGCGCTTTCCATGCACGACGAGCACCGGGAAGCCCGCCGCCCGCGAGAGCGGCTCATCGAGGATCTCGCTCTTGATGCGGCAGGCGATCGCCACGAGGCCGCACCAGCGATCCGGCGCGCCGAGGGCCGTCACCGCCGCGAGGTAGCCGCCCTGGCTGTAGCCGAGCATCGCGATGAAGCTGCGATCGATCGGCTGCCCGTCACACGCCGCGTCGACGGCGCGCTCCACGTGCGCGGCGCCGAAGGCGAGCGCGCGGCGGAAGTCGGGCTGATCGCCGGTGTACTGATACCAGGCGCGCCCAACGCGCCGCACGGCGCCGTCCCGCAGCTCGACGGGGAAGGGACCGTCGGGCCAGAGCCGCGCGTAGGGCGCGCCGTCGAGACCCTCCAGCCGCTCGGCGAGCCGGTCGCCGTCGTCGCCGAAGCCGTGGAGACCGACGAGGAGCGGGAAGCCTTCCTTCGGAGGCTTGCCTCCGGGGAGATCGAGGCGGAACGACGCCGGCCACGCGACCTCGACGGTGCCGCGGACGACGCGTCCCGCGCCCACGCGCGCCGCTCCTCAGGCCTTCTCGCCGGAAGTCTCGGCTCCGGCCGCCCCCGGCGCGCCGGTGGCGGCTCCCTCCGGCTCCGCGCCCTTGCCCTTCTCGTCCTTCTTCTCCTTCTTCTCCTTCTTCGGCGGCGCCACCTCCTCGGGGCGCACGGGCCGCTCCACGATCCCGCGCTCGCGCGCGATGCTCTGCGTCGGGTTCGCCTTCTTGAGCTTCGCGTCGTACTGCGGATTCCGCTGGCCGATCCGGTCGAGCTCCTCCGTCACGCCGCGGCCGAACCAGTTGTAGGGCTGGGTCACGACGGTGAGATCCCCCTTCACGACGGTCTGGCACGAGAGGCGGAACTCCTCCTCGTGGCCGATCCGCCCCGCCGGCAGGTGCGGCGTGAGCGGGTCGTAGATCTTCACGCGCAGCCGCTCGCGCATCCCCGCGGGCTCCGCGTTCGCGGCGGTGCCGTCGATCAGGTGCACCCCGCACGTGCCGCAGAGGCCGAGACCGTGGCAATTCACCACGTGCTGGGCGACGAAGTTGGGGCACCCGATGAATCGGTAGTAGAGGTCGATCCCGTGCGCGCGCGCGACCTTCCTCAGGTTCGCGCCGATGGGGGCCTCGACCTCTTTCTGCTCGCGAACGAACGTGATCTTCGGCATGGGGAGGCCCGGTAGAGTGCCGATCGTCCCCCCTCGACGTCGAGGAGGAAGTCGTGCTCCCCGGATCCGCAACACCCGAGCTCACCGCCAAGTTCGCCGCCCGCCACGTGAAGGAGAGCGGGCTCGCGACGGGCCACTACCGAGCGTTCCACGGTCTCACGATCGGCACGATCGGCCTCGGCTCCTACCTCGGCGAGCCCGACGCGGAGACCGACGAGCGCTACGAGGAGGCGGTCTTCGAGTACGTGCGACTCGGCGGCAACGTGATCGACACGGCGGTGAACTACCGCGCGCAGCGGAGCGAGAAGTCGATCGGCCGCGCCCTGAAGCACCTCGAGCACGAGAACGTCGCGCACCGCGAGGAGGTCCTCGTCTGCACGAAGGGCGGCTACTTCGCGCCCGACGGCACCTACCCGCGTTCGAAGAAGGAGAGCAGCGAGTGGGTGCACGAGACGTTCCTCGACACGGGGATCCTCCGCCCCGAGGACATCGCCCAGGGCTGCCACGCCATGAGCGGCCCCTACCTCCGCCACCAGGTGACGACGAGCCTCGGGAACCTCGGCCTCGACTGCGTCGACGTCTACTACGTCCACAACCCGGAGACCCAGCTCGCGTCCGTCGACCGCGAGACCTTCGACGAGCGTCTCCGCTCCGCCTTCGAGGCGCTGGAGGAGCTGGCGAGCGCGGGCGCGCTCCGCGCCTACGGTGCCGCCACCTGGTCGGGCTTCCGCGCCGCGCCCACGGCCGACGAGTACCTCTCGCTGGAGACGATGGTGCGCATCGCGCGCGAGGTGGCGGGCGACGGCCACCACTTCCGGTTCGTGCAGGCGCCCTTCAACCTCGCCATGCTCGAGGTCGCGCGCTTCGCGAACCAGCGCGTGGGGACGAAGCTCGTGACGCTGCTGGAGGCGGCCCACCAGCTCGGCGTCGCCTTCGTCGCGAGCGCGACGATCCTGCAGGGACGCCTCACGGACGGGCTGCCTCCCGCCATCGCCGAGCTGCTGCCGGGTCTCTCGAGCGACGCCCAGCGCGCCATCCAGTTCAATCGCTCGGCTCCCTTCGTCGCGACGACGCTCGTCGGCATGAAGTCGGCCGAGCACGTGAAGGCGAACCTCTCCCTCGCGAAGCGCCCGCCGGCGCCGGCGGAGACGGTGAAGAAGCTGCTTCTGAAGCTCGCCTGAGACGCCGCGCCGTCAGGCGTGATCCGGCGCCGCCGGCCCGACCTTCACACCCGACTCGCGGGCGCGCTTGCGCGCGAGCTCGCGCATGTCGATCACGCGGTCCTTCTCGTCGACGATCTCGGCGCCGAGGAAGCTCTCGAGGACGTCCTCCAGCGTCACGACGCCGACCCAGGCCTGGAACTCGTCGCGCACGATCGCCAGGTGCTGGCGCTTCGACACGAACCACTCGAGCAGGTGGTCGAGGGTCATGGAGTCGGGCACCGACTCGACGGGGAGCGCGAGCGACTCGAGGGCGCCCTGGGTCTCGCCCGACATGAGCTTGTCGAAGATGGTGCGCCGCAGCACGAGCCCCACGATCTCGTCGGGGTTCCGCTCGCGGAAGATCGGCAGCCGGCTGTGCTCCCAGTGCTGCGAGCGCGCGCGCACGGCCGAGAGCGGCAGCTCCGCCGGGAGCGCGTAGACGACGGTGCGCGGCGTCATCACCTGCCGCACCGTGAGGTCGCCGAGCTTGAGCGCGTTCGCGATCCAGCGCGCCTCGCGGAACTCGAGGTTGCCGGCGCGCGCGCTGAAGGAAGCGAGGGCGAGCACGTCGTCGACCGTCGGCCAGACCTGCTCGCCGCGCCGCCCGAGGCGCTTGCCCAGCGCGCTCCCGAGCAGGACGACGGGCCAGAGCAGGCGCACGAGCGTCTGGATCACGAGCGCCGACCGCAGACCCACGGCCTCCGCGTAGGCGAAGCCGAGGGACCGCGGGAGCAGATTGCCGACGAAGAAGAGCGCCAGCAGGAGCGTCACGCCGCAGGTCCAGACGGCGGGGCGATCCCCCAGGAGCGTCGCGAGGCCGGTCGCGCCCGCGAGGTCGTCGGAGAGCTCCACCACGGCGACGACGACGCCGGCGTTGCCGACGAGGTCGAGGGCGAGGAGCGCCACCACCGTCTCGGCGAAGCGCTCCCGCAGCCGCGCGAGCGTGAAGGCTGCGATTCCGCCCCTGCGGCGGATCGTCTCGACGCGGCTGAGGGGGATGCCCTGGAACGCGCCCTCCCAGAGGGAGGTCAGCGACGTCAGCACCAGGCAAGCGCCCAGGAGCAGGAGCAAGGCCGTCATCCGAAGGCGCGAATGCTACCGGGCGGAACCGGGGGGAGGCGAGCGGAGGCGAGGAGCTTGGCACCGAACGGACCGAAGTCGTTTCCGGGCAAGCCCTCGGGGCTCGGACGATCAGCGTTCGCTGGAAGGCGCGGGAGCGGACGGTCGCTCGGTCAGAACGACGTCGAGCTGCGTCGTGGCCAGGACCAGGACGCTCGCGAGACCGCGGCCGTCGATCGTGTTCTCGATCCTTTCCTCGATCGATCCACCCGGCGGCAGGTCGAGGTCCGACCGGTGGGTCCCCTTCGCCGGCGTCACGACCTCCCGCCGCACGCCGTGCGCCGACTCTACCGCGCCCCGCCGCTCCCCGCTTCGAGCCCCCGGCCGATCCGCTCGCGCCAGCGGTCCATGCTCGCGTGGTCCGTCAGGTCGCGCCCGAGCGGCGTCACAGTGATCGCGCCGCCGTAGATCTCCTCCACGTCGGTGCCGCGGTCGGTCGCGTGGAACTCGAGGCCGCGCTTCGCGGGCCAGTAGTAGACCTCCCCCGCCGGGCTCTCGCGCCGCTCGTAGGCGTCGACGAGGCGGTGATTGTTCGTCGGGCAGACGACGACGGGCGGCAGCGGGCCGTCGCGCTCCGTGACCGGAATGTTCACGCTCAGGCACTCGTGGGGCCGCGGCAGCCCTCCCGCGATGCAGGCCTCGATCACGCGCCGGGCGTGGCGCGCCGCCACGTCGAAGCGCGCCTTCGACGACCGCAGGTGGAGGCTCACGGCGATCGACGGCACGCCGAGGAACGCCGCCTCGAGGGCCGCCGCCACGGTGCCCGAGTAGAGGACGCTGATGCCGATGTTCGCGCCGGCGTTCATCCCCGACACCACGAGGTCCGGCAGGCTCCCGGCGCCGAAGCGCTCCGGCCAGAGGTCGCAGATCGCGAGCTTCACGCAGTCGGCGGGCCGCCCACCGACGCCGATGCCGCGCACGCCCTGGGCGATCGTCTCCTCGCGCACGAAGAGCGGCTCGTGGATCGTGACGCCGTGGCCCGAGGCCGACTGCACCGTGAGCGGAGCGATGGGAAACACGATGGAGCGCGGGCTCCGAGTCGTCGTGTCCCTCGGATCGAGGAGCGGACCGCCGAGATCTCCCTCGGCGTCGACGAGCACGTCGTGGAGCGCGCGAAGACCGGGCGCGTGGATGCCGTCGTCGTTGGTGAGGAGGATGCGCACGGGCCGCAGGGTAGCTGCCCGTGGCGGAAGTCGTCCGAGCCGAGCGCGGGCCTCGCCGCCCGGCGCGCTACTTCTGGAACGGCACGAGCACCATGCGCTCCGCGAGGAGGTCGGCACGCTGCTGCGGCGTGAGCACGCCGGAAGCGAGCAGCTCGCGCACGATCTCCAGCTGGATCCGCGCTCCCTCCCGGACGCGGGCGACCTCGTAGGCTCGCGCACCGTCGAGGGCGCTCGGCGCCGCGTTCCAGACGGAATCGGAGAAGCGTCCGAGCCACTTGGAGACGATCGGCTCGAGACGCGCCGACTGCTCCGCCGAGAGGGAGAGCCCCTTCGACACCATGCCGGAGTAGGCGGAGGCCGCCTCCTCGCGCGTCGCGCCGGACACGGGCTTCGCGAACTGCGACCACGCGACGCCCGTGCCGAAGATGTCGAGGGAACTCCGCCCCTCGGCGCCGGGGACCCGGATGTTCGAGAGCTGGTCCGGATCGAGGAGCCCGTGGGCGTCGCGGTAGAAGCGCTCCTTCAGCGCCATCTCGTCGAGGATCTGCTGCAGCTTCGGCGTCGACTCGCCATAGCCGGCGCGCCGCAGGGCGTCCTCCCCGGAGAGGCGGCTCGCGAGGTCGCCGAGCTGCCGCGCCTGCTCCTCGGTGAGCGGGATCTTCGCGTGACGGAGGACGGCCGCGATCTGGTTCGCCACGACGGCCGGATGGGTGAAGGAGCCGTTCGGTCCCTCGCCCGGGATGCCGCCCTCCACCATGTGGCCCGCCTCGAGGACGAGCTTCCCGTTGAGCTGCTGGATCCGTCCCATCAGCTCGAGGGACGGCTTCTCGCCCTTGGCGAGAAGGTCGGCCAGCTCTCCGAGGGCCGCCGCGAGGGCGCTCGACGTCTCGCCCATCACCTTCCAGTCGATCCTCGCCAGCGCGTCCTCGAGCCCCGCGACGACGAAAGCCGGCTTCGACTCCTCGGCTGCCGCCGCGACCGTCGCCGGATCGGGCGCCACGACCGTCGGAGCGCCGCCCGGGCC
This sequence comes from uncultured Planctomycetales bacterium, assembly GCA_964545855.1. GTDB lineage: Bacteria > Planctomycetota > UBA1135 > UBA1135 > JACQFD01 > CAZJHD01. Next base: position 68,759 of record CAZJHD010000013.1, read on the forward strand.
CTCCTCCACGCGCGGTCCCGATGCCGACGCGACGCCCGCCGACGACTCGAGCACCCGGATCCTGTCCTTCGCCGCCGAGAGCTCCGCCAGGACGTCGGCCATGGCTGCGTGCGCGGAGTCGTCGCGTCGAAGCACCTTGGTGTCTCCGGCGCCGGCGCTCACCGACGCGTCCCCGGAGTACCAGTGGATCGCGCCTGCAACCACGCCGACCGTCACCGAGCCCAGGAGGGCTCCCTTGCCGAAGTCCTTCCAATCCATCGCACGCACCTCGATCTCCGATCGCTCGGACATGTGGAGCACCCCGAGGTCCTCCACGAGAAGAAGGGACTCGCGATCGCCGAGGGACCGGATGCGGTCGCCGACGGACGCGAGGAGAGAGAGAGAGTCCTGCGCCGAGACGCCGGGGCCGAAGCCCCCCGCGCCGCGGGCGCGCAGCGCGACGGCGCCCGTGTGCACGCGCATCCGCACCGCGTCGGGGAGCGGCGGGCTCGCCACCAGCTCCCGCAGCGCGAGGAGCAGGAGGGCCGCGGCGGCGAGACCGGCGCCGAAGCCGGCGAGCTTCGCGCCGAAGCAGGTGCGCCACGGGCGCGGGCTCGGGCCCCGCTCCTCGGCGGGCGTGCGCCGCGGCGAACTGGCCACGGTCGTCTCCTCGGCGGGCGCGGCCAGAGCGCGCTCGATGGCGTGCGAGAGATCGGGGGGACGCAGGCCTCCGAGCGCCTCCTCGAGACCGGTCTCCAGGATGCGGTCGCGCCAGTCGGCGATCGGGAGGTCGCCTTCCGCGTCGGGTTCGTTCGTCCGATCGATGGGGTCCTTCATCGCGAGAGGCTCCTCTCGATGCAGGCGCGCAGAGTGGCCCGGGCGCGCCGGACCAGGCTCTTCACGCCATCGTCGCTGAGTTCGAGCGCGGCGCCGATTCCGCTGCGGGAAGCGCCGTCGCGGTACTGGAGATCGAGGGCGCGCCGGGTCCTGCCGTCGAGGCTGCCGAGGCAGCGCCGGAGCGCCGCCAGGTATCCGTCGCCGCCGTCGTCGCCGGCGGCGCGGCTCCAGGTCTCCTCGGCGCGCTCGAGCTCGCGCTCCCCGAGCTGCACCGCGCGCGCGCCGCGCTCCCGGTGCTTCAGGAAGAAGTGCCGCGCGGCGGTCCGGAGGTAGCCGGCCGTCGCCGCGGGACCCTGGTCCTCGAAGGGTCTCCGCAGCACGGAGAGGAACGTCTCCTGGACGAGGTCCTCGGCCTCCACCGGTGCGCACCCGAGGTAGCGCAGGTAGCGCCACAGCCCCGCCTGGTGCTCCCGCACGAGGAGCGCGACGTCGAGAGGAGGGGACTTCATCGTGGCGGTCACGGACCCTCGAGTCCGTGCGGGGCTCCGAAGGGTGCGCGAAAACCCGAGAGGGTCCCCCGCGGCGGCGGAAGGTTCACTGCGCCTCGACGGTACCGGCGAGACTGGCCGATATACCAAGACCTGCCGGGGGAGCGCCGATCGGGCGCTCCCCCCGACGTTTCCACCCCCGATGGCCGACCCCGTTCCGACCGACCCCGTGACGTCCGCCTCCGTTGCGACGGAGCCCGCGACGCCGCGCGCCCGCGCGGGCCGCGCCCTCCACCTCGTGGGCGCGATCTTCGTCGTGATCGCGGCTTCCGGCGCGGCGCTCCAGGTGCGACGCGCAGCGGCTCCGATCCTCGACACGCACGTGGTGCTGGTGTCGATCGACACGCTGCGGCGCGACGCGCTCGGCTGCTACGGATCGGAGCGCGCGCAGACGCCCGCCTTCGACGCCCTCGCGCGCGAGTCCGTGGTCTTCGACCAGGCGGTGGCGGCAGCCAACTTCACGGCGCCGTCCCACGCGACGATGCTGACGGGGGTGTCGCCGGCGGTGCACGGGGTGCTGAACACCGTGCGCTCGGCGCCGAAGCAGATCCCCCTCGGCCTCCCGACGCTCGCCGAGCGGTTCCGGGTCGTGGGCTACCGAACGGCCGCCGACACGGGCCGCGGCTACGTCTCCGAGGCCTTCGGATTCCAGCGCGGCTTCGAGACGTTCCGCGCCGAGTTCACGGGCCTCGCGCCGAAGATCGACCGGGCGCTCGCGTGGTTCGACGGGCTGGAGCCTGGACGCTTCGGCCTCTACTTCCTGCACACCTACGAGACGCACGCTCCCTACCTCCCGCCGCGGGAGGAGCTGGACGAGATCCTCGAGCCCTTCGCGGGAACCATCGTGGCGCCGCGGATCCGCGCCCTCGCGACGGCGGCGAAGGATCAAGTCGTGAACATCGGCCACGGCGCGCTCTTCGAGGGCTCCGAGGACTTCACGCCGCCCGACGTCCGGTGCCTCGAGGCGCTCTACGCGGCAACCGTGCGCAGCGTCGACCGTCACCTCGGCCGGCTCGTGGAGGGCCTGCGGTCCCGCGGGCTGCTGGAGCGGACGCTCTTCATCGTCACCTCCGACCACGGCGAGGAGTTCCGCGACCACGGCGACTTCCAGCACGAGAGCGCCTTCGACGAAGTGCTGCGCGTGCCTCTCCTGATGCGGTTCCCCGGCGCGGCCCACGCGGGCCTGCGCATCGGCGCGAGCTTCCCGTCGGTGCATCTCGTGCCGACGCTCCTCGATCTCCTCGGCCTGCCCGCCGCCCACGGCATCGAGGGACGCAGCCAGGCGGAAGCGATCCGCGCGCGGCATCCGGACTTCGACGGCCCGCTCGCCTTCGCGTTCCAGTACGAGGGCGAGCAGCTCGTCCGCTACGCGGTGCGGTCTCCACGATGGAAGCGGCTCCACTGGCAGGGCGACCGGAAGCGGCCCGACACGGGCTACGACCTGGCGAACGATCCCGACGAGCGCCATCCCATGCTCGACCCCAAGACCCCCGAGCTCGACGAGCTCCTGCGGGAGCTCGGCGTCGCACGCAACGTGTGGGAAGCGATGGCCGAGCCGCTGCGCAAGGGGATCCTCGAGGGCGAGATCGACGCGGAGCTGCTGGAGCAGCTCGACCGCCTCGGCTACATCCGCTGACGCGAGGTTCTCGCGCAAGGACGCCTTCGCGCAGAATCGCCGGCCATGGGCCGGACCCGTCCCTGCACCGTCGTCACGCTCCCCGTCGCCTCCCGCGTCCTGCGCGGCAATCCGCTGCGCGATCCCTGGCGGCGCGAGCTGCCGGTGATCCTGCCTCCCGGCTACGACGAGGAGCCCACGCGGCGCTACCCGGTGATCTGGGTGCTGGCGGGCTTCCTCGGCACCGGACGCGCGCTGCTGAACCGCAGCTTCTCGGGTCCCGCCCTCGACGAGCGCGTCGCGCGTCTCGTCGCCGCGCAACGCATGGCGCCGGCGATCCTCGCGCTCCCCGACTGCATGACGGCGCTCGGCGGGAGCCAGTACCTCGACTCCCCCGCCGTCGGCCGCTACGAGACCCACGTCTGCGACGAGCTCGTGCCGCTGGTCGACCGCTCGCTCCGCACGATCCCGAAGCGCGCCGCGCGGGCCGTCATGGGCAAGTCCTCCGGCGGCTACGGCGCGCTGCGGCTCGCCATGCGGCGACCCGACCTCTTCGCCGCCGCCGCGTCGCACTCGGGCGACTGCTACTTCGAGTACTGCCACGTGCGCGACTTCCCCCTCGCCGTGAACGTGCTCCGCTCCGCCGGCAGCGTGAAGAAGCTCCTCGCGCGCATCCGCGCGACGGAGAAGCCGAAGTCCGACGACACGATGGCGCTCCTCACGATCGCCGCCGCCGCCTGCTACTCGCCGAACGCGAAGGCGAAGCTCGGCTACGACCTCCCCTTCGATCTCGAGACGGGCGCGATCCGCGAGGAGGTCGTGCGCCGCTGGCGCGCGCACGACCCGGTGCACATGGTCGCGCGCGCGGCCCACGCGAAGGCCCTCCGGTCGCTGAAGCTCCTCTTCCTCGACTGCGGCACGCGCGACCAGTGGGCGCTGCACCTCGGCCTGCGGGTCCTCTGCACGAAGCTCCGCGCCGCGCGCGTGCCCTTCGTGCACGAGGAGTTCGACGACGACCACCTGTCGATCTCCTACCGCCTCGACCGCTCGCTCCCGCTCATCGGGAAGGCGATCGCGCCGTAGCCTGTCGCAGCGCCCGCGCCGCCGTGGGCGCGACCCATGGACCGCCGCCTCGCCCTCTTCCTCCTCGCCGGCGCCCTCGCCACGGGCGCCGCGGCGTTCTTCGTGCTGACGCACGAGGACGACGGCGCGCGCGCCGCGACGCCGCCCGAGGCCGCGTCCGAGGCGCCGGCTGCCGCCCGTGGCGTGCGCGACGAAGGGCCCGCGCGCACGGAGAGCCAGGGCACCGGCGTCGCGTCGCTCTCCTCGGCGACGATCACGGGGCGCGTCGTCGACTCCACGGGAAAGGCCCTCGACGGCGCGCGCCTCCTGCTCGGGGAGCAGGTGGTGCGCACCGATCGCTCGGGCCGCTTCGTCCGCGTGCCCGTGCCCGACACGCGCGCCTTCGAGGAGATCGTCGTCGCCGCGAGCGAGTGGCACACGCCGGTCGTCTACTCGCTCGCCGAGCGCCCGGCCTCCGGCGCGCGCCGCCTCGCGCTCCGCGCCGGCGAGAACGTGCTCGGCGACGTGCGCCTCGCCGTCTCGGGCGCGGTCTCGGGAGAGGTGCTCGACGACCGAGGCGTCGCCGTGGAGGGAGCCCTCGTGTCGGCGGGCCCGTCGCGCGCCGCGGCGCTCTCGGCGCGCACGGACGTCCACGGCCTCTTCCGCCTGGGGAGCGTCCCACCCGGCGACGTCTCCCTCACGGTCCGCCTCGGCGATCGCACGTCGACACAGGAGCGCGTGCACGTCGTCGCGCGCAAGGAGACGGCGGCCGGCTCGATCGTGCTCCCGCGCGGCGTCGCCGACCGCACGATCCGCGGGAAGGTGATCGCCGCCGACACGGGCGAGGCCGTCGCCGGCGTGGTGGTGCGCGTTGGCGCGGGCTCCGGCGCGAAGGCCGGCATCTCCGGCGGCGACGGCCGCTTCGAGATCCGCGACGTGCCCGACATGAACGCGCCCGTGACGCTGCGCGCCGAAGGTCACGGGTGGCCGGCCACCACGGCGGGCCCCTTCCATCCCGCCGACCCCGGGATCGCCGTCGTCCTCCAGGGTGGCGCCTTCTTCGAGATCCGCGTCACCGACGCGTCGTCGGGAGCTCCCATCGAGCAGTTCGGCGCCTGGACCTGCTCGCCGCTCGAGCGCGGCGAGGACGACGAGAAGCCGCCCGTCATGGCGCGCCCCGGGGGCGTCGCGCGCCTGCGGGCGAGCGCGCCGCTGCGCACGCGCCTCGTCGTCGACGCGCCGGGCTACCTCCTCCTCGAGACGCACGTGGAGCCGGGCCGCAAGGCGCTCGAGGTGCGTCTCGCGCGCGGCTCGCCGGTCAAGGTGCGGGTCACGCGCGCGGGCCGGCCCGTTCCGAACGTCGACGTCGAGATCGTGCACGCCAAACCGCCCGGCGGCGGCCTCCTCGGCGCCCTCGTGCGCGACGTGAACGTGGCGGCGGGCGCGACGCAGACCTTCGTCGTCGGCCAGGACGGCTCCGACCAGGGGACGATCACGCCGGAGACGCGCGGCCGCGCGGCCGACCGAACGCGAAGGACGGGGCCCGGCGGGGCCGTCGAGTTCACCGCGGTCCCCGCCGGAGAGCACATCGCGATCGTGCGCGATGCGGCCGGCGCCGAGTCCCGCTCGTCGCCCTTCCGCGTCGAGGGCGGCGTGCCCGCGCAGGTCGACGTGATCTACGCCGCACCCGGCACCCTGCGCGGCGTGGTGCAGGGGATCCCCGCCTCGGGACTCCGCGGCTCCGTGGCGCTCCGCCGCGACGAGGGAGACGACCCGACGTTCCGCGGCCACGGCGCGATCGATCCCGTGGGCGCGTTCGAGATCGCGGGACTCCGGCCCGGCCGCTACCGCGCGGCACTCCGCTTCGACAGCGACTCCTCCGGCCCCGACTTCGACGGCCCCGCCTCGCAGGAAGTGACGATCCTCGACAGCCAGACGACGGAGACGATCCTCGACGCGAGCCGCGAGGACCGCGGCACCGTGGAGGGACGCATCGTCTGGAGCGGCACGCCGGCGAGCGGCGTCACGATCGGGTGGTTGCGCAACACGCCCGCGCCGCCGCGACGGTCGAGCGACGAGCCGCTCGGCGCCGACGGCGGATTCCGCTTCTCCTGGGTGCCCTCGGGATCGATCGAGCTGGAGGTGCGCCAGGGTCAGCTCGTGCTGGCGACCCTCGGCCCCGCCGCCCTGCGCCGCGGCGAGGTCGCGCGTCTCTCGACGGACGTACCCCTCGGAACGCTCCGCCTGGACCTCGGGCCGCGCGGCGCCGAGCCGGTGCTCCTGTCGATCGCCATGCCGAAGCCGGGCCGCGGAGGAACGCTCACGGTGAGCGCGCCCGGCGAGGTGGTCGTGCCCTGCGTCGCCGGCGACGTGTCGGCGCAGCTCTTCATCGGCGGCAAGACGCGGAACGCGCGTGGGCTCGTGACGGCGGGGGCGGAGACGTTCCTCCGGCTCGAAGAGGCCCGCTGACGGAGACTGGTCCCGATTCATTCACGTCCCTCGCGGGGCGCCGATCGGCACACGGCGCCGTGCACGAATTCGGAGCCAGTCTCCCCTCAGCACCCGGCGCCGCGCGCCGGTAGGCTCCCCCGCCATGACCACCCGCCGACAGTTCCTCGCGGCCTCGGCGTCGGGCGCCGCCGCCCTCGCGCTCCCGGGGTGCCTGACCGGTCCCGAGGCGTACTCCACTCCGGCGACGCGGCCCGCGCCGCCGGCGACGCCGCGGATCGCGCAGGCGGACCTCGCCGACGCGGCCCTCGACGCCGCCCGGGGCGCCGGCGCCTCCTACGCCGACGTGCGCGCCGTCGAGACGCTGGCGGAGAGCCTGTCCACGCGCGAGGAGCGGGTCGAGAGCGTCTCCTCCAGCGAGAGCGCGGGCCTCGGAGTGCGCGTCGTCGTCGCCGGCCACTTCGGCTTCGCCGCCGCGCGCGTCGGGTCGCGCGACGAGGCCGCGGCCCTGGGCCGGCGTGCCGTGGCGCTCGCGCGCTCGACGGGCGGCGCGAAGGTGGAGCCCGTCGTGCTGGCGCCGGCGCCCGCCGTCGACGCCGAGTGGACCTCCCCCTGCGCGACCGATCCCTTCGCGCTGCCGCTCGACCGCAAGATCGCCGCGGCCCTCGCCGCGAACGCGGCGGCCATGGGAGTCGCCGGCTGCTCCTTCGCGTCGTCGACGATCCGCTTCATCCGCGAGACCAAGCTCTTCCTCTCCTCCGAGGGCTCGCGGATCCGGCAGACGGCGACGCGCGGGATGATCACGGTCTCCGCGACGGCCGTCGATCGCGCGGCGGGACGCTTCGAGCGCGTCGGCGTCGAGGAGCCGAGCCAGATGGGCTGGGAGATCGTCGACCGCATGCGCTTCGAGGCGATCGCCCGCGAGGCGGCGGAGGACGCGGTCGCGCGGCTCGCGGCGAAGCCCGTCGAGCCCGGCGCCTGGGATCTGATCCTCCTGCCGAGCCACCTCTGGCTCACGATCCACGAGTCGATCGGCCACCCGACGGAGCTCGACCGCGCGCGCGGGCTCGAGGCGAACTACTTCGGCACGTCGTTCCTCGTGCCCGAGTCGACGGGGACGCTCCAGGTGGCGTCGAAGAAGGTGCGCCTCTTCGCCGACCGCACGCAGGCGACGGGCCTCGCGACCATCGGCTGGGACGACGACGGCGTCGCCGCCACCGAGTGGGACCTCGTGCGCGAGGGTCTCTTCGTCGGATGGCAGACGACGCGCGAGCAGGCGGCCTGGATCGGCGAGCCCGCGTCGCGCGGCTGCTCCTACGGCCAGGGCTGGGAGCACATCGCCTTCCAGCGGATGCCGAACATCTCCCTCGCGCCGGGAGAGGAGCGTCTCACGCTCGAGGAGCTCGTCGCCGACACGAAGCGCGGGATCCTGATCGGAGGCGACGCGAGCTACTCGATCGACCAGCAGCGGCGGAACTTCCAGTTCACGGGGAACTCCTTCCGGGAGATCCGCGACGGGAAGGTCGTCGGGCGGCTCCGCGACGTGGCCTACCAGTCGAACACACCGGAGTTCTGGAGGTCCTGCGACGCCGTCTGCGACGGCCGCGGGTACGAGCTCCACGGCTCGTTCTTCGACGGCAAGGGTCAGCCGGGACAGAGCAACCCCGTGAGCCACGGCTCCGCGCCGGCGCGCTTCCGCAACGTCCGCGTCCTGAACACCAAGGCCTGAGGCGACGACCGTGAAGACCCACGCATCCGATCGAGACGTCGTCGAGACCGCCCTCGCGGCCGCCGCCGGAGCCGACGAGGCCCTCGTGTCGCTCGCGCGACGCGAGCGGGGCTGGGTGCGCTTCGGCGCGAACGAGATCCGCCACGTGGGCGAGTCGTCGGAGACGACCGTGTCCGTGGAGGCGGCCTTCGGGACGCGCCACGGGTCCTCCAGCGGCAACGACCTCTCGCCCGAGGGCATCGCGCGCGTCGCCGAGCGCGCCCTCGAGGCGGCGCGGCGCGCCCCGGAGGACGCGGAATGGCCCGGAGTGCTCGGGCCCCAGGCCTACGACGAGATCGGCGGCGCCGACCGCGCGACGGCGGCGCTCCCGCCCGTCGCCCGCGCCGAGGCGGCGAACCGCGCCATCGACCACGCGCGCGAGCGCGGCCTCGACGCCGCGGGCTACGTCGAGACGTCGGCGAGCCGCACGGTGCTCGCGACGTCGCGCGGGCTCCGCGCCGACGACGAGACCACCAATGCCTCCTACACGATCACGATGCGCACGCCGGACGACGGCGCCGCGGGGGTCGGCTCGGGCTGGGGCGCCATCAACTCCTTCCGCTTCGCCGATCTCGACACGGACGCGGCCTCGCGCCGCGCCGCCGACCATGCGGAAGCGTCGCGCGATCCGCAGCCCGTGGAGCCGCGCGTGCTCCCCGTGGTGCTCGAGCCCGACGCGCTCGCCGATCTCGTGCACAACCTCGTCTTCGCCATGGACGCGCGCTCCGCCGAGGAGGGACGCTCCTTCGCGAGCGCGGCCGGCGGCACGACGCGTCTCGGCGAGAGGCTCTTCTCGGAGCTCGTGACGATCGCGAGCGATCCGGCCGGCATGGGCGGCGCGCGCTTCGACGGCGACGGCCTCCCGGCGGGCGCCGTCACCTGGGTGCGCGACGGCGCGCTCGCCGCGCTCCGGGTGTCGCGCTCCTGGGCGAAGAAGACCGGCCGCGCGCCGACGCCGGGGCCCGCGTCGCTGCGCATGCGCGGAGGCAGCGCTTCGCTCGAGGAGCTCGCCGCCGGCATCGACGAGGGTCTCTGGATCCCGCGCATCCACTACATCCGCTCCGTCGATCCCTCGACCGTGCTCCTCACGGGGCTCACGCGCGACGGCGTCCGGCGCATCCGCGGAGGGAAGCTCGCCGAGCCGGTGAAGAACCTCCGCTGGACGCAGTCGGTCGTGGAGCTCCTGGCGAGCGTCGAGGCGCTGGGGAGGACGCGGCGGCTCGTGACCTACGAGTTCGGCGCGCCGATCGAGGTGCCCGCGGTGCGCGCGCGCGCGTTCCACTTCACGGGCGTGACGGACTCGGTCTGACGCGCACCGATCCTGGCTCCGAATCAGTGCACGCCGCAGGGACGTGCTGCGCGCGCACCCTCGGGCGTGAATGAATCGGTGCCAGTCTCCGGGCGGTGCTGAGTGACGGCGCGGGCCGGGTCGCTACCGCGCGACCGCGGGGCGGGGCCGATTCCGCTCGCGGACCCTTTGGCGCGACGGGCCGGGATCCGTGGTCGGGCGGCCCCGCCCCGTTTCCTTCCGCGTCGGGCGCGTCCCGGTCGAACGCGTCACTCGACGCGCGTCCCGACGACGAGCGTCTCGCGCAGCTCCTCGATCACGAGCGCGTAGTGGTCGGCGTCGAGGCCGGGCGGCGGCACCGACGGGTTCGAGCCGCGGCGGCGCTCCAGCCGCACGCGGCCGGCGAAGCGGACGACGGGCGTGCCCTCCCAGGTGCCCGAGAGATCCACGCCCGCCATGAGGAGGCTCTCGGAGGCCGCGTCGAGGAAGACCGGCAGATCGTCGACGCGGCGGAGACTCCGCGTCGCCGGGTCGAGCACCGCCTCCCCGATGCCGCCGCACCAGCCGTGGCTCACGGTGATCACGGCCGCGGCGGGCTCGGCGCCGCGCGGGAGACGGTCGGGCGTGTCGGGTCGGAGAGGCCTCATCGCGATTCGGTGCAACGGGTGGGCGCCGGCCCGGATGGAGGGAGCCCCGGGCTCGGAATCTCCATCCGGACGCCCGACCGCCCGTTCCTCCGATTCTCCCGATCCCCTCCCCGCGCGCACCGTCGCGCCCCGACTCCGAAGGACTCGCCATGGACCTGAATCCGCAGCACGACCTCCACGCCATCCTCACGACCCTCGCCGCCGAGAAGGCCCCCGTGGAGCTGCACCTGCGCAACGGCCGCTCGATCGCGGGCCTGCTCGGGGGCGTCGGTCCTCACACGGTCCACGTGCAGCAGATCGTCGGGAAGGAGTTCTTCGACGCGGCGATCCGCGTGGACGCCGTCGACTCGATCGAGGTGCGCATGCGAACGCGGTGACGCTGCGAGGAGCTTCGTCCCGGGAATGGGGTCAGAGAGGTTGTGAGGAAATCGCCGCCGCTGGCCCGAGGCCGAGCGAGAGCGAGCGAGGCGAGGCGCGACGACGACGCAACTCATGGAGAGTTGCGGAGGAGGAGCAACGAAGCCGCAGCCGCTCGCAGCCGGCCGAAGCCCGGCGCCGATTTCTTCACGACCTCAGACCCCTTTCCCGGGACATCACCCTCCCTCGGACCTACAGCGTCCTGAAGTGCGCGAAGCGCTGCTTCCCCTCGGGCACGTCCGCGAGCTGGATGCCCACGTCCTCGGCGAGGGCGGCGAAGCGGCCCCAGATCTCCTGGATCGCCGGCGTCGTGTGCGCGCGCTCGGCGGCGCCGGGGTCGACCCACTCGAACACCTCGATGACGAAGCGAGGGTCGGCGAGGCTCTGGACCACCCAGGGCTCCCGCTTCGTGCGGAGCTTCGTCTCGAGGAGCGCGCGGGCGTGGTCGCGCAGCAGCGCGCGCACGTCGTCGGCGGAGGTGGACTTCTTGAAGCGATAGACGGCGAGGACGGTCTGGGGCTCGGACATGACGGGATCCGTGGCGTCGCGAGATCGAGAGTCGGGGATCGAGGACACGAGGGAGCCGCCCCCCGCGGTCGCGGCGGCGCGTGCCCCGAGGGGCCAGTAGATCGGCGCTCCCGTCACGGCGCCACGATCCCCCTCGCGCAACGCCTCGTTCGCGCCTCGCTCGCTCTCTCTCGGCCTCGGGCCAGCAGCGGCGATTTCCTCACGACCTCTCCGTCGTGCATGCTGTCGGCCCTCTCGCGGCGCAGGGAGCGCGCCCGACCCCACCCCCGCATGACCATCGCCCCCGTCACGCTCTCTCTCGCCGTCGCGATCGCCGCCGGCGTGACGGCCCAGGGAGTCGCGCGTCTGCTGCGGCTCCCGGGCATCGTGATCCTGCTCGCCCTCGGCACGATCCTCGGCCCGGAGCTCCTCGGCTGGGTCGATCCGTCGTCCCTCGGCTCGGGACTCTTCGTCCTCACCGACTTCGCCGTCGCCGTCATCCTCTTCGAGGGCGGCCTCAACCTCGAGGGCACGCGCCTGCGCCGGCAGGAGCGCGCGATCCGGCGTCTCATCACGCTGGGCGCGATCGTGACGCTCTTCGGCGGAACGGTGGCGGCGAAGCTGCTCCTCGACTGGCCCTGGGAGCGCGCGGCCCTCTTCGGGAGCCTCGTCGTCGTGACGGGCCCGACGGTCGTCGCCCCGCTGCTGCGCGACATGCGCCTGCGCCCGCGGCCGAAGGCGATCCTCGAGGCCGAGGGCGTGCTCATCGATCCGATCGGCGCGATCCTCGCCGTCCTCGTCCTGGAGATCGTCCTCGTGCCGGCCGGCGAGACGCTCGCCTCCGGCATCCGCGATCTCGTCTTCCGCATCGGGATCGGCGCCGGCGCGGGCATCGCGGGGGGACTGCTGCTGGGCTGGATCCTCGGCCTGCCGCGCGTCGTGCCCCACGGCTTCCAGAACATCATCGCTCTCGGCAGCGTGATCCTGCTCTACGGAGTCTCCGACCACCTCCTCTCCCACAGCGGGATCGTGGCCGTGACGGCCGCGGGCGTGGTCGTCGGCAACATGAAGACGCCCGTCGACCGCGACCTCCGCGAGTTCAAGGATCAGCTCACGATCCTCCTCGTCGGGCTCCTCTTCGTGCTGCTGGCGGCCGACATCCGCCTCGCCGACGTGCGGTCCCTCGGGTGGCCCGGCGCCCTGGTGGTGGCCGCGCTCGTCCTCGTCGTGCGGCCGCTCGCCGTGTGGGCCTCCACCGTGCGCACGCGGCTGCCGATGAACGAGCGTCTCTTCATCGCCTGGGTGGCGCCGCGCGGGATCGTGGCCGCCGCCATCGCGTCGCTCACGGCGGCGTCCCTCGACGCCGGTGGGATCGTCGGCGGAGCCCAGCTCCGCGCACTCGTCTTCCTCACCATCGCGGGAACGGTCGTCCTCGCGGGTCTCACGGCGCGGCCCGTCGCGAGCCTGCTCGGTCTGCGCCTGCCGAGCCGCGACCGCGTCGCGATCCTCGGCGCCCAGGGCCTCGGGCTCCTGCTCGCCCGCGAGCTGAAGCGCGCCGGTTCCACCGTGACGTTCCTCGAGTCCGACCCGAAGAACTGCCGGCGCGCGGAGGAGGCGGGCTTCCCCGTCGTCCTCGGCGACGCGCTCGAGGAGCGGACGATGCTTCGCGCGCACCCCGACCTCGTGGGAACGGCGATCGGCCTCACGCCGAACGAGCACCTGAACAGTCTCTTCGCGGGACAGGCGAAGACGCTCTTCGGCGTGCCGCGCACCTTCGTCGCCGTCGACGCCCTCCCGAAGAGCGAGGCTCCCTCCCACGCTCGGCGCCACGCGACGGATGTCCTCTTCGACGGTCCCCACGACGCGGCGCGATGGGACGTCCGCGCGCGCCACGGGGAGGTCGACGTCGAGCGTCTCGTCTGGAACCCGCCGCCGAAGGAGCCCGCGGCGAAGTCCGGCGAGAGCCGGCCGGCGGCTCCGGTCGCTGGCACGGCCGCCGCCGCCGCCGCCGCCCCGCCGGCACAACCCGTGGCGCAACCCGTGGCGCAACCCGAGACGCCGCCGAAGGCGAAGAACGGCGGGAGCGGGAAGCGCGTCGGTCCCCCGGGCGATCCCTTCGTGATCCTCGCCGTCGTGCGCGACAAGCGGACGGCCCCGATGACGCTCTCCTTCGAGCTCAAGAAGGGCGACGTCGCCTCCGTCGCGATCTTCCGACCGGAGCGCGACCGCGCCCTCGAGCGGCTGGCGGCCGCCGGCTGGAGCCCGCCCGAGACGGAGACCGCCTCGGAGCTCCCGGCGCGTCCGCCCGCGGAGACGCCGGCGCGCGCGAGCTAGCTGTGAAGGCCAAGTAGGTTGTTCACACGGAGTCCTCTGCAGGAGCATGGGGGTGCTTACCCAACCCATGCGACCCGAGGAGGAACTCCGAGTGAAACTCCATGGTAGTGCGGCGCTCTCGCTCCGATCCCGAAGAGAGCTCGTTCGACTGACTCTCGAGGAGGGCTGGACCCAGGCCGCCGCCGCAGCAACTCTCGGCATCACGCGGAGATCCCGTGGCGCAGGCTCCTGGCACCGATCGACGGACCGCCGGCCCGAGAGGCTCGCCTCTCGGCCCGCGGCAGCTACCGCGTCAGCGGGAACGCGCTCGGCAAGGACCCGACGGCCGGCGACTTCGTGAGGCGGCCGGCGGTGCTCGTGTCGATGCGCTCGAAGCCGAGCTCGAAGGCCGGCGAGCCGTCCCGCATCCGGAAGTCTCCGCGGAGTGCGTCGAAGAATCGCGGGCTCGCGAACCGAGACCGGAGGTCCTGCCCCTTCCCGCGCCACGCGACGAAGCTCGCGCCCGCGAAGCTCACGGGGCGCGCACGCATGTTCCAATAGAGGTTGTCGCGGAAGACCGTGCGCGCGCCCGTCCATCCTCCGCCGCCGAGGAGCGTGCCGTCGCTCCAGAGGACGACGTTGCGCTCGAAGGTGAAGGAGAGGTGGGGCTCCGCGCGCGAGAGCATCACCTGCGCCTTGCCGCCGAAGGCGAACACGTTGTTCCGGACCAGGACCTCGCGCCCGTAGTGCTGGTGGTAGCCGGCGGTCTCGACGTGGTGCACGACGTTGTCCTCGATCCGGAGCTGGCTCGTGCCCTCGTCGGCGTAGATCCCCCAGCCGCCGTAGGCGAAGCACTGCACGTCGTGCACGAGGTTGCCCCGGATCTCGGTGCCGGGCGACGAGCCGAGCGTGTAGACGCCGCCCATGTCGCTCAGCACGCCCTGCCCGATCTCGCGGATGTGGTTCGACGCGATCCGATTGCGGTGCGCGCGGCTCGGAGCGTAGCCATAGGTCCACCCGACGGAGATCCCGGTGTAGTAGAAGTCGACGATGTCGAGGTGCTCGACGACGTTGTCCGGCGAATCGCCGATCCACACGCCGCAGCCGGCCGGATGGACCCGTCCTCCGTGCGCCACGAGGCAATCGCGCACGACCTGATGGCTCGCGACGGACTCGGGATCCTCCGAGCGGCGCACGCGGCCGAGCTTCACGCCGCCGGCGCCGAGGTCGCGCAGGACGCACCGCTCGACGCGATTGCGCCTGCAGCCGGCGCCGAGCTCGATCGCCCAGGCGCCGGTGCCCGAGACCTCGCAGCCGACGAAGGCGCAGTCGCGTGCGCCGACGGCGTTCACCGCGGCGGGGAGCGAGATCTCCGACTGCGACTCCGAGGATCCCTCGGGCGGCACCGTCCAGCCGGAGTGCGCGAAGGCGATCCCCTCGAAGGTCACGTGCGAGACCCACTCCCGCCTCTCGACGTCGCCGCGCAGGTCGAGGATCGTCTCGAGCCGGGGTGCCACCACCTCGCTGCGCTCGGGGTCGTCGAAGGAGCGCGGGCAGTAGGTGAGGGTCCCGTCTCCGCCGTCGAGGTACCACTCGCCGGGTCGCCCGAGGGCCTCGCGCACGTTCTCCGCGAGGAACCGATTCCCTTTCGGCATCGCCGCCCATTGCTCGGCCGAGCAGGTGGGAGCCGTGAACGTCACGGTGCGGCTCGGCTCGTCGATCGACGCAATGCGAAGGCGCGACATCGACCAGTTGTGGAACGCGAGGACCTCGACGTCCTCGACCCGGTGCCAGTCGGCGCGCAGGTCTCCCTCGTGGAACCGGAATCGGTCGTAGCCCCGTCCGCGCGCCGCCTCCGTCGGCCACTCGGTGGCCTCGATCCGCGAGTAGCCCATGGCCGGGACCCGGGGGCGCGGCATCCGCTCCCCGTCGACGAAGAGCTGGCCGAAGCGCGGTCCGCCGGCGGCGACGTCCGGAACGACGAGCCGCCACCGGCCGTCCTCCCCCACGCGGAACCCGGAGAGCCTCTCGCCGCCGCTCAGCACCGGCTTCGCCGCGTCGTCGCCGCGGTAGACGACCGGCGCTCCGGGAGCCCCGCCGTCCTGCGGCTCGAGCACGAGAGTGCGCGCGAGGCGGTAGGTCCCCTCGCGAATCCTCACCTCGGCGCCGGGCCGGTCCGCGGTGCGGCTCCGAAGCCAGCGCAGCGCGTCCCGCGCCGCCTCGACGCTCGCGAGCGGCCCGTCGGTGCGCGAGGCATTCGGCTCGCGGAGACGGCCGCTCCATCGGTCGTCGCCTTCGGGAGCGACCCAGATCGTGAGGCTCACGGACGCCGCGCTCTGGGCCGGGAGCGCGACGCGGACGCCGAAGAGCGCGAGGACCGCCACGAGACCGGCTCCCGCGGCCTCGAACCGGCGTCGCGCCGGCGACCTCTCAGCCACTGTCTCGCTCCGCGAGGCAGCGGCTCCAGAGGTCGCTCCGGAGGATCCCCGCGGGGTCGCAGCGCCGCTTCAACGCGCGGAAGCGCGCGAGGGCCTCGCCGGGCCAGATGCGCTCGACGGTCGCGGGCTCGAGGGTCGCGTCCTTGGCGAAGTAGAAGCGTCCGCCGGCGCCGAGGACGATCGGATCCATCTCGCGGCAGAGGCTCCAGAGGCGCGCGCGGTTCGCGTCCGTCACCTTGTAGTCGAGCGCGAGCGAGAAGCCGTCGACGGCGTGCGAGAGGAGGAAGGGGTCGGGCCGATGGCGCTTCATCACGCCGAGGTAGGGCACGAGGCCGCGGCTTCGCGAGAGCTCGATCTGCGTCTCGAAGACCTCCCGCGCGCGTTCCTTCGGCACGAAGCTCTGGTACTGGATGAGGCCGCCGGGCCCGTAGGCGTACTTCCACCCCGGCACGTAGTCGAGGAGGAACGAGAAGGCGGCGAGCGACTGGCGATGGGCGTGCCCATCGGGATGCACGCGCGAGAGCACGTACTTCGCGAGGTTCACGAGACGCATGCCGGGGTCGTTCACGAAGGGGCGGAGCGCGATCCAGGTCCAGTCCTTCGGCACGACGCCGAGGATCCGCGACGGCAGCTCCTGGCTCGCGGGGTGGAGCGTGCGCTCGGGGTTCGGGTCCTCTCCCTCCCGGAGGTAGCGCGCCGCGTGCACGATGCCGCGGCCGATGGAGCTCCCCGTGCCGAAGGCGTCGATCCAGCCGACGAGGTAGTCGGCCGTCGTGCGGCGCTCCTCGAAGGCGGGCAGCGTCTCCTCGAAATTGCGCAGCACGAGGGGCTCCACCTCCACGAGGCCCGAGTGCACGCGCTTCAGCTGGAGCGCGAGCCACGTGAAGCAGCCGAGCATTCCGAAGCCGCCGATGGCGGCGTGGTAGAGGTCGGCGTTCCGCTGCGGCGAGCAGACGAGCTCCTCGCCGGACGGCAGGAGGAGACCGAACTCGAGGACGTGCTCGCCGAAGGTGCCGCGCCGGAAGTTGTTCTTCCCGTGGGCGTTCATGGCGGCGAGGCCGCCCATCGACGCGAACATCGTCCCCGTGACGATGGGCGGCCACCAGCCGTCGGCGAGCGTCGAGCGCCAGATCTGCGCGATCGTGAGGCCCGGCTCGCCGACGATCACGCCGGTCGACGGATCCCACGCGAGGATCCGGTTCATGCCGCTCGTGTCGAGGACGAGGCCGCCGTCGTTCTGGAACGCGTCGCTGTAGGAGCAGCCGGAGCCGCGCAGCGCGACGCTCCGCCCCTCGCGGCGCGCGAGGGCGAAGACCTGATGGAGCGCCTCGGCGTGCGACGCGCGCACGACGCGGCCGCGGGAGCGGAGAGCCCGCCCCCAGCTCTCGACGCGCACCTGCGGGCGCTTCGGATCGATGCTCCAGGCGCGCTCCTCCGCGCCGCGCGCCGGCGCCGCCGCGCGCACGCTCTCCGCGGCCGTCACGGGGGTCCGAAGCGCGTGAAGAGGAACGACGGGATGCGCTTGATGACGAACCCGACGAGCCCCCAGCGCATCGGCACGTAGCGCACGCGCGCGCGCTGGCGTGCCGCGTTCAGGATCCTGCGCGCCGCCTCGTCGGCGGAGATCAGCCAGAAGAGGTTCGGGAGCCCCTGGGTCATGACCGTGTCGATGTACCCGGGCTTGATCGTCACGACGGACACGCCGTAGCGGGCGAGGCGGTTGCGCAGCGCCTCCAGGAAGGTGTCGAGCCAGGCCTTCGACGCCGTGTAGCCGGGGTTGCCGCGCCGGCCGCGGTCGCCGGCGATGGAGGAGATGCCGACGATCTGGCCCGAGCGCTGCCGCTCGAAGAGCGCCGCCGCGCAGTCGAGCCATTGCGAGGCCGCGACGCAGTTCACCTCCAGGATCCGACGGTCCTTGTCGAGGTCGTACTCGTCCTCGCGCACCTTCGGCATCACGCCGGCGGCGTAGTGGATCGCGTCGAGCCCGCCCAGCTCCGCGACGATGCGGTCGAAGAGGACGCGCGTCTCGCCGTAGCGCGTCACGTCGTGGGGATAGGCGAGCACGGCGCCCGGATGCTCCGCCGCGAGCGCCGCGAGCTCCTTCTCCCGTCGCGCCACGGCGGCGACGCGCCATCCGTCGCGCGCGAGCGCGCGCACGAGCGCCGCGCCGATGCCCGACGAGGCGCCGACGACGAGCGCGCGTCCGGCGACGGATCCGGGGGGAGAGGCGGCGTCCATGGGGGGAGGAGTATGGGGTCGGTCTCTCCACTTTCCTCGCCACGGGCCCTTGGACGCACCCTCCTCCGATCCTCCACGCTCTTCCCTCCTCCGCGCGGCCCCGCTACGAAGTGCGCCCATGCGATCCTCCGCCACGGTCCCGGGAATCCTCCTCGCGAGCCTGATCCTCGGCACCGGCTGCGGCCGCAGGGGAGGCTTCGAGTTCTTCGACGCCGCCGCCGAGGCGGGGATCGACGTCACGATCGTCTCGGGCGACGCACGGCGCTGGTACATCCCCGAGACCAACGGCAGCGGCGCCGCGTGGATCGACTTCGACTCCGACGGCGACCTCGATCTCCTCGTCGGAAACGGCCAGCCGACGCGTTACGTCGACGACGGCGCGAAGCTCGAGATCCTCCGCACGGCCACCTGCCGGCTCTACCGCAACGATCAGGGAGGCCTCGGCCAGCTCCGCTTCTCCGATGCGACGGACGCGGCCGGGCTCGCGCGCGCCCTCTGGGTGAACGGCGTCGCGACGGGCGACGTGGACAACGACGGAGACCCCGACCTCTACCTCGCCTGCTTCGGCCCCGACGTCTACTTCCGCAACGACGGCGGACGCTTCACCGACGCCACGGAGGCGGCCGGCCTCGGCAACGCGCGCTGGGGCGCCTCCGCCGTCTTCGGAGACCCCGACAACGACGGAGACCTCGACCTCTACGTCGCCAACTACTGCGAGTTCGATCCCGACAAGACGCCCGCCGGAGGGAAGCGCAATCTCATCCAGGGCGTCGAGGTGGGCTGGGGCCCGGAGGCGGAGAACCCCGGCATCAACATCGGCTCCCCCGACGTGTACTTCCGCAACGAGGGCGCCGGGAGCTTCGTGCTCGCCACCTACGACGCGGGCCTCGAGCTGGAGAAGCCGCTCTGCTCCTACGCCGCGGTCTTCACCGACCTCGACGACGACGGCTGGAGCGATCTCATCGTCGCGAACGACGCCCAGCCGACGAACCTCTTCCACAACCAGGGGAACGGCACGTTCCGGGAGGAGGGCGAAGCCCGCGGTTTCGCCTACGACGCCACGGGGCGGCCGACGGCGGCGATGGGGCTCGCCGTGGAGGACGTCGACGCCGACGGAGACTTCGACGTGCTCCGGACGAACTTCGACGGGGAGGCGAACTCCCTGCACGTGAACGACGGCAAGGGGCACTTCGTCGACCGCGCCGAGGAGTTCGGTCTCGCCGAGCCGAGCCGCAACGTCCTCGGCTGGGGCTGTGGCTTCTTCGACGCCGACTGCGACGGAGACCTCGACCTCCTGGTGGCGAACGGCCACGTCTATCCGCAGGCGGAGCTCATCGGCATGCATCCCTTCCTGCAGCCGACGCACTTCTTCGAGGCGAAGCCCGGACCGACGGGGAAGATCTTCTACTCCCTCGTCGACCCCTGCCCGGGGATCGAGGGATCGCGCGCCGCGCGCGCCCTCGCCTTCGCCGATGTCGACGACGACGGCGACGTGGACGTGCTCGCGACGGGGATCGACGAGGTGCCCCGCCTCCTGCGCAACGAGACGCCGCGTCGCGGGCACTTCCTGTCGGTCCGTCTCCTCGGCACGAAGAGCTCCCGCGACGGGATCGGCGCCAAGGTGACGGTCTACGCGGGCGCGCGCGCCTGGTCGCGCGAGATGCGGACGACCCAGGGCCTCTACGCGAGCCACGACCCGCGCCTCCACTTCGGCCTGGGCGACGTCTCGGCGATCGACTCCGTGGAGGTGCGCTGGCCGAGCGGCATCGTGCAGACGGTCGTGGCCCCGGCGCTCGACACCTTCCTCGCGATCCGCGAGGCCGCGTCGAAGTAGACGGCGGGATCCCTGTCGCCACGACGCGCGAGGAACTCCATGCTGCGGCCCTCCTCCGCGAACCCTCCATGCGCGTCCTCCTGATCAATCCGCCGCAGGCGCACTTCACGCAGCCGCTCCTGGCTCTGCCCTCCCTCGCGGCGTGGCTGCGGACGAACGGGTTTCCCGACACGGTGCAGATCGACGCGAGCATCGAGTCCTACGACGCGTTCCTCTCGCGCGACCGGCTGCGGCGCTCGCTCGAGCGCGTGCGCGCGGGCGAGGGTCTCGCGTCGCTCGACGCGAAGGACGGCCTGCGCTTCTCCGAGATGGAGCGCTACCAGCTCGCGTCGGAGATCGACCTCGCCGGCGACGCCGTCGTCGAGGGCATCGAGGAGGCGAAGCGCGTGCTGCGCACGCCGGAGCTCTTCCACGACTACGAGCGCTATCTCGGCGCCGCCCGCACGGTGGAGCAGGGGCTCCGCCTCCTCTCGGCCGAGTACGCACCGACACGGCTCACCCCGCACGGCTTCGTCATGCGGCGCGAGATCGAGCGGACCGACGACATCCTGGCGGCCCTCGACGACGAGCGGGAGAACCCCTACGTCGAATGGTTCCGCGAAGACCTCGTGCCGCGGATCCGCGCGCTCGACCCCGACGTGGTGGGTCTCTCCGTCACCTTCGGCAGCCAGGCGATCCCCGCCTTCACGCTCGCGAAGCAGCTGAAGGCCTGGAAGCCCGAGTGCCACGTGACGATGGGCGGCGGTCTCCTCGCCTACGTGGCGAAGAAGCTCGCGAAGCGGCCGGAGGTTTGGAGCTGCATCGACAGCTTCGTGATGCTCGAGGGCGAGCGGCCGCTCCTCGAGCTGTGCCGCGCCGTCGAGCGCGGCGAGCACGACCTCTCCGGGATCGGGAACCTGATCTGGCGCGACGGGTGCGGCGAGGTGCGCGCCAACACCGAGCTCGCGCCGCTCGACATCCAAACGCTCCCGACGCCCGACTTCGAGGGCCTGCCGCTCGGTCTCTACCTCTCCCCGGAGCTCGTGCTGCCGCTCGCCATCACGCGGGGCTGCTACTGGGGCAAGTGCGTCTTCTGCACGCTCTACACGGTGATCGGACCCGGGTACCGCGGCCGCACGATCGAGCAGACGATCGAGGACATGCGGCGGCTGCAGGAGCGCTTCCGGACACGGCACTTCTACCTCGTGATCGAGGACCTGCCGCCGAACATGGCGAAGAGGCTCCCGCGGGCGATCCTCGACGCCGGCCTCGACGTCGACTGGTGGTGCGACGCGCGCCTCGAGCACGACGTGTTCGATCAGGCCACCTGCGACGATCTCGCGGCGTCGGGATGCAAGCGGATCGCCTTCGGCTACGAGAGCGCGAGCCAGCGCGTGCTCGACCGCATGTGCAAGGGCATCGATCCCGACCGCAGCCTCGAGCTCGTGCGCCGCTGCCGGAACGCGGGGATCTCCGTCACGCTCTACGTGATGGTCGGCTTCCCGACGGAGACCCTCGACGAGGCGCGGCACACGCTCCGCACGGTGCTCGACCACCGCGACCTGATCCAGGAAGTGAGCGTCCGCGTCTTCTACCTGGACGAGACCTCCGAGATCTTCCGGCGCGCGAGCGAGTTCGACATCGTGGAGATCCACGCCGATCCCGGCGCCGACCTGCAGGTCTACTACGACTTCGAGACGGGGAGCGGCATGAGCCGCAAGGAGGCGCGCGGCGTCTACCTCGAGTTCACGCGCGCTCTGCGCTCGCACTTCCCGGTCTTCCAGAGCTCGAACATGCTCTACCACGAGCTGAAGAGTCACTACTTCCTCTTCCTCGCGAAGCACGGCTCCTGGGAGGCGCTGAAGGAGAACGTCCTCGACCGCTCCACCACCGGCGAGGGCGCCCTCGGCGAGCGCCCGCGGCGGTCGCCGCGTCTGCGCCAGCGCGCGCTCCGCTTCGATCGGGGCGCCATCGACGCGACGCTCGCCTCCGTCGACTCGGCGACGCTGCGGCCGCGCTACCAGTCGGACCTCCTCGACGAGAAGGACCGCGCGCGGTTCGACGCCACGCTCCCGCCGCTTCGGCCCTCGCCGTCGGTCCTCGTGCGCGACGACGGCGCCGCCGAGATCCAATGCCTCACGCCCGCGGCGGCGCTGCTGCTCGACCGATGCGACGGCGCACGCACCATCGACGAGATCGTCGCGATCGCGCCCCCCGAGCAGCGCGACGAGGCCATCGCCTTCCTGCGGGAGCTCGCCCGCGCGGGCCTCCTCCTCTCCGAGAGCCCGCTCCCCTCCGAGACCTCCGGCGCCGCGACGGCGGCGCACGCCCGATGAAGCCCGACGAGCCGAAGACCCCGGAGCCCGCGCCCGACCGCTGCCCGAAGCTCCCGCCGCAGGCCGAGCGCGAGAGCGCCGCCCCCGCCGACGACTCGAAGCCGACGCCGCCGAAGCTCGTCTTCAAGATCGTCCGCGCCGACCCGAAGAACTCCTTCGACTTCGAGGACGTGGCGGACAAGTGAGTCGAGTCGAACGCTCTCGCGTCTCCAGATCGACGCGAGCTGCCCCTGCCCACTACGTTCGTGCCAAATGAAGGCATCCTCCAGACGCCCGCTTCGATTCACGCAGTTGAGGCTCCAGAACTGGCGCAATTTCACCAGCGTCGACGTCGCACTCAGCTCTCGCGTCTTCCTCGTCGGTCCGAACGCGTCCGGAAAGTCGAATCTTCTCGATGCCTTCCGATTCCTAGCGGAGTTGTCAGCAGAGTCGGGCGGATTGCACTACGCGGTTTCTGACCGGCGGCACGGCTTCTCTCGCGTGCGATGCCTCGCGGCACGAGCGAAACCGGGAGTCGTCGTCTCCGTCGACGTGGGAGACGACGCGAACCCCAAGGCTTGGAGCTACGAGCTGGTGCTCGACAAGCTCGGAGGAGCACACGACGAAGCGAAAGTCGTGCGGGAACTGGTCCGCAAGGACGGCAAGCCGATTCTCGAGCGGCCCGACGCTGAAGATCGCGCCGATCCAGATCGCTGCAAGCAGACCGCAGTCGAGCAGGTAGGCGCCAATCGAGAGTTCCGGGACTTGGTCGAGTTCTTCAGGTCGATCCGCTATCTGCACGTTGTGCCGCAGATGCTCCGCCATCCCGAGCGCCTTCGCCCCCTGGAACGGCCAAGAGATCCGTTCGGGACGGACTTGCTGGAAACGATGAACGCGCTGCCAACGAAGAGCCGTGACGCGCGCCTCGAGAGAATCGCGAAGGCGGTCAGGAAAGTCGTTCCGCAGCTCGGAACCCTGGAGCTGAAGACCGATTCCCGGGGTGTTCCTCATCTCGAGGCACGCTATCAGCACTGGCGGCGCCACGGAGCGAAGCAGACAGAGGCCGATCTCTCCGATGGCACTCTGCGTCTCGTGGGACTGCTCTGGTCCCTCCTCGAGAGGAACGGTCCTCTCCTATTGGAGGAGCCCGAACTCTCGCTGCATTCGGCGGTTGTTCGCAGACTCCCAGACCTGCTCGCGATGGTGGCCAGCCGGTCGGGTAGACAAGTGCTCCTCAGCACGCACTCCTCCGATCTCCTCGACGGAGAGGGAATCGGACTCAATGAGGTCATCCTGCTTCGACCCGGAAAGGGGGGCGAAGCAACCAAGGTCGGGCCCATCTCGGAACTCGAAGAGGTGCGCTCTCTCCTGGAGGGCGGCATTCCCCTCTCTGACATCGCGAACCGGCACACGACTCCGCCGAACGCGCACCAGCCCTTGCTTCCCTTCGACGATGGCAGATCCGAGCCATGACGTCGATCTGGGTCGAGACAGTCGTCGAGGGGAGCGACGACGCCGCCGCACTTCGGAAGCTCCTCGCCCTTTCGCGTGTGCCCTGCGGCGAGCCCTACGTTCAACGAGGTAAGGCGGCAATCCTGAAGAAGCTCCCGGGATTCAATGCCGCCGCGAGAGGAGGCGATTGGATCGTGCTCCTCGACCTCGATCGAGATGCGGACTGCGCACCAACTCGCGCTCGACAGGTCCTTCGAGCGCCCGAGAAGCGGATGCATCTTCGCGTGGTCGTGCGGGCGCTCGAAGCGTGGCTCTTGGCGGACGCATTCGCGATCGCCGAGTTTCTTCGCGTCGCAAGGGACAGCATTCCCCCCGAGCCCGAGTCGCTCGACGACCCGAAGGGTCGACTCGTAGAGCTCGCGCGACAATCACGGTCTGGCACGATCCGCCGAGAGATGGTGCCAACTCCGGCCTCGGGAGGTCGCGTCGGAACGGCCTACACGGGGAATCTGATCGACTTCATCGAAAACCACTGGAGACCCGAGATCGCCCAAAGGAGAGCGCCGAGTCTTGCCCGATGCATTCGGACGATCGAGGAGATCGCCCGGTCGACACCGTCTCGCTGACTCTGATCTCGAGCCACCGAAACTCGGCGCCGTGACAAGCACCTCGACGGCTCAGCTCTTGGTGTGCGCAGACTGGCCTTCAAGACCTGCTGTCCAAGCTGCGGACTCGCTCTCGTGACCGTCCACTGCTTGCTTCTCGAGGTCAGGGGATCGTCAGCGTCACCACCTGGCTCGTCGCGAAGGGGAACACGCCCGCCAGCAGATCGGGGAGGTTCACCTCGACCCACTGCAGGTGGATCGTTCCGTGGAGCGTCGGCGGCACGATCGTCGAGAGCGTCGCGAGGCCGGCGGGGCCGAGGGGGTCGGGCACGAGCGGGAACTCGACGGAGCCGCAGCCGCCGATGCCGAGCAGGAAGTAGGGCGGCACGTCGAGCGGCTGGAGGCAGTCGCTCGCGGCGAGGAGCACGAGGTCGCCGGGCACGGGGCCGGCGAAGGCGAGCTGCACCGGCTGCCCTGCGAGCGGAGCCGGCGGCGAAACGACGAGGACGGGTGCATCCGCGAGACGGAGCGGGAAGGAGAACGGCTGGCTCGTTCCGCCCGCCGAGGTGACGACGAGCGGCACCACGCCGATCACGGGCACCGGCGGCTCGATCACGGCCAGGGCCAGGCTGTCCGCCGGCGCGCCCGACGCCATGGGATGGAACGACGGACCGAGCTGCGCGACCGAGGCGGCGGCGAGGCCGGTGCCGCGCACCTGCAGCCGGGGCGACGGCACCGAGGCGATCGGAGCGCCGAAGGGCTCGACGTCGCGGATCCATGGCGCCCAGGGGAGCGGCCGCGCCGAGACGTTCGGAGCGAACCAGGCGTCTCCCGCCGCCGACGCGAAGACGATGTCCGTCCTCGCGTCGCCGTCGACGTCGGCGTAGTCGAGACGCTTCCCCTGCATGCCGAGGGGCTGCGTCGCCGGGGCGGTGAGCTGTCCCGTTCCGTTCGAGGCGAGGATCCGCACGGACGAGTCGTCGAAGCGGCGAACGACGACGTCGGCCCAGCCGTCTCCCCCGAGGTCGACGATCTCGACGTCGTTCGGGCCGAAGGAGAGGACCCAGGTCGTGGTCGCGCCGCCCTGGAGAACGACCTTCAATGAGTTCGGGACGCCGAGGAGGAGATCGCGGATCGCCACCGCGAGATCGGGCTGGCCGTCGTCGTCCACGTTGGCGGCGTCCACTCCGTGCGCGCCCCAGTCGAGGAAGAGATCGGTCGCGCCGGGGAAGCCGCCCGCGCCGTCCCCGGTGGAGATCCGGAGGCTCTGCTGGTTCCACCAGCTCGAGACCACGTCGAGGCTCCCGTCGCCGTCGTGGTCCATCACGTCGCGCGCGAAGCCGGAGGACCGAGTGTTCCCGGCGAGCGCGAATCCGCCCGCTCCGTCGCCCGCGAAGATCCAGAGGCGCGACTCGGTGAGCGTCTGGAAGTTCGGGTTCTTCCCGCCGCAGACGAGCGCGTCGAGATTCCCGTCGCCCGTGAAGTCCGCGAGCCGCCACGAGGAGGGATCGAGGGTGATCGCCATCGTGGCGCCCGGCGTGAACCCTCCGGCGCCGTCGTGGAGCTGCACCTGCAGCGTCCCCCCGGCCGCGTGACCGAGGAGATCGGCGAACCCATCGCCGTTCACGTCTCCCGCCGCCGGCGCGTTCTGGTAGGCGAACGTGAGACCGAGCGTGCTGAAGGCGATGGGGAACGGGACCGCCGCGGCGTAGCCGCCGCCCGGCAGCGCGAGCGCGAGCGAGGTCCTTCCCAGGAGGTCGAGCCGATCGTCCCCGTTCAGGTCGACGAGCCGCACGAAATCGACGCCGGCGGCGACGGGCGTCGACGCGCCGAAGGCGATGCCTCCCTCCTGCGCGAGCGCCACGCTCGTCGGCGCGAGCGCGAGGAGACCGAGACCCATTCGGAGCGAACTCGAGCAGCGCCGCACCATGGAAACTCCACCGCCGCCCCTGCGCCATCCTTGGCGGCTGCCCCGAGATTCTCCCGCTCCCCTCGGCTCGCGGACAAGGGGCCTCCCTCCCGGCGTTCAGGGAGCCGCTCTCCCGGCGTTCAAGGAGCCGCCCTCCCGGCGTTCAAGGAACGACGACGACGGAGCCCGAGGGCGGTGGCGCGGGCGTCGAGGAGATCTTCACCTTCTCCTTCGTCGTCGCGAGCCCCGTCACGCGCACCGTGTGCATTCCCGTGCGCCCGACCGGCACGCCGGTCCACTGCAGGCCGCCCGTCTCGAAGGGGCTCTCGAAAGCCGCCGTCGCGACGGGGTCTCCGTCGGGGTCGAGCAGCGCGAGCGCGAGCGGGCCCGTGATCGTCTTCAGCGGACTCGCCGTGAAGGAGAACGAGCCGCCGGCCACGAGCGCCACGGGGAACTCCGCCGGCAGTCCGTTCTTCTTCGGACCGATCGTCTTCTTCGCGACGGGCTTCGCTTTCGCCGGGACCTTTCGCGACGTCTCGATCGTCCACGCGCCGCGCGTCGGGAGCTCCCCCTCGATCCGGAGGCGATAGAGACCGTCGGCCGGCAGCTTCAGCGTGCGCTTCGACGCCTTCGTCGAGTGCGCGTGCTTCCAGCTCTTCAGCATCGTGCCGCCGGCGTCGAACACGGAGACGACGGGACGCAGGTCGTCGGCGAGGTCGGCGGACGCGACGGCGAAGGTCACGGACTCCAGGGCGAGCCCCTCGAAGGACCCGTCGTCGATCTCGCCGCCGAACAGGATCGAGCCCTCGAGCCGGTCTCCCGGCACGAAGGGCACGAGCGAGTCCTCCTGCACCGTGAGGAGCACGGGGAGGTCGACGAAGCTCGTCGGCTCGAGCGTGTTCCGCAGCCGCACGGTCGCCTCGTGGGCGCCCGTCGCGAGACCCACCGGATCGAAGGCGAGCTGCACGTTCGTGCCGACGGCGCCCTGGAGCAGCGCGCCCTGGGCGGGCGACGCCTGGAGCCAGGGCGCGTCCTCCACCTCGAAGGCTTCCCAGAGGAGGAGCGAGGTGGGGCTGCCGCAGTTCGTGACGGTCCGCGTCGCCGATTCCGGCGCCGGCTCTCCGACGAACCAGTCGGCGCGCACGAGCGCGTTCGAATCGACGCAGAGGATCGGCACCGGCCCGGCGTCGAAGCGCGCCACCCAGGCGTCGCGGCCGGAGAGGACGCCGTCGATCGCGCCCGGCGTGTCGGGGAAGTTCGTCGAGTCCGTCGATCCCGCGAGGAAGACGTCGTTCGCGCCGCGCAGCGCGAGACCGAAGGACTGCTCGAAGCCGATGCCTCCGAAGAGCGTCGACGAGAGGACGACCTGGCCCGTCGACGAGAGCTTCGTGAGGAAGGCGTCGGTCTTGCCGCCGTGCTTGGATTGGAAGGCGCCGGCCGTCACGGGGAAGTTCTTCGAGCTCGTGTGGCCCGCGACGTAGGGCGCGCCCGCCGCATCGAGGGCGAGCGAGATCGCGACGTCGTTGCCGGAGCCGCCGAGGAGGGTCGACCAGCCGAGCGTCGCGCCGTTCGCCGACAGCCGCATCACGAAGGCGTCGCCGGTGCCGTTGTATCCCGTGTCGAAGGCGCCGGCCGTCGTCGGGAACGGGAAGGAACCGAAGGACTCCGTGTAGCCGCACACGAAGGCGTTCCCGGTGGCGTCGGCCGCGATGCCGTAGCCGAAGTCGGCGCCCCCGCCGCCGGCGAGCGTCGCGTAGACGATCGAGGCGTTCCCGGCCTTCGACGGATCGAAGCGCGCCACGAAGACGTCGCCGTTCCCGAAGTAGAGATTGCTGAAGGAGCCGATCGTGATCGGGAAGAGCTCCCGGGCGACGCCCGTGACGAGGATCGTGCCGCTCGGGCCGATCGCGATGCCGGCGGCGGCGTCGGCGCCGGGCCCGCCGAGGAAGCTCGACCAGAGGAGAGCCGCGCCCGTCGGGCTCACCTTCGTCACGAAGGCGTCGCCGAGCTGGTTCTTCGTCGTGCCGCCGTAGGCCGTCTGGAAGGCTCCCGCCGTCGTCGGGAAGTCGAAGGAACGCGTCCAGCCCGCCACGTGCGCCGCGCCCGCGCCGTCGACGGCGACCCGCAGCGCGATGTCCTCGCCGGTGCCGCCGAGGAGCGTCGAGTAGACGAGGCCGCTCCCCGCCGCGTTCAGCTTCGCGCAGAAGCCGTCTCCCACCTCGACGCCGAACTTCCAGAGCGTCTGGAACGCGCCCGTGGTGACCGGGAAGTTCGGCGACAGCGTCGAGCCGACGACGGTCGCGTTCCCCGCGCCGTCGACGGCGACGGACACGCCCTGGTCTCCGCCGGATCCGCCGAGGTAGGTGGAGTAGACGAGCGCGGTGCCCGTGGGATTCAGCTTCGCCACGAACGCGTCGAGGCTCCCCTTGGCCGTCGTCTGGAAGGCGCCCGGAGTCGCGCCGATCGAGGGCGAGACGGTCCAGCCCGTCACGTAGGCGGAGCCCGCCGCGTCGACGGCCACGCCGAGCGCCACGTCCGAGAGGCTGCCGTGGAGGAGCGTCGCGTAGACGAGCCCGGGATCGATCACGAGGCGACGCGACGGGTCGCGGTGGGGCACGTCGAAGCCGAAGCGATCGCCGCCGAGGAGGCGGAAGCGCGCCTCGACGGAGCGTCGCGCGCCCGCGCCGTCGATCTCGAAGGTGGCGGGCGCCGGCTGGCGCAGCGTGCCGAGCGGCGTGCGCGCCACGAGCGACCCGTCGGCCTCGACGGAGAGCGTCTCCGCTCCCCGCAACGTCATCACGACGCTCTCGACGGATGCGCCGGGCGCCAGCACGAGGTCGTACTTCAGGCCGGCCCCCTCGGGGCGGAGATCGAGGTCCACTCCCGGCCGCGCGCCCGAAAGACGCACGCCCTCGAAGCCGCGCGCGTCGCGGACCCAGGCGCCCTCGTCGCGGCCCAGGAGGAAGTGGCTGCGGCCCGGGAGCTCCCCGAGGCCGATCGCCGTCGCTCCCGGCGCCGCATCCTCGAAACGGAGATCGAGGACGACGCCGCGGAGGCGCGCCTCGGCGGAGGGCCCCGGATGCAGCCGTCCCTCGGAGAGCTCGGCGCCGGATGGCTCCTCGATCTCGGCCCAGCGCAGGCGAAGGCCGTCGGGGTGAACCTCCGCGCGCATCGCGCCTCGATGCGCCGCGAAGAGCACGGAGGGCTCCCACTGGCCCGCGTTCTCGACGAAGGCGAGCGGGAGGGGCGCGAGAGAGTCCCAGGACGAGCCCCCGGCCGGCGGCCCCGACTGCGTCGCGGCACCGGCCGGCAGCAGGAGGAGGAGCGCGAGCAGCGACGACGAGCGGGCGAAGAGTCGGAGCGTTGCCATGGAGGAGGGGCGCGGGAAAGGCGGTCGGGCGCCCGTCCGTTCCACGAATCCTACGGCCGGAGCCGGCGCGGCGTACCGCGGGGGCGCCCGCGCGGTCTCGATCGCGCCATCGGGCCCTGCCGGTCTCCGGGACGTGCACCGGATCGGGGCCCTTCTCGGGACCCGAGCCGCCGATCGGTCAGCGCGCGGGCGGCGCCGGCGCCGGCGCCGGCGCGCGGCGCATCGCGCCCTTCAGCTCGGGCGACGACTCGAGGACGAGAGGGAGGCGCGCCACGAGGTCGGGTCCGCGCTCGCCGGAGAGGCCGAGGATCTCGAAGGCCGGATGGTCCGTGAAGCGCACGCGCTGCTGAGGGATCCCGATGCCGAGGCTGCGGCAGACGTCGTCGGCGAGGGCCGTCGCGGCGACCGACTTCGTCGAGGTCTCCGTCAGGCGATGGTGGTTCGCGATGGCCTCCGCGAGCGACCCCGAGAGGTGCCACGCTTTCGCGACGCGCTCGCCGACGGCCGTGTGGCTCTCCTCGAGGATCTTCCAGACGAGGCAGGCCGGCGCGCGCGAGCCGACGCGGCGCTCCTCGTCGCTCAGGATCCCGAGCAGCACGATCTTCCCGATGTCGTGGAGCAGACCGGCGAGGAACGTCTCCTCCACGTCGAGGTGCGTCGCCTTCGCGATCTCGCGCGCGATGACGCCCGTCGCCAGCGAATGGGTCCAGAGCTGCTTGCCGCGCTCGGCGTCGCTCTTCCGGAAGACCGTGAGGTGCATCGAGACGCCGAGCATGAGGCTGCGCACGCGCTGCAGGCCCACGTGGACGATCGCGCGGTTGAGGTCGCGGATCGGCATGGCGGGCATGAAGGCGGCCGAGTTCACGAGGGAGATCACCTCCTTCGCGACGACGGCGTCGAGGCGCACGCACTTCGAGATCTCGTCGATCGAGGCGCTCGGCTTGTTCGTGATCTCCAGCACGCGGAGGTGCGTCGCCGGGAGCACGGGCGCGCCGTAGTCGCCCTTCTCGAAGCGCGCGTTCACCCGCCGGACGATCTCGCGCTCCGCCGGAGTCGCCACTTCGATGGCGCGATCCGCGAGCTGCGCCATGAGCGTCACTTCGTCGGGGCCGTCGTCGGCGGCGGCCATCGGCGCCGGCGCCGCGGGCTCGGCGGAAGGAAGCGCCGCCGCGGGCTCCGGAAGGGCTGCGATCGCAGGCGCGGGCGCGGGTGCCTGCGCGACCGCCGCCACGGCCGGCCGCGCCGCCGGTCTCGCGGGGGCCGCAGCCGACGGCGGCTCCCCAGCGCGCGCCACGGGCGCGGGCCGTCGGGTCAGCGGTCGGTAGGTCCCCGACCAGAGGGACCTGAGCCATCGAAGGAATCCCAAGCGCAGCCTCTTCTTGGCGGGGCCGGGAGACCCGCCGCCAGGGGGGTCTATCGGCTTCGCGAGGCGCGCGGCCTGAGTCGCGTGCGTCGTCCCGAGCGCGTCCGCGGTGGCGTGCGGCGGCGGCCCGCTCCGATCCCGTCAGCGGCCGCCCGTGTAGCCGATCGCGTTCATGTGCTCGAGGCCCGCTTCGCTCGGGGTCATCATCTGGAAGGTCCGCTTCCAGCGCGGCGCCCGCTGCAACGTCTCGGCGAGTCTCGCTCGAAAGGCTTCGACGACCTCCGGCCGCTCGCGCGCGAGGTCGCGCAGCTCGGCCGGGTCCGCCACGAGGTCGAAGAGCTGCGCCTCCTCGCTCGACTCGCGGAAGATCGCCTTGTAGCGGCCGTCGATCAGGGCGCGCTGCGAGCGGGGCTTTCGGTCGCGTCGCGGCTCGTCCTCGATCGCCGACATCACGTGACGATCGGCGGCTCCATCGCGGGCGAGACGCACGAGGTCGGCGCCCTGATCCTGCGCCGGCGGCGTCTCGCCCCAGAGGAAGCGCAGCGTGGGCAGCACGTCGAGCGTGCTCGCGACGTGCGGCACGCGGCCGCGCGGAGCGTCGGCGCCCGGCAGCCGCAGCAGGAGCGCCGCGCGCGTGAGCTCGTCGTGCAGGTTCTGCCCGTGCTCGAAGCTGCCGTGGTCGTGGAACTCCTCGCCGTGATCGACCGTCACGATCACGACGGCCTCCCCCGGCAGCCCGAGCATCGCGAAGGCTTCGCGGAGGTGCTCGTCGAGCGCGCGGATCTCGCTGTCGTAGGCCGCGAGCATCGTGTCCCAGGGATTCGCCGCCAACTCCGGCGGCATCGGCTCCTTCTCGTAGCCGAGGAGCTCCGGGAGGAACTCCTTCGCGTCCTCCCCGAGATCGACGCCGGAGGCGATCTTCGCGCGGAAGCGCGCGAAGGCGCTCTTCGACGCGGCGTCGGGGGCCTCGAGCCCCGCCGGGTCGTACCAGGGCGCGCGCGGGTGGTAGACGTGGTGCGGGTCGAAGTAGTGCAGGTAGAGGAAGAACGGCTCCGGCTGCGCGATCTCGTCCTTCCATTCCTCCAGCACCGCGTTCACGTCGGCCGCGTCCTTGTCGTCGAGGCCGCGCCACCGGTCGAAGCCGCGCTCGAAGCCGAGCTCCTCGTCCACGAGGATGTTCGCGGAGATGCCGAAGGTCCGGTAGCCGTGGCGGCGCGCGACCGTCGGCAGCGTCTCCAGCTCCCAGGGGATCCGGTTCACGGGCCTCTTCTCGCGCTCCTCGGGCGGCTTCTCCCATTCGAAGCCGTCGATCACGCCGTGCTGGAATCCGTGCGTCGAGGTCATGAGCGACGCCGTGGAGGGCACGGTCCAGGGCGCTCCGGTCCAGGCGTTCTCGAAGACGAGGCTCTGCTGCGCGAGCTCGCCGAGGAAGGGCGCGTTGTTCCGCGCGCAGCCGTACATCGGGAGCCGATCGGCGCGCAGCGTGTCGATCACGACGACGACGACGTTCGGCTTCGGCCGCGAGCGGCTGCAGGCGGCGCCGGCGAGGGCGCCCGCCGCGAGGAGGAGCACGACGGGGACGCGGGTCTGCATGGGGCGCCCAGTATCGGGGCCGGGCCTCGATCCGGCACGGTCCCTCACCGGAAGTCGCGCGACGCCGAGCGCAGGCGCTGGAGCGCCGGCAGGTCGAAGAGCCGCGCCACCTTCAGGTGCGTCACCTCTCCGTTCCGCTCGATCGTGCCGCGCGCGACGATCGCCGTGGAGGAGCGCGCCGCGGCGCGGTCGCGCTCGAAGACCCGCGAGGGAACGATCAGGTTCGCGACGCCCGTCTCGTCCTCGATGGACACGAAGACGACGCCCGACGCCGTGCCGGGACGCTGCCGCGTGAGGACGATGCCCGCGACGCGCAGCTCCGTTCCCGCCGGGAGGCGCGCCACGTCGCAGGCCGGATGCACGTCGAGACGGTCGAGCTCCTCCCGCAGGAACGACATGGGGTGCTGGCGCAGCGAGAGCCCCGTGCTCTCGTAGTCGCGCGCCACCTGCTCGGCGTCGGAGATCGGCGGCAGCTCGGGGTCGAAGCGCTCGAGATCCGTCTCCGCGAAGAGCGGCGGCTTCTCGCCGACACCGAGCGCCTCCCAGAGCGCCTCTCGGCGCCCGACGCCGAGCGACGCGAAGGCGTCGGCGGCGACGAGCGCCGAGAGCGCGCGCCGCCCGATCGACGCGCGCTCCGCGCAGTCCTCGACGGAGCGGAAGGCGCCCTTCGCCGCGCGCGCCGCGACGATGCGGTCGGCCGCCGACCGCTCGAGCCCCTTCACGAGGCGGAGCCCGAGCCGCAGCGCCGGACCCGGCCTCCCCCAGTGCTCGGGGAGCGCGCCGTCCTGGGCCGCGCGCGGACGGCCCGACGCGCGCTCGAGGGTGCAGTCCCACTCGCTCGCGCCCACGTCGGCGGCGCGCACCTCGACGCCGTGCTCGCGCGCGTCGCCCACGAGCTGCGCCGGCGCGTAGAAGCCCATGGGCTGGCTGTTCAGCAGCGCCGCCGTGAAGGCCGCCGGGTAGCGGCGCTTCAAGTAGGCCGTCGCGTAGGCGAGCAGCGCGAAGGAGGCCGCGTGGCTCTCCGGGAAGCCGTACTCGCCGAAGCCGCGGATCTGCTCGAAGACGCGCTCGGCGAACTCGATCGCGTAGCCGTGGGCACACATCCCGTCGACGAACTTCCGGTGGAAGCCCTCCAGCACGCCGCGCTTCTTCCACGCCCCCATGGCGCGGCGCAGGCGGTCGGCGTCGCCGGGCGTGAAGCCCGCGCCCACGACGGCGATGCGCATCACCTGCTCCTGGAAGAGCGGCACGCCGTGGGTGCGCTCCAGCACGGAACGGAGATCCGGCATCTCGTCGAGGTCGTAGGGCTCCTCGCCGGCGCGCCGCCGCAGGTAGGGATGCACCATGCCGCCCTGGATCGGCCCCGGCCGCACGATCGCGATCTGGACGACGAGGTCGTAGAAGCGGCGCGGCCGCAGCCGCGGGAGCATCGCGCGCTGCGCGCGGCTCTCCACCTGGAAGACGCCGACTGCGTCGGCGCGGCAGAGCATCTCGTAGGTCTCCGGATCCTCCGGCGGCAGCGTCGCGAGCGTGAGGTCGGTGCCGCCACCCGTGCCCGCCACGTAGTGCTTCGCCACGAGGTCGAAGCTCTTGCGCGTCGCCGTGAGGATGCCGAGGGCGAGGAGGTCGACCTTGAGGAGACCGAGCGCCTCCAGATCGTCCTTGTCCCACTGCACGACGGTGCGCCCCTCCATGGCGGCGTTCTCCACGGGGACGAGGTCGCTGAGCGGCCCCCGCGAGATCACGAAGCCGCCCACGTGCTGCGAGAGGTGGCGCGGGAAGTCGGCGATCTCGGCCGCCTTCTCCATCACGCGGCGTGCGTTGCGGTCGTCGGGCGAGAGACCCGCCTCCCGCAGCCGCGCGGCGCCGGGATCGGTGCCCTCGATCTCGGGCGTCGCGATCGGAGACGGCGCGAGAGCACGTCCTAGAACCCGGACCGAGCCCGCGATGCGAGCCGCCGCGCCCGCAAGGAGAGACGCCGCAGGCATGTCCACTGCGTCATTCCGAGGCGGCTCGACACCGTGGGCGCGGATGGATCGCGCAGCGGGCGACGGGAGGGTTCTAGGACGTGCTCCAAGGCCGTGGTAGCGGTCGAGCGTCCCGGCGAGGCGGTCCACCTGGTCGAGCGAGAGGCCGAGGGCCTTCCCCACGTCGCGCACGGCGCTGCGGCCGCGGTAGCAGATCACCTCGGCGGCGATGCCGGCGCGCTCGCGGCCGTACTTCCCGTAGACGTACTGGAAGACCTCCTCGCGGCGCTCGTGCTCGAAGTCGACGTCGATGTCGGGCGGCTCGTGGCGCTCCTTCGAGACGAAGCGCTCGAAGAGGAGCTCGATGCGCGAGGGATCGACGGAGGTGATGCCGAGGCAGTAGCAGACGGCGGAGTTCGCCGCCGAGCCCCGGCCCTGGCAGAGGATGCCGCGCGCGCGTGCGAAGGCGACCACGTCGTGGACCGTGAGGAAGAAGGGCTCGTAGCGCAGCTCCGCCACGAGCGCGAGCTCGTGCTCGAGGAGCGCCGCCACCTTCTTCGGCACGCCGCGCGGCCAGCGCTCGGCGGCGCCGCGCATCGTGAGCGTGCGCAGCCACGAGGCGGCCGTCTCGCCCGGCGGCACCACCTCCTCGGGGTACTCGTAGCGGAGCTCGTCGAGGGAGAAGCGGCAGCGGGAGGCGATCTCGGCGGAGCGCTCGACGGCCTCCTCGCCGCGCGCGCCGAGGAGACGGCGGAAGCGGGCGCGCTGGACGTCGGGTCCGCGCAGCGCGTGCTCGGCGTTGCGGAAGAGACGTCGCCCCGCCTCGGCGACCGTCGTGCGCTCGCGGATCGCGACGAGCACGTCGTGGAGCTCGCGGCGCGACGGGTCGTGGTAGTGCGCGTCGTTCGTCGCGACGAGCGGCACGCCCGCCGCCCGAGCCGCGCGCGCGACCGCCTCGCAGCGCGCCGCGTCGTCGCCCGCGCCGTGGCTCTCGATCGCGGCGTGGAGGCGGTCGCCGAAGGCCTCGCGCAGAGGGGAGAGGAGCGCGGCGAAGGGAGCCGGCGCCGTGTCCGGCGGCGCCACCACCGCCAGCAGCCCCTCGGCGTGGGCCAACACGTCGGCGAGATCGAGTCGGCACTCCCCCTTCGGCGCGCGGCGCCGCCCGATCGTGAGGAGGCGGCAGAGCCGGCCGTAGCCGGCGCGGTGCATCGCCAGCAGCACGAGCGGCGGCGCGTCGCGCGGCGTCACCTCGGCGCCGACGAGGAGCGGCAGTCCCGCCTCCTTCGCCGCCACGTGCGCGCGCACGACGCCCGCCACCGACGCGAGGTCGGTGACGGCGAGCGCCGCGAGACCGAGCGCCGCCGCCCGCTCGACGAGCTCCTCGGGGTGGGACGCTCCCCGCAGGAACGAGAAGTTCGTCTTGCACCGGAGCTCGGCGTAGGGGGGCATGGATACTGGCTCGATCCACAGTATCCCGACCCTGAGAACCCGGGAATGGGGTCAGACCCCTTTCTCTCTCCTCTCCCTCGCGCGCCGCGTGCG